>NZ_AP023213.1:3827500-4458493 GCF_014218275.1 Citrifermentans bremense
ATGTCGGCAAGGGCCTGGAGCGTCAGCCGCTGTTCCTGGCGCAGACCACGCACCTTCTCACCGAGCTTCATCTCTCTGATTTCCTGCTTTATCTTCTCTTGCACGGCTCCCCCTCCCGGATATGACCCTCATGAATATATATGCAAAACGCCATCTGGCGTCAAGGGGTATTTGCAGCCACCCCCTCTCACCTCCGAAGCGGCGGAAGGGGTTGACATCAATCCTTTTTTTGGCTAGCCTTTACACTTCCTGCCCGAGCACCATCCCAAGGAGCGACAAATGAAAAGCATCAGACTCCTCGCTGTCTGCCTCATCGTCTCCACGTTAATGATTGCCTGCAAAAAAAAGGAGCAGGCTTCCTTCTACGAATCCGGCCGCAAGGAAACCGTCCCGGCGCCGGTCCAGGAAGTCCCCAAGGACATACTGATCACTCAGCAGGCCTTCACCACGCTGGTGAAGACCGTAACCCCCTCTGTGGTGAACATCTCCACCATAGGCAAGAAAAAGCTGGTACGCCCATTCTTCGAGTCGTCGCCTTTCTTCGACGAGTTCTTCGGTGAAAGCGTCCGTCCGCAGTACCGCAGGGAGCACAGCTTAGGCTCCGGCTTCATCCTCAACAAGGAAGGGTATATCGTAACCAACGACCACGTGGTGCGAGACGCTGAAACCATACAGGTCAAACTCTCCAACGAAAGCGTCTACAAGGGAAAGGTGATCGGGTCGGACCCGAAGACGGACATCGCGGTGATCAAGATCGACGCCAAGGAGCCTTTGCCGGCAGCAGTACTCGGGGACTCCAGCAAGCTGCAGGTAGGCCAGTGGGCCATAGCCATCGGTAACCCCTTCGGGCTGGACCGGACCGTGACCGTAGGCGTTGTCTCCGCGACCGGCAGGTCCAACATGGGAATAGAGACCTACGAGGATTTCATCCAGACCGACGCCTCCATCAACCCGGGCAACTCCGGGGGTCCGCTGCTCAACATCTACGGCGAGGTGATCGGGATCAACACCGCCATTGTCGCCGCCGGCCAGGGTATCGGCTTCGCCATTCCCGTCAACATGGCGAAGCAGGTGGTGACGCAGTTGATCAGTAAGGGGAACGTGAGCCGCGGCTGGCTCGGAGTCTCGATCCAGTCGGTCACCGAGGAGATGGCGAGTTCCTTCGGGCTTCCCAAGGCATACGGAGCCTTGGTGAACGATGTAGTGCCTGGCGGCCCCGCAGCGAAGGCCGGCGTCCTGCAGGGCGACGTCATCACGGGCTTTGCCGGGACAACGGTGAAGGACGTCCGCCAGTTGCAGCGCCTCGTCGCCGAAACCCCCATCGGCAAGAAGGTCCCGGTGGAACTGTATCGCGACGGCAAGAAGATCAACGTCCAGATAATCACCGCTCCTGCCGACAGCGCCCAGGCCCAGGCGCAGAGACCGGCCGATCGGGAAGCTGGGGCACTGGGGCTCTCGGTCGAGGAACTGGGGGCGGAGATGCGTTCCCGCGGCATTACGGGCGTGGTGGTAAGCGACCTCGAACCAGGGGGGATCGCGGAGGAGAGCGGCATCCAGCGCGGCGACATCATCGTCTCTGTGAACCAGCGCAAGGTGAAGAACCTCGCCGAGTACCAAAGGGCAATGGCAGACGCCAGCAAACGCGGCGCCGTGGCGCTATTGGTCAGGAGAGGCTCGGCCAGCATCTACTTCGCCCTAAAATTAAGATAGAATCTTGGGGAAAAACTGCGTATAGTGCGTTGCTGACATTCAGCACCGGGGAGCGATCCAATGAGTCTCATTGAAAATCCAGACCATGCCAGAAGACTCGCCAGAGCCATCGTTTCGGATGTGGCCCTCTACAACCGTGAGAAAGTGGAGCAGGGGATCAAGGACGACAACATCTTCGAAGTGCTGAACGACCAGCTGGCCGAGGGGCGGGAACATTTTGAGTCCCGGGTCAGTACCGAACTGGCGCAATCCAACATATTCGACATAGCTGTCGTCGATGTGCTGATCAAGCGGGCAGGGAAGATCGAATCCACCATCTGGTAGGCAAGCAGCAATTTACCCAGTGCAGCTATAACCCCGGGCGCGCTTCCTTTAGAAACGCGCCCTCGTTTTTTTTAACGGGAGTCCTACTCCCTGGAGAACCGACAGGCAATGGAACCGATTGAACTCACCTTCCCCAGCGACTCCGATCCGGAGCGGCTGGACAGCTTCATATCCCGCAGTATCCCCGAAGTGACCCGCTCGGCGGCGCTAAGGCTGATCGAGACAGGCTTTGCTACCGTCAACGGCGCAAAACAAAAACCCGCCCTGAAACTGAAGGGGGGCGAGGTGGTCCAGGTGGTGATACCGCCTCCGGTGCCGGCAGAGCCCCAGCCCGAGGAGATCCCCATCGAGGTGCTCTACGAGGATGCCGAGCTGGTGGTGGTGAACAAGGGGGCGGGGATGGTGGTGCATCCCGGTGCCGGCAACCCGGAAGGGACCCTGGTGAACGCGCTATTGGCCCACTGCAAGGACCTCTCCGGCATAGGCGGGGAACTGCGTCCCGGCATAGTGCACCGCATCGACAAGGACACATCGGGGACTCTGGTGGTGGCCAAGAGCGACCGGGCCCACAACGCCCTCGCCGAACAGTTCAAGGAGCACACCATCAAAAGGGTGTACCTGGCCCTCGTCTACGGCTCGCCCAAAGAGGACAAGGGGAAAATCGAGTCCACCATCGGCCGCCATCCCACCGACCGCAAGAAGATGTCCGCCAAGGCGCGCCACGGCAAGACGGCGGTGACCCACTGGAAGGTGGTGGCCCGCTATCCCGGCATCACCTTGATACGGCTTAGGCTCGAGACCGGCCGCACCCACCAGATCAGGGTGCATATGTCCGAGGCCGGGCACCCGCTTCTGGCGGACGAGGTGTACGGCGGCACGGGACGTCTGTCCGGCGTGCAGGACCCGGTGCTCAAACAGATGATCAAGTCGATGGGACGGCAGGCGCTGCACGCGAAGACGCTAGGCTTTCTGCACCCGGTCTCCGGGGAGTACCTGGAGTTCGACACGGAGCTTCCCGCGGACATGGCCGGCATCGTCGCTTACCTGGAAGAAAAGAACAGGGGCTAGGGGCTAGGGACTGGGGGCTGGTAAAACCAACCGCCTCCTGGACCCGGCTCCCTGGCATCACCCCTTATATACATAAAAAGAGGTGTCATACATGGAAATGCAAAAGGCAGGAAAGATCCAGTACCTGAAACCCGCCCTCAGCGCAGGCGGAGCCGTGGCCGGCTTCACCACCCGCCACGAGGGTGTTTCACGCCCGCCGTACAACTCGCTGAACCTCGGGAGCAACACCCTCGACTCCTCCCACAACGTCGAAGGAAACCGCAGCCTTCTGGCCCGAAGCCTCGGCTCCACCCTGGACCGCTTCCTTACGGTGAGCCAGGTGCACGGGACCGATCTGCTGGTGATCGACGCCCCCAACCCTGAGCTCTCCCACTTCCTGAAGCTCGAATGCGACGGCATCGTCACCAACCAGCCGGGGATCATGATCGCCATCTGCGTCGCCGACTGCGTCCCGATCCTTCTGCACGACCCGGTTAAGCGCGTGGTGGCGGCCCTGCACGCCGGATGGCAGGGAACTGTGGGGAACATAGTCGGCAAAGGGGTGGAGGCTATGACCACGCTGTTTGGCTGCGAGCGCAAGGACATCCGCGCAGCCATCGGCCCGCACATCTCCGGCTGCTGCTACGAAGTGGACCAGCCGGTCCGCGACGCCTTCAAGAAAGCGGGCGCCGCCTGGGACCTGGCCGCCAAGGAGCAGGGAGACGGCAAATGGCTGCTCGATTTGGGAGAAGCGAACCGGCTGCTGCTCAAGGATGCCGGGCTTCGCGCCGACCAGATCCAGTCCAGCGACCTCTGCGTCAGCTGCAACCAGGAGCTCTTCTTCTCCTACCGCCGCGACGGAGGGGATACCGGCAGGCAGGTGGGATTCATCATGCTGGAGGAAGAGCAATAAGCTGTGGCACTTACGGTAAGGTTCTGATATAAGACGGCATGGAAGTTAGAACCAGTTAGAGGAGGGCTTCATCCAGATGCGGACTTTTTTTAAGCTGGCCCTGTTGGCCGTAGCGATCTGCACCATGTTTGGCTGCGCGCACAACTATTACAACATCCCGCAGGAGACGCTTGAGAAGAAGGTGAAGACCATCGGGGTGGCCCCGATCTTCGTCGACCCCGACTCCGACATCAGGCACCCGAACAAGGACGCGATAGTCTCGCTGGTGCGGACCTACAACGCCAGGAACGAGAAGGAGCTTATCGCTCGACTGCGGGGGACCGGCATATTCTACGCGGTCAGGCAGGTTGACGGGGACCCGGCGCGGCTCTTCTCCACTCTCACCTGGAACAAGGAGAGACGGGACGACGCGGGGATCATCTACAACAAGTACTTCTACAAGAAGGACGAGTTGACGCAGCTGATGACGGACAACGGGCTCGACGCCATCCTCTTCGTCGCCGTGAGCGGGCTAACCAGGCAGGGTAAGGTCTTCTCCAGCAATTACCTCTCCTACCTGGACACGGACTTCAACTACCTGATCATGACCGCGCAGATGATCGACCGCGAAGGGAACACCGTCTGGGAGTACCCCAACTTCAGGAGGGCATCGCTGTCGTTCCCCCTGTTCTTCCCGCTGCAGTACCCCGACTTCGACGAGGCCGCTGCCAACCTGAGCGAGAAGGTGGACGTGAAGTTCAAGACCGTCGCCGGCGTCAACGCCGCCTTCGCCAAGACCGAGGCCTCCGCCATCGCCAACGCGCCGGAGGTTTCCGTCCTCTACGCGCGCCAGTTCGACGAGATGCTCGCGCTCCTGAAGACCTACAAGCCACTTTTCGCCAAGGAGAAGGAGAAGGAAGTTCCAGCTCCGGTGAGCGTTCCCGCAGGCTATGCCCCGGCCAAGGCACTGTCCCCGGTGACAGCGCCCGCAGCGCCGCAGGCCCCGACCGCAGCTGCGCCTGCTCCCGCCGCACCGGCCGCACCGGCCGCACCGGCACCCGCGCCGCTTAAGACCGCCCCGGTGCAACTTGCGCCGGGCGAAATCGTCCCGGAGGAGCCGCCGGCGAAGTAATCCCCCTCGCCATCCCCTGACGCCAAGGCTGCGGGGGACAAGGAAAAAAAAGGCGGCACCGGACAATCCCGGCGCCGCCTTTTCATATTGTACCGGGGCAGCTGCCCCAACTATCAAAGTTCCTCGTAATCCTCCGGATCTTCGGCCTCATCGGTCGCGAGCTCCGCCTCTTCCTCGTCGTCGTAATCCTCGTCTGTTACCCGCTCCAAAAAGGCCTTGTTGCTTTCGATCAGCCTGCGAACCTCGTTGGCAAGCTCATCCAGGTCGTCGTGCCCCAAACTCACGCTTCGCCCCCCTTGCGCTGCAGAGCCCTCTTGTAGAGCTCCAGGTATTTATGCACCGAGTGCTGCCAGGAGTAGTCGCTGCTCATGCCGCGGCGCATCAACTTTTTCCAGAACACCTTGTCCTTGTAGGCGGTCATGGCCCGGCTCATCGCCTCCCAAAGCGCGTCGGCGGTGTACTCCTCGAAGACGAACCCGTTCGGGGTCTTGTCGTTGTCCTGCGGGTCGAATACGCTGTCGGCGAGCCCCCCGGTGCGGCGCACGACCGGCACCGTCCCGTACCGCATGGCGATCAGTTGCCCGAGTCCGCATGGCTCGAAGAAGGAAGGCATGAGGAACATGTCGGCCCCGGCGTAGATCTTGGGCGCCAAGGCATGGTCAAAGCCGCTGGTGAAGGCTATGTTGCGCGCGCCGGCCGCCTTTATCTCGTTGAACGCCTTGGTGTAGCGCTCCTCGCCGTTGCCCAGAAGAACCAGTTGCATCGGCGCCTTGGCCATGACCGGAAGGAGCTCCGCGATCAGGTCGAACCCCTTCTGCGCCACCATGCGCGACACCATGCCGAAGAGCGGAATCTCCGGGGAGCTGGGAAGCCCCACCAGTCTTTGCAGCCCGATCTTGTCCACCATCTTGCCGGAAAGGGAGGCATGGCTGTAATTCTTCATGATCTCCTTGTCCATGGCCGGGTTCCATTCGTCGTAGTCCAGCCCGTTCAGGATCCCGACCAGGTCTTCCTTGCGGGTCTGCAGCACGCCATGCAGACCGCACCCCATTTCAGGGGTCTGGATTTCCCGGCAGTATGCCTCGGAGACGGTGGTGACCAGGTCGGCGCTCAGTATCCCCCCCTTCAAGAGGTTCACCTTGCCGTAGAACTCCAGGCCGTCGATGGTGAAGCACTCCCTGGAGAGCCCCATGGAGTTGAGTTCCTCCTTGGGGAAGAGCCCCTGGTAGGCCAGGTTGTGGATGGTGAAGACGATCCCGGTTCTGGCGAAGAATGGGTCGTTCTTCCTCTCGTGCTTCAGGTAGTGCGGTATCAGCGCGGTCTGCCAGTCATGGCAGTGTATGATGTCCGGACGGAAATCCATCTTCTTCAAGAGCTCGAGCACGCAGCGGCAGAAGAAGGAGAAGCGCTCGGCGTTGTCGGGATAATCGCCGCTGGGGGTTCCGTAGAGTTCTTCGCGGGAGAAGTACTCCTTGTTCTCGATCAGGTATACCGGTATCTCCCCCAGGGAGGCCTGACGCAGGAAGCCCTTTTTCTCGACGCCGTCAACCATGACCGACGCGCTCTTTCTCCCTTTGCGCACCGCCATACCGCCGCGCTCCACCACCGTGTAGAAGGGCATCATGATGCGGATGTCATGGCCGAGATTTTTTAGCGTCTTGGGAAGGGCGCTGGCCACGTCGGCTAAACCGCCGGTTTTGGCAAAGGGGGTGACCTCCGACGCCACAAACAAAATCTTCATGTAAAACCTCTAAGACCCTGAAATTATAAGGGATATGTTAGATTAATAGTTCCATTAGGTAAAGGTTTTTCTGTTAATGATTATAATGAGCCTCGCATCCCGACTCCGGGGAGGTGCAGACCAGGGGCAGCGCCGCATCGGCGGGCCAGCGCCCGACTTCGGTCCCGGCGCGGGTAACGCAGAGGTAGCAAAGCACCGTCCCCTCCCCCCCGGGGCACAGGGGGAAGAGCGGAACTCGCGCGCCTGCGCTGCGCCCAAGGAAATAACGGCCGATGCTTCCGCTTCCCTGCCAGGTCCCGTCCTTGAGCACCTGCAACTCCCCCTCCCCCTCCCCCAACTGCACGTCCAGGCGCCACTCCCCGGCGCCGAGCAGGTGCAGCGAGAGCGAGTCCTCGGGGCGCAATACTGTCTCCAGCGGCTGCACTCCCTCGATGCGGAAATAGAAGTACTCCAGATCGTAGGCGTAGTAGAAGGACTGCAACAGGTTGTCGCTGTGGTGCATCGCTCCCCCCTGCCGGGTCAGGTCGTAGAGCCCCGCCGAGAGCCACTCGAAGTAGTCGTTCCCCACCTCGGATATGGACGGGGTGACCAGCCCCGCGGGAGCGCGCACGAACCCTGGCGGGCGCTCCTTCTTTATCGGCCGGTGCAGTTCGTCGGGGACCTCGAGTGCCAGCAGCTGGTAGACGCTCATCAGGTGGCTGCGAAACAGCAGGTCGAACCTTCCGGCGTGGGGGGAGAAGTGGTCGTCGCCGTACCACCAGAACCAGTCGCTCCCCTGCGCCGCGTAAAGGGCCATGCAGGCCTGGCGCGCGGCCTCGTCGCCGCTCTCCCCCCCGGCCAGAAGCGTCGCCACCGCCGGGCTTTTCTGTACCGCCGCGGCACGCGCCTTGGCGATGTACTCCCAGCCGAGGTTCTCCTCGGGTTTCCCGATCCAGATGCCGTAGTCGGCGTTGATCCAGGAGCCAGGATGGACGTGCTCCAGGACGCGCCGCTCGCCGCTGTGCCGCAACACCTCCGAGAAGGTCGCGAGCTTCACCCCGGTGGTCTGCGCCAGGGCCGCGTAGAGCCGGGAGAGGAAGGGAAAGCCGTTGTCCTGGTAGTGCTCCCAGGCGTTCTCGCCATCGAGGATCACCGGCACCACCTGCGCCTGGCGGCTGCGCTGCCTGACCTCCTTCACCCGCCCCACGAAGTCCGCAACCGCCCTTTCCGTCTCCCACTGGGAATAGCTGAAACCGATCAGGTCCGACAGCCCCTGGTCCCGGAAAAAGAGAGCGATCTCGCGGCCATCCTCACTGAAGGTGTAGGGGTGGTACAACGGCTCCCGCTCACGCGCGAGCCCACCCGGCAGGGTGTGGGCCAGCACCCATTCGTCTGAAGCGGTCCAGGAAAGCCCCGTCTGCGCCATGATGCCGAGCGCCTCGTCGCTCACCGACCCTTCCGAGGGCCAGATCCCCGTGGGGGGGAAGCCGAAGAGGCGCTCGAAGCTGGCGATCGCGTGCAGCAACTGGGCCCTTGCGTCCTCAGGGTAGCAGAAGGGGATACTGGGGAGCTTCGCCTTGGGAAGGGCGACCCGCGCGATCCCCGAGTCGCAAAGAAGCGGCAGGATCGGGTGAAAGTAGGGGGTGACCGAAAGCTCGACCTTCCCTTCCTGGTGCAGCTTCTTGTAAAGGGGTATCACCTGGGAGATCAGCTCGCGCTGCGCCTCGAAGAGCAGGTCCTTGTCCTCCTGGGTGAAACTGCCCCCCTTGCGGATCAGCTCCCTGAAGACGGGGAAGCGCCGCCTCGCCGCCTCGCCGGTCCAGGTGAGGTAGAACCAGACCTGGAGGTCCAGGAGGTCCTGGTCGGAAAAGGAGTCAAGGCGCAGAGCGGCCGCCCCCGGGGCGCCCTCCCCGGCCCGCGCGAAAAGCTCCCGGTAGCGGGGGTGCGGCTCGATCATGCGCCGCCGGTTGGCGGAGAAGAAGTTCTCCAGGATGAAGAGCCGATCGGCCGCGTCGAGCTCGGCGGGCGAGCGGCGGGCGCGGGCCAGGAACGGGTCCACCGCCTTCCCCTGGGCGTAGTCGAGGATCTGCTCCAAAAGCGAGGGGACCAGGTTGAACACCACCTTGGCGCCTTCGACCGCATCGACGATGGCCGGCATGTCGTAGTAGTCCTTCACCGCATGCAGGTAGGCCCAGGGGAGGACGTACTCCCCCCGGACCGGATCCTTGTAGAAAGGCTGGTGCATGTGCCAGAGAAACGACACGTACAGTGGCTCGGTCATCATCACCCCTTTGCGGCGGCTGGCGCCCCTGCCGCCCCGCCCCCAAGCACGCTATTGGCCCAGCTCCTTCTTCCAGTTTTCCACTTTCTGCATGTACTCAGCGAGGAGCTTCTCCGCCCGCCTCTGCTCCTTCGCTTCGGCGACCACGTGGATCACGGGCTGGTACTGGTCCGGCAGCACCAGAACCCAGTCGTTGACGAAGGAGACCTTGATGCCGTCGATGAAGCTCGCCTCCTTGTCGAGGCTGTCCTCGCTCATCTTGCGCATGATCCCGCCCTTCTTCTCCCAGACGCAGGGGACCTTTCCCTGCAAAAAGGAGCTGCGCGGCACTTCCTTCAGGACACTGGATAGGGGTAGGCCGACGGCGGTGGAAAGCTCGATGGTCTTCGCCACGGTGAACATGCCGTCGAAGGCCGCCTGGAACTTCGGGAAGGCGAAACGCCCCCCCATCGATCCGGCCATGATCACCTCCGGCGAGATGGACGCCTCGATCATGGAGCGCTCCATGCTCTTCGTGCGGCGCACAGAAGAGCCGTTTTCCTGAGCCAGCTGCTCGATGACCGAAGGTGCCGAGACCGGGACGGCAAGGGCGCCCCGGGCGCCGCTTTTCAGCATGAGCGCGGTCATGAGACAGAGGAGCTCCTCCGGCGCGTAGATCCTGCCGGTCTCGTCCACGAGGACGATTTCCTCGGCGGTCGGGTCGAGCCAGAAGCCGGCCCTTGCCTCCAGCGTCACCACGATCTTCGCGAGCTGCTGCAGGGAATTCGGCTTCTCGTCCAGCGTCTTCGCGCCGCGCTGCTCGTCCAGGTAGGTGTTGAGCCCGATCACCTCGCACCCCAGATCGTTCAGTATCTGCGGCAGAATCTGCCCCGCCGGGGAGTGGTTGAAGTCGATCACCACCTTGGCGCCTGCCCCCCTGATCACCTGCTGGTCCAGGCCGCGGAAGAACCCCTCGCGGTAGAAATCCATCACCTGCGGCAGCTCGGTGATCCCCCCCGGCTCCATGTAATGGGCGCGCCTGAAGTTTTCCTTGTAGAAGATCCTCTCCACGTTTTTCCCCATGGAGGAGGAGAAATCGAGCCCGTCCGCGTCCAGAAAGACGATCTCGGTGGTGGCCGGATCATCGGTGGACTGGCGGAAATGCACCCCCCCCACCTCGCCGAAGGTGCGCAGCTTGTAGCGCAGGATCGGGAGCGAAACCATCTTGATGTCGCGCACATTGACCCCGGCGGAGAGGATCCCCCCCAAAAAGCTTCGCTTCAGCATGCGGGAGGAGAGGGTGGCGTCACGGCCGACGAGGACGTGGCTCCCCTTGGGGAGCGAGGTGCCGTACGCGCAGCCGAGCTTGGCCACGAACTCCGGTGTGAGCTCGATGTTGGTGAGCCCCTTGATCATCTCCCCCTCGAAGAGCGACTTCTTCCAGCGCTCCCCCCAGATGAGGTTGCCGGTCACGGTGGAGCCGGACTCGATCACCTTGCGGGGCCAGATCTTCACGTCCCTTTTGATGTAGCTTTCCTCGCCTATGGAGGTGTCGTCTGCGACTACCCCACCCTCTTCCATGGTGGTGGCGGGGCCTACGCTCACGTTGTTGCAGATGACGCAGTCGGTGATCTTAGCCCCCTTCTTGATGTAGACGTTGTCCCAGATGACGGCGCGGGAGAGCTTCACCCCCGGCTCGATGGTGCAGTTGCGTCCGATCACGCTGTCCTTGATCTGGCTGCCCCCCTTGACCTGGGAGTTGTCCCCCACCACCACGGTCCCCTCGACCGCCGTCCCCTCACCGAGCTTCACGTCGAGCCCAAGGCGCAGGTCCGCCCCCGCCATCTCCCGCCGGGACTCGTCCACCTTGACGCTGACCTTCCCCTTCAGTATGTCGTGGTGCGCCTCGCGGTAGGAGTCGGTATTGCCGATGTCGCGCCAGTACCCCTTGACCGGGAAGCCGAAGAGCGCCGACTTCTTCTTCAAGAGGAGCGGGAAGAGGTCCTGCGAGAAGTCGAAGTTCTCCCCCTCGGGGATGTACTTGAAGATCTCGGGCTCGAGCACGTAGATCCCGGTGTTGATGGTGTCCGAGATCACCTCGCCCCACCCCGGCTTCTCCAGGAACTGGGTGATCCGCTTCTCCTTGTCCGTGATCACCACGCCGAACTGCAGCGGGTCCTTCACCGAGGTGAGGGTGATGGTGGCAAGGGCCTTGTTGCTCTCGTGGAAGTCGATCACCTTCTGCAGGTTGAAGTCGGTTAGCAGGTCGCCGCTTATGATCAGGAAGCGCTCGTCCAGGTACTTCTCCGCGCATTTCACCGCCCCCGCGGTACCCATGTCCTCAAGGGGGGTGACGTAGGTGATCCTGACGCCAAGGTCGGCGCCGTCCCGGAAGAAGTTCTTGATCACGCTAGGCTGGTGGTAGAGCAGCATGACGAGGTCGGTGATCTGGTATTTCTTCAAAAGTTCCACGATGTGAAGCATGATGGGACGGTTCATCAGCGGAACCATCGGCTTGGGGATGTTGCAGGTAAGCGGCTGCATGCGGGTGCCAAATCCTCCCGCCATAATGACTGCCTTCATAGAAACCCTCCAGAGATAACCGCAAAGTCAGATTAAGATTGAGCTTAAGGGCCGGGCAGGATCGCGGGTCAGGTAAACGCCGCCTTCTGCCTCTTGGCAAGAACCCGGGAGATCTCGTCCTTCAACTCCTGCAGGTCGCTCGACTTCACCACGTAACCGTCGGCAAGCCAGGCGGAGAAGTCATCCTTGTAACAGGAAAAGGCGGTGCAAAGGATCACCGGGAGGGTGTGCCGCTCCTTGACGATGCGCTGCAAAAGCTCGATGCCGCTTTCGTTTTTCAACTTGATATCGATGACGGCCAGGTCGAAGCTGTCAGATTCGAGTTTCTCCACCGCCTCCAGGGCCGAGGCGGCAGTCACCACGGAATAACCTTCGTCGCTTAACTCCTGCGCGTACAAAAGCCTGATATTCGCCTCGTCATCGACCACCAGCAGTTTTGCCATGTCAGATATTCTCCTTTCTCGTCAAGAGCCTGATGCTATAGGTATTGCCGCCGCCGGGACGGCTATATATGGTCAGGGAATTCCCCTGGCGCTCCAGGATCGACTTGCAAAGGGAAAGCCCCCCCCCCTCCCCCAGCTCCTGGGTCTGGAAAAACGGTGCGGTGAGCGCCTCCTGGGCGGTCTGGGTCAGGGGCTTGCCGCTGTCGCTGATCCGCAGCATCACGCCGTCGCCGTCGTTCAAGCTCTCCACGGTGAGCTCCCCCCCCTGCTCCATGCACGCCAGCGCCGTAGACGTGATGGTCTTCAGGCAGTAGCTGATCTGCTTGTAGTCGATGCGCACCATGGGAAGGTCGGAGGAGAGCTCCTGGCGGCAAACCACCTCCGCCTGCTCCATGGCCCCTTCCAGCTCGGCCAGGGCCTTGGTCACAAGCTCGTTCAGGTCCCAGAAGTCGGTGACCGGGAAGAGCGACTCCGAGTAATCCAGCACTTCGGACAGGACGTCTTCCAGCTGCCGGGTCTCGCGCACGATCGATTCGAGGTAGCTCCTTTTCTCGTCGTCCTCGGCGCTTCCCTTCAAAAGGGTGCGGGCGAAGCCGCCGATCACCATGAGCGGGTTGCGGATCGAGTGCGCGATGCTGGAGGTGATCTTCCCCACCAGCGCCATCTTCTCCATCTTCACTATCAGTTCCTGCTGCTCGCGCAGCTTCAGATTCGCCGACTTCTGCTTGGCGACTTCCTCCTGGAGCCGCTCGTAGAGCGAGGCGCGCTCCAGCGCGAAGGCGACCGGGAAGGCGAAGGTTTCCAGGGACTGCATGTCCTGCAGGGTGATCGGCTTTTGCGTGATGCAGTTGTCGGCGATGATCACGCCGATGCGGCGGTTACGGGAAATGAGGGGCATGATGAGGAAGCAGTCGACGCCCAGTATGCGGGCCAGCCCCCGGTCGAGGTCCGGGTTGTTCAGCGCGTTCTCCACCAGGATGGGCTTTTTCCCCTGCAGGGCGCGGTTGAAGATGTGCCCCTGGTCGGCCAGCGGCACGGTGAGCTGGCTCAGGATGTCGTGGAACTTCACCTTTTCGTAGCTGAGCTTGGTCTTCTGGAAGTCGCGCGCCAGTTCCTTGAGGGTGAAGTTGCTGCGGCCGATGTCCTCCCAGGTCCGCCACGCCTCCTCGTAGTCGCGGGGCCCGACGCCGAGGTAGCCCCGGATGTGGCGGCGCTCCTTGTCTGTCATGAGCAGGAAGGCGCGGTTCATGCCGAACCCCTTTCCCGCCGTGATCGCCGTCATGGCGATGGAGAGTACCTCGTCGAGGTCGAGGGAGGTCTGCAGCACGATGCCGACCTCGCGCAGAAACTTGATCTCGCGGGTCTTGCTGTTCAAAAAGCTCAGCATCGCTTCCATCTGCGCCTTTTGTTCCTGAAACTCGGTCAGTATGAAAGGAAGGACGTCAGAGAGCGGGGAACCGGAGCCTTTCATCCGGGCCAGGTCGTTTTTGAAGCGGGGGCACTCCACACACTTCTCCACCACCCTGCGGCGGTGCGATGTGTAAAGATCCTCCTCCCCCTCCCCCACATAGGGGCAGTTCTCCGGCTCGACCTCTTCCCTGCTCCAGCAACATTCCCAATCCAAGCTACCTCCAGGAAACCAACTTCATGATCTGGACACCGCGGAAACGGGCAAATTATAGCAGCCTCTTTCGTCATATCAAGCGCATTCTGCGCTTTTCGATAAAAATGTTAATTAATATTTTAGATTCAAACGCTTGAAGCGCGGCTTCCGTGCCGGGGGCGCCGGTTGCGCCGTGAGAGGCGGCGGACCTGGGAAGGAGGGGGTGCTGAAGGGAGGGGACGGGGACCGGAACTAATAAATTGGAATCAACAAAAACGGCACGTTCCCTCCTACAAGGAAACGTGCCGTTGCGAACTTTGTCGCCGCGCGATGCGGGGCGGCGATTAGGGAATGCGGGTCTTATTTGCCCGCGATCATCCTCAGTTTTTCCATCTGCATAATGGTCACCTTGTTGCCGTCCATCTCGATGACCCCCTCGTCCTTCATCTTCTTGAAGGTGCGGGAGAGGGTCTCGCTCACGGTCCCCAGGCGGGAGGCGAGCTCCCCCTTGCGCATGTCCAGCTCCAAGTAGGTCTTTCCCTGGTAACTGGTGCTCTTCCTGGCGGCGAGCTCGATGAGGTAGGAGGCGACCCTCGCGGGAGCGTCGGCGAAGGAGAGTTCCTCGATCTGGTGCGCGAAGCGGCGCAGCAGCATGGAGAGCGAGGCGATCAGGTTCATCGAGAAACGCGGGTTTCGCTCCAACAGCCCCATGAAGGCGCCTCTGGAGAAGAAGAACACCTCCCCCTTCTCGACGCCGCGCGCCTCGGCGGGGTACTTGCCGTCGCCGAAAAAGGCGGCCTCGGCGAAGGTCTCGATGGGGTGCACCATGTGCAGCACCTTTTCTCTGCCGTCCGGGGAGATCTTGCAGAGTTTGAGGGCGCCCGAGGCGAGGAGGTAGAACCCTTCCGCCTTCTCCCCCTCGGTGAACAGGGTCTCTCCCTTGGCAAAGGCGCGGCGTACGGCGATGGCGGCAACCTCCGCCAGGTACTCGTCGTCCAGCCCCGAAAACAGCAACGCCTTCTTGATTATGTCTTTATTTTCCATGTCCCCCTTTTACCCAAAGCGAAAACAAAGGTCAAGCTCCAATAGGATCCAGAAGATCCTCAAGGCCCCTGTCCTTCCTTTACTTCGCGCGCCATCTGCGGTATCATGCCGAACTTCATGAAAAAGACCCTTTACGCTTACATCTTCAAGGAAATCCCCCCCCCTTTCCTGGTCGGCATGGTGACCTTCACCTTCGTGCTCCTCATGGGACGCTTCCTCAAGCTGGCGGAGATGGTGGTGGAGAAGGGGGTCCCCTTCGGCGACGTGGTCCGGATGGTGGCATACCTCCTCCCGCCGTTCTGGCTCTTCACCATCCCGATGGCGCTTTTGCTCGCCATGCTGCTTGCCTTCGGCCGCCTTTCCGGCGACAGCGAAATCACCGCCATGAAGAGTTGCGGCATCAGTCTCTACGGGCTCCTCCCGCCCCCCCTGGTTTTCGCCGCCTGCGCCACCCTAGCCTGCCTCTGGGTCACCGTCTACGCCGTCCCCTGGGGGAACTCCGGCTTCAAGAAGCTCATGGTGGAGATCGCCCAGAGCAGCGCGGGGATCGCCATCAAGGAGAAGGTCTTCAACAACGCCTTCCCCGACATGGTCATCTACACCCAGACCCTGGATACCAAGGCTCAGACCATGGGTGGGGTGATCGTTCACGACGAGCGGGATCCCCGCACCCCGACCACCATCTTCGCCTCCACCGGCGCGCTGGTCTCCGACCCCAAATCGAACTCCATGGAGTTCCAGCTGCGTAACGGATCCATCCACCGCGCCGAGGAAAAGGGGGGGTACCGGATGGTGCAGTTCCAGGAATACAACCTGAGGGTGTCGCTCGCCGAGGGGGGGAGCAAGGCCCCCAGGAAGGCGAGCGAGATGACGCTCGACGAGCTGCTTCACCCCCCAAAGGGAGCACAGCAAAAGGAGATCCTCTCCAGGGGCCTCGAATACCACGGCCGCCTGGCACTCCCCTTCTCCTGTTTCGTCTTCACGCTTTTGGCCATACCTCTGGGGATCCAGAACCGCCGCTCGGGGAAGGCCTCCGGGTTCTCCCTTAGCATCGGCGTCATACTCCTTTACTACGTCGCCCTCTCCGCCTTCAAGACGCTCGGGGAGCGGGGCATGCTGCCGCCGCTTGCAGCCGGATGGGGCCCGAACCTCGTATTCCTCCTGGCGGGTATCTACCTGTTCAAGAAAACGGCCGACGAAGAACGTCTTCCCATCTTCTACCTCTACCCGCGCCTGAAGGAGGCGTTGCGGGGACGCCTGGGCAAGGGGGGGAAACGATGACCATCCTCACCCGCTACATAGCGAAGGCCTACCTGAAGATGCTCTCGCTCTGCCTGGGCTCGTTCCTCACCATCTACCTGGTAGTCGACTTCATGGAGAAGGTCTCCCGCTTCACGCGCGCCGGCGCAAGCTGGAAGCACCTGGCCCTCTTCTTCATCACCAAGATCCCGGAGATGATCATCGACGCGGCGCCCCTTGCCGTCCTGATGGCGACGCTGCTCACCCTGGGGACCCTGTCGCTCACTTCCGAGCTCACCGCGATACGCAGCTGCGGGGTGAGTCTCTTCCGCATCAGCCTCCCTATCCTGGTCATCTCAGTGCTGATGAGCCTCGGGGTGCTGGCCATAGGTGAGTTCGTGCTCCCCAAGAGCTTCGCGCAGCGCACCTACATACAGGAGGTGCTGATCCAGAAGAAAAGCCCCAGCGCCTTTTTCCGGCAGCAGAACATCTGGTTCAGAGAGGAAGGGACGGTGCTCAGGGCGAGCCTTTTCGAGCCGGCGAGAAACGAACTGAAGGGGATCACCCTTTGGGAGCTCCAGCCTCAGACCGGGGAGCCGCTCAAGCGGACCGAAGCGGACATGGCGCTTCTGGGACCCAAGGGGTGGGTGTTCCGGGACGTGACGGTGCGGCAGTTCAGCGGCGGGGAGATCACGGCAACGCAGAAGTACCGCGAGCTGCCGGTCCAGCTCCAGCTGAAGCCCGCCGACCTGAAGACGCTGGGGAAATTTTCCGACAGCATGTCGCTTGTGGAGCTTGCCCGCTACTGCAGGAAGCTCAGAGCCAGCGGCTACGACCCCACCAGGTACGTCACCCAGATGCACAGCAGGATCTCGATGCCCTTCGGCTGCGCGGTGATGGCGTTTCTGGGGATTCCTTTCGCCTTGCGCGGCGGGAGGTCGAGCGGGATCGCCTTCGGCGTCGGCCTCTCCATCGGGGTCGGCTTTCTCTACGTCATCGTCAACTCCGTGATCATCTCGGTGGGGCAGGTGGGGCTGCTGCCGCCCGTGGTGGCGGCGTGGGCGACCAACTTCATCTTCTTCGTGGCTGGCGCGTGGCTGTCGCTTACGATTGACAACTGACGGGCGGGAATCGACAATGTGGTGTGTGGTCAAATCGATTCATTGGAGGGTCGCATGCTTCGCAAATCGTTGCTCATACTGCTGGTCCCCTTGCTCCTGCCTTTAATATCCGCCGCGCAGGGCCCCGCGCCCAAGAAGCCGGCGCCTGTCACTTCCCCGCCGCTCAGCGTCCTGTCCATCATCCCGGCACAGGGCGAGCCCGGCACCACCGTCACCCTTAACGGGACCGGCTTCACCAGTGGTACGGGCGTTTTCCTCGGCAGCCGCCAGCTCCCGGCGACGCTGGTGGGAAACCGGCTGCTCACCGTGGAGCTTCCCGACCTCCCCCCAGGCGTCTACGCGCTCTACCTGAAGCGGGAGGACGGCAGCACCAGCAGGGCTTTCAACTTCGCGCTGCAGCCTCAGAAACCGGTTGCGCTCTCACTCTCCCCCGACACGGTCACCGCCTGCTCAACCGGAAGGGAGCGGGAGGTAGTGGTGACCGGTTCGAAGTTCCAGAGCGGGGCCCGCGTCTTTCTGGACGGAGCAGCCCTCACCACCCGCTTCATCTCCCCGACCGCGCTCTCCTTCACCGCACCCGCCGTCGCCGCCGGGCTGCACCAGGTGCAGGTAAAGAACCCCTCCGACGCAGGGTCCGGGGTGCTGGCACTTTTCATCGACGCCAAGCCCGAAATAGCCAGCGTCTCCATAGGGCGTGAGTTCGTGAGCGCTTACGAGTTGGTCCTGACGGGGAAGAATTTCCAGCAGAGTTCGGTGCTGGTGGCCGACGGCAAGCGGGTCGCAACGGGAGAGCAGATGGCTACGGAAAGGGAGCGGCTGATTTACCTCGGCTGCAACCAGATGGTCTACGAGCGCCACCCCTACGACCCGACACCGAAAGAAATACGGCTGCAGGTGGTGAACCCGAACGGAGAGGAGAGCGGCCTCTTCACCATCAGCGCGCCCTGACCCCGCACTAGCGCAGCGATTCCTCCAGAACCACGAGGTAGCCGTCAGGGTCGAAGCACCACAGTTCCATGGTGCCGTAGGGCTTTTGCTGCAACGGGTAGAGTATCTCCAGATCCTCCTCCAGAAGCTCCTGGTACACCTCTTCTATCCCCGTGACGCTCAGATGAAGCGTCATGCCGACTCCCTTGGGGAACCCTTCCAGGCGTGCCTCCAGAATCGGGTGCAGCTGCCCCACCGCGTCATCCTCCACGAAGTAGACCTTGCAGCCGTCCAGCGTCAGCACCAGGTGCTCAGGAGCCCCCACCGCGGTAAGCGCCCGGTGCACCGGCAGCCCGATGATCCCCGCGTAAAAGGCCTCCGTGGTTCCCAGGTCGGCAACGGAGAGTTGAATGGAAAAGGGAGAGGCCACGACATCTCCTTCGGCCCGGTCGTTTGCCGCAGGCTGGGCCTGCTACTCTCCGAACCAGGCGCTGGTGTACCTGCTGATCACCACCAGGGAGTTGGTGAAGATGAGGATGCCGACTATCACCATGAAGCCCCCCGTGATGATCTCGAACAGACGTATGTGCCGTTTGAAACGCTTGAAGAACACCAGGAACTGGTGCAGGGCGAGGGAAGCGAGGAAAAACGGGATCGCGAGCCCCATCGAGTAGGCAAGGAGCAGCCATACGCCGCGCCCCTCGGTTGCGGCCACGGCCAGAATGGTGGCTAGGATGGGGCCGATGCAGGGGGTCCACCCAGCGGCGAAGACCACGCCGACCACGAAGCTCCCGAGGTAGCCGGCGGGCTTTCGGTGCAGGGTCAGCTTCTTCTCACCCAGGAGCAGCCCGATGTCGAACAGGCCGGAAACGTGGACGCCGAAGATGACGATCAAGGCCCCGCCGATGCGCCTGATCGCCGTCTTGTGCTCCTGCAGGAAGTCCCCCAGAAAGGTAGCCGAGGCCCCGAGGAGCACGAAAACGCAGGTGAAGCCCGCGATGAAGAGCAGCGAGTGGATGATGGTCTGCTGGCGCACCTTGTGGGAGGGGTGCTCGGCCTGCAGGTCCGCGAAGGACAGCCCGGTTATGTAGGTGATGTAGGAGGGGATAAGCGGCAAGACGCAGGGGGAAAGAAACGACAACAACCCTGCGACGAAGGCGCCTATTATGCTGATGTTCTGCGCTTGCATGGCTGTACCTCCTGGCTTTGGTGCAACGCCCGCCTGCCCCCGGCGCCGCTTGGTGCTCTATTTACCCTGCATCAGCCCTTCGAGATACTGGAGCACCTCCGGCGCACTCCAGTCGACACCGCCGATCACCTTCTTCCTGATTATCCCCTTGCCGTCGACTATGAAGGTTTCGGGAACGCCGGTGGTGCCGTAGCGCCTGGACACGCTGCCGTCGGTGTCGAAGAGCGCCGGGAGGGAGACGCCGTTTTGCCGGAAGAACTCCTGCACCGCCTGCTTGCCACCCTCGTCCACGGAGATGGCGAGCATCTGGAAGTTCTTCCCCTGCATGACCTGGTTCAGTTTCACCATGGAAGGGATTTCCTCGCGGCAGGGGGGGCACCAGGTGGCCCAGAAGTTAACCAGCACCACCTTCCCCTTGAGCGAAGAAAGCTGCACCTGCTTTCCCGATAGGTCCTGCAGGGTGAAGTCGGGGGCGGCGGCACCTTCCTGCGCCGGGACCTCCTTCTTGGAGCAGCCGGAAACCGCCACAGCGATTACAAGCAACAGTACCCAAAAGATACGTTTCATGACTTTCTCCCCGGTTGCACTATATTGTATTTTTCCATTCTGTAAATCAGGGTATGGCGCGGTATGCGCAGAAACCTGGCTGCCGCGGTCTGGTTCCAGTCACACCTGGTGAGCGCCTCCAGCACCACCTCCCGCTCCAGTTGTTCGAGCGAGTATCCTCCAGGCGGCAGCCTGAGCACTCCCCCCTCGGAGGGGGGGGAGGTGGCCGAAATCTTCTCAGGGAGCTCGGCGACCCCGATCCGGTCGCTGTCGCGCATGATCAAAAGGCGCTCGACGGTGTTTTCCAGTTCGCGCACGTTGCCCGGCCAGCTGTAGGCCTGCAACCGCTCCAGCGCCTCCTTGTCGAAGCTCACCCCTTCCGCCCCGAACTTGGCGCAGAAGTAGCGCAGCAAAAGCTGCACATCCTCCACCCGCTCCCTCAAAGGCGGGAGCTGGATCGGGATCACAGAGAGACGATAGTAGAGGTCCTCGCGGAACTTCCCTTCCACGATCCAGCGCTCAAGGTCAGCGTTAGTCGCCGCCACCACGCGCAGGTCAATCTTCTGCAGCGAGGTGCCGCCGACCGGTTCGACCACGCGCTCCTGCAGGACGCGCAGCAGTTTGGGCTGCAGCTCCAGGGGAAGATCCCCCACCTCGTCCAGAAAGATGGTGCCGCCGTCGGCCAGCTGGAACTTCCCCTCCTTGTCGCGGATCGCCCCGGTGAAGGCCCCCTTCACATGGCCGAAGAGCTCGCTCTCCAGAAGGTCCTTGGGGATGGCCGCGCAGTTGACGGCGATAAAGGGGGCGCCGCGGCGGGAGCTCCCGGAGTGGATGGCGCGGGCCACCAGTTCCTTGCCAGTTCCCGATTCCCCGGTGATGAGAACGGTGGCCTCGGTGTCCGCCACCTTGCGCACCACCGAAAAAACGCCTTCCATGGCGCGTGAGGTACCGACGATGCTCTTGAACTCGGCGCGCCCGGAAAGTTCTTCCTTCAGCAGCCGGTTCTCCTCTGAAAGCCCCTGCAGTTGCAGCGCCTTCAGGACGGTAACCTTCAGCTCCTCCCGGTTGAAAGGCTTGGTGAGGTAGTGAAAGGCCCCAAGCTTCATCGCCTCGACAGCCGTATCGATGGCGCCGAAAGCGGTGAGCACGATGACCACGGTGGCGGGGGAGCTCTCCTTGATGGCGGAGAGGACCTCGAAACCGCTTTTGCCCGGCATCTTCAGGTCGGTGATGACCAGTGCCGGCAGCTTCTCGGCGAAGAGCCGCAGCCCGGCTTCGCCGTCGGCGGCGGTGTAGACGTCGTACCCCTCCTGCTGCAGGTTGTACTCGAGCACGCGTCTTAATGAACTGTCATCGTCTATGACTAGTATTTTTGCGGGCATAGGTCCTGGAAGGGCGCCTGAGACTGGAGCGGGCGCCAGTGTCAATTTTTAACTGATTTAAAGGTTCAGGGCAACCTTTTTATAATGAACAGGGAGGAACACGGGGGGCGAAGCGGGTCATTGGGGGACGGCCGGAGAGCTTGTTTCAGGGAGAAGCGTTTCTTTCTTGGGGGGGATTGGCAGCGAGCGGACCAGCAAGCTGAGCCTGGGAGGTTGAAACCAAGGCGCGCACGTTCCCAACCGATGCGGCAAAGATGCATCAGGAAACGGCGCAGCCGAGAAACGACCCAGGCGGTGCTAGACCCGGCGCCCCCTGGGTCTGCGCGGGTACCCCAGGTAGCTCTGGGTAAGCTCGCGGGTACCGATCGCCAGCGGGAGCAGGTTCTCGTGTTTTTGTAAGGTTTCGGGAAGTGAAGAGCCGTCGGTGATGATGTAGTCGTCCTCACCCAGGCAGGTCTTGGCGAAGAACCTTCCCGCTGAGCTGCAGAAAATGTTGATGCTAAAAGTCTCGCCGTTGACTTCCAACTCAGTTGAGTGTAGCAGCATCTCTTCGTCCACGGTCCCCCCCGATCTTACTCATTCCTATTGAATGAATTTTCATCAGCAAAAAGCGGACCAAGGAAGCTGGCAAGAGCGCCTATGCGCCCGGACAAGAGGCAAACAGTCAGCACTACTCAGGTTAAACAAAATGAGCACCGATTAAACGGTGCTCATTAATGGATCGATTCAATTGTTAAACTAGGTTATTTTTCGTACCCTGCGGGATGTGACGCCGTTAAATGACGGCTCGGCGTGACGGTTATTTGACGCGGGTGACGACGTACTCGGCCAGTTCGGCCAGCGCGTCGCGGGTGGCGGAGGGGGGGAATTTCTCCAGGTGCTGTTTGCAAAGGAGTACGTGCTCCCCGGCCGAGGCCACGGTGTGCTCGATGCCGCCGTAGCGCTGCACCAGCTCCAGCACCAGGGCGAAGTCCTCGTCGGAGAGGAGTTCCTTTTCCACCACCGAAGCGATCAGGTCTCGTTCCTGTTCCGTACACTTCTTGAGGGTGTGGATCAGGGGGAGAGTTATCTTCCCTTCCTCAAGGTCGTGGCCGATGCTTTTGCCGAACTGCTCCTCGCTCGCAGTGTAGTCGAGGGTATCGTCCATCAACTGGAAGGCGATGCCGAGATCCATGCCGTAATCCGCCAGTGCCTGCCTGTGTTTCGGGTCGGCCTCCCCGAGGATGGCCCCCACCTCGCAGGCAGCGGAGAGCAGGATCGCGGTCTTGCTCCGGACCACCTCGATGTAGCGCTCAATGGTGATGTCGAGGTCGCTGGTGCAGACCAGCTGCAGGACTTCCCCCTCGGCGATGATCGTGGTGGCGTCCGCCAGCACCTTCAGTATGCGCAGGTCGCCGTCAGCCACCATGAGCGAAAACGACTTGGAGAAGAGGAAGTCGCCGACCAGCACCGAAGCTTCGTTCCCCCAAAGCGTGTTGGCCGAGGCGAGCCCGCGGCGCAGGTTGGCGTTGTCGACGACGTCGTCGTGCAAAAGGGTTGCCGTGTGAATGAACTCCACGACGCTTGCCAGAGGGACGCTGCGATCGCCGCCGTAGCCGCAAAGCCTGGAAGCCAGCAGCACCAGGGCGGGGCGGATACGCTTGCCGCCGCTGGATAGGACATACTCACCCACCTTGCGAATCAGGGGGACATCCGACTGCAGGTCCTTCTTGAACTGCAGTTCCACGTTTTTCAGGTCATCGCCGATAAGGGCAAGCGCTGCATCCATAAGAGGCCTCGGTACTATGCGCGCGCGACAGGATCGACACGCTTAAAAGATCTTAACACTTCGAAATTACGCCGGATTTTCCAAGGTGGGTTCGCTTTGGAAAGACGGATCACCATAGCAAATCCTTTCTCATTATTCAAGGCATTTCATGGGCGGAAACACGCCTAGCCCGCGGCAGAGAACGGAAAAGGGGGCTGACGCCCCCCCTTTTACTGCCGGCAACTTTTTGCACCCCCCGCTCAGGCCGCCTCTTTTTCGCGGTTCCAGAGCCCGCAGCGCTTCAGTTCCTTCTCGAGCTTGCTCTTGCTGAGCCCAAGCGCCCGGCAGATCTTGTCGGTGTTGCAGTGGTAGCGCTCCATCGCCATTAAAAGCAGTGCCTTTCTAAGCGACAGCGACAACTTGTCCATGACGTGCTGCTGCGAGGTCGCCGAAATGAGCGTGAACAACGGCTCCAGGCTCTTCTTGAAAAGCTGCGCGCTCTCGTCCACATGCACCGGGTTTTGTCTGTTCATCTGCTTCACCCTCACCAGATTGTTCGCGATACTGTCCATATCCTCATTCACCAGGCGCCAGATGTCGGGATCGTTGCCTAGGGTCAACACGACCGCCATGCGTTCCGCGGAATCCTTGGGCTGCTTTTTCACCAGCACCACCTCCATGGCGCCGAACCCGTTGCTGCTGCAGTCCGCGCTCGCACCTGCAAATCTGCCTTCCATGCCTCACCTCCGCATACCAGTCCGATCGGTTCCAGACCGGCGCCAGCCGCACCTGCGCCAGGCAGGGCTGCCGTTTGGTAGGCTTATCCGTTACATAAGCCGTACCAAGTTCAGCGCTGCCGCCCCCTTCCGGCTAAAGTGCCGTCGTAGCATGTCTTTTATGGAAAGAGGCGCCGGGAAAAGGAGGGCGGCCGACCGGTTTCCTGTTCACACCTTGCACAGCCGGCTGTTACATGTGCAAAACCCGCCCTTCCAGTGACAGCGCCGGCGCTGCTCATACTTGAATAAAATTTAATCCATGCTATCATGCCCCGACGCACATGAGAGCTGACCTTCCACCAGACTAACAAAAGCAGCGGAGGCCATATGCAGAAACAGCAGCTTTGGCAGCGGTACAAGAACCTGCTCTACCACGACCCCGAACTGGAGCTAAGCGTCGACACCAGCCGTATCAACTTCCCGGACGGGTTCTTCGAGGAGATGGAGCCGCGTCTGCAACAGGCCTACCAGGAGATGGAGGCGCTGGAACAGGGCGCCATTGCCAACCCGGACGAAAACCGCATGGTGGGTCACTACTGGCTCCGGGCTCCGGAACTGGCCCCGGAGCCGGCCCTCACCGAGGAAATCGTCTCGACGCTGGCCGCGATCAAGGCGTTCGCCGCCTCGGTGCACCAGGGGAACATCGCAGCACCCGACGGCCACCGCTTCACCGACCTCCTGATCATCGGCATCGGCGGCTCTGCGTTGGGACCGCAGTTCGTCGCTGACAGCCTGGGCGGATCTCGGGATCTGCTGCGGATCTGGTTCTTCGACAACACCGACCCGGACGGGATGGACAAGGTCATCTCCGGGATCGGCGCGGCGCTCAAGCAGACGCTGGTGGTGGTCATCTCCAAGAGCGGCGGCACCAAGGAAACCCGCAACGGGATGCTGGAGGCGCGCCAAGGGTTCGAGCGCGCCGGCCTCAACTTCGCGGCGCATGCCGTGGCCGTGACCGGCAGCGGCAGCGAGCTGGACGCAACAGCCTCCGGGGAGAGCTGGCTCGGGGTCTTCCCGATGTGGGACTGGGTCGGCGGGCGCACCTCCGTCACCTCGGCGGTCGGGCTTCTTCCCGCAGCGCTTCAGGGGATCGACGTGGACCGGCTGCTAGCCGGAGCCCGCGCCTGCGACGAAAAGACGCGCTCCCGGGTCACCCGTGACAACCCCGCCGCCCTCCTGGCCCTGACGTGGTTCCATGCCACCCAGGGAAAGGGCGCACGCGACATGGTGCTGCTCCCCTACAAGGACAGGCTGCTTCTGTTTTCCCGCTACCTGCAGCAGCTCATCATGGAGTCCCTGGGAAAAGAGTTGGACCGCGACGGCAAGCAGGTTCTGCAGGGGGTCGCCGTCTACGGCAACAAGGGGTCCACCGACCAGCACGCTTACGTGCAGCAGTTGCGGGAAGGGGTGCACAACTTCTTCGTCACCTTCATCGAGGTGCTCAAGGACCGCGAGGGACCGTCCATGGAAGTGGAGCCCGGTGCCACCTCCGGCGACTACCTGTCCGGTTTTTTCCAGGGGACCCGGTCCGCCCTCTATGAAAAAGGGCGGGAATCGGTTACTATCACCGTCCGCGAGATCTCCCCGGCCGGCATCGGAGCCCTCATCGCCCTGTACGAGCGCGCGGTGGGGCTGTACGCCTCGCTCGTCAACGTGAACGCCTACCACCAGCCCGGAGTCGAGGCGGGGAAAAAGGCTGCCGGAGCCGTGCTCAAGCTGCAGGGTGAAATCGTCGAGATGCTGAGGCGCCAACCCAACCGCGAATTCACCTGCGAGGAAATGGCGATGGCCCTGGCGCGCCCGGAGGAGGTGGAAACCACCTTCATGATCCTTAGGCACATGGCCGCCAACGGCGACCACGGGGTGGCCGTCACCGTTAAAGACAAGATCTGGGAAAACAAGTACCGCAGCAAAGATTAGCAGCGCTGATAGGGGAGCAGATGAAGAAAGTGGATTTGAGAAGCGACACGGTGACATTGCCCTCTCAGGCGATGCGCCAGGTACTGGCAGCAGCCCCGGTGGGGGACGACGTCTACGGGGAGGACCCGACGGTAAACCGGCTGGAATCGATGGCTGCAGAACTGCTGGGTAAGGAGGCGGCGCTCTTCGTCCCGACCGGGACCATGGGGAACCTCCTTGCCCTTTTGTCCCACTGCGGCCGCGGCGACGAGTACATCGCTGGGCAGGACGCGCACATCTACCGGTGGGAGGGGGGCGGCGGGGCCATCTTCGGCGGGATTCAGCCGCAGCCGATCGAGTTCGAAGAGGACGGAACCCTCGACCTCGACAAGGTGCGACGCGCCGTGAAGCCGTCGGACTACCATCACCCGGTGACGAGGCTCCTCTGCCTCGAGAACACCCAAGGGGGGAAGGTGTTGCCCCTCGACTACCTGGAGAAGGCTGCGGAACTGGCGAAAAGCCTCGGGCTTTCCCTGCACCTGGACGGTGCCCGTGTCTTCAACGCGGCCGTGTACCTTGGGGTCCCGGTCGGCACCATCGCCGCCCGTTTCGACTCGGTCTCGGTCTGCCTCTCAAAGGGGCTGGGCGCCCCTGCCGGCACGGTCCTTTGCGCCAGCCGTGAGCTCGTCGGCCGCGCGCGCCGCTGGCGCAAGGTGGCCGGCGGCGGCATGCGCCAGGCGGGTATCCTGGCCGCGGCCGGCATCCACGCACTCGAGAACAACGTGCAGCGCCTTGCCGAGGACCACGAGAACGCGGAACTTCTGGCCGCGGGCCTTGGCCACATCGAGGAGCTTTTGGTGAGCCCTGCGCGCACCAACATCCTCTTCGTCACCCCACCGGCCGGCAGGGCCGATTCCCTGCGCAAGGCGCTAGCCGCGGAAGGGATAATCCTTGGCGGTGGGGACCAGATACGACTGGCAACGCATTTGGACGTGACCAGCGCGGACGTGGAGCGCACCGTTGCTGCCTTCAAACGCTTCTTTGCGGCAGGGGGAAAGTGACGTGGCCGAGATAAACTGGGACGATTTCGAAAAGGTGGAGCTGCGGGTGGGGACCGTGCTGGAAGTGGAGGAGTTCCCGGAGGCACGGAAGCCGGCTTACAAGCTGCTGGTGGATTTCGGCGAGGCTGGGGTGCGCAGGTCGAGCGCTCAGATCACGAAGCACTACCAGAGGGAAGAGCTGGTGGGAAAGCAGGTGATCGGGGTCTGCAACTTCCCCAGGAAACAGATCGGGCGCTTCTTCTCGGAGGTGCTCATCACCGGCTTTGCCGACGCAAACGGCGACATCGTCCTCGCCGTCCCCGAGCGTACAGTCCCAAACGGCAGCAAGCTCTGCTGACCTACCCCCTGATTCTCAGGGCCTCCGCATAGACCTCGCTCTTGTGGAGGCCCGTTTCCAAAGTCACCCTCTTCACGGCGTCCTTCAACGTCATCTCCCCGGAAGAAAGATACTTCTGCAGCAACTCTTCCATCCCTGGCGCGTCCGTTGCCTCCGGCTCCTCCGCGGGGGTGACCAGGATCGCCACCTCCCCCCGGATCTCCCTTTCCTGCACCTGCATGACCAGTGCGGAAAGCCTCCCCCGCAGGAACTCCTCGTACATCTTGGTGAGTTCCCGCGCCACCACGACCTCTCGATCCCCCATGGTTTCCAGCATGTCCTGCAGGGTCGCCAGGAGGCGCTTGGGCGACTCGTAGAAGATCAGCACCGCCCTGTCGCCGGCAAGCGACTGCAGCCGCTCGCGCCTTTTCCCCTGCTTATTGGGAAGAAAACCCGCGAAGCTGAAGTGGTCGGTGGGAAGCCCCGAGGCCGAGAGTGCGGTGATGGCGGCACAGGCGCCGGGAATGGGAACCACGGAGATCCCGCCCGCGACCGCGTCGCGCACGAGCTGGTAGCCCGGGTCCGAGATGCAGGGTGTCCCGGCATCGGTGATGAGGGCGACGCTCTGTCCCTCTCGGAGCCGGTCCAGGATCTGGTCCCCCTTCAGGTCCTTGTTGTGGTCGAAGTAGGAGGTGAGCGGCTTGGAAATGCCGAAATGGGTGAGGAGCTTCCTGGAGTGGCGGGTATCCTCGGCCGCGACCAGGTCCACCTCCTTCAGGATGCGCAGGGCGCGCAAGGTGATGTCCTCGAGATTGCCGATCGGCGTGGCTACGATGTAAAGAGTTCCGGACATATGAAACCTGCAAAGCGGGGCTAGGGGCGGGGGACCAGGGGCTAGTGAACCAAAGTCGGGGCTAGGGGCCAAGGGGGGGCTGGTTTTACCAGTCCCTAGCCCCTAGTCCCTAGCCCCGGTTCTACTTCCCCCAATCCCTGGCGTAACGGAAGTCGCGGTCGATGGTCCGGTTGGAGACCTTGGCGATGATGGGAAGACGCCGCTTGAAGTGGGAGCCCTGCACCTTCCTGTGCACGTTGTCGATGAACTGCGCGTCGAAACCGGCGGCAATCAACTCTTCGCGGCTCATGCGCTGGTCCACCATCCGGTAGAGGAGCTCATCGGCGTCGCGATAGGTGAAACCCAGTTCCTGCTCGTCGGTCTGCCCGGCCCACAGGTCCGCCGAAGGCTTCTTCTCGATCACCTCGTGCGGCACCCCCATCGCCTCGGAAAGCTCCCACACCTGGCTCTTGTAGATGTCGCCGATGGGGTTGAGCGCGCTCGCCATGTCGCCGTGGAGCGTACCATAGCCCAGCAGAAGCTCGGTCTTGTTGCTGGTCCCGAGCACCAGTCCCGCCACTTCGGCGCTGTGGTCGTAGAGGATGGTCATCCGCTCGCGCGCCATCTTGTTGCCGCGCCTCATGTTGCTCGCCTCGGGGTAGAGGTCGAAATAGGCGTCGACCATCCCGGTGATCTCGATCACCTTGAAGTTTATGCCGAGGCTCTCGGCGACCAGGCGGGCGTGCGCCTCGCTCTCCGGGTTGCTGGTGCGATACGGCATGCAGTAGGCGTAGACGTTCTCCGGGCCCAGCGCCTCGGCGGCGATGTAGGCGACCAGCGCGGAATCGATCCCGCCCGAAAGCCCCAGCACACCCTTCTTAAGTCCTACCTTGCAAACCTCGTCGCGCACGAAGCCGACCAGGATCTGGCGCAAGAGCGCCGTATTAACACTAAGGGCACCCATCAGTACTCTTTCTCCCTGTCGATTCTTTTGAGCTCCTTCACGGTGATGGCGAGGTTCTCGTCGCGCATAATCGGGGAAAAGATCCGCTCGCGCCTGAGCGCGCCGCCGTCCACCTTGGCGATCACCAGGTCCTCTTCAAGGATCGCTCCCCGGTCGGTGACCTCGCCCGAAGGGGAAATAGCCTCGGAGCCTCCCCAGAAGTTGATGCCGTCCTCGTACCCCACGCGGTTGCAGTAGAAGACGCGGCAGTTGAGGAACATCGCCGTGGTGGAAGTGAGCTTCTGCCAGGCGGCGGCCGATCCCAAACCCTCGGTGCCGCTCACGCCGCGCCCGGGGCTCGACGACAGGCAGAGGAGCGTCATGGCGCCGTCCATGGCAAGGACGTAAGGGGCCGAAAGGTGCCACATGTCCTCGCAGATGAGCATCCCGACCCGGCCGAAGCGGGTGTCGAAGGCGCGCAACCGCTCGCCGCGCGCCATGTAGCGCTGCTCGTCGAACAGCCCGTAGGTCGGCAGGTACACCTTCCTGTGCACGTGGCGGATTTCCCCCTCTTCCAGGTAAAGGGCAGAATTGAAAAACCGGAAATCGGAGGAGACCTCGACGAAGCCGATGGCGATGGAGATCCGCTTTGACAGGGTTTTGAGTTTTTCTATCTGGGGGGCGTCGAGACGCAGCGCCACCTCGGGGACCAGGTCCTTCAGGAAGTACCCGGTGAGCGCGAGCTCCGGGAACACGATCAGGTCGGCTCCTGCGGCAATCCCCTTTTCTATGGCGGCCTCTACCAGGGCCATGTTGTCGTCCAGACAGCCCAACTTCGGCTTGATCTGGGCCAGGGCAACGGTGAAATCCATGAGCTTCTCCGCAATTTTTTTCTCATTACTAGCACAGCGGGAGAGTCTTTGCAAACGTCAATGGCTAAAACCACTTAGCCACTGACAAAATCTGAAAGATTCTAGGAGAGGCTTTATTCATTGGTGCAGCGCTCACCTTTGCTCTCCACTCAAGGAGGCTAAAGCAGGATCACCAGCACCACTCCTCCGGCGATGACCGAGAGGTTGCAGACGGCTGAGACGCCGTGGAGCTTGGCGAACTCGCGGCGCAAGGGATCGTCCTTGGAGGTCGTTTCGAAGGAGACGATCTGACGCTTCAGCTCGGCCGCTTTGGGCTCGATGTAGAAAGCCTGGAAGGAGGAGAGGAGCAGCATCGCCACTATGATGGCGGCTGCCAGGTATTTGGATTTGCTTGTGATGATGATCCGGCAGATCAGGGCAATGACGCCGCAGGCAAGCCCCCAGCGGAAGTAGCCGGGGAAGAAAAGTCCGACGATGCGCCCCGCCACGTCCCTGCTCTCAGAGCGGAACAAGATTGGGGTGAGCACGAAGGTGAAGAGGGCTGCACCCCCGAGCCAAAGTGAAATCGCCAACCGGTAGATTACGTGTACTGCCTGCATCTCGCTTCCTCCTGTTGATAACATTTCAGTCAAACGCCAGTCTGTGACTAGTAAGCCAGCTCGAACGCGTTTCTTATGTGCTCTATCACCGGCAGCTCATGCTCGCGCAGCACGATGGCGACCACGTCGAAGCGCGCCTCGGCGTCAAACAGCTTCTTCTTGGAAAGCCAAACCAGGGCTGCCTTGGAGATCTGGCGCTGTTTGAACTGCGTCACCGCCAGCTGCGGCACACCGTAGTTATAGTTCTTGCGGCACTTCACTTCTACAAAGACGAGTTCGCGGCCGTCTCTGGCGATAATGTCGACCTCACCGCAGACGCTGCGAAAGTTGCACTCCACTATCTTGAAGCCCTGCCCCCTCAGGTAGGTGACCGCAATGGATTCCCCTATTCCGCCGAGAGAGCTGTTGCTGCTTTTATCCGACATGGCCACCCCTGATGAAATGTCACTGTACGGCAAAGCATCACAACAGTGTAGCAGCTAGTTCAGCCGGCACATGAATAAACTGTAGATTCTTTTAGCGAGCTCTTGATCAGAAAGAGAATAAGCCAGTGGAGGGTCCCGCAGTGTCACTGCCGGGCAGGGGAGGAAGGTGCTCCTTCACGCCGCTGAAGGTTTTGCGGTGGATGGGGCAGGGTCCCAGCTCTGTGATGGCGGCCAGATGCGAAGCGGCGCCGTACCCCTTGTGGCTCGCGAACCCGTAGCCAGGGTACTCTACGTCGTACTGCACCATCATCCGGTCACGGGTGACCTTGGCGATAATCGAGGCGGCCGCAATCGAGAGGCTCAGGGAATCTCCCTTTTTCACGGTGCGCTGCGGGATGTTCATAGGGACGTTGGAGATGCCGTCGATGAGGAGGAAATCGGGGGTTAGGCTCAAGGCCCGGACCGCGTCGCGCATGGCGCTGAGGGTCGCCTGTAGGATATTGATGCTGTCGACGAGGGCATGATCGCCGATGCCGACACCGACCGCGAGCGCCTCGCGGTGAATGACATCGAAGAGCTCCTCCCTTTTTTCTTCGGTGAGCTGCTTGGAGTCGTTGACCCCGGGGAGGAGCATTCCGGAGGGAAGTACAACTGCGGCGGCCACGACCGGCCCCGCCAGCGGTCCTCGGCCGGCCTCGTCAATCCCCGCTATCCGGCAGTAGCCGCGACGAAGCGCCTGCGCCTCGAGGGCTAGCATGTCGATGGGAGCACCCGGGTTGTCGGGGAAAAGACCTGTCATAGCAATCCCTTGCCGCAGAGAAACATACGCGTATAGCCCCGCCGCGCTCACTCCTCCCCCGGAGGGTGGAGTTCGGGAAAGGGGGGGAGCCTTGCCCGAGCGAGTCGCTACGCGCCCCCTCCCTGTCCCTCCCCTTCCTGGGGGTGGGAACGTGACCGCACGCGATCTCGTGGAAGGTTGCCCGTGGCAAGCATTTCAACAAAAAAAGCCCCGGCCGCATACGTGACCGGGGCTTTTTTGCTGTGAGCCTTGTTATTGGCCGGCGACGTATTTCCGCTCTTTGATCCTGGAAGCCTTGCCGCGCAGCTTGCGCAGGTAGTAGAGCTTCGCGCGACGGACCTGGCCGCGGGTCACTACTTCGATCGCCTCGATGGACGGGGAGTGCAGCGGGAACACCCTCTCAACGCCGACGCCGTTGGAGATCTTGCGAACGGTGAAGGACTCGCGGATCCCGCCGTTCTGACGGCCAAGGCAGACGCCCTGGAAAGCCTGGATACGGCTCTTGTCGCCCTCAACGATTTTCACCTGCACCTTGATGGTGTCGCCAGGAATGAATTTGGGAATGTTCTTCTTCATCTGTGCCATTTCAATCATGTCAATCTTGTTCATCGTACTTCCTCCCTTATCTGTAACCTCTAGTCTTGCAAGATTTTTAATACATTTTGGCGTAAAGCCGTGCCGCTTTGCTACGAAAACCAACCGGGCGGCCAGTCATCCAGCCCCTAGCCCCCAGCCTCTAGCCCCTGTTTCTCTACCGCCCGAACAGCCGATCCAACATGATCGACGCCGCGGAGCGCACCGAGAGGTGGTTGTAATCACCAGCCCCCCTGATCGGCTCCAGCACCAGGTCGCTCTTGTTGAAGACCTGCTCGATCAGCCCCCATCCGGTCCCGAGCAGCAGCAAATAGGGCTGCTGCGGGTCTGCGTCGATGAGCGCCTTGAGTTCTGCAAAGGTCACACTGTTGTCGCGGCCGGTGGCGCCGGTGACAACGACCTTCGGCCTGCGGCCGGTCCGCTGCTCGATGTCGGCGACGGCTGTATCGACCGACACTTCCAGCTGCAGCGTTTCGAGCGCCATCTTGCGCTTCGGGTTGTAGGTGGAACCCCAGCCGGTAAGCCAGTGCTCCCTCACCTTTTCAACGAGCTTTTGCTGTTCCTCGACCGGGGTCACGATGTAGTAGCGATCCAGCCCGAAGGTCCGGGCCAGCCGTGACATGTCGTGGATATCCAGGTTGGTCACCGAGGTGGCGACCACGTCCTTGTGTTTGTCGTACACCGGGTAATGAACCAGCGCGATGCTGAAGTTTTCTGCTGAGGTCATTTAGTCACCTTCTCCGAGGTGCCTATGCCGACCTCTGCCAGTAGTTTCTTGTCCGCCTTGCTCCACTCGATCCCATCGAGGAGCTCGGGACGGGAGGCGAGCGTCCTCTTCATCTGCTCCTTGCGCCGCCACTTGGCGATCTCGGCGTGGTTGCCGGAAAGGAGGATGTCGGGAACCTTCTCACCCCTGAATTCGGGGGGCCTCGTGTACTGCGGGTACTCCAGAAGCCCGTCTGCAAATGAATCGTACTGCGCCGATTCCTCGGAGCCCAAAACGCCCGGCACCAGCCGGGAAACGGCATCGACGATGACCATGGCGGCGATCTCCCCGCCGGTCAGCACGAAATCCCCCAGGGAGATCTCGTCGTCCACGAACAGGGTGCGCACCCGCTCGTCGACTCCTTCGTAGCGGCCGCAGATGATGATGACACCTTCCTCGCGGGAAAGCTCCTCGGCAACCTGGTGGTTGAAAGGACGCCCGCAGGGAGTGGTCAGTATCACCTTCGAGTTGGGGTGCTTCGCCTTCACCGCCTCGATGGCGCCGGCTATCGGCTCGACCTTCATCACCATCCCGGCGCCGCCGCCGTAGGGGGAGTCGTCGGCCGTGGCATGCTTGTCGAAGGCCCAGTCGCGGATGTTGTGCAGCGCGACCTCTATGAGCCCCTTCTCGCTGGCCCGCTTCAGGATGCTCTCCGTCAGCGGCCCTTCGAACATGGCCGGGAACAGGGTCAGGATGTCGAATTTCATAGATCGAGCAGCCCCTCCGGGAGAGAGACCGTCATGCGCCCTTCAGCCAGGTCGATCGACAATACGACATCCTCGAGCGCGGGAATAAGCACCTCGCGCCCGTCCTTCTTCACCACGTAAACGTCGTTGCTGCCGGTCTCGATGATGTCGACCAGCTCTCCCAGCTCTTCCCCGTCCGAAGTTGCAACCTGGAGCCCCAGGAGGTCGGACCAGTAGAACTCGTCGTCGGGGAGTTCCGGAAGCGACACCCGGTCGGCATAGATCTCTCGGCCGACCAGGTGCAGCACCTGGTTTATGTTGTCAAACGGCCTGAGGGTCAGGATCACCCTTTTGCCGTGCGCCTTGGCGGAAACCACCGCGAACGGCTCCAAGGCGCCTGTCGGAGACTTCAGGAAGACCTCGTTCAGTTGCGAGATACTGGAAGCATCCCCCGCGAAGGGAATGACCCGCAACTGTCCCTTGATCCCCTGCGTCCCCTGGATCTTGCCAATCAATAATTTTTTACTACCGGACATCTATCACTCTACAATTTTCAGGATCGCTTTCTTGTTGTCCTTTGTGGAAACAGCATTCAACAGGGTGCGGATCGCCTTTGCAGTGCGTCCTTCCTTGCCGATGATACGGCCCATGTCCTCTTTTGCGACGGTCAGCTTGATTACGTTGGTTTCTTCTTCCAACTCCTCGGTGGCTCGCACCTGGCTCGGGTCATCAACAAGTGCCTTGGCGATGGTCTCAACAAGCTCTTTCATGTCGCTATCCTCTGTAGTGTGGGATATCCGGCTGACCGGAACTAACAGGAATTAAGCGGCCGGAGAGACAAACTTCTCCCAGATACCGACCTTCTTCAGGATCTGCTTGACCGTGTCGGTAGGCTGTGCGCCTTTACCGAGCCACTCAAGAGTCTTCCCTTCTTCCAGGTTGTACACCGCCGGGTTCTTGTTCGGGTCGTAGGTACCGACGTTCTCGATGAAACGCCCGTCCCTGCGGCAACGGCAGTCAGCAACTACTACCTGGTAAAAGGGTTTCTTCTTAGCGCCCGCACGTGCAAGTCTGATCTTTATAGCCATTTCTTCCTCCTGGTGTTCTCGGATCCTTTAGATCCGCCATTTTGTGTAAGTGGTGTTTCGAACTGCTAACTGTACCTGTATCGGCTGCTATCGTCAAAGGCACGGTTAAAAGGGGAGCATCCCTTTTCCCATACCCTTCATTCCCTTCAAAAGCCCCTTGGGACCCATCTTCTGCAACTGCTTCACCACCTTCTGCGCCTCACTGAAGCGCTTGAGCAACTGGTTCACTTCCTGAACGCTGGTGCCGCTCCCCTTGGCGATCCTCAAACGGCGGCTGCCGTTGATGATGGTGTGGTTGGCGCGCTCCTTCGCGGTCATGGAGTCGATGATCGCCTCGATCCGCTTCAGCTCCTTCTCCGAAGGCTGAGCCCCCTGCATCTGCTTCATCGCCTTCCCCATCCCGGGGATCATGTTCATGATGGATTCGAGCGAGCCCATCTTCTTGATCTGCTGCAGCTGGTTTCTGAAATCCTCCAGATCGAACTGGCCGGATTTCTTCATCTTGTCCTGTAGGCGGACCGCTTCCTTCTCGTCCATGGTCGCCTGCGCCTTCTCGATCAGGGTGAGCACGTCACCCATGCCGAGGATGCGGGAGACCAGGCGGTCGGCGTGGAACACGTCCAGCGCGTCGAGCTTCTCGCCCAGGCCGACGAACTTGACCGGCTTGCCGGTGACGGCCTTGATGGAAAGCGCTGCGCCCCCCTTGGCGTCGCCGTCGAGCTTGGTCAGGATCACCCCGGTGATGCCGAGGCGGTCGTTGAAGCCGGTTGCGACGTTGACCGCTTCCTGGCCGGTCATGGCGTCGGCCACGAACAGGATCTCGCGCGGAGCCAGCTCGTCGCGGATACCTTCCAGCTCTTCCATCAGGTAGTCGTCTATCTGGTGGCGGCCGGCGGTATCGAAGATGACGACGTCGAAGCCGTTCAGGGTCGCGTAGTGGTTAGCGGCGCGGCAGATATCCAAAGGCTTCTGGGTCGCCTCCGAGCCGAACACCTCGATGTCGAGCTGACGCCCCAGCACCTTGAGCTGCTCGATGGCGGCAGGGCGGTAGACGTCGGCCGGGACCAGCAGCGGCTTTTTCCTTTGCGCCTTGAGGAACTTCGCCAGTTTGCCGCAGGAGGTGGTCTTACCCGCACCCTGCAGGCCGACCAGCATGATCGCCACCGGCGGCTTGGCCGCGAGGTCGAGGGAGTTGTCCTCCCCGCCACCCATGAGCAGCACCAGCTCGTCATGGACGATCTTGATTACCTGCTGCCCGGGGGCAAGGCTTTGCAGCACCTCGGTGCCGACGGCGCGGCCGCGAACCTTCTCGACGAACTCCTTGACAACCTTGAAATTGACGTCCGCTTCAAGGAGCGCCAGGCGCACTTCACGCAGGGCGTCCTTGACGTTTTCTTCAGTCATGACCCCCTGGCCGCGCAGCTTCTTGAAAACCAGGTCAAGCTTGTCGGAAAGTGTTGCAAACATCTCAAACCTATAAGTTAGCGAGAACGCTCGTTATTTTTAACAGGGCCGCGTCGCGTGACGGCAAAAGCGCACAGGTATCCCGCGGCAAGAGAGTCACTTTAGTGGATAAACTCTCTTATTGTCAAGCTAAATTATCCACTACAGCGCAAGTTAACGGCGGTGACGAAACGCTACAGCCGCACCACCGAACGCGCCTGCAGCATGCTTTCGGCGATGGTGAACATGTTGGTCACCCCGCCCGCCGCCAGCAGTTCCTTCTTCTTGTAGAAGTCGAGGCAGATGCCGCAGGAGAGGACTTCCACCCCGCGGTTTCCCAGTTCCTCGAGCGCCTCGATCACCTCGGACCCCTGCGCTGCCAGGAGCACACCGCTGTTGACGAAGAAGATGCGGTCCGGAAGCTCGGACATATCGAGCAGGGTGATGATGAAGTTCTTCATCAAAAGCCGCCCCAGTTCTTCCGCGCCGTCTCCCAGCCGGTCGCTCCCGATCAGCATCACGGTAGCGCCGCTGCGTTCGGTGGGAGCGGCTTCACGCTTGGCGGAGCCGGAGCCGGCCCCGGTGATGGTGAAGGCGAAACCGCCTTCGATCTGCTCTTCCTGCACCTGGTAGCCACGCCCCTGCACGAAGCGCTTCACGTTCTCCCGGGGAGCGCCGTCGTCCAAGAGCACGCGCAGTTCACCTTCAGCAGACTCCAGCGCCCTTTTCACTGATACGACCGGCAGCGGGCAGGCCATGCCCCTGACATCCAAACTCTTCATTTTTCTTCTCCTATCTTGACGAACTCTTCTCCGTTTTTTCGGTACAGGTCCCGGGGGAGCAACCCCGCGTCGGCAAGTGCGCCCTCCACCTCGCTCCGGATCTCTTCGGCGTAACGGATGGCGAGACCGCAGTCTGCAGCCAGGGCACGGGGGGCCGGGATGAGGAGGATCTTCAGGCTCTTGTCCTTCAAGAGCCGCTCCGCCTCCATGACCCGGTGTATCGAGTTGAATATGGCAACGTAATCGCCGTCTTTTATCACAACAACTCCTTTATCGAACCAGGACAACTGCTAATAGAAGCACATTGACAAAGAGCGGTCAAATCCATAGTATTATCGACCCAAGAGGGCATTACATGGATACAGCGCTCAAGGCAGCGGCTCTGATCATTTTGGCTACTGCAGTCAACATACCGCTCGGGTACCGCCGGCAGTACTACCCGAAGTTTTCTTTCGGCTGGTATTTCTACGTCCACATTTCCATTCCCGCCATCGTCTACTTCAGGATCAAGACGGGGCTTGGCTGGGGATTTATCCCCTTCAGCATCACCAGTGCTATTATCGGACAGGTGATCGGCGGCAGGATGCACAGAAAGAGAAACAAGGTTGAAAAAACCGACTGACAAGCGCCCCAGGATGCGCAGGCCGGCTCCAGTCTCCGACCTTCTGAGCCAGATGCTGCACGGCACCCCGGCCGAGCAGAGGCTGAAGGAGGGGCGCATCTGGCTGGTCTGGGATGAAGCAGTGGGAAGCCGCATCGCCTCCCATGCCCAGCCCTCGTCCTTCAGGGCGGGCGCCCTCACCATCAGCGTGGACAGCTCCCCGTGGTTGCAGCAGCTCAACTATCTGAAGAAAGAACTGATCGGCAAGGTCAACGACGCGCTCGAAGAAGAGCTCGTAACGGAGCTGCAGTTCAAGGGGGGTAAGGTGAATCCCTCCTCCGCAATAAAGTCCCCCGCCCCTCCCAAGCGCCGGGATTTGAGCGACGAAGAAAGGCAGTGGATCGAGGAACAGGCAGAATCCGTCGCCGACCCGGAACTGCGTGCCGTATTCGAAAGCCTCATCCGAAAAGACAAGGAAAGCAGGGGCTAGGGGCTGGGGGTTAGGGGCTACAACCTAAGCTCTTGCCTCCAATGATCTCTGCAGCGCCCGAAGCATCTTGCCTAGTTCTACGTACTTATGCAACAGCTGGTCGACAGTGTCGCTCCCCACGTACTCAATCCTTTGCCCGATCAAAAGCTGTGTCTCAACTTCCGCAACAGAACCCAAGCTGATGTTAAGAAAATGAATGAAGTCCTTAGTACTTCCTCGGGCATGCCCTTCCGCAATATTTGACGGTACGGACACAGCAGCCCTTTGAAGTTGGCTGGACAACCCAAAGATCTCTGATTTCGGGAACAGACGAGTCACGTCGTACACCTCTGCAGCCAGATCAACGCCAAGCTGCCAAACCTTCAGGTCGCGGTAACTGTGAATCTCCATGCCGTCCCCCTGCCTCTGCCTTTTAGCCCCAGCCTAGTCCCGCCTCTGCCTTTTTAGCCCCCAGTCCCCAGTCCCTAGCCCCTGCCTCTATAGATCCTCAGCTTCTCCTCGCTGTAGCCGCCGTCTTCGCCTCTCACCATCATGGGGGGCTCCACACGCAGCTCTCCGCTTCTCCCCTTCGCCAATTCGATCATGAACATCCGGGCTTCCATCCGGCTGTTGCCGTGCACCATCCTGAGCCTTAACGGTGCCAGCTTCTGCTGGGCGGCCTGCGCCATCAGCTCGGCCAGACGGCTGGTGTGATAGATGAGACAGATCCGCCCGGAAGGCTTCACGAGGTACTTCGCCGCCGCCAGGAAATCGGCCAGGGCCGCGGTGCTCTCGTGCCGGGAATCGTCGCGCCCTGCCCGGGGACTCACCTTGCCAGTGCCGGGCCTGCGGTAAGGAGGGTTGGACACGACGAGATCGAAGCTGTCCACCGGGAAACGGGACTTGACAGAGACCACATCCTCCTCGACCACCTCGACGCGGCCGGAAAGCCCGTTCAGCACGACGTTCCGCTCAGCGATCCGCGCCACCGCCTGCTGGAACTCGATGGCGGCGACGGAGCAGTCCTCGCACAGCCGGGCCAACAGCAGCGCGATCACCCCGCAGCCGGTCCCGAGATCGACGCAGCTTTCCCCCGCCCGCACTCCGGCGAAGTCGGCCAGAAGCAGCGGGTCCACCGAGAAACGGTAGCCGTGCCGCGGCTGAATGATACGCAGGTCATAGCCTGAGAGTTGGTCGAGAGTTTCCGATTCCTGGCAGCAAGGCGGCGGTTCCAAGTTGTCCACCCCTGCCCCACAGGTGCTTGATTGGCCACAAGTGATACTCAACTGTCAATTCTCCACTGCCAATTGCCTCTTCCTCTGCCACGCTTCCCTTCCCAGGAAGACGGCGAAGACAGCAAAGGAGGCCAGGGTCAGGTACTTGCCGATCTTGAAGGGAAGCGGGTCGAAGACGAACTCGACCTTGTGCGTTCCCGGGGTTAGGTAGACCCCGCGCAGCACGTGGTTTACCGGGTAGATCTCGGTGAGCTTCCCGTCCACCGTAGCACGCCAGCCCCGGTAGTATTTCTCTCCCATGACCAGCAGGGAGTTCATGGCGACCGATGCATCCAGGTCGATCCGCTCCCCTTCATAGCGCACCACGCGCACCTGCCCCGGCGTCGTAGCGATCCGGGCGTTCGGCGCAGCCAGCGGGATGGGGGGGTCCGACTCCACCACAGCCATGAGCCTCGGGTCGAAAGCGGGGTTTTGCAGCGCCACGAGAGATTCCTGCGCGGAGGTGGCCTTCAACGCGACAGGCACCAGCCACGCCTTGGGAAGCACGTTCTGATTTTCGAGGATGACGGCACCGCCGTCAGGGGTGGTGAAGACGGGGCGGTACTTGCCGGCCAAACTCGCCTGATCCTGACGGTACTGGTCCCTCCCCAGCACCAGGTACCTTACGTTGAGCATGTCAGGCATGCTGGAGAGGAGGTTGAAATTGTCCAGCAATTCCTGCCAGCGACGCTGCTGCACCGCGTTCGAGGTGAACATCACTGGAATTCCTGAATCCGCGTACGGCATCGGGTCGCCCCCCAGGGGAAGGGTCCGGTACTCCTTGGGCTGGTTGGCGAGAAAAGCGATCTCGGGGGGCTTCACGCCCGCTGCCTTGTGCGGCTCGTCAACGAGGAAAAGGAACTTGGAATTGACGCGCCCCACGTCCAGCAGGAAAAGCGCGGTCAGCACCAGGGGAACCAGCTTCGCCGCCAGCTTCCCGCGGTGGTACAGGGCGAACGCCGCGGCGAAAAGAGCGGCAAGCCCTGCAGCGATTGCCGTTTCGGCCACCAGGTTGTTCCAGCGCTCAAGCACGAGCTGCTCGCTTTGGGGCTGGTAGCGGGTCGGCTGGGCGAGCATGTCGATGAACTGGTTGACCCAGAACTGCCCGGTCGCGATCTCGGTCCCGACCAGCGCCAGGAGAAGCACCGGCAACAGCACGACCCCCAGGATGTAGCGCTTGAAGGCGCGGGTGGCGCGGACGACCGGGTCCAGCAGCAGGTCGAGCCCCAGTGCGGAGAGCACGCCAAGACCCAGCACTGGGATAAACATCATCATCTTCGGGACCCTGAAGCGGTTGATCCCGGGGAAGTAGTCGAAGAGGAGGTTGTAGAAAAGGGTGTATTTCCCCATTGAGAAGAAGATCCCGACCACGACCGCGGAAAGGGCGAGCCAGGTGTAGCGGTCGCGCCGGAAGATGAGCGGCAACGGCAACAGGAGCCAGGGGAGAAGTCCCATGTAGCTCACCGTCTGGGTGAAGTGCATCCGCCCCCAGTAGTAGGCGTCTATGTTGTCGGGGTTTTCCCCAGCTTCCTGGCGGGAGAACCCGAACATGCCGGGAATGATGAAGGCGGCGGCTTCCTCCGGCGGCATGGACCAAGACATTGCCTCCTCGCGGGCCAGGCCGCCTTTCGCCTCAGAGCTGCCGGAAGCCGTGGACACATTGGCGCCGCTGTTCACGCCGCGGTTGGTGTCCTTGGACCAGTTGGCCAGAGGTACCAGCGAGATGGCGACGGTGGTGAGGAAGAACGCCAGGAGCGCAAGGTTCAGCCCGAACAAGCGGCGGAACTCCTTCTTCCCCTCCGGTTCCCCCATCACGATCGCCAGCGAGCGGGCGATGCCGTAGACGCCGACGGCGAGACAGGTGTAGTAGGCGATCTGCCAGTGGGTGTGAAAGAATTGGAAGGCAAGCACGACTGCGGTGGTCAGGAAAAAGATCAGGCGCCTGGTGATGAACCCCTTCTCCAGGAAGTAAAAGGCCCAGGGCGCAAAAGTGATGGTGGCGATCTTCATCACGTGCCCGGCGTTGATCAGGGAAGCATTTTCGGGGGCGACGGCGAAGACGAGGCCCGCCAGGAAAGAGGCGGGCCTGCCCGCGCCGATGAGCCGGCAGAGGCAGTAGGTGCCGGCCGCGCCGAAGAAAAGCTGCGCCACGATGTACCACGCGACGCTTGCCGGCGCGGGGAAGATCCAGAAGATCAGGTTTCGGATGATGAGGAACTGCTCCGAAACCATCCCCCCCTCGTTGGTGTGCCCGGAGTTCAGCAAGGGGTTCCACCCCGCGCTGGAGAAGTCGACCTTGAACAGTGAAAGAAACGGCCTGCTCCCGAAGCCCTTGATGCCCCAGTAGAACTCGTTGATGATGTCAGGGGCGCGGATGATCTGCGAGGTAAATAGTATTTTGGAAAAAAGTATCAAGAGCACTGCCAGCAGGCCGGACAGTATCAGCAGGTCTTTTTTGCGCTCGGTCATCGGGAGACAACTCCTTTAACTGCGGAAAAATCAAAAAGAATCCCCCTGAAGCGGGGGCACAAATCATTCCAGCGCCGCATTATCCACATATTTACAGATTTGTGCAACGGTAAGCTGCCCCGCGACTGAAGGGGGGTGGTTACTTCGTCGAGACGCCGGCGCCCCTCCCATAGAAAGCGTCGAGGCGCAGCGCCGCATCCTTCCAGTTGAAGTTTTCCTGCAGGTAAAGGCGCGCCTTTTCCCCCATCTGCCGCTGCCTTTCCGGCGAGCGCAAAAGCGCCAGGGTCTCATCCGCCATCTGCCGCCAGTCGTCCGGGTCGCACAGGATGCCGGAGCGCCCGTCGTCGATGTATTCTGCCAACTGACCGACGCGGTCGCCGACCACGGGGGTCCCGGCCAGAAGTATCTCGGTAAGCTTTGCCGGGCACTTGGTGCGGTTCACCAGGGTCTGGGCGAAGGGGTAGATGGCGACGTTCCCGGCCGCCAGCAGGTCCGGTATCGACTCAGGGACCACCCATCCGGCCATTGCAAGAGCTGCTTCGAAACCGGATTCCCTTGCCGCCTTCACCAGCAGGTCCTCTTCGCCGTGGCGTCCCTTCCCCACCACCAGGAAGCGGACCTGCGGCATCTGCCTGAACAGTTCCCCAAAGAGGTAGTGCAGCTTCTCCTGGCTGAACTCGAAGAACCGGGTGTAGAGAAGGACAACCGGCGCGTCGGAAGCGATGCCGAGCCTGGCCCGGGCCCCTGCCCCGTCGACTGCGGGCGCCGCCGCGACGCAGTTGGGCAGGTAAAGCGTCCTCTCCCCGGGTATCCCCATCCCTGCTACCAGCCGCTCCAGTTCCCGGCTCGCGACCGTCACCCCAACGGCATTTTTACTGATCCACTGCTCCTGGAAGCGGTAAAAGCGCTTCTCGACCCCGGAGTAGTCGTGCAGGTCGTTCATTCCCCCCTCGCCTTCCCAGTCGTCGGTATCGAGGAAAAGCGGCGGCATCCTGATTCCCAGGCGCTGCAGCGAGATGAGGAGCATCCCCGCGATGCCGCCGTACCCCTTGGGCTTGAAGAGGTGAACCAGGTCCGGCTTCTCGGCCAGTGCCGCTCGCAGCATGCGCCAGGCGAGGAAGGGGGCGGCGAGCGCCTTGTGCTTCGGCCCGAGGAGGACGTTCACCAGCCGCACACCCCGCACAACTTCGCTCTTTCCCGAATCCTCGGGGTTGGTGTAGGGAGGCGCCACGATTACGACCTCGTGCCCCACCCTCTGCAGTTCGACGGCAAGCGGAAGCATGCGGGCGATGAGGGTTCCTTTGGGGCGGATGCCGAAAGGCGCCAGAAAGACGATCTTCAAGGTTTCCTCCCTTGCGAAGGCTTTGAGGATGGCAAGTCAGACTGCCGCCCCCTACGTGCAGACGCGAGCAATACCGCAAAATCGAGCTGAAAAAAGAGAAAGGAGAGGCGGTTGCTGCCGCTATAAAGGAACAGTTTTTTCAGCAGCCGGTCCATCCCGGCCAATAGCGGCGCGGGCACGGACTCCAGCAAGCGGACCACTTTGCTGATGGAAGAGGCGTGGAACGCCTCGGGGCGAAGCGACTTCAAAAGCAGGTAATTGGAGACCGAATTGCGCATCTTCTCGCAGGTCCGCGCCTTGGTGACCAGCCCCAGGTGGGAGGCTGTATTGTCGACGTGCAGGATCTTGAACCTCTCCGCCAACCGCGCCCCCCACTCGACATCTTCATAGCCGTAGCCGGTGAACCGCTCGTCGAAGGGGGTCGCCATGAAAACACTCTTCCTGACCATGATGTTCGAGGTGAGGATATGCCGCCACGGCTCTAGGTTCCTCACCGCCGCAGGCTTCACTTCCTTCCTCCCTCCGAGGTAGGCGTGGTAGTCGAACTCATGGCCGTCAAGGACCCTGGTGCGGTAGCTGATACCCCCGGTCACCACGTCGAAGTCGCCGGAATCGGCAAAGGAGAGGTAGCTCCGGATGAAGTCCGGAGCGTCGGGAAGGACGTCACAGTCGAGAAACAGCAGGAACTCCCCGGAGGCCTCGGCAGCAAGGAGGTTCCGTATGGCAGCCCGCCCCAGGTTACGCTCCAGGATGCTGTGCCTAAGATAGGGCTTTGCCAGACCGGCGAGGAGGGTTTCATTGCAAGAGCGCAGCGAACCGTCGCTGGAATGGTCGTCGATCACGATCACCTCCAGCTTTTCACCCAACTGGAACTGGTCTATCTCGGACACGAGGCTCGGCAGCAGCAGGGACAGGTCCCAGTTAAAGACCGGGATCAGGATCGACATCTGCAGACGCGAAGTTCCGGTCATGTCACTGCCCCCCGGCAGCAAGAAGCAAAGAGCGGTACGAGGAGCAGAACCGCTCGCCGCCGAAGTTTTTACGGGCGTATTCGTAGGCTGCGGCTGACATCGTGTTCAACAACTCCCTCTCCCGGCACATCCTGGCTATGATGCCAACCATCTCCTCGACGATCTCGTCTTCGCCCTGCCCCGCGGAGACGAGCCAGCCGTTGCGCCCCGAGGAGACATGGACCGGGATGCCGCCGACGTCGGTGGAAACCGGAACCACACCTTGCGCCATCGCCTCCATGATCACCATGGGAAACCCTTCCCGGGTGGAGGTCAAAAGCAGCAGGTCGCAGTCCCGGTAGATGCTCCGCAGTTCGTCCTCCGCGGCGATCTCGCCTAGGAAGGTGCAAAAGCCCCGATCCTCTTCGGCCACAGCGTGCAAGGCGTCTCCTACAACGACGACCTCGATCGGAAGTCCCTGCTCTTTGCAGCTCACAGCGATGCGTCCCACCAGGTGAACCCGTTTCTCCTCGGATCCCCTTCCGACGTACAAGGCCTTCAAAGGTAATCGTGTCGCCCTTGCGGGGTGCGAGTCCGGCACCGTCACCGAGTTCTCTATGAGGGTCACGCGGCCTGCCAGGTTTTCCGGCAGTCCCTGCTTGCGGCACTGCTCCTTCAGGTCGGCGGCTGTTTTCCCGTTGATGGCCACCCTGGCAGCGAGCCGCTCAGCAACGGGGAGACTGAAATTTTCGGAGCCGCCGCCAAAGGCGTGCATCAGGTCGATGCAGCGCGCCTCTGGCTTCAGGAACGGGACCAGCAGGTAGAAGAAGAGACTGTTGCTGCCGAATACCACCGGCCGCGGCTGCCTGTTGATGAATCCGGCCATCACGCCGACGCTCAGGGGGTAACCGTACTTAAGGAGCGACCAGAAATTGCACAGCCGCGCCTGTTTTCCAAAGAGCCGCAGGAACCCGTCGTTGGCCGACTTTTTGGTGAAGAAGACCCAGGGGCGCTCCGCGGCAAAGCAGTTGACGATGGCGGCATGCACCTTCTCCGCCCCCCCTACATGAAAGAAAGGGAAGAAAAAGAACAGGGGCGACCCGGAGCGTACCGGCAGCATCCGCCCGATCAGTTTTCCCAGCGCCACACCGTATCGAACAGCGGCGCTGCCGTTGATACGCATCGCCAGCATGTCTTTTTCGGAAGCAGTCATCGCCATCCGGCACTCCCTTGCATCACTTCTCACCCAGGCTCTCGGCAAGAGCACCGGCTATGATATCGGTCGATCTGCGGCACATCTTTTCCAGGGAGAAACTCTGTTCCGCCCTTTGCCGCAACGCCGCGCCCAGCTGCCGCCGCTTTACCTCGTCCCGCAAAAGCTCGACGATCAGTTCCGCCAGTTTCCCGCTATCCGCTACCGGCGCCAGGCGCAGACCCCCTTCCGGGCCCACGGCTTCCCTTATCCCGGGGATGTCGGTCCCCACGACGGCCACTTCGGAAGCCATCGCCTCCAACACCCCGTTCGGGACCCCCTCGCTGCGGGAGGAATAGGCGAAGAGATCCAGCGCCTGAAGCACACCAGCCACATCGTCAACTGGACCGACGAACCTCACCTGCGCCGTGATGCCAAGTTCCGCCGCGAGCTTTTGCAACCCTTGCTCGGCCCCGTCGCCACGCCCGGCCAATACCAGCACCGGTGGATGCTCCCAGGCGGAAGAAACGACGCGAGCCCACGCCTTCAGCAGCGTTTCATGATCCTTGTACACGCTGAGGTTCGCCACCATGCCGACGACCGGCGCGCCAGGAGGGATTTCCCATTCCCTGAGCCACTGATCGCGCGAGGTCCTGGCGGCGGGGAGGGCTATGCCGTTGTGAACCAGGTGCACGCGCTCGGCGGCAATACCGTAGGTCTCCAAGAGGAAATCGCGCCCCCTGGTCGAGTTGGAGATGAAGCAGTGCGGAACGCAGGCGGCAAGGCGAAACGGCAGGGAGCCGTTCAACAGCAGCCCCTCGTCGGCCTGATTCCAGATCAACAGCTTCGCTCCGATCCATCTCGCTCCCCAGGCGCAGACAAGGTTCGGCACGCGCGTGTACGACAAGACGATGTCAGGGGCAGCAGCGCGCAGAGCCAGCACCGCCCTCAAAAAGGAAGGGATGCGCCGCCTGAGCCCCCAATGAAACGAAACGCCGCGCCAGGGAATCCCCAGCCCGTCGCAGAGGGCGGAGAGTTTCCCCGGGGTGCGGTTGAGGCCGACCACCTGCACCGCGGCCCCCACCTGCGCCTGGAGGTACTCCGCCAACAGCAGGCCGCGGCGCTCGGAGCCACCCAGGTCGAGGCTGCCAAAGACGAAGACGACCTTCTTCCCCCGGAGCATCTCTTGTGAAGAGGTCACCACGCTCTCACCCCTTCGCTGACCCGGCCGCCCCATTAGCAGAGCCGGCGTTGCCCCGCTTTGCTACCTCCGCGATAAAATCCTCCACCTGTGCCTGCTGAGGCCACATCTGCCCCTCGTGCCATTTCAGATCGCGGTCCCAATGTCCGGGACACTTGTGAACGGCGGCATCGATGAAGGTGTAGCTGATTTCGCAGATGACAGGTTTGCCGTCCTTGTAAAGAAAGTCGTAGGCCATGGTCTGGAAGTTGGCCTTAGAGGAAACCTCCAGTGCGATCTCCAGGCAGGCGGGGTCGATAGCCTCAGGGCTCCAATCGATGTTGCCGCTTCCAGAGGCGCGGAAATCGCCGGGACGGTTCATGCGCCGGAAGGCGAAGGCGCGGTCGCCAATGACGGTAACCCTGGTGTCGAATTCGTTATGAGGCAGAAACTCCTGAAAAAAGGCGTACCCCTTCTCCGGTTTCCACCACTGGTCCGGCAGGGCCGGGAACTCGCCGGTGACGACGTGCCTGGCTGCGTCGATGAAACGCCGCACCCGCTCCTTCGCTTGACGCCGTGTCTTGGGGAGGAACGAGGGGCGGTACTCGTTCATCGTCATAGGAAAGGTCCCACGGCCGAACATCAGCTCGATGATTTCTTCAGCCTCAGCAGCGCTCTCCAGCTTCAGCACATTGGATGAGCCGGCGCCAGTGGCAAGCTTGAAGATGACCGGGTAGTCGGCGCTTTTGGCCCACTCGACGGCACGCTCTTTCTCCCACCAGACCCATGCTTGCGGCTGGGGCGCCCCCAGCGCATCCAAAAGGTAGGTTTGAGCAACCTTGTCGTCGAAATGCCAAGAAGTGGCTATCGAGGGAAAAACTGGGAGGTTCAGACAGCTCTCGATGGCCTGCAGTATGACCTTCGCGGACTGCTTGTCGTCCTGGATATGGAACCAGCGCCACATGACACCGTCACACGACCTCGCCTGCTCTATGGCATCAGGGGCGAGCAGGTCCAAAAGGACCGCTTCCACACCCTGCTCGACAAGAAACTGCTGCCATTTTTCCGAAAATGCCCGGTCTCGGTCCGGATTAATCCCGATTCTCATTTGCCGCTCCGCTCGATGTGACCACGCCATCCGGCCGCCGGTTGGAATTCCCTTCCGAAGCGCCTTCCGGCCTCTTCTGGGGTAAGTTCCTCGCCATCGCAGATGACCCGGCAAGAGCCGGGATCTAGCGAGGTGAGGGGGTAGCGGAAGTCGCCGAAAGCCTCACGCAGCGTCGGAACCTTGCGCCAGTCGAAATTCATCAGCGCCGAGCTGACCATATCCGCGAAGACAGATGAAGTCGCGAAGGTAAGCACTCCCATCTGAACCGGGCGGGGAGCCAGAGGTCCTTCCCCTTCGCCGGCGACGATGGCATCGGTCAGCGAATATATCCTGCGCAGCGGGGTTTCCGACATAGTGCCGTCCGCACGGCCGTACAGGAGCAAACGGTTGAGATCCAGCGTCATCCTCCACACCGTGTCGTTGCCGTGCCACCCCCCCTCGATCTCGGGGTTTCCTACGATGCTTTGCAGACGCACCAGCCGGCCGGAGCGCTTCAACCACCGCTCGCATTCCGGCGTCCCTATGGCACGGTTGGCTTCATCGTAGCAGCGCTCAGCCATGGATTTCAGGACCGACCTGCCGGGATAGCAATCCCCTCCGACGCCATGGCCTCCAACCCTGTGATGCGGGAGAAACTCCTTATTGCCGTTCAGCCCGACGATGTTCTTCAAGGCCCCGGTGATCCCGGCCTTCTTGTGGCACTTCATCTTCGGAAGGTTGATGACGACATCCGCTTCGAAGGGCTCCCTGGCCAACAGGTACTGATGCGTGCCCGGACGGTGATGCCTTGCCAGGAGATCGGGATCGTAACAGGTGATGCGGAACTTGTTGTCGGAAGTAGAAACCGGTTCCAGCAGGCTGTCTGCGCCAAGATCGAACAGCGTGTAGCGATCCTCGGAGCGGAGATCCTGGTCCTGACCTGCAGTGAAGCCCTCGCTGCGCAAGACGGTGCGGCGGAGATCTATTATGTCCACGGGGCAGGACAGAAGGCCTTTTGCCTGCTCCCGCCACCCGGCAGGCACCAGCAGATCGAAATCGCACCCCTGGATAGGCGCGTCAGCGATGATGACACGGCCGGGCTTCGCCTTTTCGATTTCCGTCAGCAGCGCAAGGATCAGGTTTGGATGCGTTACCAGGCAGTCATTTCCCTGCCCGCTGTAGTTCTTGTGCAGCACCCAGTTTGGCTTCAGAAGCACGGTCATCCCCGGCTCTATGATCCTTTTGAAGGGGTCACTGCCGTCGTCAGCACCGAAGCCTGCGTCCCGAATCAGCCCGCGAATCATCTCCTGCAGGGATTCCAGGTCCGCATAAGGAGAGGCAAGTGACTCTGCAGGCGCTTTTCTTACAGCAACGTAGCTCTCTAGCATAGGGGCCTCACAACTTCCTGGCGAGAACACAAAGGTTCGGGCCGGGGGCACATCGTGGGAGGTAGAGCCTGCCATCCTTTGCCGCTACTGGAGCTACCAGGTCGAGAAGCGTGTTGACGAAAAACTTCCCGGCCCTCTTGAAAGAGTGCCGGGTAATCTTCTTCTCGCCCTGCAACGCCAGCAGATCGATTGCCTCGCAGTAAAGAACCTCGAACCCGTACTGCTTCAGAAGATCCGTGATGCTTTCGCGGGTGAACCGCCTCACATGCTGCACCTTGTGAAATTCGTGATTGCAAAAGGGACAGTAAATCAAGCTTTCGGAGAGGTTTTCGTTGAAGGGCGTGGTAAAAAAGGCAATTCCGTCCTGCTTCAAGAGACGGGACAACTCCGTCAGCGTATCCGGCAGCATCTCGTCGAGCAAATGCTCCAAAGTCTCGATGCAGGAGATGAAATCGAAGAAGTTGTCCTGGTACCCCACCGGAAGCTGGGTAGATGAGATCGCCCCTTTCCAGTTCCTGATGGCCGCAAACTTTGCGTTGACCCTGTCTACCGTCGCATTCGAGAAATCGAACCCGTAACAATCCGCCCCCGAAGTCAGCAGTCGCTCCAGCAGGAAACCCGGCCCACAGCCGAAATCCAGGATGTTTCCCTGGCGCGGGGTGGCATGAGCGCGCTGCAGCAGGTTCGCAAGGGCATCAACTACCTGGAAGGAAAAATATTCCGTTTCGACTTGGGTTTTTTGCCCCTGGTAGTTCCAGAACCTCCTGATGCTCTCTGGTGACCAAGCCGCTGTTACAGGTTTTTCGTTCATTTAAGCGTCCTCGGAAGTGTTACCAAAATCTGGGATAAACAAAAGCCCGCGTCATCATGCCGGCTGTTCTGCGCAGCGGCTTATAGAGATAGCAGGCGCCGTGCCCGGCTACCCAGTAAGAAATGACCGAGGCGGCGGCGGCCCCAACCCCGCCGTACTTCGGCACCAGTAAATAGTTTAAAGCGATGTTTGCCAAAGCCCCCAGGAAGGTCATGACAAGGAGAACCCTGGTCCAGTTCATCGCCATCAGGAAAGCGTTCCTTGCAACGGCGAGGTTGGCGAAGACGTCGCTCCAAATAAGGAGAACCAGCATCGGCGCTGCGGATGAGTATGCTTCACCGTAGAAGAGCGAGACGACAATGCCGGCCAAAAACGTCGTGGGAATGGCGATGACATAACCCAGGAACGCGAGCAGGTTGTAAAGCTTTTGCAGCCGGCCGTAGAACTCTTTCTCGTCTGTCTCTCTCGCCCTGATGATATTGGGGAACACGGAGGACACTATGGCGGTGGGTATAAAAAACCAGATCTCCGCAATCTTCACAGCTGAGGCGTAGACGCCAAGTTCATGAGAAGTGGACATCTGCCCGAGCATGATCTGGTCGATCCGCAGGTACACCATGAAGACTATGCCGGACAAAAGCAGCGGCCAGGAGTCCGAAAGCAGCTTCCAAGCAAGTTGCAGCCTGACCCGCCACCTGCTGATGAACTGGCCGTTGTGCCGGTACATGCAGCAAAGCCCCACAGCTGCCAGCCCGAATTCGAGCGAGTTAGCGGCCGCGAAAGCGACCAAGGGGGCCTTGGCGAGAACCAGCCCCCCCCGGACAGCGGAGGAGATGATGAAAGCCGAGTTTTTGGCGTAGACGACGTACTTCGATTGGACTTTCGACTGGAACCAGAGGTCGATGGTGTCGAAGGAGCCGAAAATCAGGGTCCATCCCATGACCGCTACCAACACCTGTGAGAGACGATCATCGGGGCGCAGGTAGAAGGTTGCACCTACGGTAAGGAGGTACGCGGCTAGACTTGCGGCCAGCCGCAGGGTCATGACCGTTCCCAGTATCTCCTGTTCCCTCTCGGGCTCTCTCACCACTTCGCGGACGACTATTGCGTCCAGCCCAAGTATCGCTATTGCAGAGAATACGGCGCACATGGACGACGCGTAGCTCAACAGGCCATACTGAGTGGGGCCGAGATAGCGCGCGATCCAGATGCCGACGAAGAGCCCCACCCCCATTCGGAGCAGGCGGTCGCCAAAGAGCCAGCCGGTATTGGTTAGTACTTTTTGCAGTTCCTGCCTTCCCTCGACCTTCTTTCTGAGGAACGCCGGAAGATAGCTGACCCATCCCTGATTCATCTGTTCCTTTCTCTTCTCGACCTGCCGCTATTTGTATTCCGGATCGTCTTCCTTCACGCGGTACATCCCATGATGCGCTTCAGTGTCAGCGCGATGCTCAGACAAATCAGCTGCGACGGCATCGAGCTTGGTGCTAAGTCGCTCATCGAGTTCATCGATGCGATTGCCTAGGCGTCCATCGAGCTCATCGATCCGTTTGCTCAAGCTGTCGTTGACCACTCCGATCATGAACGTGTTTTGCTCTATCTTCTCGTTCAGTTCGTCGAACTTGGCGTCTAACTTCTTGTCCAGCGCGGCGTGACCTTCGAGAACCAGGTTGAACTTGCTGTTCATCTCCTCAAGCAGTATTTCAAAGTGCTCCTTTTTCATTTCACACTCCTGACTATGAGGTTACTTTTGCGCCGCCTGAAAGATCCGCCCGGGCTCGACTCCCATCCTGAGAAGTTCCTCGCGCAGGGCTTCGCCGCGTTTCAAGGAAGTTATCACGATGTTGTGGTTGCCTGACAAAAGGGCGATGGCCGGAGTGACCACGGCCCGGTCGAAGAACTTCGCGCCGGCATTCTCGGTGTCCATGGCCAGCACCATTTTCATACCCGCCTCTTTAAGGGAGAGATAGGCGATCTCGGCGACCTCATCTATGCCGCAGAAGGCCACGCTTTTCACTCCCTGGGCCGCCATCCCCTTGAACAGCTTCAGGTAGTCCTGGCGCGCCACGGTGTAAAGCCCGGAGAAGTAGCTCAAGTGCTGGTAAGCGAGGCGGCTTTTTTCGGCGAAACCTTTGGGGGTGAGTAGGTAGGCGTAACGGTTCTTGGGGAAGTTGTTGACCCGGATGAACCCCTTGGCTACCAGGTTCTTCAGGTAGGAGTTGACCAGGCCGAGGGCGATGCCGAGGCGTTTGGCCAATTCGCGCTGGGAGAGTTGCTGATCGCCGGAGATCTCCGAGAGGAGGAGGAAAGAGCGATAAGTGTCTAAAACCTTTTCGTCGTCACCGTTCATGGGCTGAACAGTAGTATAGAATGAGCGGATTTTCAATCAAAAACTAAGACCATCAGCCGCCGAGAAAACCTGGGGGCTTCTCACCTCCCCTGATTTTGCAGCGAAGTCGAAGGCGTCATATTTTTTTCAGATGTGACGAATTGAATTTGGATGTGACGAATTGAATTTCAATTTGACGAATTGGATTTGGATATGACGAATTCGGATTCAGATGTGACGAATTGGATTTCAATTTGATGAATTGGATTTGGATATGGCGAATTCGGATTCAGATGTGACGAATTGGATTTGGATGTGACGAATTGGATTTGGATGTGACGAATTGAATTCGGATGTGACGAATTGGATTCAGATATGACGAATTCGGATCACCGCCGCAGCATACCTGCACACCCCTTAAGTCGCTCTCCGTCATCAGGTGTCTCAGATGTCCTTGCGAAGGGATTCATAGATCTCAACGAGCTCCTTCCCCCTTGCCTGCCATGAATGGAGGGCTATGGCGCGCTCGCGCCCTTCCTTTCCCAGCACTTCCCTCAACTCCCGGTCGCCTGCCAGCCGACCTATGGCGCCGGCCAGGTCCGCCGCATCGCCGAACTTGGCGTACAACGCCGCATCTCCCAATATCTCGCGGTTGACTGGGGTGTCGAAGACGACGGTGGGAAGCCCGCAGGCGATGTAGTTGAACAGCTTGCCGTTCGCCTCGGTGAGCGAGACCTTGGGCGAGACCGCCAAATCTCCTGCAGATAGATAAAGAGGCGCTTCGCTGTACGGGATCCTGCCGGTGAAGGTGATGATGTCGTCGACCCCCATCTCCTCGGCCTTCTCCCGGTACGCAGCCTCAGGGAACCCCATGATAAGGTAATGCAGTTTCGCCCCCTGCCCTTTCAGGTTCGCCGCGGCCTCCAGGAGCAGGTCGACCCCCTGGTAGCTGTTCATCAGCCCCAGGTAGACGACGACGGGACGCTTCTGCGGCAGCCCGAGCCGGGCACGGATCTCTTCTTTGGGCTGGGGAGCGAAGACGCCGGTGTCGACGCCGTCGATGAGCGCCCGGACCCGCTCCTTCGGTACGCCGTCGAACAAGAGCAGATCCACGGTCGGGGTAGCGCTGGTGACGATGAAATCGGAGCTGCGGTTGATCCAATGCTCCAGGGTGGCGAAGAAGCGCTGCAGCAGGGAACCGGGCTTGACGAAGCCGTGGTCGGTGATCTCGGCGGTGAGGCTTCCCTGGCAGTCGAAGAGCATAGGGACTCGGATCAGCATCTTGAGAAAGGCGCCGAAGAAGGCGCCTTCGTGAAGGTGGGCGTGAATCAGGTGCGGCTTGAACTGACGCGCTACCTTGAGGGCCTTGAAAAGGAGCTGCAGATCGAGGAATGGCTTGACCCAGGATGGACCGGCTTCGAGCTTCTTGTACCAGGAGAACCCTGAGATCCTCTCCGTGGGGATGCCGGGGACGTCGTTGCCGATGTGGTAGGTGACCAGGCGCATCTCAACGTCGCAGGCCATGGCGGCTCTCGCCTCCTCGAGGATGCGGACGTGGCACCCCCGGTCGGCGAAGAACGGGGTAGGCGCCAGCACCAGTACGCGCAAAGGCCGCTCAGCCAAAGTTGAGCTTGTCCTTGATGTTGTAGATCGGCTTTCCCTGCGCCTCGTAATAGGTCCGGGCGGAGAGTTCGGCCAAAAGCCCAAGGACGATGAACTGCACCCCCATGAAGAGGAGGAACGCGGTCAGAATCAGGAGCGGGTTGCGGTTCATGCTCATGCCTTCGAAGAACTTCATGTAGACGGTGGCCGCGCCGCTCAGGCACCCTGCGGCGAGGGTGTAGATCCCCCAGCGGCCGAAGAGCTGGATCGGCTTGGTGGAGTAGCTTAGGAGGAATTTGACCGTCATCAGGTCGAGGATGACCTTCATGGTGCGGGAGATGCCGTACTTGCTCTTGCCGTGCAGCCTTTCATGGTGCCGCACCGGCATCTCGGTCACCCGGGCGCCGACCTGGTGGGCGAGCGCGGGAACGAAGCGGTGCATCTCCCCGTAAAGGTTCACATCGTCCAGCACGTCGCGGCGGTAGGCCTTCAGGGTGCAGCCGTAGTCGTGCAGATGCACGCCGGTCATCCTGGAGATCATGCCGTTGGCAAGCATGGAAGGGAGCTTGCGGTTCACGAAGGTGTCTTTGCGGTCCTTGCGCCACCCGGAGACCACGTCATACCCCTCGTCGATGCGCGCCAAAAGCAGCGGGATGTCCAAGGGATCGTTCTGCAGGTCCCCGTCCATGGGAATGACCACGCGCCCTGAGGCGGAATCGAAGCCGGCTGCCATGGCTGCGGTCTGCCCGAAATTGCGGCGCAGGCGGATCACCCTGACCCGGTCGTCCTTCGCGGCCAGGCGCTTCAAACCGGAATAGGAATTGTCTGAAGAGCCATCATCCACGAGTATCAGCTCGTACTCGAGGTTGGTATCCCCCAGCGCCTCGGTGACCCGCTCATGCAGAATCGGGATGTTGTCTTCCTCGTTGTAAATCGGGACTACGATGCTGAGATCCACAGGTTTCTCCTAAAAAATCCAAAGAACCAGTTCAAGGTTCAAGGTTCAACGTTCATAGAATCCGTTCAACGTTCTGCGTTCAACGTTCAAATCCGTTCAAGGTTCAACGTTCGACCTTCAATTACAAATCTCGCTATCCGCGAAGGCCTTCACCCGCCTCACTTCGACATCCCAGTGGGTCTGCTTGCCACCCCGGTAACGGGGACGGGCAAGGCCGCGCAAAACGCCTGCGCCGTAGACCAAGTGAAGCGTCGGAAACACCAGCAACAGCCTGGGGAGCAGCGACAGGTCGCCCTGGGTGAAGGTAGCGGCAACTGAGGCTGTGGCAACCAAGATCAGGTAGCAAAGAAGCGGCAACAAATAAAAGCCCCCTCCCAAGCCCGCTACGAGGAACGGGAGCGACAGGAGGTAGATTAGAAACAACGACGGCGCGAGGGAGACCGGCTTCACCTTGCCCGAGATCAGGGTCTGCTCGCCGCGTCCCCGGCCGTAACCGTACATCTGCCTGACGTACGCGCGATAGGTCCTGCGCTGGCTGCGCACCACGGCAAGTTCAGGGTCGTGCACCAGCAGGTTTCCCTCCTGCTGCAGCCGGTCCATCAGCTCGTTCTCCTCGTTCGGGTAGAGCCGCTCGTCCAGCCCCTCGTGGGAGAGGAAGATGTCGCGTCTGAAGCTTAGATTGCAGAGGATCAGCTCGCTGTCGTTGCTGTACCGGGCGCTCCCGCTCTTCCGATATCGGTTGCGCACCCCGCCGCCGCCAACCGGAGAGGTGAAGGCGATCCCTATCGCCCTTTGCAGCGGCGAATCGGTGGCAGGGGTGAGTGAGGGACCTCCTACCGCCGCGACCTTCGCCTCCCGGTAGTGGGCCGCCGCCCGGACAAGAAAGTCAGGTGCGACCAGGGAATCGTCGTCCAGGAAATAGAGGAGCTCTCCCCTGGCCTCGCGGGCGGCGACGTTTCTCTGCACGCTGGGCTGACAGCCGTAGGCGACCAGCACTTCGAAAAGGTCGTCCGGATAGGCCGCCTCTCGCACGCCGGCCAGGGCACGCACCTCGCCCCCCGGCTTCACCGGTATGATGATGGAGAACTTGGGGAGCGCCGCAGGGTCGGACCGCAGGGCCGGCTGAAGATCTCCCCCGGGTAGAGGAACGTCGGGGGGGGGGCTATTGGACAACGGGGTTCACCCTGTCGTAGCGGAGTGTCCTGTGGCAGCCGACGGAACAGCCGCCGCCGGTTTGAGTCGCCTCGAACTTGATCGGGATCTCCCAGCTGCCGAAGCCGTAGGCTTTCGGGTAGATGAGCCGGTCCTGGACCTCAGCGTGAGGGTTGTGGCACATCTTGCAGGAGCGACCTTTCCCGGGCTTGTTCACGTGGACGGCATGCAGGTTGCGGTCGCCGTTTCTAAACTTGGTGATCCGGTCCGTCTTGGGCGCTTCGGCAAGAGCGGGATCGTGGCAGGTAAAGCAAAGCGGGAAGGCGTCGCTGTTGAACGGACGGTACAGCTCCGTCGGGTAGTCCCCTTTGAGCAGCTTACGGCAGGGGGAGCCGTGGATGGCATGGCAGTTGACACATTCCCCCGCGACAACCGGATTGTGCACCGATTTCCCCGTAAAAAGCTTCGCGTCATGGCACAGGAAGCAGAGCTCGGAGCCGGGCTTTCTGAGAAGGCTTCTGCCGTCGGCCTGGTGTGCGTCGTGGCAGGCCAGACATTCACCGTTGGCGACCGACGCATGTGTGAAGACACCGGTGTAACGCTCGCGGGCGTGGCAACGGAAGCAAAGCTCGGGGGAGCGGTCCTTCAGGAGGTACTTCACATCGGCGCTGTGGGCCATGTGGCACCCGGTGCACTCGCCGGTTCCCACCGGCTTATGCAGGAACTTCTTCTTCACGACGTGGGGGTGGCACCCGGCGCAGAGGTTTTGCTTGGGGACCTTGAACTCCATGCTGTCCTTGCCGAGCGGGTGGTTGTCGTTGAACTGCTTGTGGCAGTCCATGCAACGCCCCGCCGCGACCGGCTTGTGCGGCACACTCCCCTGGACCAGGTCCTTGTGGCAGATGCTGCAGGTAAAATCGGCCCGGGCGGCATCCGGCATCAGGATGGCGCCAAGAACGAACATTACCGGAGCTTCTGCAGGACGTGTCCAGAGGGAGTGTCGCATGGCCTCAGTTTGCCCTTTTTATTTGCCGTAGCTGTGCAGACCCGAAAGGAACAGGTTTACGCCCAGGTAGCAGAAGATGGTTGCCGCGAAGCCGATGACGGAAAGGATGGCGGCGCGACGGCCGACCCAACCGCGGGTGATGCGTGCGTGCAGGAAGGCTGCGTAAACGAACCAGACGATCAGGGACCAGGTCTCTTTCGGGTCCCAACTCCAATAGGTGCCCCAGGCGTAGTTGGCCCAGGCGGCGCCGGTGACGATCCCCAGGGTCAAAAGCGGGAAACCGATCATGATCGCCTTGTAGTTCAGGTCGTCCAGGATCTTGATAGAAGGGAACATGGAAAGAAGCCCGCCGGCCTGGGCGTTGCCCCCACCCTGCTCCATCCGCTCCCGGATCAGGTACATGATGGAGATGCCGCAGGCGACCGCGAAGGCGGCATAGCCGAGGAAGCAGGTGATGACGTGGTACACAAGCCAATTACTCTGCAGCGCGGGGACCAGCGGCTCGATGTTGCTGTCCAGGCTCAACTGGGCCCAGGCCATGCCGAACAGCGCAAAAGGCATGACGAAGAAGCCGATGGCGCGGTACTTGTACTTGAAGTCGATTAACAGGAAGATCATCACGATGGTCCAGGAGAAGAAGACCACCGACTCGAACAGGTTGGACAAAGGCGCGTGGCCATGCCCCATGTCGTAGGATTCCTTCCAGCGCATGCCGATGGCCGCGGTCTGTACCGCGAACCCGAACAAAGCAGCGTAGGTGCCGAGCGCCCCGACCGTCTTGTTGCGCGAGGCAAGGAACGCGAAGAATATGCAGGTTGAAACCATATAAACGATCATGGTGACGTTGAACAGCGAGGAACTGGACATCGGTATTACCCTCCGGTCATCATTCTGTTAGCGCGGTGATGGGGGCATTCCCCCCTAGACTATAATTTATTGAGTTTTTCCACCAGTTCGTCGAAAGCGATCTCGAAACCGGTGGGGTTCTTGCTGGCGGAGCCCCCCAGGGTGACGCCCGCATCGGAAACGCGAGCCCAGACCCTCTTGTGCGACATGAAGAAGGCCATGCAGATGCCGACCACCATCAGGAAGCAGCCGAGCCAGACCACCCATACGCCGGGGTCCTTGGCGACCTGCAGCCCGGTGAAGAACTTCTGGTCCATCCCGTCGAAGGTCAGCACCAGGTCGCCGCCGTGCTGGGCGTTGAAAGACTCGTACTTGTCGGAGAGGATCACGAACGGCTGCGGGTTGCCACCGGCAGGGGTGAATTCAACCTGTGCGCCGGGGCCGTCGAAACCCCTCATGAAGGGACGCACGTCCATGGTCGCTTCCATGACGGAAACGAAGGCGCCGCCCGGAAGTGCCAGCCGCTCGCCCTGGCGCGCTTTGAGTTTTACCGGCTGGCCGCCGTTGCGGTTACGCACGGTGAGGTAGTAGGAGACACCCTCGTCGGACTGGCCGTAGCTGGACTGGTAGAAGGTGATCCCCTTGTAGGTAAGCGGGTCGTTCACGATGATGGGAACGTGCTGCAGGCCCGGGACAGGCTGCCCCTTGTCGGTGACGCTCAGGATGCTCTTGAACTCCTTGGGAGCGCCGGTGTCGTAGAAGCTGACCGAGAACTTCTCGCAGCGCACGTCAAAGCCGAGGTCGATCACCTTGCCGCTGTTGGTCTGCACCTGCGACACGGAACCACCCTCAGGGATGTTAACGTAGGCCTTGTATCCGAAGAAGGAGCCGACCAGCGCTCCGATGAAGACGATGATGATGGAGAGATGCACCACGTAGACGCCAAGCCGGCACCACGGGTGCTTCTGGGCGAAGAGGTGGTACTCGCCTCCCTGCTCCGTGATCACGGGTTCTGCGAACTCCGCCTTGAGGAAGGAGACCATCCTGTCCTTCAGCTCCTCCTTCGACCCCTTGAGCTTGAACTCCTTCACGTTGGAGAGGCTCTTCTCGAAGTTGTCGTCCATCACCTTGACCGGCTCGGAAACGACCTTCCATACGCGCGGCAGCCTCTTGATGGAGCAGCAGATCAGGTTCAGCGTGAGGAGGTACAGAAGCAGGATGAACCACCATGAGTGGTACATGTCAAAGAAGCCAAGGGAACTGTAGAGTTTGATCTTGGTCTCACTCAAAGTGGCAAGGTATTCACGTTGAGGTCCCTGCGGTATCACCGTACCGATGATCGAGACCAGTGCCAGGCCAATCAGCAGGAAAATCGAAAGTTTCAAGGAACAGAAAAAATCCCAAACCTCTTGTGCAAATCCGCGTTTGTTCGTTGTCAAGGCCGTCTCCCGGAAAGGTGATCGTACAGCTTGGTTATAGTCAGGCGAGCCATTATAGTCAAATTGACAATAAGCGCAAAATAAAAATTGCGAATACAATGGGGGGGGTAACAAAAAAGGGGCGACAGGATACCTGTCGCCCCTAAATCCAGCAATCATCCTCTTAGAGGAGCATTACTTCTTGTGGCAATCGCCGCACTTGGTCGGGCCGCCCTTGGCTGCGTGGCACTCTTTGCATGCCTTGCCGTGAGCCGCTTCCTTGTTGATAGCGATCTTCGCCGGTGCGCCGTCGCCGTGACATACTTTGCACTCGTTTTTACCCTGGTGAGCCTTGTGGTTGAAGGTTACGTTGCCGTTTTTGGCGGGGTAAACGACGCTGTCTGCGGCCATTGCGGAAACAGCAAATGCGAGAGTCAGAGCTACTGCAGCGACAATCTTCTTCATTAGGAGTCCCTCCATAAATTTAAAATATGTGCGGCTCGAAAGTATACAACCCCGGCCCTTCTGTCAAGCAAAATCACTGAGAAGGCCGCTCTAGCCCCGCCTTGACACCTGAAGAGCCTGGTCCTTCTGCTCGACCTCTTCGGCCATTTTCGTCTTGTAGGAAACGAGCTTCGCGCGCAGCTCCGGAGCGGCCAGGGAGAGGATCTGCACGGCGAAGAGCCCGGCGTTCTTGGCGCCCGCTTTGCCTATGGCCATGGTGCCGACCGGTATGCCGCCAGGCATCTGTACCATGGCGTAGAGCGCGTCGACGCCGTTGAGCGCTCCGCCCGTCATCGGTACGCCGATCACCGGGAGAGTGGTTTCGGCGGCGATGACGCCGGCCAGGTGCGCGGCCATGCCGGCTGCGGCGATGATCACCTGGATGCCGCGCCCGGCAGCCTCAGAGGCAAGTTTCGCGGTTTTCACCGGCGAGCGGTGGGCCGAAGAGACGTGGATTTCGTAGGGGACGCCGAACTCCGAAAGGACCTTGGTGGTCTCTTCCATGGTGGAGAGATCGGAATCGCTTCCCATCAGAATCAGTACGGTCGGTTCAGTCATTTTTCAATCTCCGGGAAACCTTTCGTTTTTCACCCCTAGCCATTTTTCTTCTCTCAGAATTCTCCGTGGCTAGAGCTTGTGGTTTTAGCGCTTCATCGCCTTGGCGCCGATGTCCTTCCTGTAATGAACGCCGGGCCAGGAGATCTCTTTAACTCCCTGGTAGGCGCGCTCGATCGCTTCCTTGACCGTTGTGCCCAAAGCGGTCACGCCAAGCACGCGGCCGCCGCTGGTGACCACCCCCTCGCCGGTCGCCTTGGTTCCGGCGTGGAACACGACGAGGTCCTCTATCCGCCCTGCGGCGTCGAGCCCGGCGATGAGGTCCCCCTTGCGGTAGTCCGCCGGGTACCCCTCGGCCGCCATGACCACGCAGACCGCCGCCTTGTCGTGCCACTCTATCTCCACCCCCTCCAGGCTACCGGAGGCGACGGCCATGAGAATGGGGACTATGTCGGACTTCATCCGCATCAAAAGAGGCTGGCATTCGGGGTCGCCGAAGCGGGCGTTGAACTCCAGGGTCTTCACCGAGTCGCCGTCGATCATGAGTCCAGCGTAGAGGACGCCGCGGTAGGTACGCCCCTCGGCCTTCATCCCGTCCACGGTGCGGCGCATCACCTCGGCCATGGCCTTGTCGTGGATGGCGGGGGTGACCACCGGTGCCGGGGAGTAGGCTCCCATCCCGCCGGTATTGGGCCCCTGGTCGCCGTCAAAGACGGCCTTGTGGTCCTGGGCGCTAGCAAGCGGGATGATCCTTTCGCCGTCGGTGAAGGCGAGGAAGGAGGCTTCCTCCCCTTTCAGGAACTCCTCGATGACCACCCTGGAGCCTGCCGCGCCGAAGGCGTTGCCGGAGAGCATGTCGGTCACGGCCGCAACCGCCTCGTCGCGGGTCTGGGCGATGATCACCCCTTTGCCTGCGGCAAGCCCGTCCGCCTTGATGACGATGGGGATCCCAGTACGGTCGATGAAGGAGACGGCGGGCTCGACTTCGGTGAAGACGCCGTAGGCCGCGGTGGGGACGTTGTACTTGTGCATCAGGTCCTTCGAGAACGCCTTGCTCGCCTCTATGATGGCGGCGTTTTTCCTGGCGCCGAACGCCTTCAGGCCGTTCTCCTCGAACAGATCGACGAGACCCAGGGAAAGCGGAAGCTCCGGGCCTACCACGGTGAGTTCGACCCCTTCCTTGCGGGCGAAGTCGAGGAGCCCCTGGAGGTTGTCCACCGCTATGTCCACGTTTTGCGCCAGGGTGGCCGTTCCCGGATTCCCCGGCGCGCAGAACACCTGGCTTACCAGCGGGGACTGGGCGATCTTCCAGACCAGCGCGTGCTCGCGCCCTCCGCTACCTACTACCAAAACCTTCATAAGCAAACTCCTTAAACCAATTAACAATGGATAATTGACAATTGACGATGAAAACCTGGCCTCCCCGTCCAGTTGCAGCACAACCTGGTGCGGACGGCATGAAAGAGACAATGGACAATGGCAACAAAGCGTTGTCAATTGTCCATTGTCAATTGTCAATTGAGGTTTTAGTGCCTGAAGTGCCTCATGCTGGTGAAGACCATGGCGATGCCGTGCTCGTCTGCTGCGGCGATGACCTCGGCGTCACGCATGCTGCCGCCAGGCTGGATCACCGCGGTGACACCCACGGAGGCGGCATTGTCGAGGCCGTCCCTGAACGGGAAGAAGGCGTCGGACGCCATGACCGCGCCCTGGACCGGGATGCCGGCATGCTCCGCCTTGATGGCGGCGATGCGGGCGGAGTTGACGCGGCTCATCTGGCCCGCGCCCACGCCGACGGTGGAGTTGTCGCGGCCGTAGACGATGGCGTTGGATTTGACGAACTTCGCCACGCGCCAGGTGAAGAGGAGGTCTTCCATCTCCTTGTCGGTCGGCGCCCTCTTGGTCACCACCTTCAGCTCGGTGAAGAGCTCGAGGTCGGCGTCCTGGACCAGCATGCCCCCGTTCACCCTCTTGTAATCGAAACGCGGCGCGGGGTTCTCGGGCCAGAAGCCGCACTCCATGAGGCGGACGTTCTTCTTGGCCGCGACCACTTCGCTTGCGGCCTCGGTCACCTTGGGAGCGATGATCACTTCGACGAACTGGCGCTCGACGATGGCGCGGGCGGTGGACTCGTCCAGTTCGCGGTTGAAGGCGATGATGCCGCCGAAGGCGGACTCGGGGTCGGTCTTGTACGCCTTGTCATAGGCTTCCATGATGTTCGCGCCGAGCGCCACGCCGCAGGGATTGGCATGCTTCACGATTACGCAGGCCGGCTCGGTGAACTGCTTCACGCATTCCAGCGCCGCATCGGTGTCGCCGATGTTGTTGTAGGAGAGTTCCTTCCCCTGGATCTGGCGCGCCGTGGAGATGGAGGCTTCTTTGGACCCCTTCTCGACGTAGAAGGCGCCGGACTGGTGCGGGTTCTCGCCGTAGCGCATCCCTTGGGCCAGCTTGTACTGCATGGTGAGGGTGTCCGGGAAAGCAGCGACCCCCTCGCCGGTACGGGCGCCGAGCCAGTTGGAGATGGCGCCGTCGTAGGCTGCGGTGTGCTGGTATACCTTGACCGCCAGCCGGAAATTGGTCTCGCGCGACACGCTGCCGCCGGAGTTTTTCATCTCGTCCAGGACCACCTGGTAGTCGGCGTGGTCAACGACCACGGTGACGTCGCGGTTGTTCTTGGCCGCGGAGCGGAGCATGGTCGGGCCGCCGATGTCGATGTTCTCGATGGCGTCCTCCATGGTGCAGTCCTCCTTGGCGACGGTCGCCTCGAAGGGGTAGAGGTTCACTACCACCATGTCGATGGGCTCGATGCCGTGCTCCTGCATCTTGGCCACGTGGGCCGGATTCTCGCGCATGCCGAGGATGCCGCCGTGAACCTTCGGGTGCAGGGTCTTCACCCGGCCGTCCAGCATCTCGGGGAAACCGGTGAACTCGGAGACGTCCTTGACGGCGATGCCCGCCTCACGCAGAAGCTTCGCGGTACCGCCGGTGGAGAGGATCTCCACGCCGTAACCCGCCAGCGCCCGGGAAAATTCCACCACACCAGTCTTCTCCGACACGCTGATCAGCGCGCGCCCAATCTTTGCCATGTTTAACTCCTTTTGCGGCTTTTGATGTCGATTCTAGAAACTAAAAGCGAAAGCTCGCCACAGAGACACAGAGGTTCACCGGGGACACGGAGGATAACCGGGTTACGGGTCAAAACTTCAGTTTCAACGCCTTTCCTCCGGGACCTCCGTGTACCGCTGCGTCCTCTGTGGTAAAGCTTTAGGTCTTTGGAAAGTCTACGTTCGCCAGGAAGTGTTTTTCGAAGAGCGGAGTGCCGGAAAGGGGTATCACCCGGACCTTTTGCGCCAGGTCCTCCATCTGGTCCCGGCCATCATTCAAGAGCAGCATCCGCTCCACTCCGGCCAGGGCCCCTTCCTTAATGAATCCGGTGATTCTTACCATCTTTTCGTTGAAAATTCCAACCTTTTTTAGCACCTCCGGCGACAGCACCGCTCCGAAGGAACCGGTCAGCACCACGCGGGAAAGATCGTCCGCAGAAAGCCCCGCCTTCCCCATAAGGATCTCCATCCCCCCCCGCAGCGCACCCTTGGCGAGCTGCAGCGCGCGAACATCCTCCTGGTCCAGAAAGACGGACCCCGAGGCGTCGCGGTGCAGTACGAAAGCCGGGATGCCGTTCACCTCCTGAACCCGGTTCCCCAGGTTGGAATCGATCTCGGCGGCGGGACGGATCCTGCCGCTAGGCTCGATGATGCCGGCCTCTAAAAGCGCCGCCACCGTCTCCAGCACGCCGGACCCGCAGATGCCGCGGGGGGTGGCGCCGGCTATGGTGCTCAAGAGCAGACGGTCGCCGTCGATGCTGACTCCGCTGACGGCGCCGGGAAGCGCAGACATGCCGCAGCGGAGGTTCCCCCCTTCGAAGGCGGGACCGGCGGCGGCCGAGGTGGCGAGGAAATGTTCGCCGTCGAAAAGAGCGATCTCGGCGTTGGTACCCATGTCAAGATAGAGCGTCCCCCTCGCCGGTTCTTCGGCAAGGCCGAAGAGGAAGGCCACCAGGTCGCCGCCGACGAAGCCGCCGGGAAGAGGGAGCAGATAAGCCGGGAGCTCCCGTTTCCAGCCGAGATCGAGGGTGGTGACGGTCTTGCCGGCAGTGAAGAGAGGGCGAAAGGGGGGATAGGCGAGCGAGGCGACCGGCAGGGCGAGGGCGATGTGTTCCATGGCAGGGTTCCCTGCCACCGCGACCTGGGCGAGCTCTGCGGGTGCGGCGCCGGCAAGCGCCAGGAGTTCATCGGTCAGGCGCTCCATCTCGAGCGCGAGGCATCCCTGCATGGCCCGCAGCCTTTCGCTGTCGGCCGCGGCGGTGAGGCGGGTGAGTACGTCGGCGCCGAAAGCGCGCTGCGGGTTGAGCGCTCCGGTGCGCGCCAGGCGCTCCCCAGAGGCGGGATCAACCAGGGACGCGGCGATGGTGGTGGTCCCCAGGTCGAAAGCCGCGGCGAGTCTTCTAGATGAAGACAATGGGGGTTCCTCCGGCGGGCTCGACCTCGCCGATGCAGGCGGCGAAAAGCCCCTGCGCAGCGGCGCGGGAGAGGAAGTCGCGGGCGTCGTCGGGGGCGAAGGTTATCAAAAGCCCCCCCGAGGTCTGGGGATCGAAGAGCGGCAGCAGAGGGTCGCCGCTGTTTCCTGAGACGTGTGTTTCGTAGTGCTGACGATTGCGGTAGCACCCCGCGGGGACGAGACCGTCATCGATGAGAGCCGCTACCCCCGGGATGACCGGCACCCGCGCCAGCTCGACCTTGAAGCTCACCTTGGCGCCGAGAGCCATCTCGCAGGCGTGGCCGATGAAGCCGAACCCGGTCACGTCCGTTGCGGCCGTGGCGCGGCAAGCGACCATGAGCTCTGCGGCCTGCGCGTTCAAGGTGGTCATCCAGCGGGTTGCCTCCGCCGCCACTTCCGGCTCGATCATCTCCGCCTTGATCGCCGTGGAGACGATGCCGGTTCCCAGCGGCTTCGTGAGGACGATGAGGTCGCCGGGGCGGGCGGTGCAGTTTCTGACCACGCGCCCCGGGTCGATGAGGCCGGTCACCGCGAGCCCGAACTTGAGCTCGTTGTCCTCCACCGTGTGTCCCCCGACGAGGCAGGCGCCGGCCTCCTTGAGCGCGTCCGAGCCACCGGCGAGGATTGCGGCCAGGACCGACGTGGGGAGCGAGCAGGCCGGGAAAAACGCGAGGTTCATCGCCGTCACCGGTCTTCCCCCCATGGCGTAGACGTCCGAGAGGGCGTTGGCCGCGGCGATGCGGCCGAAGGTGAAGGGATCGTCCACCAGCGGCGTTATGATGTCGGTGGTCTCCACCAGGGCGAGGCTCTCCCCAATCCGGTAGATGCCGGCGTCCTCCGCCCCTTCCACCCCCACGATGAGGTTGGGGTCGTCCGAGCGCGTTATGTCATGAATGGCTTCTTCCAGGCCCGCCGGGCCCAGCTTGGCAGCTCAACCGGCCGCCTGCACCATCGTGGTGAGCCGTACTTTGTCAGTCATGACCACTCCTTAAAATCTGGGGCTAGGGGCTAAAATCTGGGGCTAGGGGCTGGGGGCTAGAGGCTAGCAAACCCTTTTCTCGTCCCTGATCCGTAACACCTTTTTGCCTTTGCCAGCCGCTAACCCCTGCTCCCTAGTCCCTGTTTTGTCTACCAGTCCCTAGTCCCTGGTTCTTTACCAGTTCCTAGCCCCTAGTCCCTAGCCCCTGTTTTTACCCAAGATACACCCTGCGCACGCGGCGGGTGGCTATGCCGCAGAGTACCTCGTACGGTATGGTTCCGGCTTTCTCGGCCATCTCCTCGGCGCTGATGCAGTCCCCCATGGGATCGGGCCCGAGAAGCGTCACGTCGTCCCCTACCGCGACTCCCTCCACGTTGGTGACGTCCAGCATGATCCAGTCCATGCAGACTGTGCCGGCCACCCTTGCCCGCTGCCCCCGGATCAGCGCCTCGCCCTTGTTGGTGAGGCTGCGGCAATAGCCGTCGGCATAACCTACGGGCACGCTCGCGATCAGGGCGCGCTGACTGGCCACGTAGCGCCTGCCGTAGCTGATGCTGGTGCCGGGCTCCACCCATTTGAGCATCGCCACCCGGCTTTTCAGGCGCATCACCGGCTGCGACGGAACCTGCCCCTCGAAGTCGCCTGAGGGAAGCGCGCCGTAGAGGATGATGCCGGGGCGGGCCAGGTTGCAGTAAGGGAGATCCTGGGCAAGTATGGCGGCGCTGTTGGCGACGTGCACGTAGGCAGGCGCGTACCCCTGACGGCGCGCCTCTTCGACGGCGGCGTTGAAACGCTCGGCCTGAAGCTTCGTGAAGGCGATCCCGTCCGGGTCGAGTTCGTCGGCGCTGGCGAAATGGGAGAAGATACCCTCAAGCTCCAGGTTCTTGAACTGTTTCAGCTGGGCCAGGAATTCCGGGACCTCGTGATACGGGACCCCGAGCCGCCCCATCCCGGTGTCCACCTTGAGATGGATGTGCGCCTTGCGGTAGCACTTGATCTCCAGCGCAGCCCGGTCCAAGGCCGCTGCCTGCTCCAGGGAGAAGAGCGCAGTGGAGATGTTCAGGCCGATGCAGCGCCTCTCCTCGCCGGGGTAGATCCCTCCCAGAATCAGCACCGGACGAGTGATGCCGCTCATGCGCAGCTGCACCCCTTCTGCAAGGAAGGCGACCGCGAAGGCGTCAACGCCGAGCTTTTCCAGCTCTTCCGAAACGTATTGAAAGCCGTGCCCGTAGGCGTCCGCCTTGACCACGGCCAGAAGGCCGCACCCTTCGGGGACCCGCTTTTGCACCAGGGAGAAATTGTGCCGCAGGGCGGCGAGATCTATCTCGACGACTGTAGGACGACTGTCCATAAAAGGCCCGTATCCATAGAGGTGAATGAAATCAGGCCGGGATGTCCCGGCCAGTGAATTTTCTACCACTTCTGCCGTTGGCTGTAAAGGCAAAAACCCGAAACCGATTGACTTATCAAGAGGATTCCTTTATGTTTACGCGCAGCCACTGAGCCAGCTAGGGGAGTTCGCAGGAACTGAGACAGGCGCGGCCTGAACCCTTTGAACCTGATCCGGTTGACACCGGCGTAGGGAAGCGGCGCGAACTCCGACCTGTTCATCTGCGGAGCCGTGACCTATTCCGTCACGGCTCTTTTTGTTTCCAACCAGAAAACCCGAAACCGCCGGCAAGGAGAAAACTGGGGACGTCTGAGTAAAGATGCCCCCCCTGGGAGATGCGATTTTCTCAGATGTTCTCCTTGCCAAAGGTTTGCTTTTCAGCTTTGCCCAGAGGTTAACGTGTTAAGACTCGTGGTGGATCACAGCGGCAAGGAGCGGCGCATCGAGGGGCTCTACCTCATCACGGATCAAGCGGAGCGCCTGGTCCACCGCGTGCGCGAGGCGCTCTCCTCAGGATACGTCGCCGTCCTGCAGTACCGGGACAAGGTCCGCAGCTACGAGGAACGACTGGACCTGGGGCAGGAGCTGAAACACCTCTGTGCCGAGTTCGAGGCGAAGTTCATCGTCAACGACGACGTGCAACTGGCCCTGGAGCTCGACGCCGACGGCGTCCACCTGGGGCAGGATGACGGTGACCCGGCCGCGGCGCGCGAGGCGCTGGGTCCGAAAAAGATCATAGGGATCTCCACCCACTCGCTTGCGGAAGCGCTCGAGGCGCAGGACGCGGGCGCCGACTACATAGGCTTCGGCGCCCTCTACCCCACCGCCAGCAAAGAGGTCGAGCATATCCAGGGGCCGGAGCAGCTGGCGCTTTTAAAGGGGAAGCTGAGGATCCCGGTGGTCGCCATCGGCGGCATCGCCAGGGACAACGCCTGCGCGGTGATAGACGCCGGAGCCGACGCCATCGCGGTTATCTCGGCGGTCCTTTCGGCCAGATCCCCCGCGCTCGCGGCGACCGAACTGGCGCTTTTGTTCAACAGGAAGGGGCTGCAGCCGCGCGGCGGCGTCCTCACCGTAGCGGGAAGCGACTCGGGAGGGGGCGCCGGCATCCAGGCGGACCTGAAGACGGTGACGCTTTTAGGAAGCTACGGCGCCTCGGCCATCACCGCGCTTACCGCCCAGAACACCCGCGGCGTCACCGCGATACACCCGGTCCCCCCAGAATTCCTGGCGCAGCAGATCGACGCGGTCCTCTCGGACATCCCGATCGACGTGGTCAAGGTGGGGATGCTCTCCTCGGCAGCAAACGCCGCCACCCTCGCCGACAGGCTCAGCGCCCACGGCATGAGGATGGTTGTGCTCGACCCGGTGATGAGCGCCAAGGGGGGGGTCGCGCTCATGGAGAACGAGGCGCTCGGCGTGCTGAAACAGAGGCTGATCCCGCTTTGCTACCTGCTCACGCCCAACATCCCCGAGGCAGAGGCGCTCACCGGGCTCTCCATCACCGATGCCGCCGGGATGGAGCTCGCCGCACGCGCCCTGCACCTCATGGGGGCGAGACACGTGCTGATCAAGGGGGGGCACCTGACCGAGGGGGTCGTCACCGACATCCTCTTCGACGGCACCGGCTTCACCCGCTTCACGGCCCCGCGCGTCCTCACCCGCAACACCCACGGCACCGGCTGCACGCTCGCTTCCGCCATCGCAAGCTACCTGGCCCAGGGGGAACCGCTCCCCGGAGCCGTATTGAGGGCGAAGCTGTTCGTGACCCGGGCCATCAAGTACGCGCAGCCGCTGGGAAAAGGACACGGCCCGGTGAACCATTTCCTGGCCGCAAGAGACCAAGCCGAAACTTGACACCAGTTGTTCACCGCACTCTCCCCACTTTGCGAAGGTTCATCGGGGGATTCCGTGGAGCGAGGATGCTGTTTCCTCGAAGAGTAGACGAGGCTATTGCGTCCCCCCCTTTGCGAAGGGGGGACAGGGGGGATTTGCTTCTCCCCAACCAAAGCAAATCCCCCTAAATCCCCCTTCGCAAAGGGGGACTTTACCAATAAAGGAGCAGCCATGACCCAGCTCGAATACGCCCGCAAGGGGATCATCACCGACAAGATGAAGACTGCGGCCCTCGCCGAAGGGGTGGACGCCGAGTTCATCCGCGCCGGGATCGCCGCGGGCAACATCATCATCTGCCACAACAACAAGCACACAAACGGCACCCCGCTCGCCGTCGGCAAGGGGCTGAGGACAAAGGTCAACGCCAACATCGGCTCCTCCGCCGACGACCTCGACTTCCAGAAGGAGCTGGAGAAGGTGCGCGTGGCGGTCGCCAGCGGCGCCGACGCCATCATGGACCTCTCCACCGGCGGCCCGGTGGACGAGATCCGCCGCGCCGTCATCGCCGAGACCAGCGCCTGCATCGGCACCGTGCCGCTGTACCAGGCTGCACTCGACGCGGTCAGAAAGCACAAGAAGGCGATCGTGGAGATGACGGTCGAGGACATCTTCCAGGGGGTGATCAAGCACGCCGAGGACGGAGTCGACTTCATCACCGTGCACTGCGGCGTGACCCGCTCCACGGTGGAGCGGATGCGCAAGGAAGGGCGCATCATGGACGTCGTCTCCCGCGGCGGCGCCTTCACCATCGAATGGATGGCGCACAACAACGCGGAGAACCCGCTTTACGAGCACTTCGACCGCCTGCTGGAGATCACCAAGGCCTACGACATGACCCTGTCGCTTGGTGACGGCTTCCGCCCCGGCTGCCTGGCCGACGCGACCGACCGGGCCCAGATCCACGAGTTGATCCTCCTGGGAGAGCTCACCCAGAGGGCGCAGGAGTACGGGGTGCAGGTGATGATCGAGGGTCCGGGGCACATGCCGCTGAACCAGATCGAGGCGAACATCCTGCTGCAGAAGAGGCTCTGCCACGGGGCACCCTTCTACGTGCTCGGGCCGCTGGTAACCGACATCGCGCCGGGCTACGACCACATCACCTCGGCCATCGGCGGCACCATAGCCGCTGCCGCCGGGGCCGATTTCCTCTGCTACGTCACCCCTTCGGAGCACCTGAAGCTCCCCAGCGTGGAAGACGTGCGCGAGGGTGTCATGGCGAGCCGGATCGCGGCCCACGCAGCCGACATCGTGAAGGGGGTCAAGGGGGCCATGGAGAAGGACAACGAGATGGCCCGCTGCCGCAAGAAGCTCGACTGGGAGGGGCAGTTCGCCCTCGCCATCGACCCGGTGAAAGCGCGCCGCCTGAGGGAGGAGTCCGGCGTCGCCGACCACGGCGCATGCACCATGTGCGGCGAGTTCTGCGCCTACAAGGTGATGGACGACGCCACCGAGCGCGAAAAGGCGAACGCGGCCAGCGCCGCCTGACCCAGGGCGCTACCCTGCGCTGAAATCAAAAAAGCCATGCCCGGCACACAGCCGGCATGGCTTTTTTTGTGTCCCCCTTCGCAAAGCGGGGAACGTAACGGCGTCCGAAAATGGGGAAGGGCAATTCTGTTTGTCTCTTCCGCTCTTTTTAGGATTGCTGGCGTCGGCTGAAGCGCAGGGTGATGGTGGTCCCTTTCCCCAGCTTGCTCCACGCCAGCACCCGGCCGCGATGCATGGTCATGATCGCCTTGACGATGGCGAGCCCAAGCCCGTTCCCGACTCGGGGCTCCCCGCCCACCTCCTGGTCGACGCGGTAGAAACGGTCAAACAGCATCGGCAGATGCTTGGGCTCCACGCCGCATCCGGTATCGCTTACGTCCACATCGACGCTGCCGTCGTTGCGGGGGCGGATGGAGACGGAAACTACCCCACCGCGGGGGGTATGGGAGATGGCGTTGGAGACCAGGTTGCTGAGCGCGCGGCGAAAGAGGGTCCGGTCGGCAGCGATGACGCCGGCGCCGCGGCACTCGAGGGTGATGCCGGCTTCTGCCGCTTCCTCTGAGAAGTAGTCGATCACCTCGGCGGCCTCCTGCTCCACGGACAGCCTCTGCGGCAAAAGGTCGTTGTTGTTGCTGTCGGCGCGGGCCAGAAAGAGCAGCCGGTCTATGATCAGTGAGAGCTGTGTGTACTCTTCGACGGCCGAAGCCATCACCTCGCGGTAAGCCTCCGGCGTCCTTTCCTTGGACAGGGCGATTTCGGTCTGCAGCATCAGGTTGTTTATCGGGGTGCGCAGCTCGTGGGCCAGGTTCCCCGAGTAGTGCGAAAGGCGCTGGAAGGAGCCCTCCAGGGTGTCCATCATGGTGTTGAAGGAGTTTACCAGGGACTGCATCTCGACGGGGAACTGGGCGGGGTTGAGCCTGGTGCCGAGTTCGTCGTCGGTGATCTGCGCGATGGTGTCCGACAGTTCGTTGAGCGGCTTCAGGCCGTGCCGCACCACGAGCAGCGACGTCGGTATGGCGAAGAGTAGCCCTCCGAAGCCGAAAAGGATCAGATAGGTGCGGTAGCTCGCGACGAGCCTTTCGTGCTCGGTGAGGTCGATGGCGATCTGCATGCGCCACCCGTTGGCCTGGGAGAAGGGGTCGTGCAGCGAGACGTTCCGCATCAGGTAAGGCTTGCCGTTATTGCCCTTTACTTTCCTGACCTGGCAGACTCCATCCCGCGGGAAGGACGACGCCGGGAGCGCCCTGATGTTCTTGCACTGAACGACCGCGTTACCGCTTTTGTCGAGGATGCGGACCAGGATACAGTGGCGCCCGGGTTCCTCGCTCTCGGTCTCGTTCTCCATCGCCTCCCGGAGTACGTCCACGCCGTTCGGGGCGAAAAGAAGGGTCCTGATCGAGGCGATCTCCGACCTCAGCTCGTTGTTGGCGGACAGGTCCAGCTGTTCTACGATCTTGAAGTAGAGGAAAACGGCGCAGACTGAGAAGGCGGCCACGATGGTGATGATATGGACCATGGCCAGGTTGTGGGCGATGGAAAACGCCCCGGGGCGGTCAACCAGGATCCCCTTGCGCAAAAACCGCTTCAGTCTAGCGATCTTCAAGTATGTACCCCAGCCCCCGCACCGTGTGTATCAGCTTCTTCTCGAACGGCCCGTCCACCTTTGCCCTCAGGGCCGCCACCTTCACGTCGACGATCTTCAGGTTGGCCTCGAAGCCGAGGTTCCAGACCCTTTCGGCGATCCTCAGCCGGGACTGCACCTCGCCTGCCCGGCGGATCAGCAGGGAGAGCAGGGCGAACTCCTTCGGGGTCAGCTCCAGCGTCTTGCCGGCGCGGGTCGCCTTGTGGGCGAAGAAGTTGACGGTAAGATCGGCCACCCGTATCTCGTCCTGCTGCACTACCTGGCCGCGGCGCAAAAGCGCCTGGATCCGGGCGCAGAGTTCGGCGAAGGAGTAGGGCTTGACCAGGTAGTCGTCCGCCCCAAGCTGCAGCCCGGTGATGCGGTCGTGCACCTCGTCGCGGGCGGTGAGGATCATGACCGGAGTGGTGGATCCTCCCTCGCGGAGCCTCTTCACCACCTCGAAGCCGTCGATTCCCGGCAGCATCAGGTCCAGGACGATCAGGTCGTACTCCCTCTCCCGGGCCATCGCCAGCCCCTTGAGCCCGTCGGAGGCGACGTCCACCGTTATCGACATCTCCGACAACCCCTTGCGCAACTGCTCCGCGGTTTTTTCCGCGTCTTCCACGATCAAAAAATACATAAGCTCAAAATCCCTCAGGGGGCGTTTGCCGGTTCTAGCTGAACGACAGCGAATAGCCCCAGTAGCTCCCGGCGCCGACCACCAATAGGAGCAGGACGTGCTTGATCACCAGCATCCTGCGCCGCGTCCGTTCCGCTTCGGGGCCGTAAAAGTTGTTGACGTAGGTGAAGCTCCGCATCCCGCCGGTGGCAAAGATGGTGGCGGCGGCTCCCACCGTGTTCCAGAAGAAAAAGCGCTCGATCCCCGAGAGGATCGCGGTCACCTCGGGCAAGCCCCCCCGGAAGCCGTGCAGCAGGTAGATCGCTATCAGAGCCGAGAGCCAGTAGCCCGTGGCGAAATCGTGGATGAAGCCGTTCAGCACGATGGCTGCCTTCTTGATGGAATCCATGTTGCTCCTGTTTCCCGCCGCCTATGGGATGGGCGCGAAGGTGTGCGGGTGGACGCCGGCACCGGCATCGCCGCGGGCGGTCTTGATGCTTCTCAATAGCGCCTGCACCTCGGGCGGCATCTCTTTTCCTTCCTTCATCATCGCCCTCATCTGTCCGGCGAGGTACGAGTTGTTGATGAGAATGTCCAGCACCGCGACCATGAAGGTCTGCTTCCAGGGGGAGAGGTCATGCAGCTTCTGGAACTTGTGCATGTAGAACTTCTGGCTGGCACGCCCAAGTTCCCGCTCCAGTTCCTCCACCGTCATCGCCTTGGGCTTTATCACCGGCTCCACGAGGTTGTACTTGCGGTAGTCCCTGGTCGCCACGTACGGCTCCAGCTCAGGGTAGAGCTCGGCGTAGGGCCAGGGGGCTATGGCGAGGAAGAACGCCATGTCCGGGTTGTAGTGCTTGGCGAGCTCGATGGTCGCCGCGATGCTCTCGGGCGTATCGTCCGGCATCCCCAGGACGAATGAGGTCTCCGACACGATGTCGGCGTTGTTGATGATGTCGATGGCGGCCTTGGACTGCTCCACCTTGGTGTTCTTGTTGAAGAGGTCGAGCGTCGCCTGGTCTCCCGCCTCCACCCCGACGTAGATGTGCTCGACGCCGGCCTCGCGGTACTTGCCCATGATGTCCGCGTCGCGCAGGATGTCGTCCACGCGGGTTTCCATCAGGAGCTTCACCCCGACCTTGCGCTCGATCATCAGGTCCAGGATGCGCACCCAGCGCTCGCGGTCGAAGGTGGGGATCTCGTCGGAGAGCATCGCCACCTCGACGCCGTAGCTGTCGCGCAGAAGCTCCAGCTCGGCCACGAAGTTCTCGGCGCTTCTGGCGCGCCAGGAGCGCTCCCAGAAGAGCTGCTGCGAGCAGAAGGAGCATTTCTCCATGCAGCCGCGCGACGAGGAGACGATGGCCAGTCGGGCGTTGTTCTTCGCGCGGTAGGTGTAGATGGGCCACTCCACCAGGTCCCAGGCCATGGGGAGCGCGTCGAGGTCCTGGATGGCTGCGGCCTTCGGGGTCGAGACCACGGCGCCGTCGCGCCAGAAGGAAAGCCCCGGCACCTCTGCGGGATCGCCCCCCTGGTTCAGGCAGTCCAGAAGCTTCACAAGGGTAACCTCCCCCTCCCCCCTGACGATGAAGTCGACCGTGTCGTGCTCCGCCTCGAGGATCTCGTCATAGCAGAAGGTGGCGTGGACGTTGCCGTGCACCGTCACCACGTCCGGGTTGATCTTCTTGGCCAGCGCCGTCAACTCCAGCGCGTGCCCTATGGAAGCGGTGAACGAGGTCGTGGCGACCACGTCCGGCCTGAAGGCCCTGATGCGCGCCTCTATCTCGGGCCACTTGTGCCACAGGCTCATCGCGTCGTAGTAGTCAACCTCGTAACCTGCGGCGCGCAACGACCCGGCGATGTAGACGAACCCCACATTGAGCCAAGTCCCAGCGGACTCGACGACGCCGGAGTGGTACGGCGGCGTTATCAGTGCGACCCTCTTTATAGTCATATCCTACCCCTTCCAGGTCTTAAAACTGTAGTTATTGAAGTGCGTTGCAAAGCGGTATTGTCCATATCATCTCACAGACAGGATATAAAAGAAAAGTGAAAGCCTTGTTGACAGCTCATGGCCGAACTAATCTAATACACTTTTCCCGCCGACAGAGCTTTTTTAACCATAATGTAACCAAACAGTTACCTTAATGCGGAGATAGTTCAAACAACTTTAATACTCACACAGTTTTATTATAATCTTGACTGGCACAAAGCCTGTAAGTAGTATGTGCGCTAACGTGTTTTTATAGCCAGCCGTTGCAAAGGAGTTTCGCCATGTCCGCACCGGGAAGCGTCAGTCACGCTCTGACCGAAGAGATCCTCGCCATCATCGAAGCTGGCGTCGATGCCGATCTCTCCGATGAGAGGTTCAACGACTACTGCATGCAGCTCTTCAGCCTGCAGTACCAAACCAACGCCATCTTCCGCGAGTTCTGCGACGTGAAGAAGGTCCGCCCGGAGGACATCTCAAGGTGGCAGGACGTCCCCATGGTCTACAACGACGTCTTCAAGACCCACCTGGTCGCTTCCTTTCCGCTGGAGCAGTCGGTCATGGCCTGCCTGACCGGGGGGACCACCAGCCTGACCCAGCGCGGCCGCATCTTCCGCGACGAGGACGGCAAGAAGCTCGTCTTCGGCGCCAACAAGATGATGACCGGCTCCTACCTCTTCCCCGACTTCGAGGAAGGTAAGCGCTGCCGCATCCTGATCCTCGCCCCGAGCCCGGAGATGGCCCCCTCGATGGGGATGGCGATCGGCATGGACCAGACCCGCAAGGCCTTCGGCACCCCGGACAGCATGTTCCTTTTGGGCAAAAGCGGCATAGACATAAAGAACCTTCTGAAGGCGCTGCGCGAGTCGGAGGCAAGCGGGGTTCCCGTGGCCCTCATCGGCGCGACGGCCGCCTACGTATACTTCTTCCAGGCCTGCCGCCGCCGAAAGATCAGCTTCAAGCTTCCCGCCGGCAGCCGCGTCTGCGACGGCGGCGGCTACCGGGGGCGCTTCGGCGTCGTCACCCGGAACGACTACTACGACATGGTCCAGGAGATCCTGGACGTCCCCCGCAACCACTGCGTCAACGTGCTGGGGGAGGCGGAGACCGCCACCAACCTCTTCGACGACGCTCTCAGGCGCCACGTGAAGGGGCTTCCCGAGAAGAAGCTCGCCCGCCCGGTCCCGCCGTGGTCCCGGGTCCTGGCCATGAACATCGACGACCTCTCGCCCCTTCCCGACGGCGAGGTCGGGCTTCTGGCCCACTGGGACCTCGCCAACGTCCCGACCGTCCTGGCCGTCATCACCGACAACCTGGGCTACACCACCGACGACGGCAAGAGCTGCGAGATGGTGGGACGCGCGAAGATCGAGAACGGCAAGGTGTCGCCGCTTCCCGACGAGGAGCGGACCATGGGGCCGATGGGGGACTCCGCCATCTTCCGCATGCTGGAGACCTACACCAACTTCTCCATCGACCTTAAGATGCGGCTCGCCAAGGACCCGAAGGTGGCCCCGAGCCCCCGCGAGGAGATCGAGGCGAGGCCCGGTTCGGTCGCCTCCTGCCCGCAGGTGGTGGACGAGATCCTCACCTCGCAGGCGGACCAGGAAGCGGCGGAGCTTAGGGACCGGGCCCTCGGCACCTTCAAGGACCAGACCGAGCGCCCGCTCGACTGGTTCGTGGCCGAGGCGGAGAAGCAAAAGCTCACGGACCACCCGGCGGGGCTGCAATCGGAACGCGCCAAAACTCAAAAGAAGTAGGCGAAGACGGCCCGTGCAGGCTCCCTGCAGCACGGGCCTTTCCTTGCCTGCGCCCTACCCCCGCTCCAGCACCTGCTTATCCCGCACCAGCCCCTTCTCTTCCCGCCACTTGCGGTAGGCGATCTTCATCCCCTTTCTGACCGGAAGCTGGTTCATGAGGGAAAGCACGTGGGCGTAGGGGAAGCCGCGCAGCGGCACCTTGAACATGTGGCGCAGCACGCGCGGCAGGCTCAGCAGTTCGAGCGAGCTTTCGTAGAACTGCTCCTCGCGGGCCTCCGGGGTCATGGCAGGATCCGGGTGCTCGAAAACGGCGTAGGAGCCGTTGTAGTACTCCCATCCCAGTTCCTTGAAGATGTAAGGCTCGTACTGGCGGGCGAGTTCGGTCCCGGGGTAGGGGACCACCAGCGAAGGGTGCATGGAGACCCCGAGCCGGTCCGCGAGTTCGATGGAGCGTTTGAAGTCGTCGAGGGAATCGTCCCTGCTGCCGAGCATGTAGAAAAGCGACACGTCGATGCCGTGGTCCCTGAGCGTGCGCACCGCCCGCTCCCGGTCCACGCCGATCTTGCCGTTGGCCGCGTAGGCCTTGAGCCCCTCGTCGGTCATGGCGTCCCACCCGACCCACACGGTGAGCATGCCGCAGTCACGCGCGGCGTTGAGCATCTTCGACCCCAGGGGGGCGAGAACGGGGCCCAGGCTGCCGAACCCCATCCACTTTTTCCCGGTCCCCCTGAGTGCGGTGAAGAGGTCGATGGCGCGCTGCATGTTCGCCGTGCCGGGCCACCAGATGTTCTCGTCCCCGTTTATGTACATCTTCTCGGGTATCGCCGCCACGTCGCGCACCACGTGCTCGATCGGGCGGAAGCGGATCTTCCCTCCGAAGAACGGCTTCACCGAGCAGAAGGTGCAGTTGAAGGGGCAGCCGCGCGAGGTGTTCACGATACGGAACTGGTGCCCCCCCCCGAGGGTCCCGTAGAGAGGGGTCGGCAGATCGGAGAGCTCGACCTGTTCGCCGCGGTAGAAGGGCTGCAGGGTCCCGGCGCGGAAGTCCTTGAGCACCTGCGGCCAGGCGCTCTCGGCCTCGCCGATGACCACTGCGTCGCCGTGTTCCTTGGCCTCCTCGGGCATGGCCGAGGCGTGCATCCCCCCGAAAACGACCTTGATGCCGCGCGCCCTCAGGCTGTCCGCGATCCGGTACCCGGGGACCGAGGTCGGGGTGAGGATGCTGATCGCCGCCAGGTCGCAGTCGAGTTTGTCGAAGGCGTCCGGCGTCGCGCTCCCGCTTATGAGCTGGATCTCGATCGAGGGGTCGGCCTTCCTGGTCAGGGCGGCCAGGTACTCGAGGATCGGGGGGGCCACCGGGGTCCAGCCAAAGGGCAGGGGGGGGAAGATGATGCAAAGTTTCATGTATCGGCTACCTTAGTGCGCGTTCCCCGCCGGGTCACAGGTCGATTTTCCTGTTGCTGTAGATGGCATCGAGCACGCTTTTCACGTCAGGCAGCGGGTACCGGTTGGTCTTGCCGTCGCTCTTCACCACGGTGCGGGACACCATCACCACGCCGTACTCGCCGTTTGGGTAGACGGCGAACTTCACCTCGATGCCGCTGGCGGAGATCCCCTCGCGCTTGGCCTTGAAGTCGAGCCAGCGGGCGGGGGCCGAACCGGTAAAGTCTACGTAGACGGTACCGGCTGCGGTGCTGGTTTCGCGCCAACTCTTCTGCTTGAAGTGGCGGTAGTTCTCGAAGGCCTCTCCTATCTTCACCTTGGCATACCCGGGAAGGGTGGCGCCCTTGACGATGGCGACCATGCCCACGCCGGTGGCAGCCGAACCGGTGCCACCGGGGGCGCCGTGCGGGTTGATCCTGGACGGCTTCTTCATCGCTTCCGGAGCAGGCAACGCATGGGCCACCTGCAGCGACAGCGCCGCAAAAAGAACTAGGCAAAACATGATGCGCATTTGACATCTCCTGCTGAAAAATCAGTGCTCTATCCTGAACCCGGAGTGGAATGTCTCCACGCCGAAGGGGATGCCCCAGTAACTCACGATCATAACCACCAAGGCGATCAGCGAGTACCACGCGAGCCTGCTGCCACGCCAACCGAAGGTGACCCTCAGGTGCAGGTAGATCCCGTACATCAGCCAGGAGATAAGGGACCAGACCTCGACCGGATCCCAGGCCCAGTAGTTACCTTTCACCGAGTTGGACCAGTAGGCGCCCGAGATGATCATGAGCCCGTACATGATGAAGCCGGCGGCGACGAAGCGATAGGAGAGCCTGTCCACGGCGCCCAGTTCCGGGAGCCTGTCGTAGATGCCGCCGGAGTTCCTCTCCTTGAGCAGGTACATGAGCCCGAGCGCCGCGGCGATCAGCACCGAGGCGAAACCTACCGCGGCGCCGACGATGTGGACCCAGAGCCAGTAGCTTTGCAGCGCGGGTGCAATGGAGCTTGCCACCTCCTTCATCAGTGTGCCGGCCCAGCCCAGGAGGACAAAGGATATCGGCATGACGAGCACGCCCAGCAGTTGCACCCTTTTCACGGTGAACTGAACGATCAGGAAGATCAGGATCGTCACGAAGATCCCGAAGGTGAGCGACTCCGAGATGGTGATGAAAGGCTCTACCCCGCCAGCCATCCAGCGCAGGGCGATGCTGGCGGTATGCGGGATGAACCCGACAAGGGCGCTGAGCAGGCCGACAAGGAAGAGCTTGTCGTACTTCGCTATGAGACCGAAGATGTAACTGAATGTGCTCACGCCGTACAGGCCGACGGCAATCCAAAAGCAGACAAGTTCGGGTTTCATTAGGTCACCTCAAATTTAATTTTAATAACGGGGGCGTATGTTACACCAAGTGAAGCCCGTTGCAAAGAAGAAGCCTGCGTCCTGCCAGGATTCAGGCGCCCTTTCCGGCGCGCCCCCCCTGCTTCATCCTGCCGAAGGTGGTGATGATCATGCCGGCCAACCCCACCCAGAGGCTCCCGAGGATCACCGGCTTGGCCGGGTTATGTCGGATGTTCATGCCGACCCAGTAGCGAATTTCATTAACGGATAGGGAATAATCTCCTGCTGCGACTTTCTCGCCAATCGCGCCCTTCCCGGACGCCAGCGGCTTGTCGCCCGGCATGGTGTCTGCCTTGCCGTACGGCCACACCTGGAAGTAAGCCTCCCCTCCCCTTTCCGTCACAGGTGACGGACGGTAGACGACCTGGAGGTAGAAAAGTGGATCGGCCGCGCCCTGGGGAAAGGGGAAGACGCCTGGAGATTCCTTCTCGCCGGTGGAGTACATGAAGGACTTGTCTTTCTGCCTGTAGCTCTGCAGCGGCACGTGGGCTCCGTAAAGGTTAGCCCCCCCTTTGTCGTAGAGGTACACCGCCGTCGAGTACCCTTCCTTTTCAGGTAGATACTTGAAGCCGTTGTAGTCCAGGTTGTGTCCGATGTAGACGATCGACTTCTTCTTGGCGCCAGGCTCTCCCACCTCCACTTCGTAGGCAGCCCTTTTGTCGTCGCCATCGACGCGGTACCCGGTGTGCATCTTGACCAGGGTCGTCTCCCCCTTCAGCTGGGAGAACTTGAAGAAGCGCCCTTGCCTCACCGTGTCGTAGCTTTCCAGAGAGCTGTTGACCAGCGTTTCCCCTTCCGTGAGCCGCATGGAGCCTTCAAAGAAGAACAGGCTGTCATAGACTATGGCGCCGAACATGGCCACGAAACTCAGGTGAAAAAGGATCATGCCGAAGGAGATGGTGGTCAGTTTTCGGTGCCAGATCCTCCCGAAAAAGCAGCAGGCGACGTTGATCACCAGCAGCACCAGCAAGCCGTTGAACCAGAGCGTGCTGAAGATCAGGTCCCAGGCGCGCTTCTCGCGAAAAACGGTAACACCAGTTACGCAGCAGGCCAGGATGGCGACAAGCAGGAACATGGCCAGCTTCGCGGAGGCCAGAAAGTCGTAGATTTTCCGCGGGATCTTGTGTACGGGATGGTATCGGGGCTCAAGAGGAAAGTGTTCGTTTTCTGAATCGGCAATGCGGTCAAGCTCACTCATCATGCAGTCCTAAATAAAGTCACAGTTTCTCAACCTTCCACCAAAATTCCTGGCCTATCTTGACCCCGTAGCCGACCGATTTGCCGTCGGGTGAGAAGGCAAGATCCCAAACCGCCTCGTAATGCGGATGTTCCTTGATGGTCTGCCCTTTTGGGTCTGCGGTGACAGCGAAACGCTCCCCGGCCTTGCGGGCGCGGTAGACAAGCCGGCTGCCGTCGGGGGTAAACCGCGGCGAGACGACCTTGTCGTACTTCGGCCCCTCCACTCCATTGACAACTACGAATGCATTCTGGCCGCTCGTGGCAGCATAAGCATGGAGGGTTCCGTCCGGGCTGAAGCTAACCCCGCTGATCTCGTCATAGACTTTTTCGGCCTGCTTGCCGTCGACAAAGGCCGCGACCTTCTCCTTCAGCATGGCTGTGTAGAGGGTACGGCCGTTCTTTGCGACTACCAGATCGAATACCGTTTCGACAGGGCTTACCGGCATTTCCGCGCCGTCCTTGACCAATACGGTGCTTTTGCCTCTCCGCGCCAGGTAGGCCAGGTGCTCCCCCCCTTCCGAGAGTTTGGCCGCCAGTATCTCGTCGTACCACCCCCCCGGTTTCTCAGTCAGGCCAGGCTGCTTCAAGTCAACGGTGACCACCGCATTTTTGCCGTCCTTGGTGACGGTGTAGCAAAGACGCGTACGGGAGGCATCAGCGGCCAGTTCGCCGACAGCGTCATAGTCTCCCCTGCTGGCGCAGCCAGAAAGATCGCTAGAGCAAAGCCGCAGAAAGATTTTCCTGGTGGCGCCGTTTTGTTCGGTGTATGCGAGCCTCTTGCCGTCGTCGCTGAGAATCGGGGTCGGATTGGCGGAGTCAAAGGGAGCGCTCTCCCGGTCTCCGGCCACGATCAACCATTTCCCTCCCGCCTTCGCATCGTAGATGATCCGCCCGTCAGGGGTGAAAAAAGGCCTTCCTATGCCGTCAAAGGCCTTGCCGGCCTTCCCGTTGGCGATCACGCGCTGCTTATTACCCTCGGTAGCGACGAAAGCGAAATCGCCCCGGTACTTGCTGAACAACTGATCGTTTATTGCTGCATAGCCGCCGTTTATCTCGGAATCCAGGATGACGAAGGATTGGCCGGCCTTGCTCGCCAGCATGGCAACGTGCCGGCCGTCCGGGCTGAAGTACTTTTCGCCCAGTTCATAACCTTCCGGCGCCACAGCCAGCTTTGCCGATTTGTCGTTGAATGCTGATTGTGAGGAGTTGGCAGGGGTCTTGTCGCAGGCGGTTCCAGAAACCAGCAGGAAGAATAGGGAGCCGTAAACTGCAATGTATTTCATTGAGACCTCATCGAGTACTGCTTTGTTGCGGTATCTGCTTTAGCTGGCCGTCGACTGTCACAAGACGGCCCCGATTATAACAGTTTGAAACGCTGAGACAAAGTCCAATCTGACAGCAGTTCTTTTAATCCTGGCCTCAAAAAGCCCCGCCAATTCTGACGGGGCTTTTTGAGGTTTTACTGATCCATCAAGTCCTAATAGGTACCGCCAGGTGCGTAGGTTTCGTTACTACTACGGTTACATGTGCTGAATGAACCGCTGCCGCCACCCATGCACTGAGGAGTGTAGGTAGTAGCCCCGATCTTCTTGGGGTTGTGGTTACTGAACTGGTTGCTGTTGCGGATGAAGGCGATCGGCCCGTTATTGACGGTTCCTGCCCATCTGCTTCCGGAGAGCTTCGTCACTACGCCGGTAGGCACCACGTTGGAACCGTGGACGTCGGCAGCCCTGACCGGGCGCACAGCGCCGGCCGCGACAGTGGAAGCGTACTTGCTGCTGTGGCAGAGGTTGCAGCCGTAGCGGATGTAGGGCAGCTTCTCAGTCTTGTCAAAGGTAGCGCTGGTCCCGGCTGCGGAGCCTGCGCCATGGTCGGCAGTGGTGTTCGTGTCATACCCTGCATGGCAGACTTTGCAAAGGGTCGATTCGTTTGTGCCGGCGGCTGCAGTCCCGCTGACGGCAGGGACGCCGCGCAGGGTGTTGTTGTTGCCGTGTGCGGTCACAGTACGCAGTGTCAGAGGCGTTACCGGGGTGTTGTGGCAATCGAAGCAGTTGATGACCACGCCCTGGGACAGCGTTCCCGAGGTCCCCCTGGTGCCGGTAGGCTTGTAGGGGACGTTCATCCTGGTGGCTGCCGGGAAGTCGCGGTTAAGCGGTCCGAGGACGGGGTGCTTGGAAGAGTTGGCCAGCGCGAACTGTGCAGCTACGTTGACGAGCCCCCCTTGCGCGGCCGCGCCGTTGGCCGTGCTGTAATCGGTGCCGAGGTTCACGCCGCCAAAGGGCATGAATGCGTTGCCGCCAGCGGTCCACGCCGTGGTGTTCTTGGCGCCGTCGGCATCGTGGCATTTCAGGCAGAACTTCTGGGTGATGACGTTGGCGATGGTGTCCACGCTTGCGCTGGAGGTCCTGCTCCCGGAAACGAAAGAGGTACTGAAGCGCTGGAAGGTGAAGGAAGCGGTCCCAGCGATGTTGGTGATCAGGCTCTCCCCTTGCACGTCAGGGTCGCGCAGGTCGATGTTGCCGTTTTGGTGGTAGGTGGCGCTCGATTTGCCGGTAGCGGATTCACCTTCGAGGTGGCAGACGATGCAGTCGGCGTCGGTCACTGCGCCGCGCCCGCTCTTCTTATGCCCCCAGGTAAGGCCGAACTCTGTCTTTACTGCCGACAACTGGACTCCCGGGCGCCCGTATTTGCGCGTGATGGGGGAGGAGTGGCAATCGATGCAGCCGAGAGTTCCGTTCCAGGCTACGCTGCCGTGGCAGCCGGAGGTGGCGCAGGTGCCGCCGGTGGCGGCGTAGGTGTAGCCGAAGGAAGGCTGGATGTCGTAAGCGCCGTTTGCGTGCTGAGCGTTGGTGGTGTACACGCCGCCGCTGTAGGTCACGCTGGTATGGCAGTAGTCGCAGGTCTTGGAGGCATGCGTTGCTCCGCCATGGGCGTTGGCCTTGGCCGTACCCCAGGTAGTAGTTCCTGCTGCGTAGTTCGGGGGCGAGGCATGGCACGAAGTGCAGGTGCTGGTCCCGGTTCCCCAGACCAGGTTGGTCGCGGGCGCGGAGAGCGTGGTGCGGCTCTCGCCCGACTGTGAGGTTTTGCTGGTCCCCTGGCTGTGGCAGTAGGTGGTGCAGGAGGCGAAGGTCGGGGTCTCGGAGACGGCGTGTGACGCCTGGCCGTAGCTTTCACCCGCTATCTGGCGCAGCGGGCTCGCGATGTCTATGATGCCGTCGGAGTGCTTGTTGCCGGCAGGCGCAACGCCGTTGTCCTTGTGGCAGGCGGCGCAGGTGGCGATCCCCGTGTGTTTCGCGTGCGAGCCCTTGAACTGCCCGGCGGGAACGTTGCGGCCGGTACCGTCCGCGGGAGGATTGCCGTGGCAACCGCCGCAGTTGGTGATGGCCGAGGAGAGCGCGATCTTCGGCGTGACGGTGGAACTAGGGCCGAACCCGGTTTCCACGAGGGCGCCGTTGCGTGCCTTGACGTCGAAGGTATAGGGGGTGCCGCTGGTCAGGCCGGAAATGGTCTTGATGCCCCAGCCGGATTTGGTAAGCCAGGCGGCGGTCGCACCGATGGTGCCGCCGGACTGGATGTACTGGTTGGTGTAGGCCCCACCGTTGATCCTGATGGCGTACTGGGCGGCTGCGGAGTTGGCGTCGGAGTTGACCGCCACGCTCAGCTGGGTTCCGGTCCCGATGTTGCTCACTGCGGGTGCCACCGGAGCCTGTGCCAGGGTGACGGCCGTGGTCGCCGTGGAAGGCGCGCTCTGGCAGCTCCCGGCCGTGTTGTAGCCGGTGACGGTGTAGTTGTAGGAGGTTCCAGGCTGCGCCGTGTTGTCCGTGTAGGAGCCGGTCAGGATGTTCGTCGCTATCTGCACTCCGTCGCGGAAGACGATGGAGTAGTTGGTATTGGCGCCCGGGGTCCAGGTAAGGGGAACCGAGGTCGTGGTCTCGGTGCCGTGGGCAAGAGCCGTGGGCTGGCCGGCCGCGCAGGGCGAGTTGACGGTGAACAGGGCGCTTCCGCTGCCGCTCACCCCGCCCGGCAGGGTTACCGTCACGTCGCGCCCGCCGAGGGTTGCTCCGACGGCAACGGTTACCGGAACGGTAAGCGTGGTGGAGTCCACGTAGGTGACCGCGCCGAGCGTTATGCCGGTGCCGCTGAAGGCGACCGTCGAGCCGCTTTGGAAGTTGGAACCGGTGATGGTGACCATGGCAGGTCCCGCCCCCTGGATCATGAAGGCCGGGGCCGTAGAGACGACGGTCGGGGCCGGGGCGTTGTTCACCGTGAACGTGGTCGTCGCAAACCCTGTGTCGGGGTTGGTGACTGTCAGAGTCCTCGCCCCTGCGGCGGCGTCGGCCGCGACGGTCACAGGGACGGTAAGGGTGGTGGCGTTTACGTAGGAGACTGTCCCCGCGGTGACCCCCGTGCCGCTGACATCGACGGTCGCGCCGTTTTGGAAGCCGGTACCGGTGATGGTGACCGTGCTAGGTCCGCTCCCTTGGGCCATGCTGGTGGTCGAGAGGCCGGTGACCGTCGGGTTTACGATGGAGATGGGCCTCAGTGCGATCAGGACGCCGCCGTTTATGTAGCTGGTGCTGAGCGTAGCCGTTCCCGCGCCCACCGCTCCCGCAGTGGCCTTCACCGCATATGCGGCGCCGTTCGAGCCGCTGGTCGTGCCGGTGTTGTCGATGGCAGTCCAGTTGGCGGCGGCGATATTGGCGGTCGCCCAATTGCTGAAATTGACCGAGGTAGTTTCGGAAACCTGCCCAAGGAAGACGATGGTGTCGTTGTCCGACGTGGTGGTGATGGTATTGGCCGACAAAGTCGTAGATGCCGTGGTGTTGGCCTTGCCGCTGCTTGCGTCTATCGGGTTCGCCGGGTCCACGCCGCGGAAGGCGTAGATGTTGGCCGCGACGGTGCCCGTGCCGCAGTTGACGGTGAAGTTGGCGCCGATGTCACCCGAGGTGGCGACCTTGTAGGCGCTGGTGCTGTACCTGTAGGTCGAGGTGGTCCTGAGAGTCAGCGGGTAAAGCGTGGTCCACCCGGTGCTTCCCATGGTGGGAAGCGTCGTGGCAGTGGTCCGGCTGGTGACGCTGATAACCATAAGGTCGCCGACTTGCAGACCGGCCGGCGCCGCGACCGAAAGGGTCGTGGAGGTTCCGGTGGCGGACGACATGCCGAGATAGGAAACACCAGCAGCAGCCTGGATCGGCTTATACCACCCCTGGTACATGAAGACCGATGTCACCAAGGTGAAGAGGAGAACAAGGCTGGTCTTCGTCCACCAGCTCATCCCATGGATTTTATTCCTGATTATCTTTCCCATTAACTATCTCTCCCCGGTTTAGTACGACGACCAGACTGGCGTTTCTTTATAGTGGCAATCGACGTTGGAGCAGGTCTTGGCCTTGAACTGCGAAGACTGGCCCACGATGCCGTTGTACACGGCGGTCCCGCCGAAGTTGCGGGCAGGCGTGATGGAGATGGTGCGCCCGGTGCCGGGGATGGCCTCGCCCATGTCGTGAGCGGCGCCATTATGGCACACACCGCACACCGCCGTCCACGAAGTACCTGAACCGAAAGCATCGCTGGTAGCGGTCAGGGTGGCGTTGTTACGCTGCACCAGGTAGGCGATGTGCTTCTCGTGCGCCCCCTTCCCCTCTGCTACGCCGGAGCGCTCCAGCTTGTCCGCCCAGGTTCCAGGGCCGTAGCCGTGGCAGCTGTCGCAGTTGCCGACGCCCCACTTGACGCCGTCCATGTGCCTGCGTCCGGCCAAGGTGCCGGTTGCATCGCCGTTATGGCCGTGGCACCCGGAGCAGTCGGTGACGTTGGTGTTCATACCCGCGTGGGTACCGGCAGGCTGGAAGCCGGTGTCGCCCGGGACCTTGTGGCAGACGTTGCAGTTGGCGACCGACTTGGAGCCGCCGGCGACGTAGCTTGCGCTGGTCCAGGATGGGAACACCGCGGTCCCGACGTTGGCCGCTAAAAGCGTGCCGCCGGTCCCTGCCGGGTTGTGGCAATAGGTGTTGTTGCACTTGGTGCCGCTGTAGCTCGCGCTCATGGCGCCGTTTTTGGTTGCCAGCCCCTGGAACGCCGGGGTGGAGCTGGAGTTTATGTGTGCGAAGTTGGTCGGGATCGGACCATGGCAGGCCTCGCAGCGGTAATCGACCGTCGAGTAGTTGCTGAAGCCGATGGTTCCCCTCAAGTGGGTCTGGTGCGCGCCGACCTTCGGATCGTTGCTCACGTTACCCGCGCCGGAAACGGTTCCGGTAAGGCCCGAGGCGTTTCTCGGCGGAGCCACCACGTAGCGGTTATCGGGGGTGATGGTCTCGGTCTCGGTGCCGTGGCACCCGGTGCACCCCATGCCGTTCACGCTGAAGCCCTTGCCGTGCTTGTGGCAGTCGATGCAGTCGCGGCCGTCGGTGCCGAAGTGGTTCCCCAAGGTCGCCGTGGTGGCGAAGGGGTGCGCCTTGGTGCCGTTGGCGCCGGTGGCGTCATAGGTGTGGCAGACCTCGCAGATCTTTTGCGAGGAGGCCCTGGGGGTTGCCCCGGAATCCCATCCCGGTACCGGCTGCGTCGCGCTGGTGCCCGTCGTCCTTCTGTAGTTGATCGGCTGCCCTGCGCCGGGGAGCTCCCCTTTGCTGGCGTCGGGGGCGGCGACCGTTTCGCGGATGCGGTTCACGTTCCTCGTGGCCGCGCCACCCTGCACGTGGCAGGTGGAGCAGTCGAACTCGCCGTAGCGGGCGTTCGGGATCCCCCATCCGCCGTTGGCGCTCCACTTGGCGGAGCTGGTGCTGTCGGAGTTGTGCAGCATCGGGTTGTTCACGGTCGAGGAGACCGCGACGTTCGCCGGCGAGCCGTGGAGCGACGCCGAGGCGGCCACGGTCGTCTTGTTGACCACGTTCTTCGCCGCCGTCGCCTTGGCGGAGACGGTGAGGGTCACCGAGCCGATCTGGCCGGAGTTGAGGACGATGCTCGGGGCGCTGAACGACGAGGCGTTGAAGTCCGTGCTGTTGGTCTCCGACGGGATCGCCAGGTTGTAGGTGACCGGGGTGCAGCCGGTCCCCGAGTCGGTGTTCTTGATGGAGACCGTGTACTTCATGCTCCCGCCGCGGTTCAGGTATCCGGAATCCGGCCCCACGATGAGGAGCGGGGTCTTCTTGGTGCAGCTCACCACGTTGAGGGTGGTCTGCACGTCGCCCGTGGTGACCACCGCGTGACTCGCGTCGGCCGCGGTGAAGGCGCGAGTTTTGCCGGCGCCGCCCAGGTGGTCCACGGTGGCCTTCACGGTCACGGTGGTGGTGGTCTGCGCGCCCGGGGCGAGGGTGACCGAGGGAACCGCGAGGGTCGGCGGGTCGAAGACGTCACCGACGTCGGTGTCGGACACGCCGAGGTTGAAGGTGGTGGAGCCGCACCCGCCGTAGTCGTTGTTGACCACCTTGAGGTTGTAGACCGAAGTCCCGCCGTCGACGGTGATGGTGGAGGCTACGCCGCCGGTCGGTGTCAGCAGGGTCAGGGTCGGGTCGTTGCGCACGCAGGCCGCGGCGGTGGTGAAGGTCCTCGGTGTCGCGGAGCTCTGGTTCCCCACGCCGTCGCGCGCCTTGACGGTCCAGGTGTAGGTGGTCCCGGCGATCAGTCCGGCGGGGGCCCAGGAGGTGGATGCGATCCAGCCGCTGTTGGTGCTGTACGAGGCGCCGTCGTTGATCTCGAAGTAGTAGCTGACGTTGCCGACACCGGCGTCGGTCGCGGCGCTCGACTGCAGCGTCGTGTTCATCGCCTGGTCGGTGGAGGCGTCGGCGGGGAAAACAGCCGTAAGGCCAGTCGGGGCGACGGTATCGACCTGCACGGAGCGTGTGAGCCCGGAGAGCGCGGAGACGTTCCCCGCGGCATCTTTGACCCACGGGTAGAGGGTGTAGCTGCCGTCAGCGGCGACCAGGAAGGTGGCAGGCGCCGTGGCACTCCAGCCGGCAGCGTTGGCGGCGGGCTGGGTGCTGCTGCTGGTGATGAGGTAGGCCGCGACCGTGGTGCCGACGTCGGTGCCGGTGATCCCGCCGATGGGGATGTTGCGGCTGTTGGTCTGGGTGTTGACGGTGAAGCTTCCTACCGTCGGCGCGGTCATGTCGACCACGACGGTTACGGGGGTGGCGTAAACGGTCGAGACGTTCCCGCCGCCGTCCTTGACCCAGGGGTAGAGGGTGTAGCTCCCCGCCGCTGCGACGGTGAAGGTCGCAGGCGCGGAGGTGGTCCACCCCGCGTCGCCGGCGGCAGGCTGGGTGGCGCTCGTGGTGATCAGGTAGCCGGAGATGCCGCTTCCCCCCACGTTGTCGGTGCCGGCGAAGGAACCTGCGGTGATCGGGACGGCGAGCGTGTTCCCCGGTGTTTTGGCTGCGAAGCCGGCGTTCACGGTCGGCGCGATGGCGTCGGGGCTGATCGGGGTGAGAGGTCCGGTCCAGACGTCGCTCGCGTTGTAGTAGTTAACGTAGCTGTCGTATTCGAAGATCTTGTAGTAGTAGGCGGTCCCGTTCACGAGCCCGACGCTGTCGGTGAAGGTGGAGAGGTTCCCCACGTAGCGCACGGTGCCGCTGCCCAGGGGGTTACCCGTGGCGTAGGTGGTGCCGTCGACAGGCTTCGTCGTGTCGCTGCTCGCGGTGTAGCGGACGATGATCACGCTCTGCCCTGCGGTGCCGTAGCTCCAGTTCAGGGTGACGCTCGCGTTGCCGACGCTGTTGCTTCCCCAGGTGGAGGGCGCATGCACGTTGGAGAGGGTGAGCGTGGTGTCGGCCGTGTCGCTTCCGGCAAAGACGTTGCCGCTGGTGATGGTGGTCACCCTGGCAGTGGTGGCGGTAAGCCCGGCAGGCGCGCCAGCGGCGCGGCTCTTGTAGGTCGCGACGATCTTGTAGTTCGCGGAGGTGTTGGTCACCGGGATCGGTGTGCCGCCGCTGAAGTTCCAGGTGTCGGAGCCGGGGTTGTTGACCGCGGTGAAGTAGGTGGTGGTTCCCGCCTCGTTCTGGATCGAGAGGCTGGCGATGGCCGAACCGTTGGTGGTGGTGACGGTGAGGCCCGTCACCGAGTCGGTGGTCGCGGCCGAGCCGGTCACCAGCGAGAAGCCGTCCAGCTTCTGCGCCGCCGCCCCGGGAGCGACGTTGGCGGAACTCCCTGCGGTGCCGTTGCCAAGGGTCGTGGTGGCGGGGTTAAGCCCGATCACCGCGAAGCCGTAGCGTGCGGAGGTCCAGGTGGGGCGCGGGTTTTCCGTGCCGCTCGCAGTGATCGGCTTGGAGCCGACCGCGTCTTGGTACAGGCTGCCGTTGGGCGTGTCGAAGTGCTCGGTGTAGCCGGTCGGCAGGCTCGCTGCCAGGGCGCCGTTCAGGTTGGAGCCGTAGATGGCCGTGCCCCCTGCGGTGACGTTTATGGTGCCGCTGGTCGGGGTGGTCGCGGAGGTATCCGAGGCCACGGCGCGGGAACCGGTGGTTGGCGTCGCCTGGTTCACGTTTGAGTAGAAGGCCGCGGAAAGGCCTACGCCAGCCGACGGGGTCGAGTTCCAGGTGACCGTGATGCTCGGGGTGGTTCCCGTAGCCGCCGCGATCTTCGCCTCGTTCAGGTACCCGAACCAGACCTTCATGCGGCTCGAGGTGTCGGTCGCCACGATCTTGGTCAGGGCCTGCCCGCCATAGCTGACCGTCGGGGTGAAGGTGGTGATGGCCGAGCCGTATTCGGCAACCACCTTCACCACCAGCAGGCGGTTATTCCCCGCCCCCTTGGGGAGCGTCATGGTCGGCAGGGTGGAGGTGGTCCCGGTCCCCAGGATCGCCCACTGGGTCTGGACCGCGACCGCAGCCTGGGCGTCTTTGGCTTCCCGCATCTGCAGGCAGAGCACGGTCGCCAAGATGGTGAACAACGCGACCAGGCAGGCTCTCGCGCCCCACCCCATGCCCTTGATATTTTTAACGATCACTTTTCCCATGCTGATTCACCTGCCTTTGCACTCGATGTGTCATGGTTTATCGCTTCGTTTCGGTACACAGTCATGCCCCCCTATTGCGGCAGCCCGGTGTGGCAGGCTGCACAGGCCAGCGGTCCCTTGGTGCGCCACTCCATCTGCGTGCCGTTGTGGCAGGCGACGGTGGAGCAGGTACCGCCGACGTAGCTCGGAGTGCTCCGGGCCAGGTCGTAGGAAGTGGCGGTCTTGTAACCGTTCACGCGGGTCCAGCTGGTGTACACCGACTGGACGGCCTCGACGCCCATCCTGAGCTGCGCCTTGGACTTCACGTTGAACGGACTCATGAATACCACGTCGACGTCGCCGTTTATGTGGCTCTGGCTGGTGGCCAGGACCTGCATGTTCCCCTTTAGCGGAGCCGAGCCCGCGGTCACGTGGCAGCTGGAGCAGACGCTCCCCTTGTCGTTGTAGGAGACCGCGACGGTCGCGTTGTGGCACAGGTTGCAGTTGAAGGTGGTCGAGGTTGCCGGGTCGCCGTGGGCGGCGCCTGAGCCCGGGGCGCCTGCGACCGCTATCCTGGCGCTGTAGCCGTCGAAGATGTCGTTGTAGTGGTTGCCCACCACGTGCCGCGCGTGGGCGGCCGAGCCTTCCTTGCCGCCGGTGTTGGGCGAGTTGCCGTGGCACTGGGCGCACTTGTCTACGCCGGCCCACGGGTCGACCGCGTACCAGTCGGGGGTGGTCTGGAACTGGTACTGCTGCGTCGTCTCGGAGACGAAGCCGTTGGAGTGGCAGTAGACGTTGGAACAGACCACGCTGCTTCCCATGGTGTAGCTCGTCACCCACGGGCCGCCCGCCTTGTTCTTGGTCTTGACGGTGCCGGCGAGGCTGTGGCTCGGGTCGAGGTCGAGCTCGACGGTGGCGTTTTTGTGGGTGCCGGAATCCATCGGGTGGCAGAAGCCGCAGCCGTATTTAGGGAAGCCGTCCTTGTACTCGATCCCGTAGATCCACGAGGTGTCGATGAAGTCGCCGGCGGAGAGCTTCTTGCCCGCGAGGAACAGTTCGGCGTCGGTGTGGAACTTGTGCGCCCCGATCAGCTCCTTGTTGATGCAGGTCGGGTCGCTCGGGTTGCAGGCGGTGACCGAGGAGTGGCAGCCGAGGCAGTCGTCGACGGTAACCTCTACCTTGCCGTTGAGGTGCTTGCTCTTGTCGACGAAGGCGACGTTGGACTGAGCCACGTGGTTGTGGCAGGCGGAGCAGTTCGTGCTGGCCGAGTGCGGGTATGCCGGCGGGTTCATGTGGCACTTGGCGCAGCCGGTGCCGCCTAAGTAGGCAGGGTCGTTCCAGGAGGGGCTGGAGCCGGTCCCCTGGGCCGTGCCGTCGGAGGTTTTCCTGATCCCGGCGTGGCAGTAGGTGTTGTTGCAGGTGCGGGTCGCCGGCACGTACTCGGGGACCATGGCAGCGCCTTCCACCCCGCCTGCATAGCTCGGGTGGGTGGCGGTGGAGCCCCAGGTAAGCGTGGCGGGGAGGCCGTCCATGTGCCCTGCCGCATCGACCGTGGCCGGAACCGCATGGCACTGGTCGCAGGTGATCGGGTTGGAGTAGTTGTGCGTCCCCGCGAGGTGCGAGACGTGGGTCCCGACGTAGGGGCTTGCCGGGCTACCCGCTGTGTCCTTGAAGGTAGCGCTGGTCAGCGCGCTGTTGGCCGAGCCGTGGCACTTCTCGCAGGTGGGGAGCGTGGTGGAGACCCCCCAGTTGCGCGTCGCGCGCCCGTGGCAGGCGCTGGTGGAGCAGGTGCCGTACCCTTCGCCCGGGGCGTTCTCCAGGGGCTGTGAGTAGGTGGTGCCGGCCCCCTTTTCGGTGAAGGCCAGGTTGATGGTCCCGTTGGCGTGGGAGGTGCCGGTGCTGCTTGCCGTGTTGCCGGCGCCGTGGCAGACCGAGCAGCTGTAGACGCTGTCGACCGTGTGCCGCTTGTGGCTTCCCAGGTTCAGGTCGGCCTCGGTCTCCTGCAGGGCTGCCATGTTGCTGTGGCAGCTGCCGCAGCTAAGCGTGCCGTTGGCGCCCCAGGCGGGATTTCCGAACACGGTGGCCTGGCCGTTGCCGCTTGCCCCCTGGACGTTGCTGTGGCAGTAGGTGGCGCAGCTTTTGTCCGCCTCGCTGTAGCTGCCACCGACCTTGAACTCGACCTCGCGGACGCGGTTCAGGTGGTTCGAGGAGTAGTCGCGCATCTTGGCTGCAACACCGCTGTCGACGGTCGAGTTGTGGCAGTTGGCGCAACCGGTCGAGTCGGTCATAGAGGCGGTGTGCTTCTCGTGGCTGTTGGCAGTCTTCAGGGTGCCGTCGTACTTGTTGGCGTAGTTAGGCGCCCCTGCGGCGCTCGTCCAGGTAGCATCGGCGGTTCTGCCGTGGCAGCCGTTGCAGGAGAGCTTGGCGTCGCCGCGCCAGTTCTTCGAGCCGGTCATGCTGGCGAAGACCGGTGTGGCCTGGCCGGAGCTGTGGCAGTAGACGTTGGAGCAGATGCCGGAAGAGGTCACGTAGTTGGCGCTTCCCCCAGCCTTCACGCCGGAGTAGTCCTTGAAGCTGTTGGAGTGGACGGTGCCGGTGATCGCGGTGTTGCTGGCAAGCGAAACGGTCTTCGCGTGGCACTCGGCGCACATGAGGTTGTTGCCGCGTCCCATGGTCGTGTCGTTGTCCATGTGGGCTGAGTGTTTCCCGGTCGAGATGGCGACCGTGCCGAGCCCTGCCGGGCCGCCGTGGCAGCCGCTGCAGTTTTCCGGCATGCTCCCGCCCCACACCGGGGTCGCGGTCTGCTGGCCGTTTCCGTTGCTATGGCAGGAGTTGGAGCAGGTGCCGCCGTAGGTCCCGATCGGGTGCTTCTCCAGCGGAGAGAGCGAATAGTTGGAAACGTCCACCTTGGTGTTGGCGTGGGAGAGGCCGCCGGAAACGCCGCTGACCGCGCCGGCGTGGCACGCGTCGCAGCCGGTCCCGGGGAGGCCCAGGTGCTTGTCGTGGCTGCCGGTCGCGGGGGCGCCGGTGGCGGTGAAGGCGCCGGCGCCGCGGTGGCAGGAGGCGCAGCCGGAGTTGTTGCCCCAAACCGGCGACTGGATCGGCAGCGGACCGTAGGGGTCGGCGTGGCAGGAGGCGGAGGAGCATGTCCCGGTGTAGGTTCCCGGCGCGTGCTTTTGCACCGGCGAGCCGGAGTAGTCGTTGGCGACCTCTACGGTCCCGTTGGCGTGGGTGAGCCCGCCGCTTGCGTTTTTCACCGCACCGTCGTGGCACTGGTTGCAGGCCGAGCCGGCCAGCGCCATGTGCTTGCCGTGGCTCCCCGTGTCGGGCGCGCCGCTGGCCAGGAAGGTGCCGGCGTTGTTGTGGCAGGCGCCGCAGCCGGCGCTTTGCCCCCACTGCGGGGACGGAGTGGACTGCGTGCCGTAGGGGCTCGCGTGGCAGGAGGCGTTGGAGCAACTGCCGTAGCCGTTGCCCGGGGTGCCGGCCTTGTCGTAGCCCCCAAGGGCCACGTCGATGCTGCCGTCCACGTGGGTGCTAGCACTGTAGCTCGTCGCCGAGGCGCTCGCGTGGCAGGCGCCGCAGTCGCTGTTGGAAGCGAGGTGGCGGGCGTGGCTGCCGGAGGAAAGCGCGCTCGTCTTGTGGCAGGTGTTGCATGCGCCGCTGGCCTGGTCGCTCCAGGCCGGCGAGGTGTAGTCGCCGGCTGTAAGCGGGCCGCCCGTGGTGCTTTGCCCGGAGCTGTGGCAGTACAGGTTGGAGCAGCTCCCCACGACCCTCGTGGCGGACTGGCTGGGGAGGTAGGCGAAGTTGGACCCGGCATAGGAGCCGACGGTCACCATGATGTTCCGCCCTGCGCTGGTGGCGTGCTGGAACGGCTTCGCTTCCTGGGTGTGGTCGGTATGGCACTTGGCGCAGACGGAGAGCTCGCTGCCGTACAGCTCCAGGTGCTTAGTATGTGCGTAACTGTCGGGAACGGCCTTGTGGCAGGTCCCGCAGGAGGTGCCGGAAGGCTGATCCAGAACCGGCGAGGCCCATTCCGGGGTCGCCGTCTCGAAGTGGCAGTTGACGTTGGAGCAGGTCCCGAGGGTTGCCGGGGGAACGGAGGTCTGATTGAAGAACCCCCTGCTGTAGCTCGCGCCGGGGTGGCCGTTCAGGTTCTGCTGCACCTGGATGACGCCGTCGCGATGCCCGGTGCTGGTCACCTGCGCCCCGTGACACTTGGCGCAACTGTCGGCCGTGCCCCCTGCATGGGTCTGGTGGTTGCCCCGAAACGCGCCGCTCTCCGGATCGCGCTGCCCCGTCAGAGAGTCGAGCGGAGGCATGGTATGGCAATCGTCGCATTTAAGATCGTATTGCGGCGCGGCCAGCGCCAGCGATGCAGTGAACATCACAACACCGAACAGCACCAAAGCAAGGATCGTTCGGAGGTTGCCATATCCATGTCTGCGGTAGCTCTTCATTTTAAGCTCCTTCTCTAACCCTCGGATCTATAACTGAACCAGCTTATTTCCGGCGGGGGGGGAAATCCCCCCGCCGGAAGCCTGTAACATGTTTCGTTCTGCTGGGTAAAGCGTCTTCTTACCGCCTGATGCAGGCAGTTACTACCTTTCGATGCTCCACTGCGGGCTCGGCCTGAAGTGGCAGCTCACGTTGAAGCAGCTGCCGGACTTGTTCACCCCGCCGGAAACAAGCTGGGCGGAGGTGTAGCTTACCAGGGCCTCGTCGCTGAAGCGGTACTGCGGGTCGACCTTCACGGTCACGTTCTGGACGAAATCCCTGACCGGAAGCGCCCTGTTGTGGCCGGCCTGTCCCTCGAAGTGGCAGGGGAGGCAGTTGGCCCAACCCTCGGAGGGGTTGGCGTCCTTCTTGATGTGCGCCGCAACCACGTGCGCACCGCCGCCGCCGGAGTAGTCTTCGAACTTGGCGGAAGACCAGTTACCCTGTACCGCGAAGGAGACCGCGAAGTTGGTCTTCCTCGGAGCCGGCGGGTAGCCGTGGCAGGCGTCGCAAGCGCCGTTGGCCATAAACGCGAGGCCGGTGGACGGGTTGTGGGCGTGGCAGTCGAGGCAGTTTTTGGTGGATTCGACGTGGGTTGCGCCGGTGCCGTCCTTCTTGAAGTACTGGGTCGCGGTGTGGCAGACCTGGCAGACGCCGGTGTTGGCGCCGTTGGCGAAGGTGTTGTTGCCGGTGAAGCTCACTGCGGTGCCGTTGATCGTGCCGTTCACCATCATGTTGTTGGCGGTACCGTGCGCGTTGTGGCAGTCGGCGCACTTGGAACCCAGGCCGGAAGCCTGGTGCACTTTAACGCCGAGCTTGAAGCCGGTGACCTTCCCTGCGTCGGTGTGGCAGTAGTTACATTCCTGGTTCTCGGAACCGGTCAGGGTGGCAAGCAGGCGCTTGTCGCCGGCTACGCCGTTGATGTGGCCGGAGTTGGCGTCGTGGCAAGAGGAGCAGGAGACGCCGGCCTTGCCGTGACCCTTGGTCGCTGCCAGGGTCTTGTCAGGAGCGGTGAGCGTGCCGATGACGGAGAGCTCGCCGCCTGCGGTGCTGTGGCAGCTTTCGCAGGAAACGCGCCCTGCGGTCCAGTTGGTGCTCTGCTTGTGGCAGCTGGAGCAGGTGCCGACCTTGTTGTAGCCGATGGCGAGGTTGACCAGGCCGTCGGCGTGGCTTGCCGCGGTGTTAGGCGTATGGCAGCCGGAGCAGGAGGTGGCCGCGGCGCCGTTCATCCCCGGGCCGTAGCTAGCCGTGAAGTGGGCGGAGTGGGCGTTGCTGGAAACCAGGCCGTTCACCGTGGTGGAAAGGGCCTTGTGGCAGGTACCGCAGGCGCCGGAAGCGGCGTCGGTCCATTTCGGGGTCCCGGTAAGGTGGCAGGAGGTGGCGCAGTTCTTGGTGTCGGTCGCGAAGCTGTTCACCTTCACGCCGGCAACCTCGACGATTGCGTCGCCGTGCAGGGCCTTGTTGGCTAAGGTGCTGCTCCCGGTGACGGTCTGCGCGTGGCAGGTGTCGCAGGAGTAACCCTTGCTGGCGACGTGAGCCGCGTGGGCGTTGGTGGTAAGGGTTGCGGCGTCGCCGTGGCAGCCGGCGCAGCCAAGAGACTGACCCCATTTTGCGGCGCCTACGCCGGCGATTTTGCCGCCGCCGTCGTGGCAGGATACCGCGGAGCAGCTGTTCCCTACGATGCTGAAGCTCTTGCCGTTGCCGGCCGCTACGCTGCGGGTGCCGTCGGTGTGCGGAGCCCCGGCCTTGATGCTCAGGCCGTCGGTGGTGGTGTCGACGTGGCAGTTCTGGCAGCTTTCCGCCCCGAAGACGTGGTTTGCGTGGCTGTTCGCGCGCGGCTGGTCCGCCCCGGCGTTCGCGTAGTTAGGCTCGCCCGCGATAGAAGCGAAGGCAGGCGCCGCGTCGGAACCGTGGCAGCTTTTGCAGCTGAGCGCCTCGGTCTGGGTCCAGGTCACGCTCTTCTGGGTCCCCTTGCCGTCGCTGTGGCAGTAGGAGGTGGAGCAGGTCCCCGCAACCGGGGTACCCACGTGGGCGCCCGCCACGTCCTTGTTCCTGTTGGCGTGGTTTGCGAAGGTGCCGATGGTGCTGTTGTCGGTCACGGTGGCGGAGTGGCACTCCACGCAGCCGTAGTTGGTCCCGAGGAAGCCGGCGTTGTTCACGTGCTTCGCGTGCTTGCCGGAGAGGGTGTTGCTGGTCGCGTCGCCGTGGCAGCCGGCGCAGTCAAGGGCAGCGCCCCAGGTCGGCGGGGTGTAGCTACCCTGGCCGTTGCTGTGGCAGTAGACGTTGGAGCACTTGTTGCCGGCGAAGGAGCCGCCGTCGGTGAAGCTGACTTCGATCGCGCGGCCGGCGCTGGTTGCGTGGCTGAACGGCTTGGCCTGCGCGGTGTGGTCGGTATGGCAGTTGACGCAGGAGCCGGTGCCGGTGCCGAAGTAGGCGGCGTGCTTGCTCCCCAGCGTCGGGTGGTTGCCGGAGGCGGGAGCGACGTCGTGGCAGGCGGAGCAGTCGCCCGGGGCCTGGAACGGTGCGGAACCCCAGGCCGGGGTCGCCTTCAGGTTGCCCTTGCCGTCACTGTGGCAGGCCACGGTGGAGCAGGTACCCATCGGGTTCGGCGGCACCGAGGTCTGGTTCACGAAACCGGCCGCGATCTTCCTGGAATAGCCGATGCCGTCGGCAAGCTCGATGGTCTTGTTCCTGTGACCCATGGCGTAGCCACTCGCGTCGCCGTGGCACTTGGCGCAGGAATTGACCGCTGCCGAAGCGTGCCCCTGGTGGTTGCCGGGGATGGCGCCCGTGTAGGGGTTCTTCTTGGCGGTGCCGGAATCAAGCGGCGGCATCTGGTGGCAGAAGGTACAGTCATAGCTGTACTGCGAGGCAGCCTGTGCCTGTCCGGCACCAAGCGCCATCAGTGTCAGCACCAGAAGTGCCAGCACCGATAAACATCGTCCTCCATACTTAGATAACATCTTTTCCTCCTCTGTAAGGATGCGTTCCTTTGTTGCTAGTTTTATTGTTCAAGCTGAATCGGCATCAGATCCAGAAACTTGACCTATCTTTCGCTGCTCCACCTGACCGACGGGCTCATGTGGCAGGCGATGTTGAAGCAGCTTCCGGTGGCGTTCGGCTCGGCGTTGGTGAGCTTCGCGCCGGTGTACACCGTGAAGCTGTCGGCAAAGCGCAGGCTGTTGTCCACCAGCACGGTGACGTTGTCGATGTGGTCTTTAACCGGTGTGGTCATCTTATGGTACGGCGTGGAGCCGGTGGCACCCGCGTTGTGGCACACCGTACAGTTGGTCCACCCTTCCGACGCCTTGGCGAACGGCGAGATGTGCGCAGCCACCAAGTGGGCCCCGCCGCCGCCGGAGTAGTCCTCGAAACGAGCGCTGGACCAGTTGTTCATCCTGCCAAAGAGCACGGCGCTAGCGGTGCGCTTCGGTGCCGGCGGGTAGCCGTGGCAGGCGTCGCAGGTGCCAAGCGGCACGAAGGCGGCACGGGTGGCATCATGCTTGTGACACGTGAGGCAGCCGGTGGTGGGGTGCCCCCCACTTTCCGGTACTCCTGCCTGGTAGTGCGCGGTCTTGGTGTGGCACACCTGACAAAGACCCATGTTGGTGGTCAGGTCGACGAAACCGGTGCCGGCGTCGGTATAGGTGATGCTCTTGCCGTTGATCACGGTCCTGATCTGGGAGAGGTTGCTGGTGCCGTGCGGATCGTGGCAGGTGGTACACGCCATGGTGGCATCTCCGCCCTTAACGGTCACGTGGCTGGCCATGTTGAGGTGGTTTTCCTGCACCACCGCGGCGTCGTTGTGGCAATAGCTGCACTGAGCGTTGGGGCTGACGGTGAGCGGAGCTATCAGCCTGCCGGCGCCGCCGATGTGGCGCTGGTTCCTATCGTGGCAGGAGAGACATCCCTTCCCTGCAGCGCCGTGGCCGCTGGTGGCGGCGAGCCCCTTGTCCTGGGCGGTTTTGCCATTGATCACCGAGAGGGCGCCTGTATGGCAGCTCTCGCATGTCACCGCGCCGGAGGTCCAGCTTACCCGCTGCTGATGGCATGGGGTGCAGCTGCCGGTCCCGGAGCTCAAGTAACCAAGACCGGTATTGATATCGACGAGGCCGTTTGCGTGGGCCGCACTGAGGTCCCCGCTGTAGCTATGGCAGGCCTGGCAGCTCGTCACGGAGGTCTGCGTTAGCATCGGCCCGTAGGAGGTGGCCGAACTTGAGAAGTGTGCAAAGTGGGCGCCGCTGGCAATAAGGGCGCTCCCCGAAGACGGCAAGGTGGCGTGGCAGGTACCGCAGGCGCCGGTGCTGGCTACGCCCCACTGCGGAGTGGCTGCGAGGTGGCAGGCGGTGGTGCAGGTCTTGTTGCTGCTCATCACGGCAAGCCTTGAGCCGCTCACTTCCACGGCGCTGTCCATGTGCGCCCCGTTTGCAACCAAAGTTGTATTGCTTTGTGCCGTGGCGGAGTGGCAATCGGCGCAGCCTGCTCCTTTTTGAAGGTGCTTGGCATGCGACCCGGAGGCGAGGGTGGAGGAGTCGCCGTGGCACCCGATGCAGCCGAGGGCGGTCCCCCAACTGACCGGCGCCGCGTTGCTGAGGATACCGCTGCCGCTGTGGCAGTTGATGTTAGAGCAGGTCCCGCCGGTGGAGAGGTACTGGTAGGTGAAGGATGCACCCGGCCCGGCGGTGACGTCATACACCCCATTCTCGTGGTTGGCCGTGTTGGTAACGGTGGTTCCGGTCGAGGTCGTCCCGAAGTGGCATTTGTCACAACTGAAATTATGGCTGCCGTGGCTGTTCGCCTTGGGGCTGCCGTTGGGGTAGTTCGGGGGGAAACCATGACAACCGTCGCACCGTAGATCAAGAACGTTGTTCATGTGCACCGAGGGGCTCGTGTTGTGGCACTTACTGCAGTCGGTGCTGCTGCTGTGTGTATTACCGGGATTGAACCACTGAGTAACAGTCGGCGGGTACCCGTGACAGCTATCGCAGGACGCCGTAAAGGAAGCTCTGGGGCTATTGTGGGCATGGCATTTGTTGCAAACCTTGGGATCTGTGCTTGCGTGCTCCGGAACGGAAGCAGGCGGGGTGTGGCAACCCTCACAGACACCGTTACCGGAACCGTTCTTGTACTCCAGGCGGCTGCCGGTATAGCGGAAGAATACTTGGCTAGTGCTCCCGGGCATATAGCGACGGATAAGTTTGATGTTGCGACCCTGCGCAGCAGTCGGGTCCTTGGGATCGTACTCAACGTGGGCGCCATGGCAGTCGAGGCACTGGATGTCCTGGCCCTTCCCGTTGTGATTCATCTTGCCTGTGTGACAGTTAGTGCAGATGTTTATGGAATCAGGGGCTCCGGGGTCAACTTTTGCTCCGCGCGGGTTGGTGCGCAGGAGATTGCCGTCCCCGGAACTGAGGTTCTTGAAGCCGTTCACGTAGTTGGAGCTGCGTGAATCCGCGGAGTGCACTCCGTGACAGGTCGAACAAAGGATTTTGCCGTCGGCGCTGAACCTGCTTCCGAGGTCAGAGGTCGGATTGGCGGGATTCGCGTTCACCGGGGTCATGCCGACAAAGTTCGCAGGGGAAGCTTTCACTGCGGCGCTATATCCGATGAAAACAGGGTGGGTGCCTGTTGCGGCGGTTGTTGCAGCACGTGACCGGTGGCAATCCAGACACATCTGGTCAGCGTAATTGGCGATACGGAGGAACCTCTTGTTGGTATTCAGATGCGGGTTGTGACAGTTCGCACAGGAGAGCTGGGTCCCGGTGTAGCCCTGTACCTGAACCATAGCCCCTGCAGATGGCGGTTGGGCGCCGGCACCGGGATTCACGATACTCCCCCCCCACCGGTGCGAGGTGTTGGCCTGGTCGGCATCGCTGAACTTGTAAACAGAGGAACCGGTCGCACTGTGACAGTTCAGACAGGTGCCGTTGAACAGGTTACTGTCCGGAGGCGCCGTCGAGTTATGACACGTTATGCAGGAGCTGACATGAGGAGCATCAACTGCTCCGGCATTATTGCTTATAATGCCCAGCATACCAATGTACAGTGCTATAAGTATCAGTCTTTTCATCATAGGGTCACCGGTATATCCAGTTAGTAGTGCAAATCCGCATCAGTGACAGCCGAAACACGCTGAAGTGTAGTTCGCAACCACGTCCACAGTTCCATTCTGGTGTTGACTTGGCGCGGTGATGTAATTGGAAACTATATAGCTCCCATCAGGTGACGGATTCGATTTTGCATCGGGGTGACATGTCTCACAATTGTTCGCCCCCGGTATGCCGTTGCCATGCATGCCGCTATGCCATTCATGCCCCGCCTGGGGCGGGTTGCCGTGGCAACTGCTGCAGTTGGTTGCAGGGTCATCCTGCCATAGGGCAGTCGCATTGCTCATGCCGCCGTAAGTGACTGTTACAGGCACTGACGCATCAATGCCCCAGTCCCATATGTAGTATGTGAAAGTACCTGCCGGTATGTTGTGACACGCTATGTTTGAGCAAGTCGCCGCGTTACTTGTCTGAGGCGAACTCCACGCACCGGACGGGACATAAACCGGGGCAGGACCTCCGGGCTGATAAGCTGGTTTGGAACTATCCTTGAAGAATGTGTCCGACGCGACAAATGAGCTGCCAAGATCATGGCACCCCTTGCAGTCATTCATAAATGCCTGGTGCTTTGTATGAATGCTGTTAGGGCACAGATCGTTGTTATTCGCGTCAAGACAATAGTTCGCTGCGTGGCCCGCAGAATTAAGCCCAGCCAGGAAAAGGGCCGCTGAACAAAGCGATATTGTAATTAGTCCTTTCATGTAATACTCCCTGCTAATTTATGGACTGAATTGCCGGCTGCCGTCGGATTATTTTTGAGGGGGATTGGGCTTCTTATACTTTTTTAAAACATAGCCATTGATAGAAGCATCATGCGGGACCCATTCCTGCCCATTGTAAATGTACTCGCGTTTAACAGTGGTGTTATAGTAGACCTGATGTATTGTTGGATTACCTGGAGCGCTTGGCAGATACTGTTTTTCTGCAGCCAAAGCGGCTAGTGGTGTAACCAAGGCTATTGAACCGAGCAGCAAAAACATGGCCGAAGCAGTCAAAGCAACGGCAGTGACCTTTTTCAATGTGGTTCGTAGATCCCGCTGTCTATTCAATTTCATGCCATCCCCCCTCAATAACTCGGTTGAACCTATTTACAAGAAGACAGACTCCCATCTGGACATCGAAGTCGCATGCCTCTTCGTTTCTCATCCTCAATGCAGGTGCACGCAAGCAGCAAAAAACATACCACATCAACAACAGACGCAACCACGGATATCGTGACTAACTCAGCCACCTGCCGGAGTTCTCAGCCTGATCAGGAAGTCGCACTAAATTTCTTCAGGACCCCTCACAAGCAACAATCATCCATCCGAAGGTGAACTGGCCTGTCAAGGGAACCGCGCGGAGGGATAAGTCTGAATAGCTAAAGAAAAAAACGGCAGGAGTAGCTGGCAAAAACTCGGTTGAGAGAAGAGCCGTCCAGGCGACAGCAGGCATGAAAGGTAACGCAAAAGCAACGGCAAAATTAAAAACAGAAAGGGGCCTCGAAGTGAAGAAACCCAGAGGAAAAGTGTAAGCGGGAGGGGTTGACTAGGCGCGGGAAGCGTTTTTGCCGGTTCCGCGCCCTGCACCGGTCCGTGTGTTCACGGGGAAATGCGGGCATATCGCCGCACCACAGTAACGCAATGACAACAAATATATTAGAGGAAACCAACCACAAGACTCTCTCCGCACCCAAGCTTGGGCTCCGCATTGAGGCTTAGAAAGCATGCAATCCAGCCGCCCGGCAGTGAGGTTTCGGGACACCCAAAATGGTAATGTCGTGGTAACGATAGCATTAACCATACCCACCGATACCTGCACCCCCGGAATTACAATTTCACCCTCAGCATCCCCTGCGAGCGAAGCGGTGCCTGCGATGTTGTGCCACTCGGGCACCTTGCCGAAAAACTGGGCGTAATGGCTCATCTCGCGGATTCCCAGGTAGTCACAGAACAGCCCTATGCCGAAGATGGCCAGGTGCTTGGCGCGCAGCCCTTTTTGCGGCCGCTGACGGCCCAGGTATAAAAGATGAGCGCCAGCATCATCCAGAAGAGCAGGGGAGCGAGCTTCGAAGCCGTCATCAAGAGCGCTTCCTCTCTTCGCGCACCACGCAGCCGTCGTCCATGTGGATGGTGCGGTCCCCCCAGGAGGCCACCTCCTGGTTGTGCGTCACCATGACGATGGAAAAGCGCTCCTCGTCGCGCAGCTCCTGCAAAAGCTCCAGCACCATGGCGGTGCTCTTGTGGTCCAGGTTCCCGGTCGGCTCGTCTCCCAAGAGGAGCTTCGGGCTGTTGATGATGGCGCGCGCAATGCAGACGCGCTGCTGCTCTCCCCCCGAGAGCTCCGAGGGGCGGTTTTTGAGACGGTGCCCGAGCCCAACCCGCTCCAGGGCGAGCCTTGCCTCCGCCTCGTCGGAAACGCTGTGGAAGAACTGCGACATCATCACGTTTTCCAGCGCAGTGGGGTAGGGGATCAGGTGGTGCTGCTGGAAAATGATGCCGACGAAATCGCGGCGAAAGCGCGCAAGGCCATCCTCCGAGAGCGCGAGGAGGTCCGTCCCCCCGACGCTCAGCGCTCCGCCGCTGGGGCGGTCCAGCCCCCCCACGAGGTTCAAAAGCGTGCTCTTGCCGGAGCCGGAATGTCCCATCGCGGTGAGCCATTCCCCTTCGGCAACCACGAGGACCGGGGGGGTTCAGTGCGCAGATTTCGCCGTAGCTCCGGGTGAGTCCGCGGTTTCTACGATTGCAGCAGCCATTTCAGATGCCTTTCTGTTCCACGATTTCTTTCAGAGCCTTTCGACCTGGAAGCGCCTTTCAAGTCCCCGCCCCCGGAGTGGGAGGGGCTAAAGATGTCGCTCCCCAACAGGTAGCCGCTCACCCCTGCGGCCAGCACCAGAAGAAGGGCCTCGGCGCTGAAGACGCGCAGGAGATGCCAGCGGGTCCCCCCCATCGCCTTCACAAGCCCGATCTCCTTGCCACGCTCCAGTACGGTGGTGCTCATGGTCCCGGCGACGCTGCTCCCGGCGCAGATCACCACCACCGCCGTCACCAGCAGCACCAGAAGTTGCACCTTGGCAAGGAGTTCCTCGCTGGTCCGCCCCACCTGGCGCAGTTCCTTCACCACCGCGCCGGGGAGCAGGCGTTGCAGCGACTGGGCCCCGGCCTTGACGCTCCACCGGCTCGGGTCGACCAGCAATCGCGCGAGGCTCACCTCTCCCGGATGTCCCGCCGCCCCCTGCAGCTCATTCAGGTCGACAAAGAGTTCGACCGGGTGCGGCGGCTTTCCCCGAGCGCCCTTTTCAGCGGCGCGAGGCCGCCGATGAGCGCCACCAGGAAGGAGGAGCCGAGGGCGGTAGGGAAAAGCCAAGCGGGGGAGCTACGGCGGAATCGAAGACGGCACTGCTGACGACGACGGCGAGCCGGTCGCCCGCCAGGTACCCGATCACCCCGCCCAAGAGCGCTATGGCCAGGGTCTCGCCCAGGAAGACGGCGGCGATCTGGAAGCGGTCGGCGCCCATCGCCTTCATCAGGGCGATCTCGCCGCTTCTCTCGGCCATGGTTGCCATGAGGCTCGACGAGGCGGCGATGGCGGCGGAAGAAAGCGCCAGCAGAGGTGAGGAGCAGCATCAGGCTGTTCAGCTTCTTAAGAAGCGGGCCTTCGGCGCTGGCGATCTGCCAGATCGGCTTGGCCCGGCTCCCCGCCATCACCTCTTCCACCCCCTTGGCCACCGAGGTGACATAGGCTGTGCAGTACCACTTCTCGTACGCCTCCTTGCTCATGGAGGCGGGATCCTTGCGGCCGAAGTCATCCATGGGGACGGTGAGCGCGCTCACCAGGACGCGCGAGAGCTTCCCCGGCTTCCCCGGCTTCCCCGGCTTTCCCGTCAGCGCCTGCACCTCGGCCAGCGGGGCGAAGGGCTCTTCCTCCTCGAAGCCGCCGGTGGCTGCGATCCCCACAACCTTGAAGCTGCGGGTTCTGCCGGCAGCGGCGGCGACGATGTCCGAGCCTTCGGAAAGCTTCAGTCTCTTGGCGAGCTACGCCCCCACCACGGCCTCGTCCGGGGTCTCCGGCCAGCGGCCGGAAAGCTCCCACCAGGGAGCGGTCACCTTGACCCCCTGGATGCTCTCCGGCTCCCCCTCGACCTGCAGCGGCCTGCCGAACCAGGTGCCGGCGATGATGCCGCGCTCCCGGCCGCCGGGGGCGGAAAACTCCGCCTGCGCGAAGAGGAAGGGGGCGAACCCCACGATGTTGTGCTTCCAGAAGATGGTCTTGATCTTGGGGAGGTCTTCGGAGTTGAGGGATCCCGCCTCTCCCGCCGCCGGTTCCAGGACGATGTTGGCGCCGTAGCTTCGCAGCTCCAGCGCCATCTTGTGCGAGAGCTCCGCGGAAATTCCCAGGAAGGAGGTGGCGACGGCGGATCCCATCACGATGGAGAGGCGCACCAGCAGCACCGGCTTGGGGCGCTTCAGGATGGAATTTTTCAGGATGCGCAGGTGCATTGGAGGAGCCCCGGGGTCGTGGCTTGGAGAATGGGAATATCAATCCTTGCCGTGACGGGCAAGGAGGTCCGAGATGTCCCGGTCCTTGAAAGAGATGGACGGCTTCACCGGGATGTCGTACCCCGGCCTGCTGCCGGCCATGCCAATCGCCAGCACATAGACGTCGGCATCCCCCGGCGCCAGCTGCCTGGGCCCCCACTGCATGAAAAGGAACCTGCTGGTGGGGCTTTGCAGCGGCACCCTCTCCTTTTCGCTGGCGAAAGAGCCGCGCCGGTTCGAGAAGTAAATCAGGTCCGGGCGCACGCCCAGCGACTCGATGAAGTTAGCCAGGTTGGTGTACCCCTTGGTCTCGCCGGCGGCGCTGTTGCCGTGGTCGTACATGCCGAAATAGGAGTCGCGCGCGGGGTCGAGCCCCGTCTCGTACTGGAAGAGCCGCCCGTCGCCCCACCCCACGTTCCCCGTGGAGCCGCCGTACTCCCCGACCGAGGGCTCGTCACCGTAGACGTAGAAGTAGAGCGCCGGGGCCTTCCCCTCGTTGCGGACCCTGTTCACCAGGACGAAATACGGCTCCCCCGCCTTGAACACGGCGAAGCGGTCAATGTGCAGCACCATCCCCTGGCCTGCGACGCGGTGGGAGCTTGAGAGCACCATCTTCTCCCGGCTGGAGACCAGCACCCGGCTCCCCAGGAACTCCCACTTGGAAGGGGAGAGCTGACGCGAGCTCTCTCCAAGGGCGATCGCCTCGCTGGCGTTGCCCCAAAGATGGCGCCACTTCTTGCCGTCGAAAAACGCCATCCCCGACTCGCCCTCCTGCGGCGAGGCGTTTCCTGACTCGTACGGCACGTTCCCCCCCACGAAGAGCCCCCGCGGGATGGCGTTGCCGGCGTCCACGAACCGGCTGAAGCAGGTGAGAAGCATGGTCCCGTCGGGAAGGACGTTCCTGACGAAGCCGCTGCCGTCGGACTTGAACCAGTCGTACTGGAGATGGGCATCCCTCGCGGCGTGCGACTTCCGAAAGCGCAGGGTTTTAGCGACCTTGTCCCAGTGCAGGGCGAACAGGAGCCGGTCCTCCTGCCCCAGCAGGATCTCGTCTGTCAGCACCAGGCGGTAAGGCCCCTGGCGCAGCAGGTAGACTCCCTGGTAATGGCGGGTGACCTCCACCCGCACCAGCCAAAAGAGCGCCAATAGAAGTGCCAGCGCCGCGCCCCCGACGCAGCACCAAACCTTCCGCTTGAACTTCGGGTCGAGCATCAGCCACCTGTTAGCTTTCAGAGAATCTACCAAGGAATCAGCGAAGTAGATTCACTCTAATGAAGATAGCAATCAGCAGCAACCCAAATTATTCTCATGACAACATGCATAGTTTCGGCCTGTGGAAGCCCCCCCCGCCCCTGCTGCCACCTGCGAACCAGGGCCTGCGAACCGCAGTCTTCGGCAGCCATCCTCATGTTTTACCAAACCCTGCCTCTTGTTTGCCTGTAAGCTCATTTAGCGCCTGCCAGAATGTAATTGACGGATAGAGGATTTTACGGTAAAAGGTAGCTCTGCAAACCACCGGCTTCACCCCCGGTTGTGGCAAGGATACCAGCAGGTTAGCTCGCCCGGTGGGCGCAGGACCAGATAAAAGGCCGGAGTAACTCAGTTGGTAGAGTAGCTGATTCGTAATCAGCAAGTCGGCGGTTCGAGTCCGCTCTTCGGCTCCACAAAAAAGCCCCCTCAACCCGAGGGGGCTTTTCCTTTTCCTGCAAGGGGGGGCTAAAAAATTGAAAGGCCCGCCGGGTTCGGCGGGCCTCTGGTTGTAGCGTCTACATTTGGGAACCCTTTTCAAGGGTGGATGCCGGTGCCTATACGGACCGGACAGCTACAGCTTTCAAGTTTTGAGAATCCTGATCGGTGGAGTTTCCTCTATGGTCGGTTGCCTCCTTCTTCGAGATTTCTCTTAGCTAGCTAGCTGAGTGTTACAGTATCATCGGGCGCACCAAAGAAACAGTCTGTTTAAATTTTTTTTTTGCCTGTATACTGCTCCAGTTGCCCCCTCCAAAAGCCCTGCCTTTGTCTATGAGCAAACGCTAACCTGCCCATGCAGTACCTGAACCACCTGCGGACTCTCTGTGGCTGTCCAGCTGCACTCACAGCTCGGCCACGACGTTCCAGAGTCTCAATCAATTGTACAGTGCAGCCGTTCTGGAAGTGTTGTTCATGGCCCCGACGCCCGTGCTGGTTACCTCGACGCCACCTTTGCTCCGCTGTGCCTGGTACTGTGTCACGTTGCCGTGATCGTTGAATGAGGCAACCGAGTTGCCGCTCTTGACGTTCCAGTCGATGGAGAGCGTATCGAGATGGGTGTCGCCCCGGTAATGGTTGAAGGTATAGGTGACCGTGTCCCCGTTTTTGCGGGCGTTCACCTGGAAGCGTTCCCCGTTTTCCGCGTACTGGAAATTCTTCTCTCCCTGCGCCACGGGGTTGTTGCCGCTCCAGAACTCGATGGTGTTGAAGAGGACGAAGTCGACGAGCGCGGCTATGCCGTACACCGGCACGATTATGAAGACCCAGGTGACAAGACTGCGCAGGAACTTGTCGTGCACCTCGCCGTTGACCCGGTACACCTTTTTGGTCAAGGCCATCTTCCCGTAGCACCCCTGGAGCGAAGCCATGGCGATTACCATGGCAAGTACCGTTGCTGTTACTCTTTTCATGATTCCCTCCTTTTGCATTTAATTGTTCCCATGCCATCCTCCTCTTTAGAAGAAGAGCAGACGGGTGAAGGTTACCCCCACTGCGGGGAAAACCTCTCTATGAAAACCGTTACCGATTTCCGGTAATAGTCACTGCTATCACATTTGTGCGGCGAGGTACAAAGAAAAGAGGCCTGCTCTTATGCGCGGGCCTCCTTTTGTTTGTTCGATCCCTCGTTGCAGGGGTCACTCCAGTGCTTCTCGCACCGGATTGGTTACTTCTGTCTTGTAATGGGAATTCTCTTCGGTGGAGTCTCCTTCGATATTGCTACCTCCTTTTTCCGAGATCCTGTTACAGCTAGCTAGCTGTGCTTAACTATACCACCTATCGAGGGTTTTCACAGAGAGTGTCAATTTTTTTCTTGAGCATGTGCATCATCGCTATGACTCAAAACTACCCTCCCTGCTTGAGAAGACATCGCCCAACTGCGGCGTGGAGACTGGACTTTGAAGATGTGGATGCTAAAATCCGTTGGTGCATTAGCCGGGACTTATACTCCGGCAGTGATCCCGGAAAAGCTGCCACAGCAAGGGCGGATGCACCGGGGTGGCAACTACAGCGTTGAGAGCGGGAGCCCAAATGAGAACCTCGGCAATCCTCGGGATATTTATCCTCTTAGTAGCAATCGCAGCGGGAATCGGGATCTACTACTTCGTCGACACCTCAGGCCCCGCCCTGGCGCTCTCCCGTCGCCCGGGTCCCATCGCCTCCAGGGCGGACCTCGTTCTGACCCTGCGGGACAGCGCTTCGGGCCTCAAATCCTTGAATGTCGCGGCGGTGCAGGGAGAAAAGAGCTTTCCGCTTCTGAATAAGGAATACCCGGCGGGGACCACGGACGCGAAAGAGGTCTTCCGGCTCCCGCCGCCGCCCGGGCTCAAGGAGGGGCCGGTGACACTGCAGATAGCTGCCGTTGACCGGTCCCTGGTCAGGTTCGGCTCGGGCAACAGCACCGCGGTCGCGCTTCAGTTCGTGGTGCAGAACAAGCCACCTGTCGTCACCGTAATCAGCACAGCGCATAACGTCTCTCCGGGAGGCTCCGCTCTCGCCGTCTATGCGCTGAACCGGGACGTCGTGAAAACCGGCGTCACCTTCGCGGACCGTTTCTATCCCGGCTATAAGCAGCCCGAGGGTTTTTACGCCTCCCTGTTCCCGTTCCCCTACGACGTCCCCCCGGAGCGTTTCATACCAAAAATCACCGCGGTGGACCAGGCGGGGAACGAGCGGCTGACGGGGATCTATTACCGGGTCCTGGCCAAGGCCTTCCCCAGGGACCGCATAGAGTTGAGCGACGCCTTCCTGGAGAAGATCTTCTCGGAATTCAAGGACCGCTTCCCCCAGGTGACGAACCCGCTGGAGCTGTACCTGAAGGTGAACCGCGAGGTGCGGCAAAGCGATGCGAAGATCCTGCAGCAGTGCGGCCTGAAAACCTCCCCCACCCCTCTTTGGGAAGGGGACTTCCTGCGCCTGCCCAATTCGGCCCCGCGCGGCACCTTCAACCAGTTGCGCAGCTACTACTACAAGGGGAAAGAGGTCGACCAGCAACACCACCTGGGGATCGACCTGGCGTCCCTGTCCCACGCCAGGGTCCCCGCGGCCAACCGCGGCAAGGTGGTGTATGCCGACGACCTGGGGATCTACGGTCAGTGCGTCATCATCGAACATGGGATGGGGCTGCAGACCCTTTACGGCCACCTGAGCCGGATCGGCGTGAAGGAAGGGGACGAGGTGAAAAAGGGGGACACCATCGGCGACACCGGGGACACCGGGCTTGCCGGAGGAGACCACTTGCATTTCGGCGTGGTGGTGTCGGGGCAGGAGGTGAACCCGATCGAGTGGTGGGACCCGTCCTGGATCAAGAACAACGTGACGGACAAGCTGCAGGAGGCAAGGGACGCCGCGGCTGCGGCTGCCGGAACCGGGAAGTAGGGCGAAGTAGCGACGATCAGGATAGGTGGAGGTAAAGATGCATCAACTGGTGCTGGTGCGGCATGGCGAGAGCGCCTGGAACAAGGAGAACCTCTTCACCGGCTGGACCGACGTGGAGCTCTCCGAGCGGGGCGAAGAGGAGAGCCGCGACGCGGGGCGGCTCATGAAGGAGCACGGCTTCGTCTTCGACGTCGCCTTCACCTCGCTTCTCAAGCGTGCGGTAAAGACCCTCTGGATCATGCTGGAACAGATGGACCAGATGTGGATTCCGGAGCACAAGGAGTGGCGCCTGAACGAGAGACACTACGGCGCTCTGCAGGGGTTGAACAAGGCCCAGACGGCTGAAAAGTACGGGGACGAGCAGGTAAAACTTTGGAGGCGCAGCTACGAGGTGCGGCCGCCGGCGCTTCCCGAGGGAGATCCGCGGCACCCGTCGTTCGATCCGCGTTACCGGTCCCTCCACAAAGAGCTCCTACCCGACACGGAGTGCCTAAAGGACACGGTGGAGCGCGTGCTTCCCTTCTGGGAGCAGCAGGCGGTCCCGGCGCTTCGGCAAGGAGAGCGCATCCTGATCGTGGCGCACGGCAACAGCCTGCGGGGGCTGATCAAGTACCTGGACCAGGTGTCCGACGACGGCATCGTGGGGCTGGAGATCCCGACGGGAAGCCCGCTGGTGTACCAACTGGACCACGATCTGAAACCTATCCGCCATTACTACCTGAAAGACCTGGCACAGGATGGGTAGCTCCACCCATCGGTCAAAAAAAGGGGATAAGTCCCAATGGGCTTATCCCCTTTTCTTTTGCTTGTAACAGCATCTTTCGCCCCTAAAGAGACCGACCCCGAACCGAAGTTACTCCTGGGGCGCGGTCTCCCCGGGCTCCAGCGGCGGTGTCGCGGGCTCCTCGGTCGGCGCCTCGGGTTCCGTGGCTGCAGGCTCAGGCTGCTCCGGCGGGGTCACTTGCTCCGGTTGGGGCTGCGGCTCCGGCGCCACATGCTCCAGGGTACCTCCGCCGTGCTTGGAGCAGTACTTGGTCGGCTCGGTCCCGACGATGTAGAACTCGTCCCTGGTGGCCGGGCAGTCGGGGGTGGCAAGCTCCCCGGTCGTCGGGTCGATGGTGGCAGTCACCACGCCATCGGGCTTGGGGAAATCAACCGCTGGCTTGCCGGCCGTGGCGACGCGCATGAACTTCTCCCAGATCGGCGCCGAAACGGCGCCGCCGGTGAACCCTCTCCCCACTGGCTTCGGCTTGTCGTAACCGACCCAGACGCCGGTGATGATCTGCGGGGTGTAGCCGACGAACCAGGCGTCGCGATAGTCGTCGGTGGTACCGGTCTTCCCGGCAGAGGGGCGCTGCCTTGCGAACTTCTTCAACCCCTTCGCGGTCCCGTAATCCAGCACGTCCTTCATCATCTCGGTGGTGACAAACGCCGTGACCGGCGGGAGCACCGGCTCCACAACAGGCGGGTTCTCGGTCCAGGCACGGCGGCTGCGGTCGAAGATGCGGATGATGGTCCGGGCCTCGGAGCGGAAACCTCCGTTGGCAAACGGGGTGTAGGCGGAAACGAGATCTTTCAGTGTAACCTCGTCCGTCCCAAGCCCAAGCGAGAGGTCGTTGGGCGAACGGAGGGTCAGCCCTAGGCTTCCAGCGAAGCCGACGAAGTTGTTGACTCCGATGGCGTCGAGGAGCTTCACGGTGATGACGTTGTTGGAGTGCGCCAGCGCCTGCCGAAGCGACAGCTCGCCGTATGACTTCCGCTCGTAGTTCTGCGGTTTCCAGAGCTGCCCGTTGCCGCGGTTGTAGGCGACCGGGTGATCGTCCAGGATGCTACCGGCGGTGAAGCCGTTTTCCAGTGCATCGGCGAAGATAAGCGGCTTGATCGCGGAACCCGGCTGCCGCTTCGCCGAGAAGGCGCGGTTGAACCCTCCCTTGCCGTCGGTTCCACCCACGGCGGCCAGGACGTCGCCCGTTTTGAGGTCGAGGCTCAAAAGGGCCCCCTGCAGGCCTGGGTTCACCTTCTTCACCCCCTCGCGCAGCATCTGCTCGGCTTGCTTTTGCAGGTCGAGGTCGAGCGCGGCGATGACGTCCAGCCCCCCCTGTTCTACCACCTTCGCGCCGTAGCGCTCCATCAGCTGCCGGCGCACCAGGTCGAGGTACCCCTGGGCCTGCCCTGCCCTGATCACCGTCGCAGGGTGCGCCTCGATGGCGCGTTTCTGCGCGGCGGTGATCATCTTGACGTCCAGCATCCTCTTCAAAACCGTGCTGCGGCGCGCGCTCACCTTGGCCGTGTCCCCCAGGGGGTTGTAGCGCCCCGGATTCTTCGGGACCCCAGCCAGAAGCGAGCACTCCGCCTCGGTCAGCTCCTCCGGGTTCTTGTCGAAATAAAGGCGCGCCGCCTGCGCTATCCCCCAGGCGCCGTTGCCGAAATAGATCTCGTTGAAGTACATCTCCAGGATCTGGTCCTTGGTGTACTTCTTCTCGAAATCCATGGCGAGCTGCACCTCCTTGACCTTGCGGTCAATCGATTTCTCGCCGGAGAGGAACTTGTTCTTGATCAGCTGCTGGGTGATGGTCGAGCCACCCTCGGCGAGCCTTCCCTTTACCACGTCCTTCACCAGGGCACGCGCGATGCCGCGCACGTCGATCCCCTGGTGCTGGTAGAAGCGGGCGTCCTCGGTGGCGATGAGCGCGTTACGGAGAAAGACCGGGATGCGGTCGATACCCACCCAGTAGCGCTGGGTCGGCATGATCCGCCCAACGAAACGCTGCTGGTTGTCGAAGACCCGTATCGAGCTGTAGCCCCGCGGCAGCTGCGGGTAGGTGGCGATCTGTGCCCGGGCGGGCGCGGCTAGAGAAAGGCTTATGGCCAGGAGGATGACGCAGGGGATGAGGTGCCTGAAGGTCCTGAGGAAAGAGTGCCTGTCGGAAAGCACGTTGTTTGCTCCTTATTACCGTATCTGTTCCAGGTATTTCACGGTCTGCACGGCGAGTTCCGGCGAGTCCACCAGGAGCGAGAGCTCGCGGTTGCCGGCAAGTGCCGCGTGGCTCAGGTTGTGGCTCCCGATCATGACGTAGCGCCCGTCGACAACCACCGCCTTCACATGGGTGACGCGCCTGCCGTCGGGGATGACCACGCGGACCCCGCCCCGGGCAAGCGCCCTCGCCGCAGCCAGGTTCTCGCGGCCGACCGGCTTCCCCCCTTCCAGGATCACCGTCACCTCCACCCCGCGCCTTCTGGCCTCTACCAGTTCGGTCGCCAGAGCCTTCGGGAGGTTGCCCCGGCGCTCCCCCAGCTTAAAAAGGTAAAAGGCGCAGATGATGCGCCTTTTCGCCTCGCGGACCCGCTTGATGAGCGCCCCGTCGTAAGCTGCGTCAGCCAGAAGAGCTGCCTTTACCCCCTCAGGCTCCAAGGGTGCTGCAGTGACGGGATGGGCGGCAAAGAGAAGCGCCGAAAGCACCCACGCCGATCCCGTATGCAGGGCCTTTCTCAAGTGAAGATGTCCATGACCTTGGAGAAGAAGTTCTTGCGCATGGGGTTCACGTCCTCGCCGCTGATGCGGGCGAACTCCTCCAGGAGCTCACGCTGCTGTCGGTTCAGGTTGGTAGGGGTCTCCACCTTGGCGATCACCAGGTGGTCGCCGCGCCCGTACCCCTGCAGCGCCGGGACACCCTTGTTGCGCATCCTGAAGACCGCGCCGGACTGGGTCCCTTCCGGTATCTTCATGGCTACCTTGCCGTCGAGAGTCGGCACATCGATCTCGCAGCCAAGCGCCGCCTGGGTGAAGCTGATCGGGATCTCGCAGATTACGTCGTTGTCCTCGCGCCTGAAAAGCGGGTGCTCGCGCACGGTCAGCGCCACGTACAGGTCGCCGTTGCCCCCCCCCTTGGCCCCCTGCCCCCCCTCTCCGGAGAGCTTCAGCCTGATGCCGGTCTCAACGCCCGCCGGGACCTTGACCGAGATGGTCTTCTTGTCCCGCACGGTCCCCGCGCCCCGGCAGGTGGGACAGGGATGCTCGACCACACGCCCCTCGCCGTTGCAATGGGAGCAGGTCTTGCTCACGCTGAAGAACCCCTGCTGGAAACGCATCTGCCCGGCGCCCTGGCAGGTGGGGCAGGTCTTGGGAGTGGTGCCCGGCTTCGCGCCGGAGCCGCCGCAGGCGTCGCAACGCTTGGAGTAGGGAATGTCGATCTTCTTCTCGGCCCCGAAGGCGGCCTCCTCGAAAGTCACCTCCAGGTTGTACTGCAGGTCGTCGCCCCTTCTGCCGCGCGCCCCTTTCTGTCTCCCGCCGCCGAAAACCTCGCCGAAGATGTCCCCGAAGATGTCGCCGAAGGGGGAAGCGCCGAAACCGCCGAAGCCCCCCGAAGAGAAGCCGCCACCGTTAACGCCGGCATGCCCGAACTGGTCGTAGCGCGCCCTCTTCTCGCCGTCGGAGAGGACCTCGTAGGCCTCGGAGATCTCCTTGAATTTGTCCTCGCTCGCCTTGTCCCCCGGGTTCTTGTCCGGGTGGTACTTGATGGCCAGTCGACGGTACGCCTTCTTGATCTCGGTCTCGGAGGCGTTCCTGTTGACTTCGAGGAGTTCGTAGTAATCCTGTTTTTCACCGTTTGCCAATGTATACCCTCGTAACACAAAGAGCAGCGTCCCCTAATGAGACGCTGCCCGTTGCGCGCTTTTATTTTCATGCAGGCGCCATCTTCTACCAAAGCGCCCAGGGTTTGCAACCTTTTCTTACTTCTTGTCGTCCTTCACTTCCTCGAAGTCGGCGTCGACGACCTTCTCTCCCTTGGCCGCGCCGCCTGCCTCCTGCTCGGCGTGCGGCTGCTCGCCGCCTTCGGCGCCTGCCGCCTGGGTCTTCGCGTAAACCGCCTCGGCCAGCTTGTGGGAAGCCTGCATCAGGGAGTCGCTCGCCTTCTTGATCTCGTCGGCGTCGCTTCCTTCCAGGGCCTTCTTGAGGGCGGCGACCCCTTCCTCGATCTTCTGCTTCTCGGAGGCGTCGATCTTGTCGCCGAACTCGGTCAGGGACTTCTCGGTCTGATAGATCAGGTTGTCCCCCTGGTTCTTCGCCTCGATCAGCTCGCGCTTTTTCTTGTCGTCGGCCGCGTGCGCCTCGGCCTCGCGCACCATCTTCTCGACCTCCTCCTTGGAAAGGCCCGAGGAGGCGGTGATGCGGATGGACTGCTCCTTGCCGGTGCCGAGATCCTTGGCGGAGACGTGGACGATGCCGTTGGCGTCGATGTCGAAGGTCACCTCGATCTGCGGGACGCCGCGGGGAGCCGCCGGGATGCCGGAGAGCTCGAAGTTCCCCAGCGTCTTGTTGTCGGTCGCCATCTCGCGCTCGCCCTGCAGCACGTGGATGCTGACGGCGGGCTGGTTGTCGGCTGCGGTGGAGAACACCTGGCTCTTCCTGCAGGGGATGGTGGAGTTCTTGTCGATCAGCTTGGTCATCACGCCGCCCAGGGTCTCGATGCCGAGGGAAAGCGGGGTGACGTCGAGCAGGAGCACGTCCTTCACGTCGCCGCGCAGAACGCCACCCTGAATGGCTGCACCGATGGCGACCACCTCGTCCGGGTTGACGCCGCGGTTGGGGACCTTGCCGAAGATGTCCTGCACCTTCTTCTGCACGATCGGCATGCGGGTCATGCCGCCGACGAGGATCACCTCGTCGATGTCGGAGGCAGAGAGACCTGCGTCTTTCAGCGCGGTGCGGCAGGGGCCTTCCAGCTTAGCGATCAGCTCGGCGCAGATGGACTCGAGCTTCGCGCGGGTGAGCTTCATGGTCAGGTGCTTCGGACCCGAGGCGTCGGCGGTGATAAACGGGAGGTTGATGTCGGTCTCAAGCGAGGTGGAGAGCTCGCACTTCGCCTTCTCGCCCGCCTCTTTCAGCCTCTGCAGGGCCATCTTGTCGCCCCTCAGGTCGATCCCCTGGTCCTTCTTGAACTCGTCGGCTATGTAGTCGATGATCTTCTGGTCGAAGTCCTCGCCGCCCAGGAAGGTGTCGCCGTTGGTGGACTTGACCTCGAAGACCCCCTCGCCGAGCTCCAGGATGGAGACGTCGAAGGTGCCGCCGCCCAGGTCGAATACGGCGATCTTCTCGTCCTTCTTCTTGTCCAGGCCGTAGGCAAGCGCTGCCGCGGTCGGCTCGTTGATGATGCGGAGCACGTTCAAGCCGGCGATCTTACCGGCGTCCTTGGTCGCCTGGCGCTGGGAGTCGTCGAAGTACGCGGGGACGGTGATGACGGCGTCGGTGACGGTCTCGCCCAGGTAGTCCTCGGCGGTCTTCTTCATCTTCTGCAGCACCATTGCAGAGATCTCGGGGGGAGAGTACTTCTGCCCCCGCACCTCGACCCAGGCGTCGGAGTTGTCGGCCTTCACGATCTTGAACGGGGAGATGGCGATGTCCTTCTTCACCGCGTCGGTGTCGAACTTGCGCCCGATCAGGCGCTTGATCGCGTAAAGGGTATTCTCCGGGTTGGTGACCGCCTGGCGCTTGGCCTGCTGCCCCACCAGACGCTCGCCGCTTTCGGCGAAGGCGATCATGGAAGGAGTGGTGCGGCTACCTTCTGCGTTCGCTATGACAACCGGTTCCCCACCTTCCATCACTGCCACGCAGGAGTTGGTGGTCCCGAGGTCTATTCCGATTACTCTGCTCATGTGTATGCCTCCTAGTTTTTTAACTGTACCTGCAAGCTAGTCATCGCCCGTTGGAAAAACAAGGGGCGGGTGTAAAAAAAATCGGGGCTGGGGACTGGGGACTGGGGGCTGGCAAAACCTCTCGGTCTTCACTAGCCCCTAGTCCCTAGCACCTAGTCCCTGCCTTAAGCCGCAGGCTTGACGGCAACGGTGACCATGGCCGGGCGGAGCAGGCGCTCGTTCAAGAGGTACCCCTTCTGGAACACGGCGACTACGGTGTTGGGCTCCTGGTCCGCGCTCGCCACCTGCCCCATGGCCTGGTGGAACTCGGGGTTGAAGGGGGTACCCTGCGGTGTCTCTACCGGGGTCACCCCGAACTTCTTCAGCGCGGAGAGGAGCATGGTGAGGGTGAGCTTCACCCCCTCGACGATGGCCGATTCCTCGTTGGCATGGTCGATGGCGCGCTCCAGGTTGTCCAGCGCCGGGAGGATCTCCACGATGAGTTCCTCTTTGCCGTACTTGAGGATCTCTTCCTTCTCCTTTTGCACCCGCTTCCTGTAGTTCTCCAGGTCGGCCCGCTCGCGCAGGTACTTGTCCCAGTTGGCTACGGATTCAAGGCCCTTGGCGGCCAGCGCCTCTTCGAGTTCCTTGATGCGATCCGCATCCGAAAGCGGCTGCGTCACTTCCACTTTATCCTGCGGAGCGTCCGGCGTCTTATCGTGCTGGTGCGAATCGTGTTTTTTCTTGTCCATCCCTTTCTTATCTCCTTTATTCCGCTACTCCGCTTCGAGCAGACGGCTGATCAGCTTGGCTGTGTAATCGACGATCGGAATAACCCTGCCGTACCCCATCCTTGTGGGGCCGATCACCCCGAGGACGCCTACCGTGTCCTTCCCGGTCATGTAGGTGGAGGTTACCAGGCTCATCCCCTCCATCTTGAGGAGGTTCGACTCCGAGCCTATGAAGATCTGCACCCCCTCCGCCGACAGCGAGCGGTCCAAAAGGTCCAGGAGCATGCTCTTTTTCTCGAAGGTCCGGAAGATCTCCCGCATCTTGGCGGCATCGGCGAACTCGGGCTGTTCCAGGATGTTCGCCTGCCCTTCCAGGAAGATCTCGGCGCCGTCGGCCTGTATCGTCTGCTGTGAAAGGGCGAGCGCCCGTGCCATCATCAAGTCGTAACGCACCTTCTCGTTTTGCATCTCGCTCAACAACCGTTCGCGAACCTGGGCTATGGTGAGCCCCTGCAGCATCCCGTTCAGGTAGTTGGCCATCCGGACCAGGTCTTCCTGCGGGATCTCCTCGTCGGTCTCCAAAAGCCGGTTCTGCACCGTCCCGTTTTGCGAGACCAGTATGGCGAGCACCCTGCGGCTGGAGAGCTTCACGAATTCCATCTGGTGGAAGACGTTCGCCGACAGGTGGGGCGCCATCACCACCCCCATGTAGCTAGAGGTCGAGGACAAAAGGCGGCTCGTTTCCCTGAGCACCTCGGCCGGGTCCCTTCCCGCCATCCGGCAGCGCCTGCGGATCTCCTCCCGGTTGTCGCGGGCGAGGTTCTTCACCTCGAGGATCGAGTTGACGTACAGGCGGTAGGCCTTGTCGGTCGGGATGCGCCCGGCGGAGGTATGCGGGGAGGTCAAAAGCCCCATCTCCTCCAGGTCCGACATGACGTTTCTCACCGTAGCCGGGGAAAGAGCCAGCGCATGGCTGCGCGTGATGGTCCTGCTCCCCACCGGTTCGGCTGTTGCGATGTAATCCTCGATCACCGCCTCGAGGATCCTTTTGCCGCGCTCGGAAAGTTGTTCTTCCATGTCTCTTACCTCAAAAGCGATTAGCACTCAAAAAGTTCGAGTGCTAACGCGCTTCAAGTTAGCAACGCCCCTCTGCTTTGTCAAGGGGGCAGTGGGAAATGAAGGGGAATTTAGACGAAGCTGGAGAAGATGCCGTTGGCGAGGATGACGGCGCCAGGGGAGACGCGGATGAGGCTTCCCTCCCGGATGAGGGCGCCCCTTTTTTCCCATGCCGCGGCCTGCTCGAGGTAAGGCGCGAGGGCAGCTTCGCCGTAGCGCTGCAAAAGCGGCGCGAGGTCGAGCCCATCGAGCATCCTAAGCCCCAGGAAGAAGGACTCGGAGAGGGCGTCTTTGAGCGTCAGCTGCTCCGGCTCCTCATCCACGGGAAGACCTGCTTCGATTCCCCCGGCATACGCCGCGACGTCGCCGGGGTTCTTCCAGCGGCGCCCGAGCCCGTCGGGGTTCCAGAAGGAGTGCGCGCCGGCGCCAAAGCCTAAGTAGCTAAGCCTGTTCCAGTAGGCGGAGTTGTGGCGGGAATGGCGGCCGGGAAGCGCGTAGTTGGAGATCTCGTAGTGACGGTAGCCGGCCTTGGAGAGAACGGCAGTGGTCGCCTCGAACATGGCCGCGGCCTCCTCTTCGGCGGGAAGCGGGAGCGCCCCCTCGTCGTGGAGCCGCTCGAAGGGGGTCCCCTCCTCGATGGAGAGCGCGTAGGCGGAGACGTGCTCGGGCACAAGCGAGACGGCAAGCTCCAGCGCCTCGCGCCACTGGGAAAGCGACTGCCCCGGCAGGGAGTGCATCAGGTCGATGCTGATGTTGTCGAAGCCGGCGCGGCGCGCATCCTGGAAGGCTGAGAGCGCTTCAGCCGAGCTGTGCACGCGCCCCAGCCGTTTGAGCAGGCGGTCCTCGAAGGACTGGACCCCCAGCGACAGGCGGTTCACCCCCGCCGCCAGGTACCCGTCCAGGCGCTCCCGAGTGAGCGTACCCGGATTTGCCTCTAGCGTAACCTCCGCGTCCGGCTCCAGGGAAAACCTCTCCCGCGCCGATGCGACGACGAGCCCCACCAGTTCCGGCCCCATCAGGGACGGCGTGCCCCCCCCGAAGTACAGGGTCGGGGCGCTGACCGGTTCGGGGAGTGCCGCCTGTCTTAGCTCCACCTCCTTCAGCAGCAGCTCCACGTACCCCCGGTGGTCGGAGCCTGTAGCGGGAGTCGAGTTGAAGTCGCAGTAGAGGCACTTTTTCAGGCAGAAGGGAAAATGTATATAAATGCCGGCACGCATCGGGGGCTCCTTTTGGTTCTAGGTCAACATCTAGCAGATCGCCACCCTTTTTGTCACGCAAAACAGGCGCCAACTGCAGGAACTTGCTTGAAATCCGCTTGGAGTCGGATTAAACTCCGGAATTCGCTGGCGCGGGTTCCGCTGTCCGGAGGACGACGGTGTCAGTTCAATTCTTTTCTCGATGGGGGGGAACATGCAAAAAACCATCAAGGCGGCAGCGGTCCAGTTCAACATAGAGCTCGGCGACGTGGACTCAAACGTGGCCTATGCCGAAAACGCACTGCGCCGGCTGGCCGCCCAGGGGGTCGAGCTGGCCGTATTGCCCGAGATGTGGAGCTGCGGCTTCGCCTACCGGGAGCTGAACCAGCTGGCCACGCGCACCCCTGCGATCGTGGAGCGACTCGAGGCCCTTTCTGCAGAGCTCTCGATGACCATCGTCGGGAGCCTCCCCGAGCCTCACGGGGAGAAGGTCTTCAACACCGCCTACGTCGTCGACCGCGGGAAGGTCGCGGGGAGCTACCGCAAGATGCACCTCTTCTCGCTGATGGGGGAGGACCGCCACCTGGACCGCGGGGATTCGGCCCTCGTCGCCCAGACCAGCGTGGGAAGGATCGGCGTCATGATCTGCTACGACCTCCGCTTCCCGGAGCTGGCGCGCAGGCTTGCTCTCGACGGCGCCGACGTAATCGTGGTCCCCGGGGAATGGCCCAAGCCGCGCGAGGAACACTGGCGCGGCCTCTTGAAGGGGCGCGCCATCGAGAACCAGCTCTTCGTGATCGCGGCCAACGCCTGCGGCGTCATCGGCAAGCTCGACTTCTTCGGCTCCAGCATGATCCTCGGGCCGAAGGGAGAACTGCTCGCGGAGGCGGGGTACGAGAACGCGGAGCCGACCGCTCTCCTTGACCCCGCAGAGATGGAAAAGTGGCGCCAGAGCATCACCTGCTTCAAGGACCGGCGCCCCGAGTGCTATTGAATGCTAAATCCCGGGCTTGGGGCCCGCTTCCCCGACCCGGCGCGCGGTTTCTTTACTGTTGACTTAGTTTTGCGTAAAGCATATTTTTCCTGTCTGATCACATCTAACCGGAGGTACCTTCCGTGGGCATGTTTGCTTCGACCGGCCTGGTCGTAAAACTGGTTCTTTTCCTCTTGCTCTATTTCTCCGTCGTTTCCTGGGGCATCATCTTCTACAAGCTGCTGCAGGTCTCGCGCGCCAACGGCGCCTCAGAGCGCTTCCTCGAGTTCTTCTGGAAGGCAAAGCGCTTCGACGCCATCAGCGGCCAGCTGGACCGCTTCACGAATTCGCCGCTCACGGTGCTTTTCCAGGAAGGGTACGGGGAGCTTAAGAAGCTCCAGGAGAAGGTGGAGGAGAAGGCGGATCCCAACAGCATCAGCACCGACCTGGGGGGGATCGACAACATCGCCCGCGCCCTGCGCCGCGCCACCACCTCGGAGATCACCCGCCTGGAGAAGTACCTGACCTTCCTCGCCACGACCGGCGCCACCGCCCCCTTCATCGGCCTCTTCGGCACCGTCTGGGGGATCATGACCGCGTTCGAGAAGATAGGCCAGACCGGCTCGGCCTCGCTCGCCGTCGTCGCCCCGGGGATCGCGGAGGCGCTCATCGCCACCGCCATCGGCCTGGTGGCCGCGATTCCCGCCGTCATGGGGTACAACCACTTCCAGCACAAGATCAAGGTGCTCATCTCGGAGATGGACAGCTTCTCCACCGAGTTCCTCAACATCGTGCAGCGCAACTTCGCGGGGAGATAAGCCATGGAGTTCGGCAACAGGGACAACGGCAACCGCGGCACAATGTCGCAGATCAACGTGACGCCGTTGGTCGACGTCATGCTGGTGCTCTTGATCATCTTCATGGTCACCGCACCGATGATGCAGCAGGGGGTCCAGGTGAACCTCCCCAAGGCGGACACGAAGGCGCTTGCGCCCAAGGAGGACACGCTGGTGGTCTCTTTGGAGCAGTCGGGCAGGACCTTCATCAATTCCTCGGAGATCTCCCAGGACCAGCTCAAAGAGAAGCTCACCTCGATGCTGGCCGGCAGGGAGAAGCGCGAGGTCTTCCTCAAGGCTGACCAGTCGGTACCCTATGGCGAGGTCGTCAAGGTGATGGCCCAGATCAAGGGGGCGGGAGTCGAGCGGCTGGGCATGGTAACGGAGTCCCCGCAGCGGCGATGAGAAAGCAGCCGACACGTCGATACCCGGGGCCGGAGGGGATGTTCGCCCTCTCCTTCGTCTGCCACCTGGTCGTGTTCCTGATCATAGCAAAGTGGCAGTTCTACCCGGAGTTCCATCCGGACGAAACCCCCGTCACCTACGTGGACATGGTCACCCTCCCCGTCGCCTCGCCGCAGGCCGGCACGCCGGCAGCCGAGGCCGAAAAGGAGGCGGTCCCTCCCCCGCCCGCCACACCTGCCGCGCCGGCCATGGTGCAGCCGGCCGCGCCCGTCAAACCGGCCAAGCCGGCAGCCAAAGCACCTGCACCCTCCCCCACGGCCAAGAACAATCCTGCGAGCACCGCGGCCCAGGAGCAGGCCTTCAACGAACGACTGGCGAAACTGGAGCGCGTCGCCCAGGAGAAACGGCAGTCCGAGGTCCTGGAAAGGCTTCGGAAAAGGGGGAGCCAGCCAACGGGGATGCCAGGTGGGAAGGGGAGCGAGGCGGGAAGCGACTACCCCTCCTACCTCCAGTCCCGCCTGAAAGACGCACTCAAGGAAGTCATGGTATCGCAGAGCAAGTCGCCGCAGGTGATCGCAACCATCACCGTTTCGGGCGACGGCAGGATCGCCGATTACCATGTGGAAAAGGGTTCAGGTGACCCGCTTTTTGACGACGCGGTCCACCGGGCCGTGACGCTCGCCGGCAAGTCTCTGGTTCCACCGCCCGGCGGCGCTACCTTCAAGCGCTTGTTCCGCTTCAGACCGGAAGGGGTCGGTATAAGATGAGAATAATCATACTGTTGGCCTTGCTGCTCCTGGCGCCTCAAATGGCACAGGCGGCAGAGGGATACATAGACGTAACGGCCCCGGTGAGCCGCAAGCTGAAACTTTATCCTGCGCCCACCACCGGCCTCGTCGGACAGGTGACCCCGGAGGTGTCCAGGGAGCTCTCCGAGCTGTTCGGGATGGACCTGGGGCTCGCCGGCCCGTTCGAAATCTCCGGCAACGGCGCCGACGCCGACCTGATCCTGAAAAGCTCCTACAGCACGCAGGGGGGTAACATCACCCTGGAGTGCCGGCTGGTGGACCGGGTGCTGAACCGCGAGGTGACCGCCAAGCGCTACAGCGGCTCAGCAAAGGAGCTGCGCCGCATGGGGCATGCCTTCTCCGACGAGGTGCTGCGCGCCTTGACCGGTGAGAAAGGTCCCTTCACCGGCAAGATCGCCTACGTGACCAAGATCTCCGGCAACAAGGAGATCTTCGTCATGGACTACGACGGGCACAACCCGCAGCGGCTCACCAACAACGGCTCCATCAACCTCAAGCCCGACTTCGCCCCCTCCGGCAAGGAGATCATCTACACCTCCTACAAGAAGGGGAACCCGGACCTGTACCGCCGCGAACTCTTCACCGGTCTCGAAGCGCGCATCTCCTCCAGGAGCGGCCTGAACGCCATGGGTGCCTACTCCCCCGACGGCAGCAGGATCGCCATGGTGATGAGTAAGGACGGCAACTCCGAGATCTACCTGGTCTCGCGGGAAGGAAAGGAACTGGCGCGGCTCACCAACAACCACGCCATCGACGTTTCCCCGGCCTGGTCGCCCGACGGCTCCCGCATCGTCTTCGTTTCCGACCGCCTCGGCAAGCCCCAGATCTTCGTTATGGACGCCGATGGCGGCAACCAGCGCCGGCTCACCACCAACGGCGGCTACAACGTCACGCCGCGCTGGTCACCCAAGGGGGACCGGATCGTCTACGCGCGCCAGGAAGGAGGCGGGTTCCAGATTCACGCCATCAACACCGACGGCACCCAGGACACCCAGCTCACCAGCGCCGGGAGCAACGAGCACCCCCGCTTCTCCCCGGACGGCCGCTTCGTCGTCTTCAGCTCCACCCGCGACGGCGCCGAGGCGATCTACCTGATGCGCGTCGACGGGAGCAGCCAGACCAGGATCTCGCCCAACAAGGCCCAGAATTCCAGTCCCACCTGGTCGGTAAATTGGTAAAGCTATCGGCATTTGAATCGTTGATTAACTTGTAAAAGGTGGGTATACTTCCATTCGTTTTTTAAAGACGGCACGCTCATGAGGCGCTGCACGTATTCTATCGATAAAAGGAGTGGGATAATGCGCAAGATGATTCTCGGTTCCCTGGTTGTTCTGTCTTTCGGAGCACTTCTTTCGGCCGGCTGCGCCAAAAAAGACGTCGTGAGAACAGAGGAGCCGATTTCGGCTGCCCAGCCCGCCCCAGCCCAAACGCCTTCCACCCAGACTGCGCCGATGCAGCAGGCACGGCCGGAGGCCGAATCGGGCGCAGCACAGCAGCCGATAACGGAAACCACCCCAAGCCGCGAGCCGGCGGTCGCCCAGGAAACCGCCAAAGAAGCGGGCCAGGGCACAGCGCAGGAAGTCCAGGCCGAGCTCCAGAAGGTCTACTTCAACTTCGACTCCTCCGATCTTTCGGAAGAGGCCCGCGCGAGCCTCTCGAAGAACGCCGAGTACCTGAGCCGCCAGGCCGGGGTCAAGGTGCGCATCGAGGGTAACTGCGACGAGCGCGGCTCCGACGACTACAACATGGCGCTGGGCGAAAGAAGGGCCAAATCGGCCAAGGACTACCTGGTCAACCTGGGAATCGCCTCCGACCGCCTCTCCACCATCAGCTACGGCGAAGAGAAGCCGGCCGTTCAGGGTCACGACGAGGCGGCCTGGGCCAAGAACAGAAGGGATGAATTCGTCATCGTCAAGTAACTCAAGCAGTTCCTGCCCAAAAGGAGCCTCAGGGCTCCTTTTTTTATAGCAGAGCGGGATCACAGGAGGTTTCCATGCAGGCAAAGAGAGTGGCACTGGGCTCACTGCTACTGCTCGCCTTATTCGGCTGCGCCAGCCAGGGTGAACTCGAATCGGTGCGCCGCGACTCGGACGAGATGAAGAACCGCCTCTTCACCATGGAGAAGGGGTTGAACGAGGTGCGCGCCGAGGTGAGGGAAGGGGTGGAGAAATCGCTCGCCGGTTACCGCCAGAGCCTCGAGTCGCTGCAGGCGGACATGTCGGGGTTCCAGAAGGAGATGGCGTCGATCAGGAAGGGAGGCGCCGACCTTCAGGCGACCCTGGAGAGCGCCCGGGTCGACATGCAGCTTCTGACCGGGAAGGTCGACGACGTGCGCATCCTGGCCCAGAAGCCGGCGGACGACATCGCCCTCTTGAAGGAAGACCTGACCAAGCGCCTGGCCTCCCTCGAAGAGCGGATGGCCAAGCTGGAGAAGGGGGTCGATGAGCAGGCGAAAAAGGCGGCCCAACTGCAGCAGGCGCCCGAGTACCTGTACCAGAAGGGTTACGAGGCGATGAAGGAGGGAAACCTCCCCAAGGCGCGCGAGCTCTTCTCCAGCTTCCTGGAGCATCACCCGAAGCACAACCTCGCCGCCAACGCGCAATACTGGATCGGCGAGAGCTACTACTCCGAGAAGAGGTTCGAGGACGCGGTGCTCGAGTTCGAGAACGTGATCAAGAACTACCCGGACAAGGACAAGGCACCCGCCGCCATGCTCAAGCAGGGGATGGCCTTCAGGGAACTGGGCGACACCAAGAGCGCCAACTACATAATGAAGAAGTTGGTGGAAGAGCATCCCAAGTCGGAAGAGGCGAAGATCGCCAGAGAGAAGTACAAGATAAAGTGACGCCCGCAGCAGCCTGACGGTAACACGGCCCTCCTGCCGCAGCAGGGGGGCCGTGCCGTTTCTCAAGTCATCCCATACCATTTTCCCATAGAGAAGGAGTCGCTCATGTTCCTCGCCCGAGACAAAAATAACGATCTCTACCTGTTCGACAAGCTTCCCATCAAGGGTTCAGAGTGCTGGTGGGCCGAGACCGGCGTGGACGGGACCTACCTGCGCCTCGACAAGTCTCTGTACCCTGAAATCACCTGGGAGAGCGAACCTGTAGCGGCGGAACTGGTGCTGTCGAAGGGGTAGTACGATAGGAGCTGAGGCTGGCTGCCTGAAGCTCAACCGAGCCGGATGGCGGGCTTGATGTTGTCGGGGGTGTAGCTCACAGCCATCGCCCACCCCTTCCCCGGTACCAGCACGGGCTGCAGCCGGCAGGCTATGTACCCGATCAGGTTGCTGGGCTCGGGTACGTCCGGGGCGATGGTGACGATGCGAAAGCCGACGAAGTCCCCCTCTTTGGGATAGGACTTCGATTCCTTCAAGGTGCAGCTCCAGAGCTTCATGGCCCCTTTCGGTCCGGCGATGCTGATCAGGAAGGAGTGTTCCCCGTCGCGCCCAAGCCCCGCGTCTTCCTCCACCAGCGCGGGGACCAATCCCCCTATGAGGGGGGTGTAGCCGATGGAGCAGGCGTGCGCGAACGCGGAGGCGTTGTCCTCGAAGACGAGATTTTCCTGCTTTTTGCGAAACCAGTTGAACATGGGGTCCCCCCCCTTGAATGGAATGCAAGACTATACCAGTTTTTCTCCCCCTGTCGCAGCGGCAACAATCCATCGCCGCGGACTCCCGGAAAGCCGAAAGCGCAAACTAAAAAGGGAAAGGCGAGTTGACCCGTCTTTCCCTTTTTTCTTGCAGCAGCGTGAGGTCCGAAAGAGGCTAGGCCGTTTTCTCCGCCTCGGCCTTGGCCTTGGCCGCCGGTGCGGCCGGCGCTGCTTCCGTCCCCTCCACCTTGACCCTCAGCTCCTCGGCGGACTTCGCCTGCTCCTCTTCCGCCTTGCGCTTCGCCTCGGCTAGCTTGGCCAGGTGCTCCTTCTCCTCTTCGGTCCTGCCGTCAGTCTCGAGGGTCTGCTTGAAGTCGTCGGTCGCCTTCTTGAACTCGGCAAGCCCTTTGCCGAGAGACTTGGCAAGGTCGGGGAGCTTCTGGGGGCCAATGACTATCAGGGCGATAACCAAAATAATGACGAGTTCAGGCATCCCTATTCCGAACATTCTATCTACCTCGCTTGGTTTGCGGTTTAAACACGCGCTGTACTTAGGAAAATTTGAAAAAATAATAGAGGTTTTACCTTCCGGTGTCAAGCGTGCTAATCCCGACCCTTAATTGGTTTGACATGCACCTTAACATTGTCTACTATCGCTCCTGTTTACCATATGTATTACCCAACGAACTGGTTTTGGTGGTGACGAACATGACGCAGGAATCTTTAAAAGCCGATATTAAAGCGCTTCTGAAAGAGCGCAAAGCAGTACTTCTCGCGCACAACTACATGCGCGACGAGGTGCAGGAGATAGCAGACATAACCGGCGACTCGCTGGCTCTTTCCATAGAAGCGGCCAAGACCGATGCGGAGGTAATCGTATTCTGCGGCGTCCACTTCATGGCGGAATCCGCCTCCATCCTGGCGCCTGAAAAAACGGTGCTCCTCCCCCGCCTCGACGCGGGATGCCCCATGGCCGACATGGTTTCGGTCGAGGCCCTGAAGGAGATGAAAGCGAAGCTTCCCGGCGTGCCGGTGGTCACCTACGTGAACTCCTCCGCGGCGGTCAAGGCAGAGAGCGACATCTGCTGCACCTCCGCGAACGCGGTGAAGGTGGTCCAGTCGATGAGCGAAAAGGAGATCATCTTCGCCCCGGACCGAAACCTCGGTAGCTACATAGCCCGCTTCACCGACAAGAAGTTCCACCTCTGGGAAGGGTACTGCCCGACCCACGAGCGGCTCAGGCCCGAGGTGGTCAAGGAGCTGAAAGCGGCGAACCCCGACGCACCATTTGTCTGCCATCCCGAATGCAACCCGAAGGTGGTCGAGCTGGCGGACCACGTCTGCTCCACCACCGGGATGTACGACTACTGCAAGAAGAGCAGCGCCAAGCGCTTCATCATCGGCACCGAGGCGGGGATCTTGTGGCGGCTTAAGCGCGAGAACCCGGACAAGGAATTCATCCTCGCCTCCCCGGCGCTCATCTGCCCCAACATGAAGCTCACCTCCCTGGAGGACGTCTTCGAGGCGCTGCAGCAGATGAAGCCCGTGGTCAAGGTCCCGGAAGAGATCCGCATCCCGGCCAAGCGCGCCCTGGACCGGATGCTCGCCATCCCCAGGGACTAGGCTGCAACCCGGAGAAGCACCGGAACGCACAAGCGACAGGAGGCCATCATGATCCGACCGTTCAAGGGTATCGCCCCGAAGATAGATCCTTCCGCGTTCATCGCCGAGACCGCCGTCATCATCGGCGAGGTCAGCATCGGCAAGGAAGCGAGCATCTGGTACAACTGCGTGGTGCGCGGCGACGTCAACTTCATCAGCATCGGGGACCGGACCAACATCCAGGACCTCTCCATGCTGCACGTAACGCACAAGAAGAACCCGGAAGACCCCGGGGCGCCGCTTGTCATCGGCAACGACGTCACCGTCGGCCACAGCGTTACCCTGCACGGCTGCACCATCGAGGACGGCGCCTTCGTCGGGATGCAGGCGATCATCATGGACAAGGTCGTGGTCGGCAAGGGGGCCCTCGTCGGCGCGCGCGCCCTGGTCACCGAGGGGACCGTCATCCCGCCGGGCACGCTCTGGGTCGGCTCCCCCGCAAAGTACAAGCGCGACCTGACCGAGAGCGAGATCGCCTGGCTCTCCCGCTCCGCGGGGAACTACGTCAGGTACTCCCGCGAGTTCATGGAAGAACTCGGTTAGGGGTCGAGCCGCCGGCCTCCCGGCGCAAGCAAGGAATCCGTGAAAGGAATGCTGGACAAGGAACAGACGCAAACGGCGCTCATGGAGCTCTTCGAGACGCTCCTTAGCCGCTACGGCGCGCTCAACTGGTGGCCCGCCGACACCCCATTCGAGGTCTGCGTCGGCGCCATCCTGACCCAGAACACCAACTGGGGTAACGTCGAAAAAGTAATAGTGAACCTGAAACGAGAGGGGCTCCTCTCGGTGCAGGCGCTCCGGGAGATCGATGAGGAGCGACTGGCCGAGTTGATACGCCCCTCTGGCTTTTTCAACGTTAAGAGCGCGCGGCTGAAGGAGTTCGTCGTCTGGATTTTGCAGCGCCACGGCTCGCTGGAGGCGATGTTCGGGGGGGACTGGAGGCTTCTGAGGGAAGAACTCTGCGCCGTGCGGGGGATCGGGCCTGAGACCTGCGACTCCATCCTCCTCTACGCGGGGGAGAAGCCCTCCTTCGTGGTCGACGCCTACACCAGGCGCCTGTTCTCAAGGCTAGGGCTCGTGCGCGAGACGGACGACTACCACCGGGTGCGCGCCCTTTTCATGGACCACCTCCCCGCCGAGGTCCCCCTTTTCAACGAGTACCACGCCCTGATCGTGGAGCAGTGCAAGCGGCACTGCCGCAAGAAGCCCTCCTGCGAAGGGTGCCCCCTCTCCCACTTTTGCACCCTCCCCGCGGCAGGCGCTCCCTGATCCTTACCACATAGCCACAGGACCTAAATAGATGAGATTCTTCGCCAACCTGTTCCTGCTCCTGTTTCTCGCCGACGGGAGCCTTTCGCTTTTGGACGAGCTCGCCTCGCTCTTTTTCCCGCTGGTCCCCATCTCCGGGCTGCGCGGCCTTTTGGCCAATGCGGTGATCCTTGCGGCCGTACCGCTCTACCTGAGCCTCGGCATCGACCGACGGCTGCCGAAACGGCTCTTCCTCCCCCTGATCCTGTTCGTCTTCTGGTGCCCCCTCTCCGTCTGGATCTTTCCCGTCCTCGGCACGCTGAAGCTCTACGGCCCGTTCATGGCGGCGCTGCAGCTCGGGCTCGGCACCTTCCTCGTCTCCCGCTTCTACGACAACCCGCAAGCGCCCCTCACCCTCCCGCCGGCGCTCTTCGAAGGACCCTGCTTCGACCTGCGCAACACCCTGGCCTTTGTCGGCGTCAACGTCCTGGTCCTCCCGGCTGCGCTGGCGACGGCGTCGCTCTTCTTCGCCAACTCGTACGCGACCGAGGCGACCGGCGGGTTCATGAACATTGCGCCACGGGGGCTCTACATGGCGGAGCGGACCTACCGCCGTGGCGACCGCACCGTGAAACTCGCCGGCATGATCCACATCGGCGAGAAGGAGTACTACGACGAAGTGGCGCGGCTGGTCCCTCCCGGCAATACCGTGGTGCTCGCCGAAGGGGTCACCGACGAGAAGGGGAAGCTCAAGAACAAGTTCGATTACAAGAATGTGGCGAACCTCCTGGGGCTCGCCTCGCAGGAGAAGCTCCTCTTCAAGGGTAGGTTGATCGAACCGAAAGATCTGGAAACTGCCGGAAAGAGCGGGGGAAAGGAGCCTGCTGCGCCGGACATCCTCAGGGCGGACGTGGATGTGAGCGTCTTCCGCCAGGAGACCATGATGCTCCTGGACGCCATGGGGAAAGAGCTGCGCGGGAACCCCTCCACCGTCGACGGGCTGCTGAAGCTGAACCGTTGGGCGGAGCAGAACATAACGCCCGCGATGTACGCGGTGATCATGGACGACATCCTGCAGCGCAGGAATCAGGTTGTGGTCGGGTACCTGGACCGGGCGCTGAAGAGCTACCGGACAGTGGTAATCCCCTGGGGCGCCCTGCACATGAAGGGGATCGAGGCGGAGCTTCTCAAGAGGGGGTTCGTGCTGCAGGAGGAAAAGAAGCGGCTGAGCGTGGATTTCAAGCGAGTACTGTCACACAACAGTGGAGATTCAAAGTAAGCAACTGGAGCAACAAGTATTCTCCCGCATGATCAAGCAGATCCCGGCCGCCAAATACTGATTCCTTAAGTCCTGTCAGTTGCTCTGTCAGTATTACTGCCTTTACACTTGACTTTGTAAACAAAACAATGCTAATTGCATGACCTCTTTTCCTATGCGTAACGTTCTCATCAACGGATGCAAGGCCGCGGAGGTTGCATGGCGAGACACAAGATAACCGCACCCGGTCTTGCTGCCGGCATCGTGCGCAGGGAACGGCTGTTCCGGCTTTTGGACCATACCGACAAACCGGTGCGATGGATTTCCGGTCCCGGCGGCTCCGGCAAGACCACCCTGGTCTCCAGCTACCTCGAAGCCCGCGACATCCCCGCCATCTGGTACCAGGCGGACCAAACGGATGCCGACCCCGCCACCTTCTTCTATTATATGGGTCTGGCGTTCCAGGACTCTGTTTCACCCGATTGCGAACCGCTGCCGCTTCTCACCCCAGAATACCTCGCAGGACTCAAGACCTTCGCTCGCCGTTACTTCCGGCAACTGTTCACTCAACTGCCTGCACCTTTCGCCATAGTCATCGATAACTACCAGGAGATCCCGGCGACCTCGCCGTTTCACGAACTGATTGCAGAGGGACTGGCGGAAGGTCCGGAAGGGATCTGCGTGCTAGCCATAAGCAGGGAAGAGCCACCTGCGGTGTTGACCGCGGACGAAACAGCAGCACGTTTCGACTTCCTCGGCTGGAACGACCTCCGTTTTTCCTTCGACGAGGCCAAGGAGTTCGCCGCAACGCAGTCGGCAAGCCCCATGGAGTCCGAAGCGCTCACCAGGCTTTACACCAAGACCGACGGCTGGATCGCCGGACTGTTCCTGATACTGGAGAGTCTCAACGGCGGCGCCCTCGACGAAAAGCTGCTGCAGGACCTTCCCTTGGACAAGGTATTCGGATATTTCGCCGACAAGATCTTCGAAGCGCGAGACGGCGAGCTGCAAAACTTCCTGCTGAAGACCGCGCTGGTCCCTGGGATCACGGCGCAGATGGCAGAGCGTCTGACCGGCATCGGCAGTTCCGAACAGATCCTCTCCCGGCTCTGCCGCAACCGTTTCTTTACCGCGAAGATCTCACCGGCGGATCCCGTCTACCAGTACCATCCGCTATTCAGAGAGTTCCTCGTTTCGCGTGCGGAGAAAACGCTTCCTCCCTCCGAGCTGAGGGAAATCAGGCGGCAAGCCGCCTCCCTGCTTAAGGGGGGGGACCGGGCCGAGGACGCGGCAGGCCTTCTCATCGAGGCCTCGGACTGGGACGGCATAGCGGAGCTCATTCTCGATTCGGCGCCGCTGCTTGCGGCGGAAGGAAGAAGCGAGACGGTGCGGTGCTGGCTTGAGAACCTTCCTGCCGGGTGCGTGGAACGAAACCCCGGCCTGCTCTACTGGAAAGGGGTCTGCCTGCTGCTGCATTCGCCTCCTGCAAGCAGGGCCTGTTTCCGTGAGGCCTACGATCTCTACCGCCTGGCCGGCGACCGGGTCGGCATGCTCCTGTCCTGGTCCGGCGGCGCGGAAGCATCGCTGTACGACAGGGAGTTCACCCCCCTTGACCAGTGGCTCGCCCTGCTGGAAGAGATGCGGATCGAGGAGATCGAATTTCCCACGCGCCAGCTTGAAGAACAGATCGCCATGAGCATCTTCAACGCCATGGCTTTCAGACAGCCGCACCACCGTGACATCTCCAAGTGGCGCGAACGCGCCCTTTCCCTCGTGCGCGGCAGCGCTGACCTCAATCTGCGTCTGCAGTCCGCAATCCACCTGGTGGTCCACGATCTCTGGAACGGGAACTTTGGCAGGGCGACCGTGCTGCTGGAACAGACCTTGGCTATGGCAAGCTCAGGGAAGCCCTCCCCCATGACCCGGATCACCATAATGAACGCGCAGGTGCTCTACTGCTACTTCACCGGGGCATGGGCATCGGGGGTCGCCATCGTTTCCGATGCACTGAAGATGGCTAACGAGTCGGGGGTCCACGTCTGGGATAGCCAGCTCATGGGGACCGGGGCCGGCTGCGCGCTCTGCATGGGAGACTCCGCCGCGGCGGATGAACTGCTCAACGCGATGCGGGACCGTCTGCAATGGGGCATGAGGCTCGACATCGGCCAGTACCATGGGCTGCGCGGATGGCAGGAGAGTCTTGGAAGACGTTTCCAGGCAGCGATCCCGCACCTGGAGCACTCCTTGGAATCCCTCCAGGGGACTGGTTTTATGGCCACCGAAGTGGTGATGTTGATCACTCTGGCTGACAACCTCGGGATGACCGGAAACGCTACGCGGGCAAGGGCGTGCCTCAGCCGTGCCTACGACATCGCCCGCGGCATGGGGAGCGGTTACCTTGAGTTCCTTTGCCTTTTGAACAGCGCTGCGCTCGCGCTGGATGCTGCCGACGAGGTGCAGGGCGACATGCTGCTGCGCCAGGCGATGACCCTTGGCAGCGCCGGAGGATACTTGAACGGCTGGTGCTGGCGCCCCGATGCCCTGGTGCAGCTATGCACCAAGGCGTTGGAGAACGACATAGAGACCGCTTACGTGACCAGGTTGGTGCGCCACTGGGCGCTGGCGCCGGAGAAGCCGCCCCAGCATCTGGACGAGTGGCCCTGGCAGTTCAGGATCTTCACCCTGGGCGGCTTTCAGCTGCTACGGGGAAACGAGCTCCTGGCTCTTACCGGAAAAGCCAAAAAGCCGCTGGAACTCTTGAAAGCGGTGGTGGCTTTCGGTGGCAGCAACGTCCCCCTGGAGCGGCTTACCGACGCGCTGTGGCCCGACGCCGACGGCGACCTGGCCCAGCGCTCCTTCGATACGACCCTGCATCGGCTGCGAAAGTTGCTGGCAGACGAAAAGGTGCTCCAGCTCCAGGCCGGGAAGCTCTCAATCAACCCAAGGTACTGCTGGATTGACACCTGGGCCTTCGAGCGTCGGTGCGGCGAGATAGATGCCTCATTGCATGCCAAAGAAGGGGAAGTGGACCAGGCGAAGCTCCCCCTTGCTTTCGAGAAAGGTGCGGCCTTGTACCAGGGGAGCTTCCTCCCCGACGATGCAGCCCTGGCCTGGACCGTACCGATGCGGGACCAGATGCACAACAGGCTGCTCAGGCTTATCAGCAGAGCCGGGGGGTATTTCGAGGCGCTTGAGCAATGGGATCAGGCTGCCACTTGGTACGGCAAAGGGATCAGGCTCGATCCAGTCGCCGAACAATTGCACCAAAGGCTCATGGTCTGCTACAGGCAGCAGGGAATGATGGCTCTGGCGATCAAGACCTATCTCAACTGCCGCTCGATACTGTCCACCGAGCTGGGGATAGCGCCATCGGCACACACTGAAGAACTGTATCGAAGCTTTACCGTGATGTCCTAGTCGCCAGAGCCGCCGCTCGACCCTCTCGACATAAAAGGGGACAGGCTACTTTTTAAAAAAGTGCCCTGCCCCCTTTTTCTGTAAGTCTTCTGTAAGCCACTCTCCTTTATCATGCCCCTCAATATGACATAGGTAAGAAGATGCTCGTGTGGAGAACGCTGCCTCTATGGCAGTTCTTTCTAAGAGCGACTTCGAACCGGGTGAAGGGCTACTATTCAGTTACAGGAGAGTGAAATGAGAAGAAGTTGGTTCATCATGCTGGCGTTGTGTTTTGTCTTTATGTTCAACTTGACGGGATGCGGTGGCGGAGGGAGCACCCCACCTCAGAAGACGACCATTTCAGGGACGGTGACCTTTCCCCCGGCAACTGGCGCAGCAAAGCTTGTCGCAGCCGCTGCGGCAACTCCGACCTTGGAAGTGAGGGACCTGAGCGGAGCGCTGATAAAGAGCGTTCCTTTGACCCTCCAGAGCGGCGATACCTACAGCTATCCGGCAATAGATGTGGAGCCCGGTAAGGACTATGTCCTCAAAGCTGTCGACGGCCAAAGGGTGCTGCGCGCCCTGGTGGACAAGGCCGCCCTCGCCAGCCCGACGGCGACCAGGAACGTGAACAACGTCACCACGACGGCGCTCATCGTGGTGGAAAAGGCGCTGAACCTAACCGCAGGAACCTTGGGCGAGACGGCTACGGCAAGCCAGGTACAGACGGCATCGGCCGCCCTGGCCCTTACCTCCCCCCCCGCAACCATCGAGAGCAACATAACTGCGGCGATAGCCGCATGCACCTCGACCACGGGGACCGCGAATGCGGCTCAAGCGCAACTGGCTTCCCTTGCCAGCATCGTGACCGCTGCCGTCAGCAGCAATGTCGATCCCAGCTCCTTCGTGGCAGGCACTTCAACCGTCACTACTGTCGACGCCGTCACCTACACGGTTTCCGGCACCACTACGACCGCCAGTTCCGCCGCCCCGGTCTCCAGCAATACTGCCGGCAGCTTCGCCGCAGTTGCAGCCGAGATCCTGCCGAGCATTTCCAGCGCCAGCACCACGTCCTTCACCATCGGTTCCGCCGGCAGCTTCGCCGTCACCGGGACCGGCACCATGAGCGTCTCGGGCACACTCCCTTCCGGGGTCACTTTTGATGCTGCCACCGGGCTTTTGAGCGGCACGCCGGCCGCAGGAAGCACCGGGGCCTACCATCTTACGGTCACCGCCACCAGCAACAGCCTCACCGCGACACAGGCGTTCACCCTCACAGTCAACCCGATTCCTTCGTCCCTCGCCTTCACGACAGCCATGCTTTCCGGCAAGACCTTTACCGAGGGGACGGTGAACACCCTGCTGTTCAACGCCAACGGAACCCTTACTGCAAGCGACACCACCGACACACTGACCTGGTCTGTCAATTCCTCCGGGCAGATCCTGGTGCACGACGCCACCGAAAACAGCAACACCACGGTTACCGCGGTCTCCGGCAACATCTCTACCGGCATGACTGTTAGCCTGGCTCACTCCGACGGCACGACCGAATCCACCACGCTCACCCAGTATCAGGCGCCGGCTCCCGCCAGCGGCTTCACCACGGCCATGCTCTCCGGCAAGACCTTTATCGAGGGGACCTCCAACACGCTGACCTTCAACGCCAACGGTACCCTCAGCGCCAGCGACACCACAGACACCCTGACCTGGTCCGTCAACTCCTCCGGGCAGGTCCTGGTGCATGACGCCACCGAAAACAGCAACACCACGGTTACCGCGGTCTCGGGGAGCATCGCCACCGTGCTGACCATCTCTCTGGCTCACTCCGACGGCACAAGCGAGTCGAGCACCCTCACCCTCTACGTTGCCCCGACTCCGGCCAGCCCCTTCACCACCGCCATGCTCTCCGGTAAGACCTTCACCGAAGGGACCGCGAACACGCTGACCTTCAACGCCAACGGGACCCTCAGCGCCAGCGACACCACCGACGCCTTGACCTGGTCGGTCAACTCCTCCGGGCAGGTCCTGGTGCACGACGCCACCGAAAACAGCAACACCACGGTCACCGCAGTCTCCGGCAACATCTCCACCGGCCTGGCAATTTCCCTGGCGCACTCGGATGGCACGACCGAGTACAGCACCCTCACCCTCCGGCCCTGACACCGGTCGGGCGTACAGTAGTGCAGTACCAGCCGTCCCTCTTACCGGGGGGCGGCTTTTTCGTCCTCCACCCCCCAGAGCACATCAAGGAAGTTCTTCAGGATCCGCGCCGTGAGCCCCCAGATCTCGTCCTCGCCGTACCGGTAGAAGTACATGGGGTAGTCCTTCCTCCCCTTGTAGTCCCAGTACTCCATCCGGTAGATCTCCGGCTTCACGAAATGGGAAAGCGGCACCTCAATCAGGCGCTCGATCTCGGCATCGTTGACGGTGAGGGGGTAGTTCGCGGGGAAGACGCCGACCACGGGGGTCACCAGGTAGTTGTGGATGGAGTGGCAGTCGTCGAGCTCGCCCAGGATCTCGACGTCGGACGGGGCGATGCCGACCTCCTCCCACGCCTCGCGGCGCGCGGTGTCGGCGCTGTCCAGATCGCCAGGGTCGCAGACGCCGCCGGGAAAGGAGATCTCGCCGCTGTGGTGGGTCAGATGCGGGGTTCTCTTGGTGAAGAGGAGATGGTACTCCCCCTCCTTGGGAAAAAGCGGCAGGAGCACGGCGGCGGGGACGGGCCCCGCCTCCATGGGAACGCGACGGCGCAAGGCGAGGGAGACCTTCAGCCTCTGCTTCAGCTCTCCGGGGTCCCCCGGCAGCTCCTCTGCGCGCCGCCCGATCAGAGCACCGGCTCCTTGGCCTTTTTCTTCAGCTCGGCAATGGTCGCCGCGTAGTCCGGGCTGTTGAAGACGGCGCTGCCGGCCACGAAGACGTCGGCGCCTGCGTGGGAGATGCGGGCTATGTTGTCGGTCTTGACGCCGCCGTCCACCTCGAGCTCCGCCTCGATGCCGCGCCTATCCATCGTGGCGCGCAGGGCCTGGATCTTGGGGATGCAGGCCTCGATGAAGGACTGGCCGCCGAAACCGGGGTTCACCGTCATCAGGAGGATCAGGTCGAGGTCCTCCATCACGTAATCCAGGAGGTTCAAAGGGGTCGCCGGGTTCAGCGAGACGCCGGCCTTTTTGCCCAGCGACTTGATCAGCTGCACGGTGCGGTGCAGGTGGTTGGTCGCCTCGGCGTGGACCACGATGATGTCGGAACCCGCCTTGGCGAAATCCGGGATGTAGCGGTCCGGCGCGTCGATCATCAGGTGCACGTCGAGCGGCAGCGTGGTGACCCGGCGCGCCGCTTCCACGATCAGCGGCCCGATGGTGATGTTGGGGACGAACTGCCCGTCCATGACGTCGATGTGGACGTAGTCGGCGCCGCCGGCCTCGATGGCCTTGATCTCCTCGCCCAGCCGGGCGAAGTCTGCTGAAAGGATGGATGGAGCGATCTTTTTCATAGGGTCTCCTGCGTTTTTTTCTGCGCTTTGCGTCTTTTACCCGGCGCCTACTTCCTCTTCAGGCGCGCCGAGAAGAATCCGTCCATGCCGTCTCTGTGCGGCCAGCTCCTGAAGAAGCCCCGCTCGGTGAAAAGCGGCGCGAACTGCGGGAAGAGCGGGCGCAGGTCCTCGACCATGAACTCCGGGTGCTGCGCGAGGAAGCTGTCCACCACGTACTCGTTTTCCTGGATGCTGGTCGAGCAGGTGGCGTAGAGGATGGTCCCCTTCGGCTCCAGGTACCTGCAGAGGTTTTCCAGGATGCTCACCTGGGTGCGCGCCAGAGACAAAAGGTCGTCTCCTGACTTGCTCCACTTACCCTCGGGGTTGCGCCTGATCACCCCGAGCCCCGAGCAGGGCGCGTCCACCAGGATGCGGTGGAAGGTGACCCCCTTGATGGCGTTGGAGGGGGCGGTGGCGTCCATGGTGAAGGTGCGCACCGAGTTGATCCCCAGGCGGTCGCAGGTCTCCTTGATCATCCTGAGCTTCTTTTGGTTCACGTCGCAGGCGTAGATCTCTCCGGAGTCCTGCATCAGCTGCGCTACCTGGGTGCTCTTGCCTCCCGGGGCGGCGCATGCGTCCAGCACCCGCTCACCCTTGCCCGGCGCGAGGAACAGGGGGGCCAGCTGCGAGGACTCGTCCTGCACCGTGAAGAGCCCCTCCCGGAAGGAGGGAAGCCTGGTGATCTGGCCGGACTGGTTCAGCCGGATGCCGTCGGGGGACCAGGAGGTGGCGCTGCAGCTCACCCCCTCGTCGTTGAGCCTGCGGATCAGCTCGTCGCGGGTGATACGCAGCGTGTTCACCCTCACGGTCAAGGGGGGGGGCTCGGACATGGCCGCGGCCAGTTCCTCCGCGGCTTCGAGACCAAGCTGGTCGCACCACTGCCGGGCGAGCCAGGCGGGGTGGGAGTAGCGGGCGGCGAGGTAGTCGGCGGGGCGCTCGGCGCGGTCTGGGTAGCGTATGGAGTCGCGGCCGCGGTCGGCGTTTCTGAGCACGGCGTTGATGAAGCCCGACGCCCGCGGCGCGAGTTCCTTGGCCAGGTTCACCGTCTCGTTGACGGCGGCCGACACCGGCACCCGGTCCAGGAAGAAGCACTGGTAGATACCCAGGCGCAACAAAAGCCGCACGAAGAGCTCCAGCTTCTCCGGCCTTTGCTTGGAGAACTGGGAGATTATGTAATCGAGCGTCCCCTGTCTGCGCAGCACGCCGTAGACCAGCTCGGTGAGCAGGCCGCGGTCGGCTCCCTTGATGATGTCCTTGGAGAGTTCGTGGTCAATCAGGATGTCCGCGAAGGACTTTTCTTTCTCGATCCGGAGCAGGATATCGAAGGCGGCGCGGCGCGGGTTTTTGCTGGACAAAGAGTACTTCCTTTCAGGCGTGAGGTCTGGGCGAAGCCGGTCTTCATTATATGCATTTCGCCCAAAACTGCAAGCGGTTAGGGGACTTGACATAGTAAAAGGAGGGGCTACCCTTTAGCTTGTCGTTTAATGATAACCGGGAGGAGGGTCTACCATGATAGCCTGGGAATCGGACATGGCAAAAGCGCTCGCGCGGGGGAAGGCCGAGCAAAAGAGCGTGCTGGTTGAGTTTTTCAGCTCAGAGTGCATCGGGTGCAAGCAGATGGAAGAGGTGACCTTCGCCGACCCGGCTGTCGCTAACTTCATTTCCGACCACGTGGTCCCGTTGCGCATCCCGGTAACCAACGCGGCGCATACCTCCGACTACCGGGTCATCTGGACCCCCACCATCATCACCATGGATTACTACGGCAGGGAGCACCAGCGCACCTTGGGCTACCTCCCCCCCGACGAGATGGTGGGCTCCACCCTTCTGGGGATGGGGAAGGTGAGCCTCGACTACGGACAGTTCAGCGAGGCCGTGATCCAGTTCAACACACTTTTGAACGGCTGCCCGGATTGCGCCTCCGCTCCCGAAGCGGTCTACCTGCGCGGAGTGGCGCGCTACAAGACGAGCCAGTCGCCGTCGGCGCTCAAAGAGATATACCAGCAGCTCCTGGCGCAGTACCCCGACAGCGAGTGGACCAAGAGGGCCCAGCCCTTCACGCTGCTTTGATCCTTTCCTCCAAAGCTGGAGCGTTATCTCCTTGGGGGGCGGCAGCCATGCCGCCCCCTTTCTGCATCAACTGGCGGTGAGGCGAAAAAAGCCTCGCCTTTGGCGGCATTTTTCGATGGAGAGATCTTGAGATTCCTGGACCACATCCTCTGGGGGCTGTTGCTACTTTTTCTGATCCTTCTTGCCATGGTCTCCGCAGGGCACGCGCTGATCAACAAGCGCGACCCGCGCTCGGCTCTCGGGTGGATCCTCGCCAGCCTGGCCATCCCGCTTCTGGGCCCGCTCTTTTACTGGGGCATGGGGGTCAACCGCATCTACAGCAGGGCCAGGCGCTGGCACGAAGAGGCCGGGGCACCGCTCCAGCCGCTCCCGCCAGGCTCCCAACCTTCGGCGCCGCTTCCCCCAGAGCTTTCCTACCTGAAGGAGCTGCGCAACCTCTCCGAGCACGTGGTCAGCACCAGGCTTCTCCCCGGCAACAACCTGACGCCGCTGGAAAACGGCGAGGAGGCCTACCCCGCCATGCTGGCCGCCATCGACAGGGCGGAAGGCTCGGTACACCTTTGCACCTACATCTTCGACGGGGACGATACCGGCAAGCGCTTCGTGATGGCGCTCTCCAGGGCTGCCGATCGGGGGGTCGAGGTGCGGGTCATCGTGGACAGCCTGGGGGAGAAGTATTCGAAACCGACGGCGCGGGAACTGCTCAAGGGTTCGGGGGTCAGGTTCCGCCGCTTCCTGCCGCTTAGGCCGGGGGGATACCTGAACCTCAGGATCCACCGCAAGCTGCTGGTGGTGGACGGGAAGATCGCCTTCACCGGCGGGATGAACATCGGCAGCAGGCACCTCGTCTCCAGCCGCCCCCCAGTGGTGAAGGACCTGCACTTCCAGGTGACCGGGCCGGTGGTGGCCGACCTGCAACGGACCTTTCTGGAGGATTGGAGCTTCGCCGGCGGTGCACAGCTCACCGGGCCGCGCTACTACCCCGAGCTGGTGCCGACAGGGAGCGCGCTGGTCCGGGCGGTGAGCGACGGGCCGGACAAGGAATTCAGAAAGCTCAACTGGATCATCCTGGGGGCGCTTTCCTGTGCCAGGAGAAGGGTCACCATCGTAACCCCCTACTTCATCCCCGACCGGCCGCTGATCTCGGCGCTGGTCACCGCAGCGCTCAGGGGGGTGGCCATCACCCTGGTCCTTCCCGAGGTCAACAACCTCCCTTACGTGCAGTGGGCCAGCCGCTCCTACCTTTGGGAGCTGCTGCAGCAGGGTGTACGCATCTTCGCCCAGCCCCCACCCTTCGTCCACACCAAGTTCATGGTGGTTGACCGGAGCTGGAGCCTGATCGGAAGCGCAAACCTCGACCCTAGGAGCTTGAGGCTCAACTTCGAGTTCAACCTCGAGGTGTACGACCTCCAGTTCGCCCGGCTTCTGGAGGAGCACTGCCAGGCGACCCTCGAACTATCCCGGGAGATCACACTCGCCGAGATGGATGGGCGGCCGCTGGCCATCAAGCTGCGGGACGCTGCCGCGAAGCTTTTCTCCCCTTACCTGTAACTCCAAAGGGACCGTTTCCCCCTCCTCGTCGTCGAACAGCGAGACCCGGTCCTTGCCCAGCCTCTTGCTGCGGTACATCGCCTGGTCCGCCTTCTTCACCACGGTCCGCAGGTCCTCGCCGTCGCACGGAAACGAAGCCACACCTGCCGAGAGCGTCCCCTGGACCAGCTCCCCCTCGAAGGAAAAGGGGGTGGTGCTCATGGCGCGGACGATCCTCTCCACGGCACCCACGATCTTTTGCTGCTCCTGCCCAGCGAACATGATGATGAACTCGTCGCCGCCGAACCGCGCCGCCACGTCGCTCTCCCTGATGTTGGAGGCTATGATGCGCGCCGTCCATTTGATCAGCTCCGTCCCCGCCAGATGCCCGTGCCGGTCGTTTATCTGCTTCAGGTTGTCCGCGTCCAGCATACAGATGGAGAAGGGGGTGCCGTAGCGCTTGGAGATCTTCTCCTGCTGCAGCGCAAGCGCCTCGAAACTGCGCATGTTGTTGAGCTGGGTGAGGTCGTCGGTCAAGGAGAGCCGCTCCACCTCGGCGCGCGCGCTCTCCGCCTCGCCCCGCAGGAGCGCCCCCAGGTGGGCGATGAGGATGAAGGGGAACACCTTGATGACGTGCCCGCCGATGTCGTACCAAAAGCTCGGGGAATCAAAGGCGGCGAGCAAGGTGTAGAGGGCGATGGTGAGACCGGTCATGATGAAGGTGATCCCGCGCCCCAGGGTGAGCGAGGTCGCCATCAGGATCAGGTAGAGAACGGATATGAAGGGACTGGAGGTCTTGCCGGTGAACCAGCTGATGGCGACGGCGTAGAGAAGCAGCAGGATCAGGTCCAGGAGGATCTTCGTTTCTCCCTGCCGCAACAGGAACCGCGCAGCCGCCTTGTAGAGGACAAGCCCAAGGGAGCAGAAAAGCACCACGACAGGGGTCTTGTGATCGACGTGGAGCAGCGAGATATCGAGCAGCACCAGCGCTACCAGGAGCCAGGTTATGACACCCAGGACCCGGTCATGGCCTGCGTACCTGGCCATCGTATCTGCACTGACCCACTCCTTTTTCTCGATCATCCAGGCCGCCTCTTACCGATCATTAGACAGGAGATTCTCCTGACCTTTGAAGCGTATCGGCGGATATCAAGAAAACTAAATGTCTTTCCTGATCATTTATGCCCCCGGAGTGTGCGCCCGCCGAAGGCGCCGAGCAGAACCAGGAAGTTGACCAGCACGATGGTCGCACCGGCGGGGAGGTTCAGCGCGAAGGAAAGCGAAATCCCGACGATCACGGTCACCACGCCGATCACCGCCGCGGTGACGATGGCCGCCTTGAACCCCTTGGCGATCTGCAGCGCGGACACCGCCGGGATTATCAGGAGCGCCGAAATGAGCATGATCCCGACCACCTTCATGGCGAGGACCACGGTCAGGGCCGTCATCAGCACCAAAACCGAGTTGATCCGTTCCGTGTTGAGGCCGGAACTCTTGGCGAGGTCCTCGTCGAAGGTGCTGGCGAAGAGTTCGTTGTAGAACATCACCACGGAGGCGATGACGATGACGAAGAGCAAAGCGGCTATCACCAGTTCGCTGGTGCTGATGGAGAGGATGTTCCCGAACAGGTAGCTGAAGAGGTCGACGTTGAAGCCCCCGGCGACGCTTGCCAGCATGACGCCGGTGGCGATACCGATGGCCGAGACGATGCCGATGGCGGCGTCGCCGTAAATCCTCGCCTTTTGCGCCAGTTTCAGGATCCCCATGGACGAGGCGAGCACCACCGGGATGATGGCAAGGGTAAGGTAGACCGACTGCAGCCTGAAAAGCAGCGCCAGCGCCACGCTGCCGAAGGTGACGTGGGCCAGGCCGTCGCCGATCAGGGACAGGCGGCGCAGCACGAGGAAGACCCCGAGCACCGAGCAGAGGATGGCGATCAGCGAGCCGCCGATAAGCGCCCTCTGCATGAAGCCGTAGCTGAGCATTTCCGTTATTAGCATCAAAACCTCGGAGAATCAGGGGCCAGGGGCTGGGGGCCAGGGGCTGAAACCCAAGTCCGCCCATCCTGTTGCCCGAGTTCTCATCACTCGTTCGTTCATCTACAGCCGTGGCGCCGGACTTGTGCTTGCCAGCCCCCAGTCCCTAGCCCCTAGCCCCTGCCTTCCCCCCTAGCCCCTGCCTTAATGCCTGTGGCAGACCAGGTGTTGGCCGTGCTCCCCGAAGAACCCCGTCATCTCGCTCGAGTTGCAGAAGTCGTCGAAATCGCCGTAGAAGATCACCTTCTTGTCCAGGTAGAGCAGGTGGGAGGCGTACTTCCCTATGGTGGCCGTGTCGTGGGTCACCAGCAGCACGGTCGACTTCCGCTCTCTGTTCATCTCGAAGGTGAGCTTGTAGAAGCTTTCGCGGGTTTCGGGGTCGAGGGCGGTGGTAGGCTCGTCCAGGATCAGGAGCTCCGGGTCGTTCACCAGCGCCCGGGCCAGGAGCACGCGCTGCCTGAGCCCCCCCGAAAGCTCGCCGATCATGGAGCCGCGGATGTGCGAGATACCCATCCATTCCATGGTCCTCTCCACGGCCACGGTGTCCTCGCGACTGAAGCGCCTGGGGAACTTCTTCGCAGAGAGCCTTCCCAACCGGATCACCTCGTCGACGGTGGCCGGAAAATGCGGGTTGAAGAACTGCAGCCCCTGCGGCAGGTAGCCGATGCGGTCCCAGCGATGGAAATTCGACTTCGGGGTCCCGAGTAGGTTCACCTCCCCGGAGGTCGGGGTGATAAGCCCCAGGATCACCTTGATCAGTGTGCTCTTCCCCGAGCCGTTCGGCCCGCAGATGCCAAGGTAGTCTCCGCGGTTGACGCTGAAGCAGACGTCCTGGAGGGCCTCGCTGCCGTGATAGCCGGCGCAGAGATTCTGTACGCTCAGTGCCTTGTCCCTCATTGCAGCCCCGTCTTCAGGTTCTTCAGGTTCTCATCCATGAGCGAGATGAAGCTGACGCCGCGCGCCAGGTCGTCCCTGGTGACGTTGTGCCCCGCCCGCAGCATGAGCACCTTCGCTCCGGTCTCGCGAGCGATGGTTTCGGCCACCCTCGGGCTCAACAGCTCCTCGGTGTAGACGTAGTGCAGGTTTTCGCGGCGCATGATCTGCACCAGTTCCGCAAGTTTCGCCGGGGTCGGCTCGGCGTCGGCGTTCACCGCCGAGGCGGAGATGTATTTCAGCCCGTAATGCCTCGCCAGGTAGCCGAAGGCGTAGTGGCCGCCATGCAAGAGGACCTTCTTGGGGCATTGCGCCAGGGTCTGCCGGAAACGCTCGTCGAGCGCGGAGAGATCCGCGATGAGCTTCGCCGCGTTCTGCTGGTAGTACGCCTTGTTGGCCGGGTCCCGCCCGATGAATGCGTCCTGGATGTTGCGCGCGATCACCTGGGCGTTGCCGAAATCGAGCCAGACGTGGGGGTCGGCCTGGGCGTGCGCCTCGTGGTGGGGGTCGTACGGGTCCGGTTCGGGGGGCTGCAGCGCGATTCCCTTGCTCCCCTCCACGATCCCGACCTTCCCCCGGTCTATGGCGTTGACGATCGACGAGGCCCACGGCTCCATCACCGGGTTGGTGTAGATGAAGAGGTCGGCGCGGTTGACACGCACCACGTCCTCCGGGCGGGGTTCGAAGCTGTGCGGCTCCGTGCCCGGGGGGAGCAGCAGGGTGACCTGCGCCTTTTCCCCGCCGATCCTCTTGGCGAAGTCGTAGAGCGGAAACAGCGTGGTCACGACCTGGAGCCTGTCGTCACTTTCTTGCTGCCTGCTGCAGCCGGCAGCGACCAGGGCCAGAAGTAGCATCAGCATCAATAAGCGTTTCACGCGGCCACCCCCTTGTCGGCGCAGCCGCGGCAAAGGCCGTTCAGCTGCAGAATGTGGGAAAGCACTTTTCCTCCGTTTTTCAGGCTCACCTCGCGCTCCAGCGCCTCGATCCCGCAGGAGGGGATGTCCTCCACCTTGCGGCAGGAGAGGCAGACGAAGTGATGATGATGCTCCTGGTTGCTGCAAAAGTAGTAATAGAGTTGACGGTTGGGATGGATCACCTTGGAAAGGATGCCGCTGGCCGCCAGTTCCTCCAGGATCCGGTAGACCGTGGGAAGCCCCACGCGGTCGAACCTGTCGCGCAGCCGCTTCCAGAGTTCCTCGGGGCTCGCGTAACCGTGCTCCGCCTCAAGCAACGCCAGTATTGCCAGCCGTTTCGGTGTGGCCTTCATGTTGAACTGCTTCAGTGCCACTGCGTGACGCTGCTCCATGGCCTTCCTCTAAATGGAAATGATTTCGCTTTAGGATAGCCACCCGCCTCGCTATGTCAAGGCAAAAGTTCTATTCATTGTAATTAAAGGTTTTTTCGCGTATTTTCCGGTGGCATCTCCGTCATATCACTCCGCGACTCCGGGCTTTGACGTAGACGGGCGCAGACATATTAGAATATTGAAACTTCGGGCTACAACGATATTAACTACTTGCTTTCATTACGGTGTAGCCCCGGAATATTGGCTCCCGACTTGCATCATTAAACGAATATCAGACTGTGATGTTATTAAATGGGCGGGGCACATGCAAAACGAGACCTGCAACTACAGGGACTATTTCCATGCAGGGCAAAAGGCAAGGGTAGAGATGGCGCTTGCCGGGGACCGGGTGTTCAATGACGGCGCCATAGTCACTTCGGTACACGACACCGAGATACGCCTGCGTCTTTTCCGGGAAAGGCTCCCCGCAGACGTGCATCTGCACCAGGCGCCGCTTGTGGTGCGGGTCGGGGCAAGCGGCAACAGCTACCGCTGTAATGGCGTGGTACTGGGCGACTTGACGGAAGAGGAACTCCGGGTCGAGTTCGTCGACCGCGTAACCCCCGAGGACCAACGGGAATACTTCCGGCTTAACACCGAGATCCCGGTGATACTGTTCAACGTCACCGCCGGCACCGCGGAGGAGAGCGGCTCGGGCGGGCTGAGGGTCGCGGCGCAGGACAGCCTGCCGCGCATCGTCAACATCAGCGGCGGAGGGTTGAAGACGGAGACGGAGATGGCCATGACCCGGGACGACATCGTCTACGCCACCTTCCATCTCCCCCTTTCCGAGCCGAAGGTGATCCCAGTGGTAGCGCAGGTCATGCACAGCGAGAACATCAAGCGCGGCAGCGGCGTCATCTACAGCGCCGGGCTCCGCTTCATGCACATCAACGAGAGGGACCGCGACGCGATAGTACGGTTCGTCTGCAACGAGGAGATCAAGAGGATCAGGATCAGCAGGAAGGATTTCTACTCCCTCGGCGGCTAAAAGAGGCTTTGCGGCGGTGGCTCAGAACTCCCCGAGAAGTGAATAAATTGACTGTTTTGAGATGTAATGCCCCTTCGGTGATCCGAAAGGGCTTTATTTTTTTCCAAGCAATTCCAGCAGGCGCTCATTCTCCTCCCTGAGCCGCACCGCCACCCTGAAAAACCGCCCGTCCAGTCCCTCGAAGTTTCCGCAATCCCTCACCAGCACCCCTTCTGGAGTGAGCCTTTCACGCAGCTCGCGCGCGCTCCGTCCGTCGCAGATCTCCACCAGCAGGTAGTTCGCCCGGGAAGGGAAAACCCGGAGTCCGGGGATGGCTGAAAGGCCCCTTGCCAGCCGCTCCCGTTCGGCGTCCACGTACTCCCTGGTGCGCGCGCAATAACCTGCATCCATAAGCGCCGCGACGCCTGCGACCTGGGCCGCAGTATTGACGCTCCACGGGTCCTGCAGCGCGGCGATGGCCTCGACGGTTTCGGGCGCGGCGATGGCGTACCCCAGGCGCAGCCCCGGGATGGCGAAGAACTTGGTCATGGAGCGCAGCAGGACCGCCCGCGGAGAGTGGCGAATCAGCTCTTTCGCCGACTCCTCCTCGCAGAAGTCCATGAACGCCTCGTCCAGCACCAGGAAAGTGCCGTGCTCGCGGCAGAGCTCCACCACCGTCTCCATCTCGCGTCGAGGCACCAGGGCCCCGGTGGGGTTCCCCGGGTTGCAGATGAAGACCATGTCGACCCCCTCCCCGAGCTTTTCCCATAAAAGGGGGAGCGGCAGTGCGAAGTTGTCGGCGCTGGACAGGGTCAGGTAGTCGATCTCCCATCCGGCGCGATCGAGCGCCTCGGCGTACTCGGCGAAAGCGGGCGCCACTATGAGTCCCTTTCTCCCGCCCACTACCCGGGGAAGGAGGTGTATCAACTCTGTGGAACCGCTGGCCGGGAGGATCTCCTCGGCGCGGATCCCGTGGTAGGCCGCGATTCTCTCCCTCAATTCGGCAGCGCCCTTGTCGGGGTAATGTAGCAGGCGGTCCAGGCAGCCGGTCAGTGCATCGCGCACCCCCGGCGACATGCCTAGCGGGTTGATGCTCGCCGAGAAGTCGAGGATCTGCTCAGGCGCTACTCCCAGCATCCTGGCGACGGCGAAGACGTTGCCGCCATGTTCGTGTTTTTTAGACATAAAGGGGATCCTTGCCCAGTAGCGGGAGGCTTTAAATACCGAGCAGCAGCAACGCCGGTTTTTAATTTTGCCTTTTCCGCGTTTTTTCCGTCAGATCCGCGTGCGACGCCTTTGACTTCTTAGCCGAAGACCATAGCGACGCACCACGCTGCGACCAGGATGAGCTCGCTTGCGTACATGAGCCGCACCACCCCGCTGTAGGCGGCGAGCGTGAGGGGCCTCACCGGGTCCCCGATGGTCGGTTTTTCCACGATCCTGCCGAAGTAGCGGTTGGCGCCCCCGAGCCTCACCCCCAGGGCGCCTGCGGCCGCAGCCTCCGGGTAACCGCTGTTGGGGGAAGAGTGGTTGCGTCCGTCGCGGCGCATGATGCGCCAGGCGTCGCCGCCGCTTAAGGCCCAGATGGGGGCGGCAAGGACCATGAGCAGCGCGGTCAGCCGGGCCGGAACGTAGTTCGCGACGTCGTCGAAGCGGGCCGAGGCCCAACCGAACTCGAGATAGCGCTCGTTCTTGTACCCCACCATGGAGTCGAGCGTGTTCACCGCCTTGTAGGCGATGGCGAGCGCGGGGCCGCCGAGCATCAGGTAGAAAAGCGGCGCGATCACGCCGTCCCCGGTGTTCTCGGCCACGGTCTCCACCGCCCCGCGGACGATTTCCTGTTCGTCCAGATCGGCAGTCTCGCGGCCGACGATGTAGGAAAGCGCCAGCCGGGCTCCCGGCAGGTCTCCCCGTGCGAGCGCCTTGGCCACCTTGGCCGACTCCAGGTGCAGCGAGCGCGCGGCGAGGGAGACCCAGGCAAGATAAACCCCGGCGGCGAACCCGGCGGCTGGGGAGACGTGCCCGGCGACGTACAGAAGGAGCGCCGCCGCGCCATAGCTAACGCCGACCGTGACGACAAGGAGAACCATTCCCGCCACGCGGAGGTTGCCGAAAACCCGGCGCAGCACCCTCTCCAGAAAGTTGATCATCCTCCCCATGCCGACCACCGGATGCGGCAGCCGGCGCGGGTCCCCCAGGAGCAGGTCGAGAGCAACCGCCGCCAGGACTACCGCGGTATGGTCAGCGAGATGGTTCATTCAAAGTTGCAGATCCTGAAGATCCGCTCCAGATCCAGGTGCTCTTCCATATGGTCCGCCAGCTGGTCGAAGGGATCCGCGGCCGGCGCCGTCTCCGCCAGTTCCGGCATCTCCTTCGCGCGGCGGATCCGGTTCAGGAAAGCGGTCCGGAAACCGTGGTTGTCGAAGATGCCGTGCAGATAGGTGCCGAAAACCCGCCCGTCCTGCGACACCGCGCCGTCCTCGATCCCGGCGGCGCCGGAGCGCCTCGCGATCCTGGCGAAGGGGAGCGCGCCCTCTCCCAGGACGCTTTCTCCCAGGTGGATCTCGTAACCGGTGAGCGCGGCGGCAACTCCCGCTGCCACCCCCTGCCCCGCCGCCAGCAGCGTCGCCTCGACCAGGTGGGTCTGCTTCTCCTTGAGCATGGTGGTCACCACGTCCAGCAGCCCAAGCCCCGCCGCGCTGTCGTGCGCCGATTCCACCCGCTCCGGGTCGAGCACCGTTTTCCCCAGCATCTGGTACCCGCCGCAGATCCCCACCACCGGCCCCTTGAACTGGGCGACCGCGGTGAACATCCCGTTTTCCTTGATATGGGCCAGGTCCGCCAGGGTCGACTTGGTCCCCGGGAGGATCAGGAGGTCCAGCGAATCGACCTGCCGCGGCGAGTCGATGTAGTGGAGCTCGACGTCGGGCTCGGCCTCCAGCGCGCTGAAGTCAGTGTAGTTGGAGATCCTGGAGAGGCGGACCACCCCGACCATGAGCTTAGCCCCCTCGTTCGCCACGGGGTTGGCGCGCCTTTGCAGCGCGACGCTGTCCTCCTCAGGGAGCGAGAGCCCCTTGAACCAGGGAAGCACCCCGAGGATGGGGACCCCGGTTCGCTCTTCCACGTACTCGATCCCCGAAGCGAGGAGGGAGGCGTCGCCGCGGAACTTGTTGATGATGACCCCCTTGACCAGTGCCTTTTCTTCCGGCGTCAAGAGTTCCAGGGTCCCCACGATCTGCGCGAAAACGCCCCCGCGGTCGATGTCTGCCACGAGGATGGCCGGCGCCCCCGCCATGGCCGCAACCTTCAGGTTGGCGATGTCGTGGGCGCGCAGGTTGATCTCGGCGATGCTACCCGCCCCCTCCATGACGATGAAGTCGAAACGCTCCTTGAGCCTTTGGAAGCTCTCCTGCACCTTCACGAAAGCCTCGGGCTTGTAGGCGTTGTACTCCTTCACCCCCATGTTGCGCACCACCCGCCCCTGCACGATCACCTGGCTCCCGGTGTCCGAGTTCGGCTTCAGGAGGATCGGGTTCATGTCGGTGTGCGGCGCGATGCCGCAGGCTTCCGCCTGCACCCCCTGGGCGCGGCCGATCTCACCCCCTTCGGGCGTCACCGCCGAATTGAGCGCCATGTTCTGAGACTTGAAGGGGGCGACCGAGATGCCGCGGCGCTTCAGGATGCGGCAGAACCCCGCGGTGATTACGGACTTGCCGACATCCGAACCTGTGCCGCAGAACATCACCGCCTGCGGGTTGGCAGGAGTCGCCGCGGCGCTTTCCTGCCGCTTGCCCCCCCCTTTCCTTTCCTCGCCCCGGGTCGCGTAGCCGCGGGGGGTCACGATGCGTCCGTCGTCCGAGAGCCGGGTCGAGGCGTTGCCGATGATGACGATGGAGAACATGTCGATCGGGTGCGTGAGCATCTCGCCGAGCGTGGTGACGATGCGCTCCTCCCCCTCGCGGCAGGCGTTCCTGACGATCCCCACCGGGGTCTTCGGGCCGCGCGCGGCGATGAGGATGGCCTGGGCCTCCTCGATCTGGGTGACCCGCCCCTTGCTGCGCGGGTTGTAGAGGGCGACGACGAAGTCCGCCGCGGCCGCGGCCTTCAGCCTCTGCCTTATGGTGTCGAGCGGGGTCAAGAGGTCCGAGAGCGAGATCACGGCGAAGTCGTGCATGAGGGGAGCGCCCAAAACCGAAGCCGCCGCCTGTACTGCGGAGACGCCGGGGACGATCAAGATCTCCACCCCGGGATAGGGGGAGGGCGCGCCCTCGCCGGGTGCGTCCGCAAGTTCCAGCGCGAGGCCGGCCATGCCGTAGATCCCCGCGTCGCCGCTGGAGACAAGGGCCACCGTTTTCCCGGTGGCGGCGATGGCGAGGGCTTCAGAGCAGCGTTCCACCTCCCGCATCATCCCCGAGGAGACGACCTCTTTACCGGAGAGTAGCGGCTCGATGAATTCCAGGTAAGTCTTGTAGCCAACGATGACATCGGCCTTCTCGATCGCCTCGCGCGCCTCGAAGGTCATATGATTCAGGCCGCCAGGGCCGATTCCCACTACGTAAAGCTTAGACATCAAAAAGAACCTCTTAAATGCATCGCACGCGGATGACGTGGATACAAAAACGATAACTTCAGATCAACCAACCCCATAAAACTGTAAAACCTCAAAAGTCCTGCACCTTGTTCTTGTTTCTCACCTCAGATCAATCCGCGGTTATCCGCTTCATCCGCGTCATCCGTGTGCGAGTCTTTGGTTTTATCCTGTGCTACAGCCAGTGTGACGTTGCCGTCTTTCACCTTCTTCATGATCAGCGTCCCGCCGCCGGATGCCAGGAGCGCCGCTGGCTCTGCGACCCCGCGCGCGCCGATGGCGGCCATGGCGTGTGCCGAGGGTGGAGACGGGACGGAAACGGCGTTCAGTTCCTCGTTGTCGAAAAAGAGCAAGGGCACTCCCAGCTTCGCGGCGAACGCCAGGAGCCCGGCCTCGTCCTCCTTGGCCCTTGCCGAAGCGAGGCACTTCACGCTCTTCAGGGAAAGCCCCAGCCGCTCAAGGTTCCGGATGACAACCGCTTCGATCTCTTCCGCGGCGGTCCCCCTGTTGCAGCCGACCCCAAGATGAAGGTCGACCGGGCGCAGCACCAGGGTCCGCTGCGGGTCGAGGTTGGGACCAACCGTCCGGTTCGTAACCAGGAGCACCCCTGCCGCGCCGGAGGCGGCGGCCTCTTCCGCATCGGCCACGAAGGTGAGGTTCCCCCTCCCGGCGCAATAACTCTTCACCCATCCGGTCGGGTCCGCCACCGCGATTTCCTTACCCTCCAGGAGCAGAGCGTTCAAAACCTTCACCCGCGAAAGGTCGTCTATGACCCACCCGTTCTCCTTTGCCAGCAGGTCGAACGAGGGGAGGTCGTTGGCGTCGGTCGCAGTGGTGATGACGGGGGTGCACCCGGCAAGGGAAGCGCAGCTTTTTGCCAGAGCGTTGGCGCCCCCCAAGTGGCCGGAGAGAAGCGAGACCGCGAACTTGCCTGCGTCGTCGAGCGCCACCACCGCGGGGTCCCGGTCCTTGGCCTGCAGAAGTGGCGCAATGCAGCGGACCACGATCCCCGTCGCCATGATGCAGATGAAGCCGCCTAATTCCGGCCAAAGGCGCGAGATCAGAGCCGGCACCGGCTCCGAAAAGGATTCGCAGGCGGGTCCGGCATGCTTTTCGATCACGAAGAGCCGGCTCCCGGGGATCCCCTGTTGCAGCACTTCCCCCAGCCGGGCGCCGTTTCCGGTTATGGCGATGATCGCTACTTGCATCGAACCTCGGCTTCTTTAGCTGACGATCCCTTCCCGGCAGCCGTGGGTGAACCCCTTGTCGTAGAGCAGCGACTTCGCTTTCAGCCCCTCGCTTCTGGCGCGCAGCACGTCGCCCACCACGATGAGCGCCTGCTTCCCGATCCCCGCCTCCCTGACCTTCACGGCTATGTCGGAAAGCCTCCCGCGGATCACCTGCTCGTCGGCCCAGCTAGCCTTGGCGACCACGGCGACCGGCGTGTCGGGCTCATAGGCCCCGCTCAAAAGCTCCTCCACGACCTTCTCGATCATGGAGATGGAAAGGTAGATCACCAAGGTGGCGCCGATCGCCGCGATGTTCGCCAGCTGCTCCCGCTCGGGGACCGGGGTCCTTCCCGCCAGCCGCGTAATCACCACGGTCTGGGAAACCTCGGGGAGGGTCAGCTCCTGCTTCAAGGCGGCAGCCGCGGCAAAGGCGCTGGTCACACCCGGAACCACCTCATAGCCGATCCCGAGCCGGTCCAGCTCCTCCATCTGCTCCTGGATGGCGCCGTAGATAGACGGGTCGCCGGTGTGCAGGCGGACCGCCTTCTCGCCGTCCACGACGGCTTGGGCCAGAACCTTCGTTGTCTGCTCCAGGTCCATCCCGGCAGAGTCGAAGACACGGGCGTCGGGGGCGTAGGTGCGGACCAGTTCGCGGTCGACCAGGCTCCCCGCGTAGACGACAACGTCCGCCTCCCGCAAAAGGCGTGCGCCCTTCACGGTGATCAACTCGGCATCGCCGGGGCCTGCGCCGACGAAATGTACTATATGCTGCTCGTTCACGAGATACCTTCCAGGTTCAGTGGGATTTGCAGGAGTTCCAGGTGGACAGAGTTCCCTCCCCTGGAGGGGGAGGGTCAGGGAGGGGGAATTCAGGTTTTCGAGCCGGCTCCCCCCTCCCTGCCTCCCCCTCCGGGGGGAGGAGTTTGAGTTCTCATCCCCGGTAAGCGGAGGAGGCCGGCATCGGTTACAGCGGGTTCTTCCTCACGATCAGCATGGAAAGGTAATCGAGCTTCTGCCCCACCAGCGCCTCCAGGTCGTGGTGCACCTCTTCCTCGCTGGAACCTACGCGGCGCACGAAGACGCCCCCCCGCTCGCGCCCGAGCTCCTTCAACACGGCGTAGACGGTGTCGAAGACGCGGCTCACCTTCATCAGCACCACGGTATCGAACTCTTCCAGGGTCTTTTTGAGCTCGTCGTGCTCGTAGGTGGCGGGAAGGATGGCGATCCGCTCCGCCGCGAGCCCCAGGGGGAGCCCTGAGACCGCCGAGGAGGCGAGGATGCTGGAAATGCCGGGAACCACCTCGATCTTGATCTCGGGGTATTTGGCCAGGAAAATCCGGTGGATGTAAAGGTAGGTGGAATACAGGAACGGATCGCCGATGGTGATGAAGGCGACGTCCTTCCCGGCGGCGATCCGCTGTGCCACCTGGTCGGCCGCCTCCTCCCAGAAGGGATCGAGCCCCTGCTGGTCCTTGACCATGGGAAAGAGCTGGACCAGCACCTCCTGGCGCTCCCGGTCGATAAACTGCTCCACGATGGAGAGCGCGTAGCTTCCTCCCTCGGCGGCCCCGGTGGGCGCGCAGATCACGTCCACGCTCCTAAGGATGCGCTCGGCCTTGCGGGTCAAGAGTTCCGGATCGCCCGGTCCGACGCCTACTGCATAGACAACGGCCACTACTCCTCCCCTTTCCAGGCCGCGATGACGTAGACCGGGTTGTGGGCGGCGAACATCTTGTACTCGGTGAGGGTGCGGGTCTTGGAGATGTTGACGCAGGTGACCTCTACCGTGTAGCCGTGATCCTCCAAAAACTCCACCGACTTGGTCAGCGTGTCGAGCGTCACAGCGTTGATCACGATGAAGCCGTCGGGTTTCAGGCGCTTGTCGACCGCGTCGATGATCTCCTCAAGCATCCCGCCTGAGCCCCCTATGAAGACGCGGTCCGCGTCCGGAAGCTCCTCCAGCCCCTCGGGAGCGAAGGTCTCGACCACCAGCACGTTGCGGGCGGCGAACTTCTTCAGGTTCTCCTTTAGAAAGACCAGGTACTGCGGGTTCTTCTCCAGCGCGAAGATGCGCCCGTTGGGCATCAGGTTCGCGGCCTCGATGGAGACGGAACCGCTGCCGGCGCCGATGTCCCACATCACCAGGTCGTCCTGCAACTGCAGCTTGCCAAGGGTTATGGCCCGGACCTCTTCCTTGGTGATCAGCTTCTTGGCGGTGGCGAACTCCTCGTCGCGGATGCCGATCATCGGGTAGTTCTGCAGGTTCGGCTCCCAGGTCTTGATCAGGATCAGGATGTTGAGCGGCGAGCAGGAAAGCTCGGCAAGCCCCTTCACGTCGGTCTTGGTGAACTTCTCGGAGGATAGCCCCAGGTCCTCGCAGACCCAGGCTTCGTAACCTTCGGCGCCGCGTGCGATCAGTTCGCGGGCAAGTACCGCCGGGGTGTTGACGCTGTCGGTGAGGATGGCGATTTTCTCGGAGGCGATGATGCGGTCCAGCGCCGGCTTGATCCCGCGGCCGTGCACCGAAACGAAGGTGGCGTCGTCCCAGGGCTCCTTGATGCGGGCAAAGGCATACTGGACGCTGGTGACGTTGGGGTAGATCTCGACCCGGTCTTTGGGGAGGTTGCGCAGCAGGAAGCGGGCGATCCCGAAGAAGTTGGGGTCGCCCGAGCCGAGGACAACGGCCCTCTTGTCGGTGGTCTTCAGGTATTCGAGCGTGATGGAGAGGTCGTCCAACTGGCGCTTCTCACCCTTGAACTCGGGGAAGATGTCCAGGAGCCGCTTGTGCCCGATCAGGACCTGGGCGCTTTCGATCACCTCGAGCGCCTGCTTCCCGAAACCTTCCCATCCCTCTATTCCCGCCCCGACAAGGTAGATCTTTTGTTGTGGCATGGCCCGCTCCTTTTGATCAATGCACGCGATAAATGGCGAATAAAAAACATCCAGAAGTCCCCCTTTGCGAAGGGGGATTTAGGGGGATTTGCAGTTTGCTCCCTTTCTCAATGAGCGCAGCACGCTACGGGGTGAAGTACAGGAGCTCGCCGTGGTAACCCGCCAGCATGACCCGCGTCTTCACCCAGGGCGCCACCTCGGCGCAGACCTTGAGCACCCGGGAGCAGACCAGCTCCATGAGAGGCGGGTGGTACCCGGAAGCCTCCAGCAGGTGCCGCGCGGTGTTCGCCTCCCGCGCCATCTGCTCCAGGTGCGACGTGGCCGGCGACTCCCTTAGCCACCAGGCGAGCGCGTCCAGGTCCATCTGGGACGAGGTCACGTGGGTCTGCTCGTGACCGCAGGCGATCTTCACCAGTTTGGCGAACTGCCCGGCGACCACGACTTCCGGCACCTCCTTGGTAGCGCAACTCCTCATCGCGTAGCCGAAGTGGTCCCCCATCATGACGAAGGCCTCCTCGCTCAGGGAAAGGTGCTTTTGCGCCACGATCTCGGAACTCCTCCCGGTGGCAAGGACAACGGTGCGCGCGCCGCAGGCAAGCGCCACGTCGACCGAGGCGTCAACCGTGTCGGTCCACGCCTTGGCCGAGATCGGCTTCACCACGCCGGTGGTCCCAAGTATTGAGAGCCCGCCGACGATCCCGAGCCGCTCGTTCAAGGTCTTCTTCGCTAGCTCCTCTCCGTTGGGGATGCTGATTGTGAAGGTGAGCGTCGCCGGGATGCAGCGCACCGCGAACACCTCCTTCACCACCTCGAGGATCATGCTGCGCGGCACCGGATTTATCGCCCACTCGCCCACCGGGACCGCGAGACCAGGCTTGGTGACCCGGCCGATGCCGGTCCCGCCCTCGATGACGATCTGGTTTTTGGAGAAGAACTCGACGCGGGCGGTGACGTGGATCTCGGCTCCGTTGGTGACGTCCGGGTCGTCGCCGGCATCCTTGACGACATAGCACGAAGCCGTGTTGTCGCGCAGCACCCCGCCGTGCACCTGGAACTTCGCGCCGATGCCGCAGGGAAGCATCAGTTCAACCTCGCGAACCATCCCCTGGTCGCGCAGCATCTGCGCAGCCGCCTTGACGGCCGCAGCGGCGCATGCACCGGTGGTGAAACCGTATCTGAGTTCTTTCCCGCTCATACGTCATCCAATGGAACACGGGGTGGAATTTAATTTCATTTCAAAGAAACGAACAGCACAACGCCGACACCTCGTGTCGGCTCCCCTTCTAGAAGGCGGGAGAGGATTGCGCCTGGATCAAAATAGCGTTCATCACTGCCGCGGCGACGTTGGAGCCCCCTTTGCGGCCGGTGTTGGTGATGAAGGGGAGGTCCGGGAACTCCTTGGCCAGCTCCTTCAGCGCTTCCTTGCTCTCGGCCGCGCCGACGAAACCGACCGGAAGCGCCACGATCAGTTTGGGGCGCACCCTTTCCTCGCGGATGAGGCGGATCAACTCGTAGAGGGCGGTCGGTGCGTTGCCGATCACGAAGATGCCGTTTTTGGGATCCCGCGCCCCCTTGCGCATGGCGACGATGGAGCGGGTGATGAGCTGCGCCTTGGCGTCTTTTGCGACCTGCGGGTCGGCAACGTAGCACGACACCAGCACGCCGAACTGCTTCAGGCGCTCCTTGCTCATCCCGGAGATGATCATCGTGGTGTCGGTGACGATGCCGCACCCCGCCTTCAGGGCCGCGATGCCGCTGTCAACGGCCCCCTTGGCGATGAACATGCTGCGGGCGTAGTCGAAGTCGGCGCTGGTGTGGATGGCGCGCCTGACCAGCGGCCAATCCTGCGCCGACCAGTCGTGGGGCCCCAGCTCCTCTTCGATGATCCGGAAGGACTCCGCCTCGATCTCCTCGGGGCGCATGTGCACCGACATCAGTGCCACCTCTCCTCGGTGAGGGTCTCGGCTATCCTCTCCACCACCACCTCGGCCAGCTTGTCGTGCACCCCCAAGTGCTTCCCCAGGACCATCTCGATGCCGGGGTGGCGCCTTCTCGCCTCGTCCAGCTCCTCGGGGAGGTCCTCAAGGACGTGGGCGCCCATGTAGAGGAAGTACGGCACCAGGAGGATGCGGTCAGCCCCCTTGGCCACGCAGGCGTCCACCCCCTGCTGGATGTTGGGGAGATGCTGCTCGCGGAAAGAGACCTCGACGATGTCGAACTTGGTCATCCTCTGCACCCGTGCCGCTATCTGGTGTACCGCGTCGTTTGCCTCGGCGATCCTGCTGCCGTGCGCCATGATCAATAAAGCTGTGCTCATCGTGTCTCCGAAAGTTCTAGTCTCTTTGTTGCGGTGGAGCCTTCCCCCACCCTTTCCGGTACTCCCGGATCAGCTTCTCCACCACCCTTTTGGAGGGGGCCTTCCAGGGGCCGACGGCCGCCAGGGTCAGGTTGCAGGGGTCGAACAGGACCTGCGCCGTCTCCCTGATCTGCGCCGGGGCGATAGAGGCCACCTCCGCCCGGTCCTCGTCGATGGTCCGCACCAGGGTCATCAGTTCGCCCCAGCCGTAGCGGACCTGCATCTCGTAGGTGGAATCGGAGCTGTACTCGAGGTCGTAGAAGTACCCTTCCTTCACCCTGGTGAGCTCCGCCTCCCCGACCTCCTCGAAGGCGAGGCTCTTCACCTCGTGCAGCACCTCGGAGACCGCGAGCACCAGGTTCTCCGGCGCCGTGGCGAGTTCGATGGCGAAGGCGCCGGTTTCCTCGTAGGCGGAAAGGGAGGCGTCTACCGAGTAGACGATGCCGAGCTTTTCCCTCAGGGAGAGGTGCAGCCTCGAACTCCCGCCGCCGCAGAGGATGCGGCGCATCAGTCTCAGCGCCATGATCCTTTTGTCCTGCCTGGCGAAGCCGCGGAAGGCTATCTGCAGGTTCACCTGGCTGTCCGAATCCTTGACGAAAACCGAGCGCGGCTCTTCCTGCAGCTCGCTCACCGGCTCCGGCGCCGGGGGCTGAGCTCCTCCCCACCCGGCGAAGTGCTTCTCGCAGGCGGCGAAGAAGGTTTGCGCGTCGTGCCTTCCGGCGGCGACTATCACCGCGTTGCCCGGGACGTAATGATCCGACAGGTACCCCCGCAGGTCCTCCTCGGTCAGCCCCTTGATGCTCTCCAGGTACCCGATGGTCGGCGTTCCCAGCGGATGCCCGGGCCAAAGGAGCTTCGAGCAGAGGTTGCTGGTGTTGGTCTCCTCGCCGCGCTCGTTGATGTCCTCCAGCGCCTCCTCGGTGATGATCCGCTTCTCGATCTCGATCCCCTCGAGCCTCGGGGTCAGGAGCATGGAAGAAAAAAGGCGGATCCCTTCCGGCACCTGGTCCGGGTGCACACGGGAAAAGTAGCAGGTGGTCTCTTCGTCGGTGGCGGCGTTGACGCTGCCGCCGATCGCTTCGAAGGCGATCTCGAGCTCAAGGCTCGTGGCGAATTCGCTTGAACCGCGAAACAGCATGTGCTCCAGGAAGTGCGAGATGCCGGCTTTGCCAGGGGTGTCGTTGCGGCCGCCGGCCTTGATGTAGATGGCGATCTCCGCGCTGTGCAGATGCGGCATCTCGACGGAGACTAGGCGCAATCCGTTGGGGAGAACCTTCTTGGTGCAACTGAGCATCAAACCTCCGCTAGTCAGAGTGCCGCCCCCTTCTGGGTAAGCCAGGCAACCGCCGCGTAGCGGGCCAGCTTGCCGGAGGCAACCAGGAGGGTGAAGCGGATGAAGCTTATCCTCAACACGCCCCCCACCAGGCAGAGCGGATCGCCTATCACAGGCAAGAAGCTGAAGAGAAGGGAGATGGAGCCGAAGCGTTGGTAGAACCTCTCCGCCTTTTCCGTGCTGGAGTCGTCCATGCGGAGCACGCGCCGCTTGAGGAAGTCCCCGCCGTAGAGCCCGATCCAGTAGGTGCTGAGCGCTCCCAGGTAGTTGCCCGCCGTGGCGACGGCGACGACCGCCCAGGCATCTTTTCCTGCCAGTAGCATGGTCGCCACCATCCACTCGGAGCCCAGCGGCAACAAGGTCGAGGCGAGAAAGCTCAGTAGAAACAGGGAATAGAGCCCGTAATGGACCAGCCAGTCGTGCATTCCGGTCAAATTAGCGGAAAGGCTGCGGATTGTCAAATAACTTGAGCCGCAACCGAGCCAACTTTTTTCTTGACATTAAAGGCGTGAGATGGCATTTAGGCAAACATGATCAACACCGGCTACTTTACCTTTACTAACTTTTACTTTTGGTACGGCTTCTATTTTAGGCCGTCGCCCCGGGTAGAGGTGTAAGTTTAGGTAGCTGGTACTAAATTTCGAACCGAAAGCCGGGGTGGACTGGATCCTCCCCCTACTTTACGGTTCGCAGCAGCATTCTACGAATACATCAAGGGCCGGGGGAGAAATCCTTCCGGCCCTTTCGCTTTCGGGGACCAAAAGGAGAGCGAGTATGATCGTAGTCATGAAGGCAGGAGCGGCGAAGAAGGAACGTGATGCGGTAACCAGGAGGATCAAGGAACTCGGGTACACCCCGCACATCATCCACGGCACCACCCGCGACGTGATCGGCGCCGTGGGTGACGAGCGTGGAAAGAGCGTCTTGCAGACGCTTGAGTCGATGCAGGGGGTGGAAAGCGTCGTCCCCATCCTGCAGCCCTACAAGCTCGCCTCCAAGGAAGTGAAGAAAGAGGCGAGCATCGTGCGCATCTCCGACACCCTCGCCATCGGCGGCAAGGAGCTGGTGGTCATGGCGGGCCCCTGCTCCGTGGAGAACGAGGAGCAGATCATCGAGTCGGCCATAGCCGTCAAGGCGGCCGGCGCCCAGATGCTTCGCGGCGGCGCCTTCAAGCCGCGCACCTCCCCCTACTCCTTCCAGGGGTTGGAGGAAGAGGGGCTGAAGCTTTTGGCCAAGGCCCGCGAGACGACCGGCCTTCCCTTCGTCACCGAGGTCATCGATCCCGATTCCGTGGACCTCGTCGCCTCCTACTCCGACATGCTCCAGATCGGGGCGCGCAACTCCCAGAACTTCGCCCTTTTGAAGAAGGTCGGACAGATCGACAAGCCGATCCTTTTGAAGCGCGGCATGTCCATGACCATCCAGGAGTTCCTGATGAGCGCCGAGTACATCATGAGCGAGGGGAACCAGTCGGTCATCCTCTGCGAGCGCGGCATCCGGACCTTCGAGACCGCCACCAGGAACACCCTCGACCTCTCCGCGATTCCGGTCCTAAAGTCGAAGACCCATCTTCCGGTCGTGATCGACCCCTCCCACGGCACCGGCAATTACCGCTACATAGCGCCCATGTCCTTCGCGGCGGTTGCAGCCGGCGCCGACGGCCTCATCATCGAGGTGCACCCGGATCCGGAAAAGGCATCTTCCGACGGGCCGCAGTCGCTCAAGCCGAAGAAGTTCCAAGCGTTGATGGACAAGCTGCGGCTCTTCGCCGAAGCCGCCGACAAGACGCTCGGCGCCTAGCCGGAGCTTTCGGCACGGTAAGCAGGGAAAAGGGGGAGGGAGGGGACATCCCCTCCCGGTCCCCCTCCTTGAAGGCGGGGAGGAGTGTCGTCCCAGTAAATGCGGGAAGAGCTTTGCGCAGGGATTCGTTTGGGAGTTCGGCGATGGGCTTTGGCGTCCGCCGCGACCGGCGTTACCGCGTCTTTTCGTCCAGCGCCTCGCGCACCTTTTCCGCCAGGTCCGTCAGGGAAAAGGGTTTGGAGATGAAGTTCACCCCGTCGTCCAGCACGCCGTGGTGCGCTATCACGTTGGCGGTGTACCCCGACATGAAGAGGGCCTTCATCCTGGGGCAGATGGCGAGGAGGCTCCGCGCAAGCTCCCTGCCGTTCATCTCGGGCATCACCACGTCGGTCATCAGCAGGTCGATCTCGTCGGCGTGCGCGCGGGCCAGCTCGATCGCCTCGCGGGGGAGCCCCGCCGCCAGCACCCGGTACCCCTGCAGCTGCAGCAGGGAGATCGCCACCTCCCGGATGGTCGGCTCGTCCTCCACCACGAGGATGGTTTCGTGGCCGCGGGAGGCGGGCTTTTCTTCAGGTTCGGGCAAAGAGTCGGCCCTCGCCGCGTCGTAGCGGGGGAGGTAGATCTTGAAGCTGGTCCCTGCGCCGGGCTCGCTGTAGGTGTTGATGAAGCCGCTGTTCTGCTTCACGATGCCGTACAAGGTGGCGAGCCCCAGCCCGGTCCCCTTGCCGAGTTCCTTGGTGGTGAAGAAAGGCTCGAAGATGCGCGCCATCGTCTCCTTGTCGATGCCGCAGCCGTCGTCGCTCACCGTCAGCTGCACGTAATCCCCGGGGACGAACCCGAAGTGGGAGGCGCAGTAATCCTTGTCTAGCCTGGCGTTTGCTGTCTCTATGGTGATCCTGCCGACGTCGGCGATCGCGTCGCGGGCGTTGACGCAGAGGTTGGCCAGGACCTGATCCAGCTGGGAAGGGTCCATCTTGACGGCCCACAACTTCGGCGCCGGGCGCCAGACCACCTCGATGTTCTCCCCCACCAGGCGCCTGAGCATGCCCAGCATCTGCTCCACGGTCTGGTTCAGCTCCAGCACCTTCGGGGCTATGGTCTGCTTCCTGGCGAACCCAAGGAGTTGCTGCGTCAGCGCGGCGGACTTCTCGGCCGCCTGGCGGATCCCCTCCAGCCGGTTGCGGACCGGGTCCTGGGGATCCAGTTCCCGCATCCCCAGTTGCGCCAGCCCGAGTATCACGGTCAGCAGGTTGTTGAAATCGTGCGCCACCCCCCCAGCCAGCCGTCCCACCGATTCCAGTTTCTGCGCCTGCTGGAGCTGGGATTCCAGCCGGACCTTCTCTGCCTCGGCCAGCTTCAATTCGGTGACGTCGGAGACCAGGACGTAGAACCCCCTGGTCACGCCCCCCACCCGGTCCGGGATGTAGTGCGCCCAGGTGTAGCCGACCTCTCCGCCGGGCTTCACCAGGGTCCTTTCGAAGCGCTGCGGCTCGCCCGAGAGGGCCTTCCGGACGTACGGCTCGTTCTGCGCGAATAGCTCTTCCCCCAAGAGATCCTGCAGGGTGATGCCTATCATCTGCTCCGTGCTCTTGCCGAACCACTCCTGGTAGGCCTTGTTGGCGAAGCCGCAGCGCAGCTCGCTGTCCCAGTACCCCACCATGCCGGGGACCTGGTCGGTGAGCATGCGCAGGAAGCGCTCGTTGGCGGAAAGCGCGTCCTCGATCTGCTTTCTCTGGGTTATGTCCTCGGTGAAGATGACGATCCCCCCCACCCGGTCCACCGCCTCGTACCAGGGGCGGATTTCCCAGCGCACCCACTGCACGGTGCCGTCGGCACGCACGAAACGGTCCGCCTCCTCCCGGAGCACCTCCCCCGCAAGGCCGCGCCGGTGCAGCTCCTTCCAGCGCTCGGGCATCTCGGGGAACACGTCGTAGTGCGACAGCCCGATCAGGTTGCGGTCGCCAAGTCCGTACATGCTCTGCCAGCGGCGGCTCACCTGCAGGTAGCGCATCTTCGTGTCGAACATCGCCAGGGAAGCCGGCGCGTACTCGAAGAAAAAGCGCAGGTGGGCGTTTTTCTCCTTGATGGCGTCTTCCTGCCTCTTGCGTTCGGTCACGTCCCTGACCACTGCGATGATGGCGAGCCTCCCCAGGGTGGTGATCCTCCTAAGCGACACCTCGGCCCAGAACTGCTCGCCGTTTTTCCTTCTGGCGAGCCATTGGAAGACCTGCGGTCCGTCGTTGACCGTCTGGCGCACCTTGGCGAGCGCATCGGACGGGGAATAGGGGGCAAGGCCGGAGGAAAAAAGTGACAGGTCGCCGCAAAGGGCCTCCTCGCGGGTATAGCCGTACATATCCAGCACCCGCTGGTTCACGTCGAGGACGCGCCCTGTCTCGATGTCGTGGAGGAAGATGGCTTCGTTGGTGGCGTTGAAGATGGTGCGGTAATTGTCCAGGATCTCGAGCCGCTCCGTTTCGGCGGCGCCGAGCCTGTCCAGATAGCGGGAGATCAGAAAGTAGAGCAGTGCCGCGGTGCAGAATATGAAGAGAAAGCCTTTGGCGACGGCGATCTGGACCAGCAGTTTGCGGTCCTCGAACATCCAGTCCACTACCTGGTCTGAGCCGTAGATCCAGGCCAGACCGAAAACGGCGTAGATGCCGACGATCCTCGCCGTCTCCAACCTTCTTTTGTTGGCGTCCGCCTGTTTCATGCTCTCCCTGTGCTGACGGTCGTTTTTCACAGCCCGAAGTGGGCTATGCTAGCCAAATTCTGATGAAAAGTCTCGTTAAAAGATGTATGACGTCAGCTCTTTCCCGTCGCCGGAGAGTCGGGAGGGTCCGGCGCCAGAGGGGGGAAACGCAACATGACGGTGGTCCCCGCACCCGGGGTGCTGGCCACCGAGACGCTCCCGCCGTGCAGTGTCATGATGGAGCGGACGATGGCGAGCCCGAGCCCGCTCCCCTGGTTGTACACCAGCCGGGCCTGCGGCGAGCGGTAGAAGCGGTCGAAAACGCGCGGCAGCTCGGATTCTTCCACCCCCATGCCGTTGTCCGCGACGGCGACGGCGACGGAGCCGTCGAGCTCCGGCTCGATCTTCAGCGAGATGCGCCCCGGCTTCGGGGTGTAGTGCAGCGCGTTGGAGATGAGGTTTCCCACGGCGCGCTGGAACAGGTTGGGGTCGACGCAAACGCTCCCCTCTCCCTCAACCGTGATCGAGGTCTGCTGCTCCTCCGCCACGTTGCTGTAGTACTCCGCCAGCGTTTCCAGGGCCTGCCTCGCGTCGATCAGCCGCGCCTCGCGGGGGCGGTCCGGCCGCGCCAGGAACAGGATGTCCCCCACCATGCGGGCCAGGCGCTCGTACTCCTCGATGCTCGACTCGATGATGTGGCGGTACTCCTCCTCGGAGCGCGCCCGCGACAGGGCGACCTCTGCCTCCCCGCGCAGGTTGTTGATCGGGGTGCGCAGCTCGTGGGCCAGGTTCGCCGAGAACTCGGAAAGGCGCGCAAAAGACTCCTCCAGCCGGGCCAGCATGGCGTCGAGCGCCGCCGTCAACTGGTCCAGCTCTTGGGGCCAGACCGCCGCACTCCTGACCCGCTGGTGCAGGCCCGCCTCGTTGATCTGGGCCAGTTTCCCCGCCATCTCCTGCAAAGGCTTCAGCCCGCGCCGTGTGATGACGACCCCGAGCCCGGCGGCGAGCAGCAGCCCTATGGCCACCGCGGTCGAGGTGCGCAGCAGGTACTTCGACATCAGCGCATCCTCGTCGGTTATGTCCAGCGCCACCTGCACCAGGCGGAAGTGCGGGTCGCCCCCCCTGCCTGCCCAGGCCGAGTTCAGCAGGTAGTGCCTGTGGTCGGGGGTGCGGTACTTGATGCTGCGCCCGATTTTCTCGTCCGCCGTCACCGCCGGCGGGAAAAGCCCCAACGTAAGCGCCGACATCTGCGGCGATTGCAAGAGGGTATGCCCCTCGGCGTCCTGGATCCGGATCAGGTGCCTGGCGGGCTGCCCCGGCTTGTCGACCGGGACCTGGTCCCTCAGCGCGTCCGGGTGCCGCGCCACGATGTCGCGCAGCGAGTTGATCCTCTCCAGCACGAAGTCGTTGTCCTCGTAATCGAGGTCCTTGGAGAGCGCCTTGAACTGGAACCAGTTGGTGCAAAGGAGTATCAACAGGGTGCTGACCAGGTAGAAGGCGACCAGGCGCGCGGTGATGGAGGGGGCGCGGCGAAACTCAGGCGGTCTCGTCGAGGACATAGCCGACCCCCCTGATGGTCTGAATGAGCTTGACCGGGAAGGGGTCGTCGACCTTCTTCCTGAGCCTCCTTATCGCCACGTCCACCACGTTGGTGTCGGTGTCGAAGTTGATGCCCCAGACCTGCTCGGAGATGGTGGTGCGGCTTAGGACCTCGCCGCGCCGGCGCAGCATCAGGGCAAGAAGCTGGAACTCCTTCACGGTGAGGTCGAGCGATCGGCCGCCGCGCCGGGCCTTGTGCCGGATCAGGTCCAGTTCCAGGTCGGCAAGCCTCAGCGACTCGGACTGCTGCAGCGGGTGGCGGCGCAGGATGATGCGGATGCGGGCCAGAAGCTCCGAGAAGGCGTAGGGCTTCACCAGGTAGTCGTCGGCGCCAAGCTCAAGGCCGTGCACCCGGTCATGCACCTCGTCGCGCGCCGACAGGAAGATGACCGGGACGTCGTTTCCCGCCGCGCGCAGTTCCTTGATGATAGACCACCCCCCGCGCAGCGGGAGCATCACGTCGAGGATGATCAGGCTGTACACCTCGGTCAGGGCGAGGTGCAGCCCGTCCTCGCCGTCGTTGGCGATGTCGACGCTGAAGCCGTTTTCGGTGAGCCCCTTCTTCAGGTAGTTGGCGGCCTTTTGTTCGTCCTCGACGATCAGGATACGCATGTGTTCCTTCAACTGCTTGGTTTCATGAGCGGTACGCCCCGGCAGTATAACGTATCGACGCGGCAAGTGCGAAGTTTAAATTGCCCCCCTCTCGGACCCTCTCCGCGGCAAGCGGCTTGCCTTCTCCCCCTTCGCAAGCTTCTTCCGTGAATTCCGGGGAGGCGACGGCCCGCGCGCGTACGTGGGGCTCACCGAGAAGGCGCTGGAAGTAGGTCGACATGTTGGCCAGGTCCGCCAGCGGCACGGTCACCCCCCGGTACATGGCAGCGTCGTCTTCCGCTATGTGCCCTATCTTTATCACTCCCACCGAACCTACTCCGGCGCTGATTATGGCTATCGCGACAAATCCCACCAGCAATTTCGTTCCGATACTCAAGTTCTTGAACATCACTTCCTCAATCGTTTTTGCGAGAGATACCTAGATGGCAGGCGATGCGCGTATCGTAGCCGCGACGAAGACCAATATGGTCCCGTTTGTTTGTTACAGGGATATCGGTTGGTTCATCATTTACTTTATGGAGAAGCGATATTTTTTAGCTTTAACAAGCAGCGTTGAACCGAACTTCAGAAGTGGCTACTGCTGACGCTTGCATCGCCTCGCGGGCGGGAGTCTGCGGAGCAAGGTGCCGGCAAGAGGGTGTGCTTAGGCACGACGGGGTTTTGCATTGCTCTTTTTTTATGGCAGGATTTTAATCGTTATCTTCAACACCCCGAGCTCAGGTGTCTACACCATCTTCCCTAAGAGGAGCAAAGGCGATGCCGCGATCGATCTTCAGCTACATCTATCCTGCAGGATGCTTCGGATTGCCGGAGCTCAAGGAGAGCCGCTGCGCCCTTTGCGGCAACCTCAACATGGACTGCAGCTGCACCGAGTGCGAACACCCGGTGGTCATGGACGGTGGGGAGCGGAAGTGCGGGGTGCGGGGGTGTCTGGAACATCTGCTCGACCGCGAACTTGTAGCGCGCATCGAGACCCTCGACGCCCAGCTCGACAACCTGAGGCAGGAGGCCGTCCGGCGGGAAATCCCGACCCTTCCCTGCCCCGAGTGCGGCGAGGTGCAGACGGTAACCATCTACAACAGCGGCCCCTACCTCTGCCACGGCTACTTCTATGCCGGGGAGAAGCACGGCTGGATCAGGAAGGGGCGATACTGAAACGCGCTTCTTTTTCGAGCTTTAACAACGAGGGCTCACGGTGCTAAACTGGGGCCCTTTTTAAGTGCCTGCCCCCGTGCGCTGCCGATCGCGACAAGAGGAGATTCATGGAACCCCGTGCCCTGCTGCAGCAGATGTTTGAAGCCGCCGTCGCTTCGGCCTGCCCCGAAGAGTGCATCCGCAGGCACCTACCCTCCCCCCCTGCAGGGAAGACCGTGGTGATCGGAGCGGGAAAGGCCTCCGCCGCCATGGCCCGCGCCTTCGAGGACGCCTGGCCTGCAGAGATCGACGCTGGCCTCGTGGTCACCCGCTACGGGTACCAAGTCCCCTGCCGCCGGATCGAGATCGTGCAGGCGGCGCATCCCGTTCCCGACGCGGCCGGTTGCGCCGCGGCAGCGCGGATGCTGGAAATGGTCGCGGGGCTTGCGCCGGAGGACCTGGTTGTAGCCCTCATCTCAGGCGGAGGCTCCGCGCTGCTACCGCTTCCCCTTCCGGGCATCACCCTTGCCCAAAAACAGCAGTTGAGCCGCAAGCTGTTGGATTCGGGGGCGAGCATAAGCGAGATCAACTGCGTGCGCCGGCACCTCTCCGCCATCAAGGGGGGAAGGCTCGCCGCGGCCTGCCACCCGGCGCGGGTGGTCACCCTCGCCATCTCGGACGTCCCCGGCGACTCCCCCGTCGACATCGCCTCCGGCCCTACCGTCGCCGACCTAACCACCTGCGCCGACGCCCTCGCCATAGTCCGCCGGTTTGGGATACCGCTTCCCGCGCATGTGCTGGAGGCCCTTGCCTCCGGGACGGGGGAATCGGTTAAGCCCGGAGACCCGAGGCTTTGCGAGGAGGATTACCGGCTGGTGGCGACGCCGCAAAAGGCGCTGGAAGCGGCGGCTCAGGTGGCGGCTGGGCATGGCGTGGCGGCGCACATACTGAGCGACCGCATCGAGGGGGAGGCGAGGGAAGTGGCAAAGGTCATGGCGGGTATCGCCCTGCAGGTGGCTGGGCGCGGTGAGCCTTTTGCCACCCCTTGCGTTCTTCTTTCCGGCGGCGAGACCACGGTGACCGTGCGCGGCAACGGCCGGGGTGGGCGCAACGTGGAGTTCCTGCTGGCGCTGGGGATAGCGTTGAACGGCGCAGCGGGAATCCATGCGCTTGCCGCCGACACGGACGGGGTCGACGGACGGGAGGAGATAGCGGGCGCCTTTCTTGCGCCCGATTCCCTGCAAAGGGGGTGGCAGTCGGGGTTGAACCCGAAGCTCACCCTGGACGACAACGACGGGCACGGGTTCTTCCAGACGCTCGGGGACTCCCTGGTGACCGGACCCACCTTTACCAACGTCAACGATTTCCGCGCCCTTCTCGTTACCGGCGAAACTTAGTAGCCGTAGCCGAGACTCTCGATCCTTTTTACCCGGCCGTTCTCGAAAAGCACCAGTTGCATGAACTCACGCGGCCCGAAGTTGAAGGTCCATTCGTCCACCGTCACCGTGGTGGAGAGCGTCTTTTCCCTCCCCCCCTCGCGCACCTTCTCGAAGCGCCGTTCCTCCCTCTGCGTCTTCACCGCCGGCTCCCCGCACTTCCCCAGCACCTCCGCCTGGTAGTCGCCGATCGAGGCGATCCCGCTGGGGCAGATCATGGTCGGGTTTTCCGTCCCCCATGCCGGGACGGTGAACAGAAGGGACAACACCATCAGGGTGAAAAATCTCATCTATCGGGGCCTCCTTCGCCTTGGGTCACACCCGTGGCCGCGAAAAGGGCTCCGCTTGCCGCGGAGCCCAGGTGTACGGGTTACACCCTGTTCAGCAAGGAACTGAAGGCGTCGCACAAAACCGCCACTTCCTTCTCTATGCGCTCGTCGGGCGCGCCGATCGAAACCGGACCGAAGTGACCGGCGCCGGTCAACCCCTGCACCACGCAGCCGTGAATCAGGAACGCCTTCAGGATGTCCAGCACCACCAGGTCGCCGCCGCCGCCGATCATCCCTTCCGAGGTGAAGGCGGCCGCCGCCTTGCCGTTGAGCTTCTTGTAGTATTTGATGCTGTCGTCGATGAACTTCTTGACCGGCCACGCCATGGTCCCGAAGTAGTTGGGAGATCCGACCACGAAGCCGTCGTAGGAGGGTAAGGTATCGATGTCCACCTCCTGAACCGGGATCAGGTCCGCCTGAACGCCGTGGGACTGGAGGTAGTGGGCTATCAGCTGCGCCATCTTGCGCGTGTTCCCAGACTGCGAATGGTACGTCACCAGCGCCTTTTTCATGTCGCCTCCATTGTTTGCCGAGAGATAGTTATTTGAACGGATGCTAACTTTACCTGCAAATCTCCCCCAAGAAAAGCCAAAACTTCCTTGATAGCCGAGCCGGCGAGGGTAACCGGTAACTTGCCGTTACTTCTACAGCGCCGGCCGGTTCCGGACGGGAGCTGCCCCCCCCTCGCTGCCGCCATCGACCATCGGGAGGCGTCATGAGCGCAGACGAAAAGACGGAGAGGACGGTCGAGACCTCTCCCGAAGAAGAGGAAAAGATCGCGGAGGCGACCTCAATCGCTGCGGTAGCCTGCACCGAGGATCCCTGCAAAGCTTCCCTGCCGGTTCCCAGTACAACTTTGTTTTTTGAGACTAAACTTTTGAGGCAAGGTTCCGATGAGAGAGGTTTCGAACACTTTGACGTCAATGAAAACCGAAGGGTAAGGAGTTGTGCATGAAGAGCTATAAGGACTGGGGGATATTTTCCAAGATCGTGAGCCTTTCTCTGCTGTCATGGGTGGTACTGGCACTGGCTGCCACGTTCGTCCTGGTTCCCTATATCAGGGAGCTGCTGATCACCGAGAAAAAGGACTCGGTCCGGTTCCTTGTGGAAGAGGCTTCCACCATCCTCACCAACTACCAGAAACAGGTCGATGCCGGTGCGCTTTCCCAGGAAGAAGCCCAGAAGCGGGCTGCCCTGGACGTCAAGGCCCTGCGCTACGACGGCAAGGAATACTTCTTCATCAGCGACCTCAACAACCGCCTGATAGCACACCCTCTCCGCCCCGAGAACGAAGGGAAGGACATGAGCTCGTTCAAGGACGCTGACGGGAAACTGATCTACCGCGAGTTCACCAAGGCGGCTTCGGGGGATAAAGGTGCCGGCTTCGTCGAGTACCGCCAGCTCAAGCCGAAAGAGTCCGAGCCGCAACCGAAGCTGAGCTACACCAAGCTCTTCAAGCCCTGGGGATGGGTGGTCGGGACCGGCATCTACATCAACAAGGTGGACGAAGACATGGGGAGGGTCCGGCTGGCGATCGGGCTCGGCCTGCTGGGGGTCCTGGGCCTGGGGGTCATGCTGGCCCTCATGGTTTCGCGCACCATCACCGGGCCGATCAAGGAGGTGGTGGACAGCATCAAGGACATCGCACAGGGGGACGGAGATCTGACCAAGCGCCTCCCCGTCCACGGCGACAACGAGATAGGCGAACTGTGCCGGTGGTTCAACACCTTCGTCGGCAAGCTGCACGGCGTCATCTCGCAGGTGTCCGACAGCGCCGTTCAACTCTCCTCGTCTTCCGTCGAACTGCAGGCAAGTTCCAGGGGGATGTCGGAGAGCATCGCGACGCTCTCCTCGCAATCGACCTCTCTGGCGACAGCCGGCGAGGAGATGTCCGCCACCTCTTCCGACATCGCCGGCAACTGCCACCTCGCCGCCGACAACGCGGCAGGGGCGTCGAGCAAGGCTTCGGCAGGGGCGGAGATCGTCGGACAGTCGATCTCGGTGATGCAGGCCATTGCCACTCGCGTCAAGAGCGCCGCCGACAGCGTGGGGCAGCTGGGGAGCCGCTCGGACCAGATCGGTGCCATCGTGGGAACCATTGAAGACATCGCCGATCAGACGAACCTCCTGGCACTGAACGCCGCCATCGAAGCGGCCCGTGCCGGTGAGCAGGGGCGCGGCTTCGCTGTGGTCGCCGACGAAGTGCGGGCCCTTGCGGAGCGGACCACTCGCGCCACCAAGGAGATAGGGGAGATGATAAAGTCGATCCAGAAGGAAACCAAAGACGCGGTGCAGACGATGGAAGAGAGCGTGGTGGAGGTGGAGCAGGGAAGCAGCCACGCAGCCGCTTCCGGCAGGTCCCTGCAGGAGATCTTGGAGATCATCACCGCCGTCACCGAACAGATAAGCCAGATCGCCACTGCCGCAGAGGAGCAGACCTCAACCACCCGTGAAATCAGCCACAACGTCCTGAGCCTGAACGAGCTTGCTCACCAGAACAGCAGCGCCATCGACGAGGCCGCCAAAGCCGCCACCGGGGTGGCCCTGCAGGCTGAAGAGCTGCAAAGGCTGGTGCACCAGTTCAAGCTGTAGGAAGGAAAGCGGATTTGTTTCAGTCCAGACGCTGCCGGTAGGCGTTCAAGAACCTCGCGTCTTCGGCGTAGGTCACCGGGTAGATGAAGGGTACAGGCTTTGGCTCCATCTGGTCACCTACGTTTCTGAAGGTGAAGAGGCAGGAATTGGAAAGCGCCTTGTTGTGGGCCTCACGGCTGAAGCGCTCTATGTCCGACTGCACGGTGATGGTGGTCTTCCCGGTGAAGACCACCCGCGCCGTGAACTTCAGCTGGTCCCCCAGAAGCACAGGCTGGTTGAAGTTGATGCGGTTCACCTGGCAGGGGACCACGCGGTCCTGGGTGACCATCTCGGCGGCGAGCGCGGCCAGCTCGTAAGCCTTGCGTATCAGGTATCCCCCGAAGATAGTCTTCGGCACGTTCTCCTGCTCCGGGTAGGCGCGCAGTGCCGATTCCAGCACCAGTTCGCCGGCGCGGATGCCGTGAAAGTCGCTGGACTCCTGTTCCTTGTGCAGCTTTTTCAGCAGCAGATATTCCTCGAGCGAAGGCATCTCCTCCGCCTTTGCCAGGCTCTCACGGTACGACTGGCGCCGCAACTCGGCCTTTTGATGCCTTTTCTGCTCTATCTGCAGCCTGTATTCGAGCGGGGGGAGCGCGAGGCTCCTTGCCTCCTCGTTGTCCGCCGAACGGGCGACCATGGTGAAGTAGCAGCTCGCCAGGTGGCTCGAACAGGTCCCAAGGCACTCCACCCGGATCCCCACCTCCATGGAAGATTTCCCCACATGGTTTATCTGAGCCGAAAACACCAGGTCATGCGTCGTGTCCGCCGGGTTGCGGACCACGATGCTGTCGATGGCGGCGGTCACCACGCGCGCGTCGGGATAGAACTGGTTCACGTAGCCCAGCGCCGTGTTTTCGGCGACCTTGTCCAGCACCTCCAGCAGCTTGCCGAAGCGTATGTTCCCCGGCAGGTAGCCGTCCCGGGCCAGAAAGCGGCGCGCCAGCGCCGGGTCCGTCGAGAAGGGGAGCACGAAGAGGTAGCGCGTATCATGCGGGGTCAGTTGGAGGGTCTCTTTCTTCCCGTTGCCGTCGGTCACTCGAAGCCACCATCCTTTTTTTGAGGTAGAAGACCCAAACAAGGTACCACAAGATTGGCCCTGCGCATCAGGATCTGACTTTGGGGCTGAATGGAGTCTCCTTGACACGCGACACTCCCCGTTTTGCCCGACCTTCCAATCGCATCACCACCTGCAGACCTTAAGCAGAAAGCGCAATCGCGAATCTAATAAGTGGAGAGGTCAAGCTCGGCGGTGTCGATGCGGGGAAGACGTTGCCCGAGCCGTTTCTCGATCACCTTGAAGTGCGCTAGATCTTCGGGGCAGAGCAGGGTCACGGCGACGCCGGCTGTCTCGGCGCGACCGGTTCTCCCTATGCGATGCTGGTAATCGATGGGCGACCGGGGGAGTTCGTAGTTGACCACATGGGGAAGAAACTGTACGTCGATCCCGCGCGACGCCAGGTCGGTTGCAATGAGCACCCGCAACTCGCCGGCTTTGAACTTGGCCAGGACGGCGGTCCTTCCCCCCTGACTCATGCCGCTGTGAAATGTGGACGCGCTGATCCCGTTGGCGACCAGCTTTCTCGCTACGTTGTCGGCCCGCTTCTGCGACGAAGTGAAGACCAGCACCTGCTTCCAGTCGCCGCTTTTGACGAGGAACCTGAGCAGTGGGCCCTTGCGGCTGGAATCCACCAGATAAATCTGCTGGGTAATAAGCTCGGGTTCGGACGACTCAGCCTCGATTTCGATCCGCATCGGGTCGGTCAACAGGCTCGCCGCCAGTCGCTCCACTTCCGGGGGGAAGGTGGCTGAAAAGAGAAGGTTTTGCCGTTTTGCCGGGAGAAGCGCAAGGATCTCCCTCAGTTCGTCTTGAAAGTCTTCAGCGTAGAGCCGGTCAGCCTCATCAAGCACCAATGTGGCGACGGAGGAAAGCTGCACACTGTTTTTGGCAACGAGTTCGAGCAGGCGGCCGGGAGTGGCGATGAGCAGCTCGATCCCCTTCAGTTGGATCATCTGGGGGTTGATGGCCACCCCGCCGAAGACCGCCCCGGTCTTGACCCTGGGGTTCAGATGGCTCCCGAGCTGTCTCGCGACCCCCTCGATCTGGGCGGCGAGTTCGCGCGTCGGCACAAGGATCAACGCCCTGAGCCTGCGCCGCTCGTCCGCACCCTGGCAATGGATGAGTTGCAGCAGCGGCAGTATGAAGCTGGCCGTCTTGCCCGAACCGGTCTTGGCGACGGCAATCAGATCCTTTCCCTTTAAAACGGCAGGGATGGCCTTGCTCTGAATCGGGTATGGACGCTTGAATCCCGGCTGTGCCGCGATTGCACTCAACAGTTCGGGATGCAGGCCAAGAGTGGCAAATGACATAGGTGGAACTCCTGTATCTAAAAAGAAAAACCACAGGAAGTCCCGTGGTTCAGATGCGATTCAGTTTATAGCACGTTGTGGTGCATGGCGACAACCGCTTTGCCGTAGAGGGGGGCATCGATTTATATTGATGTTTTTTAACTAAACATGCTAATCTGCGTGCCACTCTGCGGCAGCCAAAAGAGCGGAAGTCCATGACAACTCCAAAATTCCGAGGGCACTTAAACGATGGGAAAATTTGCAGGATTTTCTTCCGCAATGTTTCAATTTCTCACGAATCTGAGCGACAACAACAACAAACAATGGTTCGAGCTTCACAAAGCGGATTACCAGGAGCATGTCCTGAAACCGTTGCAGTCATTGGCGGCTGGTTTGGGCCCCTTCATGCAGGGCATCGATGCTGATTTGGAAGTGACTCCAGCCTTGAACAGGACCATTTCCCGGATTTATCGCGATACGCGCTTTTCAAGAGACAAGTCCCCATACAAGACGAGTCATTGGATTACGTTCAAAAGGCCAAGGATTGAGTGGAAAGACTACCCGGCATACTTCTTTGAGATCTCACCAGATTGGTACCGTTACGGCATGGGTTTTTACAGCGCCAGCCGGGTGACCATGGACAGGTTCAGGAAAGCCCTGGATTCGAATCCTGCTAAATTTCGTTCAGCAACTTCATTCTTCCCGAAGCAGAACGTGTTTGAAATTGAGGGCGACAGGTACAAACGCCCCTTGAAACCAGGCATCCCTGCGGAACTTGATGACTGGTACAACAGAAAAAGCATTTATCTCGCCTGCAACCAACGAGTCGAAGACAGCGTGATTGGTAAGGCGTTGATCACGGATTTGATATCCGGCTTCGAGACCATCGCCCCCCTCTATCACTACCTCTGCAAAGTGGCTGCAGCAGGGCGGATGGCCCATCTGCTGACGGTAAAGGTGAGGATCGATGAGAGGACCTGACTTTCGTGTCAAAATTTCCAACGGGAAGAAATCGGACCTAATCCTCCAGAAGGGGGACTCGACGCTTCTTCTGCCGCCGGACGCCAACCGATCAGAGCCATGAACTCTTTTCTTCAGTACCTTTTCGCGCTTTTCCCCCCAAGCCTCGTTGCTGCGGCATTGGTATGGCTGCTCAGGGGTGAGTATCGGAATCGGCTTCAGTGGGGGATATCCGCCGCAAGCTGTGGCAGCGTCGTCGCTTTTGCATTCCTGGCAGCCCCTTGGGCCTTCACAAGTTACTATCTCCGTTACGTTTCCCTTGCCCTCTTTGCCCTTGCACTTCTTTACACAAGTCGTCGGACCAGGTTTGCGGATACGGCCAGACAGTGGAGCATGTTGCGCGTTTCACTTTCCCTTCTTTCTCTTCTTCTGTTTGTGCTGCTGGATCTTTTGGCCATTGCAGCATTTCAGCAACCGGGAAAGCCCCTCAACCTCTCATTCCCTCTAGCTTCAGGTAGCTACTACGTGCTCCAGGGGGGAAGCAGCCCTATCACCAACCCCTTCCATGCTGCAGGAGGAACCACGCTTGCCTTTGACATCGTCAAGTTGAACGCGATCGGGAATCGGGCCCGCGGCATTGCTCCTCAGTCCTTGGCTGCTTATGAAATTTTCGGGGAGAGATTGCGCAGCCCCTGCGCGGGAACAGTTTCCTTCGTTCAGGACGGGGTGCAGGATCACCCCCCCGGAACTCCGGATGCGGAGCATCCCGCGGGGAACCACCTGGTTTTGAAGTGCGGCGACACGGACGTCCTGTTGGCGCATTTGAAACGCGGCACCATAGCGGTGAAGGCCGGTCAGGTGGTTTCTGCCGGGGAGGTTGTCGGCAGCGTCGGGAATTCCGGCAACACGCTAGAACCGCATCTGCATATCAGTGCCACAATGGGCAGTGCTGAAAGAGGGCTTACTTTTGAGAACCGGAGACTTTCCGTGAATAGCGTGGTAGTCAGGTAGCTTCGCCTGCTAGGTCAACAGCCTCAACGTCGAAAAGACCATCTTACAGATAACGACGAGCGCCGCCGACGCGAAAGAGGCCAGGGCGACAACTGCCAGCTTCTTCTGCATCTGCAATAGCGGCCCCTTGATGCTCGGAACTTCCCTGTACCTGTTGAGCATCCCCACACCGGTGCCGGCTACCGTCCCCGCCAGTAAAAGTGCGTACAGCACGTATCCGATGAAGTGGTACTCCCTTTGGAGCAGGCAAAACGGGCAGTGGTGCGAGGGGAGCTCGTAAATGTAGGGGGAGATGAAAGAGATGACCGAGGCGATGGCGGTCGGGAAGGCGATCCCGCTCATGCCGCCGAAAAGATAGCCACCCCTTTTCGTCACCAGGAACCATGCTCCGGATGCAAGCGTCGCGGCCATTACGCCAAAGAAGGAGAGCGCCATGGGAGCCGCAGGCGCGGAGACAATGCCGGAAGCCAGGGTCTTCGAACCCTTGCTGAAGAGACTGCCGCAGCACGAGGTGATGATGTCGGGGTTGAGCCTCCAGAAATAGACGCCCTGCGTTGTGGTTTCGGCGAGGATCAAAGGGACCATCAGCAACAGCAGCCAGTACTTCACCCGGATCAAGGGGTAGTCGCGCCCTTCGTTGTCGGCATGGTTCAGGATGAGCCAGATCCCTGCCAGCAGGAAAGTCACAACCTTCAAGAGCAACGCGGGGTATCCGAAAGCGTTCACCTTCAAGGCACCGGCCGCGCACATGGCGCCGGTGAAGAGATGACTGATGCCGTCGACGGTCCCTATGAACAAAAACAGGGAGAGGAGTTGCAACGGCAGGAATACAGCGACGATGGTAGAGATGAGATAGGTCCGCCGCTCAAGGGCGAGCTGCAGTTCGCTTCCGCTGGCGAGGTCCCAGTGGCGGATGATCGCTGTTCCTTCTTTTGCCGCGACGAGCAGCATCGCGCTCACCAGGAAAGAGCAGACCTGCAGGGCGACTATTCCCGGGGCGAGTGTCACGTATCCATACTCCCGGTCACGATCCGGCCGTCACGCATCTCCACTACCCGGTCGATGAAATCGCAGCCGTAGACGACGGGGTCGTGGCTGGCGAGGATAACCGCGGTCCCTGCCTCCTTCACCTCCTTCATAAGTGCCATGAAGTCGCAGGAAAGCTTCGTGTCAAGGTGCGCAGTAGGCTCGTCGGCTATGATGACGGCCGGGCTGTTGATCATGGCGCGCGCGATCGCCACCCTCTGTGCCTCCCCTCCGGAAAGCCACTCAACCTTGGCCTCGGCGCGCCGCTTCAGGTCCAACCGCTCCAGGATATCGAGGGCCCTTTGCCTGAGCAGGCAAAAAGGCTCCCCTTCCGGGTAGGCGGGCGCCATGACATTCTCCAGCACGGATATGCCGTTGATCAGGTTGTGGCGCTGAAAGACGAACCCGAAAGTCGATCTCCGGATTCTGGTGAGAAACCGCTCCGGCAGGCTGGTGATCTCCTCTTCCTTTACGAAGATCCGGCCGGATGTGGGGCGGGCCATACACCCGATCAAGGAGAGGAGCGTCGTCTTTCCCGAACCGCTGGGCCCAACCAGTGCCGTGGCCTGATCAAGCCCCATTTCGAGGCTTACCTCCCGGAGCGCGCACAGTTCGTTCGGTCGACCGCCGTTGAATACCTTCATCACGTTCTGAACGGAAATCATAAGGCCTTCACCTCATCACCACATCTGGGTCGATTGTTGCGGCACGCCAGGAAGGGATTATGACAGCGACGGTATAGGGGACCACCGTCAGGAAGAAGAGCGCCGCGAGCTGCCGGAGATCGACGGATGGCTGGAGCCTGAAACTGGGGTAGAGGGTCGACCATCCTTTCAGGACCGGGAGGAAAAGCGCGGAGGAAAAGAAAAAGACATGGAGGTAGGCGAGGATGCTTCCGGCGAGGAAAGCCGAGAGCGAAACGACGATCCCCTCCCAGAACTTCATTAGCAACACGTCGGACGTGTCCCACCCGACTGCCTTCAGGATGCCTATCTCTCTTCTCTCCTCGGCGGAGATCCCCGTAGCCTTGTCCCAGGCGAAGATGAAGAAGGCGAGACCCGCCCCGCTGAAGATGACCAGCAGCAGCGAAGAGCGCCAGCCATATATGGCGTCGTAGGTCCGCCGCATCTCCTCGCGCAAGATGGGACGCGCACCGGGGAAAAGACGGGTGATCTTCTCCGCTACGGTCCGCTGCTCGCGGGGATTAGGCACCCGCACAACGAGATCCGTCGCCTGGCCTGCGGGCATACCGGTGAGCTTCCGGAAGTCCTTTTCCGAAAGGACCATGAGGTCGGCGGTCAAAAGCTGCGAATCGGAGGAGAGCGTCTTTCGGATGGTGAAGGGATGCGGCAGCCCGTCGTGCCCTGAAAGGGAGATGATGTCGCCGGGATAGGCGCCGCGTGTACGGGAAACGGCGCTGCCCAGGTCGATGCTTCCTTCAGGCGACTCGCCCCCTACAGGCACCAGGAGGGTGTAGTTGGCCGCAAACGCGCTATCGTAGCGGTATCCCCAAAGCCGAGGCGCTGCCGAGGCGACGCCGCGGATGGCGCCGATTGTGTGTCGCCAATCCACCGGGACCGGATGAGGCCGTCCGGCGAGGGTGTTTTGGACCACGATATCAGGGGCGTCTTCGAGCAGCAGCGACGCCTCGTGCTGCAAGGCATGGGTGAAGAGCAAAACAGAAGCGACTGCGAACACCACCAGGGTATAGACAACCAGCAAGGCGGCATTTTTCCCCTTTCTCCGGAGAAAGGACGCCAGTGTGAAGTCGAGGATGTAGCGCTGGCGTTCAATCACGGGGGCTCCCAAACAGGTGCGGGGGGGGCTGCATCAGCGTGCCGCTGGGGAAGTGCTCAAGTGACAGGGGGGAGTCCTGGAAAGCCGACGCCGTGCCGGTGATGCCGGGGTTTCTGGTATAGCCGGTCTCGGTAAAGACACAGAGGTCGGTCAATTGCAACTGTCTCGCCAACAGCGCGTTGGCAGCAACGACCGGGGCTGCGGAGTTGGCTCGCTGCCGGGCATGTACCAGCAGGCCCGCCAGGATCAAGGCGAGAAAGGCAACTGCGTTCAGGAAAAGTGCTGATTTTCGGCAGGTCATCGCTCAAGCAGGGAGAGCACCGCAGGCGTCACGTCCTGGAACCTGAACAGGTGTTTCCCCTCATGGTCCTTCAGGAAGTCCTCTGCCTCCGACCTGTTGGCAAAGGGTATCAGTTCGCGTCCCATCGGGCCGTACACGTCGCTCCCCGCGACGTACAGCGCCTTTTTCCCGTCGATCAGGTTCAGCTCGTAGTAGTTGGTCACATAGACGGCCGAAACGTCAGAGGCATGGAGGCCCGGTGCATAGCGGGCAACGTTGAAATAGAACATGAACATGTCTTTGGCGCCGTCGAAGTGGAAGACTTGGCCATCGTGGAACTTGACCTGGGCGGCGAAGTCGGGATATTTCGCAACGAACATCCCGCAGACGGGGCACCTGTCCTTTGGCCCCACCTTGTCCGACCTGATCGTGGCCGCCAACCCCAGCGCCGCGACCAGGAACGGCGCGAGGCAGACGGACAGGTAGTTAAGGAAGCGGCGGATCATCTGGGTCCCCCGCTCGCCCCTCGCTTGGCTTTGCGCCTTTCCCTGATCGCCTTCGTGTCCTTGTACATGTCAAGGTAAGCGGCGCTCACTGACTCCTCGAAAGTGGCGAGCTTACCGCCGTTTTCCTTTACAAAGCGTTCCGCCCCTTCCTTGGTTTCGAAGGCCCATTTGGCATTGGCGGACATCACCCCCTGGCGGCTCCCTCCGATGACCCAGGACGCGGTTTCAGCGTCGATGAGGCTTTTGCTGCCGTAATCGCCCACGTAGATGTGCAACGGGGTCCTGTCTATATTTACGGCAAGATCGACGGCCGCACAGTGAAGGCTGCAGGTCGCCACGGAGGAGCCGTCGCCGTATTCGATGAGCATTCTGCTATGGCCGAACTTTGCCCTGTCCATCCCACAGTAGTTGCAGGTCGGGTACATGTCGACATCAGGGGATGCGGCCAGGGCAATCCCGGCGATTGAGGCAACGAGCATGCTGACGATGATAAATCCTCTGAATGCTTTCATCTGGCGCCTCCTCCCTGGTCGACCTGCTGGATTAGCTTCTCGAGCTTGGACGCCGGGATCTGTCCAAGCACCTTCTGCCTCAGAATACCGTTTCTGTCCAGTATGAACGCCGTCGGGAAGGAAAAGACCATGAAGTCCTTCGCCAAGGTGGAACCCCCATCGACCAGTATCGGGACCGAGAGCCCGCTGGTTGCCGCTATGGAAGCCACTTCTTTTTCCTCGTCGAGCACATTTATTGCTATGACCGCAACGCCCTTGTCCCTGTTTCTGCGAAAGACCGGCTCAAGGTCCTGTTTCAGGGTGTCGCCGCAGCAGGAATTGGTCCAGAAAAAAAGCACGACCACCTTCCCCTTGAGGGCCTCAAGGGAGACGGTGTTGCCGTTGATGTCCCTTCCGGAGACCGGTGGAGGCTCCTCGCCCACCTTCAGCATCTTCCTGTCGCACCCCCAACAAAGGATGGCGAGGCAGAAAACAATGAGGAAGAAGCGGCAGGTTGGTCGAGCCATCTGGTGGTTCTCCAGGTGAGATTTATTCTACTGCCGGCGAATCAGGCGGAGGGTTCGATCTATGGTTTCGGCGGTCACCGACGCATCGAAGCAACCGGCACCCGCATAGGCGTCGTAATCGCGAACCTGGGCAAGCAGCAACTCAACCAGTTCATGCCGGTGTCCATGCAGCTCAGGCGCATTCGCCACCTCGAGCACTCCTGCAAGAAGCCAGTCCGGAAAATCACCCTCTTCGTTTTTGCTGACTGCTGCAGCTTTGAGTTCCCCGAACAGATCCATCGCGTCTCCTGGCAACTCTATGTGCATGGGTGGGCTGTCGGGAAACTAGCATAAATCTAGCGGAAATAAAATAAATTCATTACGGTGACCGATAGACCACGGAACCTTCTCCGCAGCCATCCTGGTAGCGCAGCAAACCGCCGCGAGGCGCCCGATAAGATGATTAAATGTTTTCTCCGCTTGACGATACATTGGTTGATGTTAATTTTTCTCAGACACAGATAACACCAACGCCTGCGAACACGAGGGGAGGCATAATGAACTTTATCCTGCAAACGAGCTTCAAAGACGACACCGATGGCGACCTCATCTTAAGGGTGAGGCATATGGCCAATATACTAGACAACCTCGATGCCTACAAAACCGAGCTCCCACCGTGGATACCCGGAGGGAAGCAGTTCCGGGAGCACGCCGACAGGTTGGAGGAAGTGGTCAACTTACCCGGTTCGGGTAAAACGAAAGAAGAAGAGAGGATAGCCGTGCGGGAAGAGACCGTTAAGACTGTCAACTTCGCTGTGCAGTATATCACTATGTACTCAACTCACATAAACGACCCAAGCCTCCTGGAGAACCTCGGACTGGAAATCAAACATAAGACTTATTCCAGAAACCGGAAGCTCCCTGGAAAAGTGGAAAAATTAATTGCCAAAGACGACGCTGAGAAATCGGGTGCCATGGTGATCCAAGTGAACAATGGCATTGGCAAAAAAGGAAGCGTGGAGTTGCAGATAACGGAAGGGGATCCCACCGATGAAGCGTCGTGGAGGATCGTCGACTATTATTTCACCTGTAAATTCCATGTGGAAGGACTGGAGCCCGTGAGAAGGTACCACCTAAGGGCTAGGTTCAAGAATTCGGAAGGTAACGGGCCTTGGTCAGACGTTGCCACCGTTGTCGTCAGCTGACAGTCACCTTTAAGTGAAACCTGACGCGGTTGCATCGTCCGATGCAGCCGCGTTTTTATTCCCGCGGCAGAAACTCGGCAGCCGGTAGAGATCTTTCCCCCCAAGATGCCCCTCTTGCGACAAAGGAAGTCAAGTCCCTCCCCTCTAAAGCCAACTCCCGCAGTAAAAAGTCAAAACTAAACAGGAAGAATGCATCTTCCGCCGAAGTTTTGCTATTTGCAGCCTCGGAATTGGCAATTTTTCGCCGGGGGAATACTTTCCGGCGCTGAAAATGGCATTTCCGGCCATGTAAAGTGCATTCGCCGGGCAAAAAAGGTAAAAAGTTGAACGGGAATTGCCTTCTCTGCTTCGGGGAAGGTAAAAGTTGTCGCGGGAAATGCATTACTCGGAGCAGAATAGGCAAAAAGTTTGTCGGAGATGCCATTGCCGGCTGCGGGAATGGCATCTTGATCGCAAAAGATGCCTTGCCGTCCGGCAGACATTGCCGCCGCGTCGTAACTGCCGAAGTTCCTTGACTCGCCTGAACACTTAGCTCTATCTTTTAGGCCTTTCAAGCATGAACAAAGCTATGACCGGCTGTTTTCTTTACCTGAGGAGGCGTAAAGCCATGTCGCATCTCTGCAAGACCGTACGGGTTGTGCTTTCGTTGCTCATTATCGCCGCCGGTTCGCCTGTCGCCGCCTTTGCCGGACCAACTGCTCCCCCTGTACGAGCCGAATCCGGCGTCCCCGGCGATTCCACCGCTCACCTGAAGAAGGAGATCGACGGCATCCTGTCCCGGGATTTCCTGCCTGCGACCACTGCGGGTATCAAGGTGGTCTCGCTTACGCACGGCGACACCATCTACGAGTTCAACCCGCGACTTCTGCTGGTCCCCGCCTCCACCCAAAAGGTTTTCACCGCGGCAGCAGCCTTGTCCGTCCTGGGGCCGGAGCGCGAGGTCGCCACCACCGTTGCGCTCGATGCGGCCGCAGCGAGGATCTACCTCAAGGGTTGCGGCGACAGCCTCCTCTCCGCTGCGGACCTGACTGCTTTGGCCTCGGCTGCTGCCCAGAAGATGGAAAAGGGAAAGGAATACGCCCTGGCCGCCGATCTCTCCTGCTTTGACGACCTCTACCGGGGCATGGGATGGATGTGGGACGACGACGAGATGATGATCTCCCCCCTGTCGGTGAACCACAATGCTGTATCGGTGCTGGTGCAGCCCGGCCCGAAGGCGGGTGCACCGGCCGTTGTCAGCGCCGAGCCTCGCACCCCCTATTACACCCTGGAAAACCTTGCCAGGACCGGCGGCTCCGGCGACCCGAACAGCATCCAGGCATCCAGGCGCCCCGGCGAGCGGGAGAACGTGGTCACGGTGACCGGAGCGATAGCGACGGGGAGCTCGCCGGTGGTAAGACAGGCCAGCGTCTGGCGGCCGGAGCTCATGGCGCTCGCCCTGTTCCGGGATGCGCTTCGTGCGCAGGGGATCAAGGTGACCACCATGACCACGGCACCAGCTCCTGCGGGAGCAACCGAGGTGGCGCGCACCTCCCGCCGCCTTGAGGAACTGGTCCGGTTCGCGCTGAAGACCAGCGACAACGTGACAGCCGAGAGCCTTTTGAAACTGCTTGGCCTGCACGCCACCGGAAAGCCGGGATCGGCAGAGGCGGGGAGCGTTGTGGTGCGCGGATACCTGGAGAAGCAGGGGATAGCCAAGGGCAACGTGGTGGTCGCAGACGGCTCCGGTCTCTCGCGCTACAACCTTTCCAGTGCGGAAACCATGATCCAGACGCTGCGAGCCATTTACCGCGATCCGCTGCTGTACCGGGTCTTTCAGGAATCACTTCCGGTAGCCGGAAAAGATGGGACTTTGAAGAACCGCATGAAGGGAAGTTGCGCCGAAGGGAAGTTGCGGGGGAAAACGGGAAACATGAAAGGGCTCTCCTCCCTGGCCGGGTACGCCACCAGCGCCGACGGCGAGCCGCTCGCCTTTTCCATCATGATCCAGAACTATGCCGTCTTCGGCGGGCAGGCCCGCGAGTTCCAGGACCGGATCGCCAAGCTCCTCTGCGGCTTCCGGCGCACTAAATAAAATTGAAGCGGCCGCAGTGAATCGTAGTCGATGGGAGACCACGCCGGGGCGGTCGGAGCACCCTTTTGGGTGTAGGTCCATCCCGCCGAGAATATTCGAGCAGGCGTTCAAAAATATAGATGACGTTCAGGGGAGGACCGAACATGATATGTCCATATTGCAAGGAAACTATTCAGGATGAAGCCATCAAATGCCGCTACTGCGGTTCAATGCTAAATACCCCACCATTTGGATTCTCAATCGATGCTGTCGGTGACGAGGAAGTAAGGACATTCGTCGGCAAGAACTGCGACTATTACAATACCGAGTTCAAAAAGTTCACTGTGGCTGGATCCGAGGCGTTCACTCCCACATGGAACTGGTCGGCATTCGCGTTCACTTTTGTCTGGATGCTTTACCGGAAAATGTACTGGCAGTCGGCGATCACCTTCCTGATCTTCTGCGTTCCGGGCGTCAACATTCTGCTTCACATCGCCGTTGGAGTCGTCAGCAACTACCTGTACTACCGGCATGTGATGGGGAAGATCTCGGATCTGAAACGGAATTCGACGCCACAGGACTTGTTTCCAGCACTCCATCAGATTGGGGGCGTCCACAGTTGGGCAATTACACTGGGTATCATAGCGGCGGTCATTTTAGTGCTGACGTTCTCGTTCATGTTCGCAATGGTATCAACGCTTATGCTGGGTGGGGTGCATTAAGTACACCGCACTCAAGGTTAGAGGCCATGAAACATTAGAATCACAGCAAAACACCCTCTTGGAAAAATTCCAAGAGGGTGTTTTGCCTGTTAGCAGCCGTAGCGGTGATTGCTAGTTCTTGTTGCAGGTGAAGTTGGATTCAATACGGCGATTCTGTGCTTTCCCTGCTTTGGTCTTGTTGCTGGCAATGGGTTTTGTAGGACCATATCCAACAGCTTTTATCCTTTCAGGTGCGATCCCCAATTCTTTGACAAGATAATTACGTACCGTGTCCGCACGCTGCTGGGATAGCTTCATGTTGAGGGCTTTAGAACCTACGTTGTCGGTATGCCCCTCAATGACGCCAGTGGCATTGGGGAACTCGTTCAAGAAGTCAGCTAAAGATTTCAATTCGGCGCGATACTGGGGCTTAAGGTCGGCCTTGTTGGTATCGAACTGGATGTTTATGACGGCAGGGCTGCACAGCTTCTGAGCAGGAGTAGGAGCAGAAGCAGGGGGCAGAACCACTACCGGAGCAGGAGCAACTACCGGAGCGGGTGCAACTACCGCAACTTTGGCTGCGCTCTTAGCGGTGCCACCAGCGCCATTGCAAATAAGGGTGTATGCAGTGTTGTCAGCAGGAGTAACCCTCAAGGTACCCTGAGGCTGAACTGAGCCAACTTCTGGCTGTATTTCACAATTTGTGGCGTTGCTCGAACTCCACGTCAAGATAGCGGCTTCGCCTTTTGTAATAGAACTCGGCGTAACCGTCATTTCGGTAGAGGGAGCGGAGGGAGCCGGGGGCGGCACAGGAGCGACTACAGGAGCTGGCTTCTGCACGGGAACGGGTTCGGCAACCGGTTTTGGTGCAGGTTTCGGAGCCGCTACCGGCGCAGGAGCTGTCTTGCCGCCAAACTGGAAGGTCAGACCAGCGGTGTATTCCCAGTTGTACTTGGGACTGTCTGGGCTTTCCAACACAAACAGCTGGCGAGCATCAGCCCGCAAGGCGACAGAGTCGGTCACGAAGTACTTAAGTCCACCACCGGCATTGATGGTTGCATCTGTGGTACGGTCGCTTACTTTGAGCCCTTCATGACCGTGCCCATAGGTAATCCCGCCACCGCCCACCGCAAGGTACGGTACAAGCGGTCCTTCCGGCAGGAAGTTGTAGAGGATGTCCAAGCGATAGGACAAGGCGTTGACACTCCTGTCATTGCGTGTTCCTTCGGTGGCCAGATAATCAGCGACGGCTTCCACCCCCCAGTTCTTCGTCAGGTCGTAACCCAAGCGTAACCCAAAGACAGGGGCGGTTTCCAGGTGTTGCTCTCCATCAAAGGTGTAACCACCAACGAACGGAGAAACAGAGAACGCCCCCTCTCTTTCTCCGGCAACTGCTGAAGTTGCCATGGTGAGTACAGCAGCACACATAAGCATCGATGAAACAATCTTTTTCATACGTCCTCCTTTAAACTTGATTTGAATGCCGGAGTATTGAAAGCTAAATACTACACGGCATTCCGAAACAATAGAAAACGTATCACACACGTGGATGGTATTCAATGATTTTAAAAGTGAATTAATGCAATACCAGAAAACAACTCAACAACGGGCTAGCACCTCCAAAGGACAATTTCCTGTTTGACATCATCGTCAGACTTCATACAGTGTTGATTTTTTTATGTTCTCACGACGCCGGCTTACTGAGCTAAGCTCGCACAGGCGCGGGACTAAGCTTGAAGCCGAAGGATACGTTTTGTGCTGGAGGGAGTGGGCGAAGGGGCCGGTCATGTGACCGGCCCCTTCTGATATGGCGGAGAGGTTCAGGCTGGGGTGGCAAGCTTCAGGCCGATGATGCCTGCGACGATAAGGCCTAGACTGACCAGCCTCAAAGGATTTGCGGGTTCGCCCAGCAGGAGAATCCCGAGCGCTGCTGTTCCAACTGCGCCTACGCCAACCCAGACCGCGTAGGCGGTGCCTACCGGGAGGTGCTTCATCGCGATGCCGAGGAGTCCAAGGCTGATCAACATGGAAAGCACGGTGCCCACCGTCGGCCAGGGACGGGTGAAGCCCTCGGTGTATTTCAGCCCCACCGCCCATCCGATCTCGAACAAACCCGCGACAACAAGAACGATCCAATTCATAGAAAGCCTCACTTTTGTTGGGGCCGTCCCCAGTTGCAAGAAAGTAGTGAGGTCGTCCTCACTTCCCAGGAACCTAATTTCACTCTGTCAGCTGGTTGTTTTTACCATAAGTGCATACTGGCTGGCTAGGATGGGGCGGTAGGGGCAGGCGGCCTATGTCGTCGTTGGAAGCTACAGAACCTGACAGCGGGACCAGGGACCGCAAGGCCAATGATGGGGGCCGCAAGTTTCCGGGATTAAACTGTTCTTGCCGACGAAAACCTTTGGGGGGCAAGATGTTTGTCGCACATTATTCCCCTGTGGGGACGGTCACGGTTTTCCTCCTGGTAGATAAGATGAGCGTCAATGAGGGAAAGGTGGTCTGATCGGCACCTTCCAGATCTTTTCACAGTACTCGCGTATGGAACGGTCCGAGGAGAATTTCCCCATGCGAGCCACGTTGAGGACGGACTTGACGCTCCAGAGTTCCCTCTGCCGGAAAGCGGTGCTGACGCGCTCCTGGCACTCGAGGTAGGACCGATAGTCGGCCAGGGCCAGGTACTCGTCGTCGTAGAGCAGGTGATCGACGAGCGGCTGGAACAGCCCTGCGTCCCCATGGGAAAAGAGCCCAGACCGGACGGCATCGATGGCTTCCCGCAGTTCCCAGTCTTCCTCGTAAAAGCGCCCGGGGTGATACCCGGATTTCTTGAGGGCCTGGACCTCGGTGGCGTTGAGGCCGAAGAGGAAGAAGTTTTCCTCGCCTACCTCCTCCCGAATCTCGACGTTCGCTCCGTCCAGGGTGCCGATGGTGAGGGCGCCGTTCAGCGAAAACTTCATGTTGCCGGTGCCGGAGGCCTCCTTGCCGGAGGTGGAGATCTGCTCGGAGAGATCGGCCGCGGGGTAGATGAGTTGGCCATTGGTGACGTTGAAGTCCGGGAAGAAAACCACCTTCAGGCGACCGGCAACCTCGGGGTCGGCGTTCACCACCTCCGCCACCGAATTGATCAGCTTGATAATCAGCTTGGCCATGAAATAGCCGGGAGCGGCCTTCCCGCCGAAGATGAAGGTGCGGGGGGGGATCTGCGCGCCGGGGTCCCGCTTGATCCTGTGGTAGAGGGTGAGGATGTGGAGCAGGTTCAGGTGCTGGCGCTTGTACTCGTGGATCCGTTTCACCTGTATGTCGAAAAGGCTCTCCGGATCTACCGCCACTCCGGTCCGCTCCAGGATCGCCGCGGCGAGCGCCCGCTTGTTGGCATCCTTCACACCGCGCCAGGCTGAGAGGAAGGAAGGGTCGGAGGCGAAACACTCCAGTTCGCGGAGTTTTTCCGGGGCGGTGACCCACTCCTCACCTATGGACTCGCTGATGAGCCAGGCGAGACCCGGGTTGCTTAGCAGCACCCACCTTCTTGGGGTCACGCCGTTGGTGACGTTGCAGAACTTCTCCGGGGTCATCTGGTAGAAATCTGCGAGCACGGTCTCCTTGAGGAGTTCAGTGTGCAGATGTGCGACCCCATTGATGGCGTGGCTCCCCACCGATGCCAGGTTCGCCATCCTGACGAATTTACCCCCCGTCTCCTCGATGAGCGACATGCGGGCCAGCCGTGCCTGGTCGCCGGGGTACGCCCGGGAAACCTCGTCCAGGAAGCGGCGGTTGATCTCGTAGACGATCTCCAGGTGCCGAGGCAGCAGGTTGGCGAAGAGCTGCAGCGGCCACTTCTCCAGCGCCTCGGGGAGGAGCGTATGGTTGGTGTAGGCCAGGGTGGACCGGGTCACCTTCCAGGCAGCATCCCAGCCCAGGCCGTGTTCGTCGACCAGCAGGCGCATCAACTCAGCTACCGCCAGGGACGGGTGCGTGTCGTTCATCTGCACGGCGAAGGTCTGGTCGAACTCCTCCAGGCGTGGCGAGCGTAACAGGTGGACGCGGATCATGTCCTGCAGTGAGCAGGAGACGAAGAAGTACTGCTGGGCAAGGCGCAGCAGCTTGCCTACCCCCGGTTCGTCGTTGGGGTAGAGGACCTTGGTGATGCTCTCGGAGACGACCTTCTCATCCACAGCGTGGTAGTACTCCCCCGCGTTGAAGGCCTGGAAGTTGAACGACTCGACGGCCTCGGACTTCCAGAGGCGCAAAAGCCCCGTGATCCTCGAGCGGTATCCGGCGATTGGGGTGTCGTAGGCCACCCCCTTGATGACCTTCACCGGCAACCAGACGATTGCCAGCCGCCCGTCGGCGTCGTGGTGGTATTCGGTGTGTCCCCCCATCTTCACCTCGTAGGCTATCTCCGAGCGGCAGATCTCCCAGGGGTTGCCGAACTTGAGCCACTTGTCGGCAGTCTCCACCTGCCACCCGTCGCGGATCAGCTGGTCGAAGATGCCGAACTCGTAGCGGATCCCGTAGCCGATGGAAGGGATGCGCAGGGTCGCCAGGGAGTCGAGGTAGCAGGCCGCCAGCCTGCCGAGGCCGCCGTTGCCGAGCCCCGGCTCCTCCTCCTGGCGAAGCAGGTCCTCCAGCCTGAGTCCCAGCGACTCCACCGCGTCGCGTGCCGCATCCCACATGCCAGTGTTGATCAGGTTGTTCCCAAGGTGGGGGCCGAGCAGAAATTCCGCGGAGAGGTAGCTGACCACCTTCAGTTCCTTGTTCCTGAAGTGATGCAGCGAGGCAAGCCAGTCATCGAGCATCCTGTCGCGGACGGCGTGGGAGAGGGCCATGTACCAGTCGTTTCTGGAGGCGAGAGCCGGGAGGCGGGCCATGGTGAAGTGGAGGTGGTCGAGGATGGCCCGGTTCATGGCCGCGGTGCCGACGCCGCGGCGCGGATCGTGCCCTTGCGTATGGGAAGAAGCTGCTGTCTTAACGGTGTTATTAGCGGTCATTTCCTGATCCTCTCCGCGGGTATGCGCATGCCGCTCTACCTGGCTGTTCGGGGGAGCTCCGCCCCCTTGCCGGTCCTGCCGGCAGCATCCTCCACCCAGTCGCCCCCCATCACCTTGTAGAGGTTTATGGCCGCCTGCAAAAGCGCCGCCTGGCTCTGCACGTAGGCCAGCTGCCCGCTGAACAGGTTCCGCTCGGCGTCCAGCACCTCGAGGTAGCTGGAGTAGCCGTTCTCGTACCTCATGTTGGCAAGAAAGAGGTACTTCTCCAGGTCGCCGAGCTCCCTCTTCCTGACCGCGAGCTGCTCCCCGCTGGTGGCCCTGTCAACCAGCGCATCCTCAACCTCCTTGAAGGCGTTCTGGATCACCTGCCGGTAGTTGACCAGGGCCTGCTCTCGCTGCGCTTCTGCCACCTTCACGCTCCCGGAGATCTTCCCGGCGGTAAAAACCGGCACGCTCACCGGCACGGAGTAGCTCCAGACCCGTGCGGGGCCGGTGAAAAGATCTGAGAGCTGCGCGCTCGCCCCCCCGAACATCCCGGTGAGGGTGATGGCAGGGAAATAGGCGGCCCGGGCGATGCCGATCTGGGCGTTGGCGGCGACCAGTTCCTGCTCGGCCTGCCGGATGTCTGGGCGGCGGGCCAGCAGTTCCGATGGGAGCCCTGCCGGCACCTCAGGAGGGCCCAGTTGATCGATGCTGCGGCTGCGCGGCACCGGGCCGGGGTTGCGCCCAAGGAGCAGGTTGAGCGCGTTTTCCTGCTGTGCCACCGCCTTCTCGAACTGCGGCAGGGCCGCCAGCGAGTCCTCGTAGAGGAGCTTCGTCTGCGTCAGCTCTATCTCGGAGATGACCCCGCCCCGGTACCTCTGATCGAACACCTCCAGGGTCTTTCGCCTCGATTCGGCGGTCTCCCTGCCGATCTCAAACTGGCGGTCGAGGTTGCGCAGGTTCACGTAGGAGGCCACCACCGAGGAGACCAGCGAGAGGACCACGGCCTGCCGCCCCTCCTCACTGGCGAGGTACTGTGCCCGGGCGGCCTCGGTACCGCGCCTGATCCTCCCCCAGAGGTCGAGTTCCCAGCTGGCGCTGACGGTAGCAGAAAAGGAGTCCAGCGTACTCTTATAACCGGCCGGAAGCGCGTTCCCTCCCCGCTCTGTGTTCTTTTGGCGCGCGTATTGTGCCCCCGCGCCGGCCTGGGGAAAGAGGTCGGCCCTGGCGATGCCGTACTTGGCGGCGAATTCTTCGACTAGAACGGCGGCCAGCCGCAGGTCCTTGTTCTCCCTGAGGGCGCTGGACACCAGGTCGTTCAGCACCGGGTCGCCCAACGACTCCCACCAGCCTGAGCCTGCAAAAGCGGCAGCTTCCTTCCCCTCCGGCGCGGCGTAACGCCACTTCGCCGGGGCATCCGCATCGGGACGGACATAGTCGGGGCCGACCATGCAGCCTGAGAGGCAGCAGAGGGTGACCAGACAGATCAGGTGGCGCATGTCAGATCACCTCCTTGCCGGCCCCGGGTTTCCCCTCTTCGCCAGGTTCCCCTGAAGGGGGTGCCTGACCGGCGCTGCCGGGTTTTTCCCCCGATGGGAGCTTACCCCTCTTCCTCCTTTCGCTCCAGCTTCCGAAGATGTAGAAAAAGAGCGGCACGTAGAGCATGGCGAGGGTCGCCTCCCCTATCATCCCGCCGATGATCCCGGTGCCGATGGAGTGCCGCGCGTTGGCACCCGCCCCCATGGCGACGGCGAGCGGGAAGACGCCGCAGATGAAGGCGAGCGAGGTCATCACGATGGGGCGCAGCCGCAGCTCGCCGGCCTCGATGGTGGCGTCCAGAAGGGACCTCCCCTGTTTGCGCAGCTCGACCGCGAAGGTCACCCTGAGCAGGGCGTTCTTGGCCCCCAGCCCCACCAGGACCAACAGGCCGATCTGGAAGTAGACGTCGTTTTGCAGGCCGCGCATCCAGTTGAAAAGAAGCGCCCCCAGCACTCCGAAGGGGACCGCCGTCATGATGGAACCCGGCAGGGTCCAGGATTCGTACTGCGCGGCCAGGATCAGGAACACGAAGACGAGGCCGAAGGCGAAGGCGAGCCCCGAGGTCCCCCCCGCGCTCTTCTCTTCGTAGGCGAGCCCCGACCAGGCAAAGGAGTACCCCGCCGGCAGCACCTCGCCTGCCACCTCCTCCATCGCCTGCAACGCCTGCCCCGAGCTGAACCCTTCGGCCGCGTTGCCGTTCACCTTGGCTGCCGGGAAGCCGTTGAAATGCGGCAGGATGTTGGGACCGGTGACCCAGCTGGTGGTGATCACCGCGGAGAGCGGGACCATCTCGCCATTGCGGGAGCGGGTGTAGAGCCTGGCGATGTCACCCGGGTTCTGGCGGAATTCCGGCGAGGACTGCAGTATCACCCACCAGACCCGGCTGAACTCGTTGAACTGGCTTGCCGTCAGTGAGCCGAACTGCGCCTGGATGGCATTGTAGACGTCCTGCACCGGGACCTCCAGGAGGTTCGCCTTGTCCCTGTCCACCTCGACCCGGAGCTGCTGCGCCGTCGCCTTGAAGGTGGTGTTGAGGCCGGAGAGTTCCTTGCGCTGGCGCGCCTTTTCCAGGAAGGTGCGGGTCACCTGCTCGAGTTGCGCCGGTTCCCTCGACTCCTTGTCCTGGATCCAGAACTCGAAGCCCCCCGATACGCCGATGCCGGGGACAGCCGGGGGGGCGACCGGGTAGACGGTCGCCGTGGTGATCTTCTTCGCCTCCTTGTAGACGTTCACCAGCACCGCGCGCGCGTTCTCGGCCAGCGCCTTTTTCACCGACTGGTAACGCTCCTCGAAAGGTTTCAGCGTCACGAAGAAGGTGCCGTTGTTGGTGCTGTAGCTCCCGTCCAGAAGGCTGTAGCCGGAGATCTGGGTCCTGTTCTCGACCCCCGGGGTCCCGGCGAAGATGCGGTCCACGCGGTCGGCGACCTCCATGGTCCGCTCCAGGCTCGCTGCATCGGGAAGGAAGATGGCCGACATGACGTACCCCTGGTCCTCGTTGGGAACGAAACTCGTGGGGATAGCCCGGAACAGGTGCACGATCCCGTAGACGAGAACCACCAGAAGAAGGAGCGCTACGGCCATCCGCCTGATGACCAGGACCACCCCCCTGCCGAAGGCCCGGGTGAAACGGTCGAACTGGCGGTTGAACCAGGCGAAGGGCCCCCTGGTCGGGGGGGGCGAGTGGCGCAGCAAAAGGCTGCTCAGGGCCGGCGTGAGGGTGAGCGCCACGAAGCCGGAGATGGCCACCGATATGGCGATGGTGATGGCGAACTGCTTGTAGAGCTGACCTGTGGTCCCCGGGAGGAAGGCGGCGGAGACGAAGACGGCCCCCATGACCAGCACCGTGGCGATGACAGGGCTCGTGACTTCCCCCATCGCCTTGATGGTCGCCTCCCTGGGAGAGAGGTGGCACTGGGACATGTTCCGTTCCACGTTCTCGACCACGACGATGGCGTCGTCGACCACAATTCCAATGGCGAGTACCAGGCCGAACAGGGTGAGGAGGTTGATGGAGAAGCCCAGCGAGAGCATCACCGGGAAGGAACCGATGAGGGCGACGAAGATGGCGATGGCGCAGATGATGGTGGCGCGGAAGTTCTGCAGGAATAGGAACACCACCAGCACCACCAGCACGATTGCCTCGATCAGGGTGTCCTGTACCTCCTTGATGGAGAGCCGGACGAACTCGGTGGTGTCGAGAGAGACGACGTAGTCGATGCCGCTGGGGAAGCGCTTCTTCATCTCCTCCAGCGTGTTCCGGATCTCGCGGGACACCTTGAGCCCGTTCGCCCCCGGCTGCTGGTAGATAGCGATCAGGGTGGCGGGCCTTCCGTTCAGCTTGCTGTCCATCACGTACTGCCTGAGGCCGACCTCGGCGCGCGCCACGTCCTTGAGCCTGACGATGGCGCTCCCGTCCTGGCTGGCGCGCAGGATGATGTTGTCGTACTCCTCGGCCCTGGTGAAGGGGCGCTGGGTCACCACCGGAAAGGTCATCTGGACTGCGCCGGCGTTCGGCTGCTGGCCGATCTGCCCCGCCCCGAACTGGGAGTTCTGGGTGGAAACCGCCTGCTGTATGTCGCTGGTGGTGATGCCCAGCGATGCCATCCGCTCCGGGTCCATCCAGATGCGCATCGCCTGGTCGGCGACCCCCATGATCGACGCCTGCCCCGCCCCAGGTACCCTCTTGAGCGCGTCGAGCACGTAGACGTTGGCGTAGTTGGCGATGTACTCGCTGGAGTAGCGGCTCTCCCTGGAGGTGATGCAGATCAGCATCATGATGGAGGAGGTCTTCTTCTGGACCGACACCCCCTGCTGGGTCACGGCGACCGGGAGCTGGGGGACGGCGAGGTTCACCCGGTTCTGGACCTGCACCTGGGCCACGTCGGGGTCGGTGTTGAGCCCGAAGTAGACGGTGATGGTGAGCATGCCGCTGGAGGAGCTGGTCGAGGACATGTAGAGCATGTTGTCGATGCCGTTGATCTGGGCCTCCAGCGGGGCCGCAACGGAATCGGCCAGCGTCCTCGAGTCGGCGCCGGGGTATGTCGCCTGCACCGTGACCTGGACCGGCGTGATGGGCGGGTACTGCTCGACCGGCATGGCGAAGAGCGCCACCACCCCCGCGATGCAGATGATGATGGAGACCACCGCGGCAAAAACGGGGCGCTCTATGAAGAACCTGGAGAACATGTTATGTCTCCTTTACCTGCCGCGGGCCCCGGGCCCGGCGTTCGGGCGCCCCGACGAGTACCGCTGCAACTGCACCTTGCTCCCTGCGCTGAGCGCGAGGGTGCCATCCACCACGACCCGCTCTCCCCCCTTGATACCCTCCGAGATGTACCACTCGTTCCCCCGCCACTCCCCGACAGTAACCGGGCGCTGCTCGACGGTGTCGTCCCTGCCCACCACCCAGACGAAGTGCCCCTGCGCCCCCTGCTGCACCGCGCGCTGCGGCAGCAGGATCGCCTGCGGGCGCAGCGCCCCCTTGAGCCTGACCCGGACGAACTGGTTCGGGAGGAGGTGGCCGTTGCGGTTGTCGAGGCTCGCCCTGATCAGGAAGGTCCCGGTCTGCGGATTATAGGAGGGGGCGGCGAAGGTGATCCGGCCTGTCTGCGGCAGCGGCGTCCCGTCGGGGAGCACCACCTCGACCAGGAACTTCTCCCCGGAGGGTACCCTCAGCCTGCCGCTGGCGATCTCCTGGCGGTACTTCAGCATCTCGTTCTCGGACATGCTGAAGTTGACCCAGATGGGGGAAAGGGCCGAGACCGTGGTGAGCAGGCTGTTCTGGGAGCTGATGTAGGTTCCCTCAGCCTGCTGCGCCGCGCTCGTGATGCCCCGAATCGGGGAGGTGATGGTGGCGTAGGAGAGGTTGAGGAGCGCGGAGTCCAGCTGCGCCTTGGCCTGCTCGACCGCCGCGGCTTCAGACTGGAACCTGCTGGTGGCGTCGTCCAGGTCCTTCTTGGAGAGCGCGTTCACCTGGGCCAGCGGCTTGGTCCGCTCCAGGTTCAGGCGCGCCGCCTTCAGGCCGGCCTCCTGCCGGGAGAGGGCGGCACGAGCCTGGGCGACCTGGACCTGGAACGGCTTGGGATCGATCTGGAAGAGGACCTTCCCCTTGTCGACAATGGCCCCCTCGGTGTAGAGGCACCGGTCCAGGAACCCGTTCACCCGCGCCTGTATGTTCACCATCTGCGAGCTCTGCGTCTGCGCTATCTTCTCGAGGACGACCGGTCCGTCTTGTGGCTGCACCACGATGACCGAGACTGTCGGGGTTGACGTGGCAGGCTCGAGCTTCTCCTTCTTGCCACAGCCGGAAAAGGCAAGGGAAACGCCGCACAAAAGCGTTGCCACTAAAACCCCCGGAATTGCCGCCTTGACCTGCCTCATCGCTCACCCTCCCTCAAGCCGTCCCCAAGCTTGCCGGTCTTTGGTCAGGGCCGGCCTTTCACGGCGCTACGCACCCGGTCCCCCCGCGGTTCTGGCACAGGAGGTACGCGGCCCGCCTGGCCCAGAACTTCATCGCCTCGTCCGCGCCGTGCCAGGTGTCCCAAGCCCCCTGCAACGATGCGCCGCCGACGCGCCGGTCCAGTGCTGCAATCAGCAGCTCGCCGTTCTCCGCATCGGTCAGTCTGAATTCGGCAGTTATCTCCCCGACGGCGCTAGGCTTGCCGGTGGCTGCGTATTTCGCCGCGTTTATCGCGAGCCCGATGGGCAAAATGGTGGAGGTGATGCTCCGCACCCGGCTCGACGTGTCGATGTCGCGGATCGCCATCTGCAGGACCATGGTGTCCTTTTCAGGCCTCTTGACCACCCGGATCTCCTTTTGCAGCGCTTCGGTCAGGTAGAGGTAGGCGTTGTCGGCCAGTTTTTGGTAGTTCTCCTTCTCCTGGACGCTGAGTTCCCCGTCCTTCGCAATCAACACCGGCTCTACCAGGACCGCGGAGTACCTCCTGATGTCGAATCCTGGGTTGACGTAACGGTACAGGGCCTGCCCCGAGCTCCCCCTTTGCAGGATCTCCGGCTTGAACAGCATGGTGTTCTTGACCTCGACCTCGCGCGCCTGCTTGCTGGCGCCGCAACCGCCCAGGATGAGTGCCGCTATTGCCGGCAGTATGCTGGTCAAAAGTTTGATTCTCATTTTTCGGCCTCCTCAAGTGGTATGCGCTACTTTTTCAACCCCCGGAGTTCCGCCACCTGGAGCATGACCGGCAAGACCACAAGGTGGCGCCCCTCGGCGTTGCTTGCTACCAAAAGCGGCAGCTCAACGACATCCTCGGCCGGCTCCTCGTGCTTGATTCCCATGCTGTCCACCAAAACGGTTTCCTGCTGCCCCACCAGGTACTGCTCCGGATGCCCAAGCAGGTCGACAACCACATCCAGGTACACATCGAGCACCCGGTCCTCTCCCCCCAGTTCTTTCAACTGTGCCTCGATCCGCCCCAGCTTCTCCTCGAAAGTGGTGATGTCGTCGGTAGCGTCACCGAAGCCGACCCCCACCTTCTCTAACAGGGCGAGCTTCGCCTGCAGCAGTGCGCGCCACCGCTCCAGGTCTCTGCGCTCCGACTTAAGCCCGGCCAGGCGTTTCAGGGCGAGGCTGAGCAGGTGATCGAAGGCACGCCGCATGAGCTGGCGCCGGTTTTCCCGCTCGTCGCAGGTAGGGTCAAGAAAGCGATGGATGTCGAAGCTGACCGTCACCTGGGGGACGTCGCGGATCACGATGTCGCCCGAGAGCGCGACGCCGAACCCCACCCGCTCCTGCTTCTCCATGCCGAGCAGGGCGTAAACGCTCCGGCACTCCTTCCCCTCGCCGCCGAGGAAATCGGCCAGCGCGCGGTCGGTGACAAGTACCTTGCGCAGGTCGTCCTGCGAGATGAAAAACTTCTTCATCACCTTGTCGTCCGTGTATCCGGCCAGGGAGAGCGGCAGTGACGGCGGCAACCGGTTCACCAGCGACACCACGAAATCGATGGAGCGGATCACGGAGGGGCGGAGCTTCTTCCTGTACCCTGAAACTGCACGCAACCAGGGGTCGGTGCAGTCCACCGTCCTCTCGATGGCGGCCTTCACCAGGGATTCGGGATAGGCACCCTCGCGGTGGTTCCCGAAAATGGACTGCAGCAGGCTCAGCATGGTACACCCAGCCCTGTGCGCGGCCTCCCGCTTGACGCCGTCAGGAGCAAGCGGAGCGCAGCAAGGGAGACACGGAGGAAAGGGGGCAGCACGCTGCGGCAGGATCGGGGAAGAAGCCGGAAGTCTGTGGCGGGTATGCGGGTAGAGGGGTGCGGGAACGCCCTATGGGTGCTCTTCGCCTGGAGAGGGTGGACAACGGCCGGCTGCACTTTCCACTGGCCATAATTCGGCAAAGCTGGCCTCCCTGCCCTGCAGGATTTCTATCGAGGTTCATGCCGCTGCCGGGAGAAGCGCCAATAGATTCACATAGGGCAAGGGATCATATGCTGCAGTGTTCAGGTTCTCCTGGTGGAGTATCTGCTTACGTCCGGGAAGTCATAGCTGCTGGAGTTGTGACAATACCTGCACTGGGCATGAGTGAGGTCGGGCACGGTGTGTCACGTGCGTCCACGCGAAATGTTATCATGCGCGGAAAGAATCTCAACTTGCGGAAGGAGTTGCCGGCGTTGCCCCCAGTCATGACCGGGCGGAAAGAAGCGCGATGCTTAGCTGATAGTGGGGCCTTCGCTTTCAGTGGTAAAAGTCGGAGCGAGTTGAGGAGGACTACGACGACATATTGCACTACTTTGGTAGTGGGGGGGCAGGGGACGCGTATAAAGAGTATAAGTTTCTCCTGTTGATTGTTATGAACTTATAACACCCCCCCCCGGGCTTCCCATTTCAATGACCTGACGGCACTTCGGAAACGTCGAGCAGGCCCAGAAGAGCTTCCCGGCATGGGGGCCATTCTTGGCCTGTCGCCGTACCATGCTCGCACCACATCTTCCGCATTTCGGTGACGTCTCTGCTTCTGGCTGCGCGGCTATCGGTGTCGGGCCCTGTTCGTTTGTCTTGATGGACTCGGCTCCTGAGAGTTGGCTAGCGTGGGTGCGGGTACGTGCATGGTGAGTTTAAAAGCCTCGGCCAACTTGATCCTGAGCTCTTGAATCTGATACCCTTTTTTCACTGAGAATCGAGCAATCGGAATGCCAGCACAGCTCAACGCATGATCAACCAGGGCATCCCTTTCCGTACGATCTTCCCGTTCATGCGACTGGTCATCGAGTTCTATCACACCGACTACCGCAAGATCCGTTGCAGTGCAGACAACAAAGTCCACATGCTTCTGGTTCACTTTGTTCCGCACACCAACTCGCTTACTGTTGGATAATCCCTTCGCAGGTTTGACAAGATCCCCGAGGCGGACCTTCCCGAAAATCCTGTATTTGTTGTCCAGAGTCTGATCGAGCGCCCCGAGAAATGACCGTTCTGCTGGCGATTCAAGGGTCTGTATTGAACACAGGCCCTTTTTTACGCTTAGGGCCGCGCTCAGGTGCGGTCCTTTGGGGCGTAAAACAAGGTGGAGCAGATGATGTAAGAGGTTGGATGCGGGTGGGAAATAAGCCACCAAGGTTTCATAAGGGGTAGGTTCTAGTGTTAAGACGTCGGCATAATTGATGGAGGGCACAAAAAAGAAACTGCTTTGGGAGGTTGCCGCTGTACTTGGACTTGTTTTTAGCAAGTCTAAGTGCGGTCTCTGACCAAAGCAGTTTCGGTGACTCCCGGCGGCAGAGCAGCGTTTTTAATGCTAGCAGTGTCTACGCTCAGCCGTTGGTTTTTTTAGGACCGATGGCTGGTGGAGCGGGAGCCTTTACCTGTTTCTGAAGGTTTTCGCATTCGATAGATGTGGTTGGCATCCTTTCGGTCCGATTATCTTCATAGCAGGTAAGAGTAATTATCTGCCTGTCAGCGAGAAAAGCAAACAGGAATTTTGGACTCAACAGGCGCCAGAATTCCGCGCGCCCCTCGCTCCAATTGGGCCGTGCGGTACGAGCCAGACGTGGTCGTGGTGTTCATACATGGCAGGGCGCGGCTGTCGACGAGTGGGCGACATGCGTTGATCACATACGTGCAGCGTGCTGCGGGCTAGATTAACTTCTCATCTGTACTGACCGTGCGCCGCCAGTCCCCAACCAGGGCCCCGTAAAGGTAATAGGCGCCGTCCTAGGACGAATTCTGCTCAGGGGTATAGCAACGGATGAGGTGAGGCTCTGTACAGATTATCCCATCCAGTTCATGATCCTTTGCAACGAAGGACTCATGCTTCTTTGGGCGCTTCTGCAGCAGTTGTTTCAAGCAGATTGGGAAGCCCAACCATTTCAGGTCGGCTAGATTTGAGTGTGGGGTTGCAAGACATAATTATTGATGGAAACGGAGTCTGGTGATAGCATCGCATGCTTGACGTAGCAAGATTCTGACTTAAGAGCAGGAGGAAAGATGAAAAGAGTGACGAGCATAGTTATTGCGATGGCCATTGCTATTCCCGGCTTGGCTACGGCTAATGACACCATTGCTGACGCAGCAAGAGAAAAGGGGGCAATAAAGACAGCATCCGGAATGGTGTATCAGCCCATAAAGGAAGGGAGCGGCCCCTCGCCTAAGGCATCGAGCATCGTAGGAGTCGACTATCGTGGCACCCTGCCCAATGGCAGGGAATTTGACAGTTCATACAAAAGTAAAATGATCACAAAATTTCCCCTCTCGAATGTTATTCCCTGTTGGACCGAGGGGGTCCTGATGATGAAGGTCGGAGGCAAAGCCAAGCTTTTCTGTCCACCTGAGTTAGCCTACGGAAGTCGTGGCGCTGGACAGGCAATACCGCCGAATGCCACCCTCATATTTGAGGTTGAACTTCTAAGTATAGAATAGGAGTGAGAAGGTGGTGAGTAGGGAAAGAACTGCAATCGAGGAGAATAAAGTGCGGTTGCAGAACTTAGTCCATTTCCCCCCTTAAATTTTTTCTGAAGGGCCACTCACCTTGCACTTTACGCCATGAAGGTCGCCAAGTAATAGCGGTCAGATCATCCCCATATCCTACCTGAGGCGATGCAATAATGTTAAAGCTGAAACAAAAAACAGACCTTTCAGGCTTATGTAACTTTGCTGCAGAAGTGGTCTATGGTCCCGCCGTACCTATATCGTACCTATAACTATATGCTTCACACAAGGCGGGGACGGCGAGCAGCCGCCAGGAGAACGACAAAACCATGATTGATGTATGGGTGGCGGACCTTATGGGCGATGGCAAAGCACAGAAGGCTATGAGTAGGAAATTCGGTTTGCAGCCGGTAGGGTCGTGATATGGAGAGGGTCTGTGTTGGGCACAGGTCCTTTTTTTTCTTTCATTTCATTTCGTGCTTAAAGGTTGTATAAGAGGTTGCACGGACGGATTAAGCATAACAAAAGGGTTACAGCTAAAAGCCATAACCCTTTGTTTTTTAATGGCGGAGAGATAGGGATTCGAACCCTAGGTACCTTTCGGTACACCTGATTTCGAGTCAGGCACCATCGACCACTCGGACATCTCTCCGAATATTCCGCTTCCCGCTCTTTGCAGAGCGTCGAAAAGATATACCTTATTTTGATTTGAAATTCAAGCCCTGGTTTTCCGCCTCCTGGCTCTCTATCAATAGGTGAGCCCTGCGTAAAAATCCTGCAGAAACTGACGCTGGGTCTTGGTCATGACTCCGCGCGTGTCTATCTCTGACAATATGCGCCAAATGATTCCCAGTTCGCTGTAAACACGCAAGACCGCTGACAGCTTGTGCCGGGCAGATTCTTCCGTTGCTATGGTCGCTTGCAGCAACTCTTCGGTATAGGCTGCAAGTCTCGTGATTTCGTGATGTGTTGCCATGACGGCAATAGGGGTTATTTCGTCTGTCTGCATAGGCGCCCTTCTTCAAGCTAAAAAATTCTTCCGTCTTTCCTATTCGGCAGGGACAAAAGAATATTTAAGGCTTTTCGAGGTTGGGCGAGGGGGTTTTTACGTTCTTTTTTTTGGCCCTAAGTTCGGCAAAAAAGCGGGACAGCATGGATGAGGTTTCCTCCCCCCGCACGCCGGGGGTGAGAACGACGCTATGGTTCAGCCTCTTGTCGTCGGAAAGGTCGTAGAGAGAGCCGGCGGCGCCTCCTTTGGGGTCGTAGCTCCCGAAAACGACCCGGTCCAGGCGGGAAAGGATGACAGCTCCCATGCACATGGTGCAGGGCTCCAGGGTCACGTATAAGGTCGCACCGGTGAGGCGCCAACTGGAAAGCTTCTTTGCAGCCTTGCGGATGGCGATCATCTCGGCGTGCGCCGCCGGGTCCTGCTTGCTCTCCCGAAGGTTGTGCCCGCGTGAGATCACGACGCCGTCCTTTACCACCACGGCGCCTATCGGGACCTCGCCTATCGCCTCGGCCCTTCTCGCCTGCGCTATTGCCTTTCCCATCCAGTAATGATCGTCTTTTTGCATCTTGTTCCTTTGCTGCATAGTAGCTCAATTCTAGCTGGACTTCTGCGAGGTTAGCGGCAGATCTCAGAGTCAAATCCCCCCTGCCCCCCTCCCGCCTTCGCGGACCGAAGCGCTACGGCGCGCAGAGCTGTCGCAAAGGGGGGAACGTAATTGCACCGTTCGCAGGGGGCGCGATAGCCGCGCCTTGGGAAAGTGCCATTGTTGGCGGAGATTCTTGCTCGTCAGTGCAGCCCTTCTCCGGTGGTGGTCATGACCAGCTTGCCATGCTTCACTCCCTTGACACCTATCAGCTCGTCGGCAATCCTGCGCACGTCTCGCGCCTTGCCACGCACCACCAGCACTTCGAGACAGTTGTGGGCGTCGAGATGGACGTGCAGCGCGGATATGATCTGGTCGTGATACGCGTGCTGGTGCTCGGTCAGCTTGTCGGAAAGATCGCGGACGTGGTGGTTGTAGACGAGGGTCACGGTGCCGACCCCTTCCTTTTCCCCTTCCTCCCAGTCGAGCTCCACCTGAGCCGCTCGGATCAGGTCGCGGATCGCCTCGGAGCGGTTGGCGTAACCTTTCTGCTCGATGAGCCTGTCGAAGCTCTCCAGCAACTGGTCGTCCATGGAGATGCCAAACCTTACTGTCTCACCCATACATACCTCTCCTTCCCCAAAAGGTGCCCCACTATACGTGAAACAGCTTCCGGAGTCAAAAACCGTAAGGCGGAACACAGAGGTCTCGGAGGTACACGGAGGACACGGAGGTTTTGTTTTTCCTCTGTGACCCTCTGTGTCCTCTGTGGTGAACGATTTGGGGTTTTATACTAGGGCTTGAGGTAGCTGCGGATGCCAGGTTCGAGGCGGGTCGGTTGGAAGGTGAACACCCTGCGCCAGCCGCCGTCACAGATGTTACCTTGAACCAGCATGGTGATCTGGTCGGAGGTGACGGGGAAGAAGGGAAAGCCCTCGAAAAGCGGCACCACCATGCGCATCAGCGCCAGCGGATTCTTGATTTTAAGCACACGGCTCTTTCCCATAACCCGCCCTATGGTGTCGAGGAGCTCGTTGTAGCTCAACCGGTCGGTGCCGCAGAGCTCGAAGGTCTCGCCTATGGTCTCCGGCTTCTCCAGGGCCTCGGCGAAGCAGCGCGCCACGTCGTCCCCGGCTATGGGCTGCAGCTGGTATTCGCCGTCGCCTATGACCGGCATGGCCGGCAAGACCCTGAGGAGTCCGGCCAGCTGGTTGATGAAGTCGTCTTTCGGACCGAAGATGATGGAGGGACGGAAGATGGTGTAGTCGAGGCCGGAGGCGCGCACCGCCTCTTCCGCCTCGAACTTGCTTTGGAAATATCGTGCTTCGCTGTTGGCGCGGGTGCCGAGGGCGGACATCTGGAGGTGGCGCTTGACGCCGTTTTTCTCCGCAGCCTGGAGGATGTTGCGGGTGGCTTCGACGTGAAGCCGCTGAAAGGTGATGCCGCGCCCGGGGAATTCGCGGATGATGCCGATCAGGTTGATGGTGGCGTCGCATCCCTTGACGGCGTCGACCAGGCTCTCGGCAACGGTTGCGTCACCCTCGATCTCCTCTATGCCGGCGACCTTTTCGCCCGCCCCTTTGCGGTGCACCAAAAGCCGTATGCTGTGGCCGCGTTGAAGCAGGGCCTGTCTCACGTGCCCCCCCACAAAGCCGGTTCCGCCGGCCAGAAATACTCTCATAGCCCCTCCCTTTGAAGCCTTTTCCGCAGCCCCAAGTGTATCAAAAAGTTGTCCAAAACTCCATTGAGCGGCTTATCGTATACAAATACTTGTGCTCAAGTGCGTCTTGTGTTAAAAACCTTTCAAATCACACGCTAGAGGAGACGATCCATGGCTGAACAGGGCGATGTTTGTTACACATTTGAAGCCGCTATAGATATGGCCACCAAAATGGAAGACGAGGGGTTCAGGGCTTACCTGTCCGCGCTTCGCATAGTGAAGGACAAGGCAGCCCGCGAGATCTTCAAGGAAGCAGCGCTGGACGAACTTGAGCACAAACATCAGCTGGAAAAGACATTGATAGACGGCGAGATGAAAGGGGGAGAGAGTCTGCACCAGCCGGTGCCGACCATGAACCTCGATTACGTGCTTGCCAAGCGCGAACTCCGCCCCGAATCCGACGCGCGCGAGGCGCTGGCCTACGCCATCCACCTGGAGAAAGGGTCGATCGACTTCTACCAGAGGATGTCCAAGGGGTGCGAAGGGGCTCCCATGTCGGCGCTCTTCAAGAAGATGCTGGCTGACGAGTCGCGCCACCTGCAGGAGCTTGAGGACCTGTACGAGCGCCACTTCATGGCTGAGAACTAAAAGTACTAAGCTGCTTACTTGAGGGATGAAAAAACCCCTCCTCGTTGCCGGGGAGGGGTTTTTTGTGTCTAACGTGAACCGCCTGCCGCTAGAGGATTTCCACCAGCTTCAGCTCGAAGTTCAGGGGCTGGCCTGCCAGCGGGTGGTTGGCGTCGATGGAGATGGTTTCGTCGGTCACTTCGACCACCAGCACGCTGAACACCTGGCCGTCCTCCTGGGTCACCTCGAGCTGCTGCCCGACCTCAGGCTTCATGTCGGGGGGAAGATCGCCGCGGGGAACCACCGCAACCATCTCCTCGATCCTCTCGCCGTAGGCATCCGCAACCGGGATGTGTACGGTCTTGCTTTCGCCGACGGAGAGACCTTTTACCCCAGCCTCGAATCCAGGAATGACTTCCCCCTGTCCGATAGTGAACTCGATCGGGCCATGCCCGCAGCCGCAATCGTCCTCAGCGCATTCGGAGGAATCGAAAATGGAGCCGTCATCGAGCCTCCCTGTATAATGGACCTTTACGCGGTCCCCTTCTTTAGCCTGTGCCATAACGCCACCTCTTGATTATTTTGGACAACAAGTCATGAACGATAACAGACCGAAGGGCAATTATCCACACTAAATTTGCGGATAAACCCGCGGATCTGTCCCTTCACGGCGAAAACGGGCCGTTTTTTAACGATTAGAGAACGTTAAGCATCACCTCCCCTGCAGCTCAAATTCCTTCACTTCCTGCAGGGGAAATGGTATTTAACTTCGGGGGGTACTATGGAGACAAAAAACAGGTCAGTGCTCTTCAACGGCTTGGTTGTGGGCATCGAACAGATGGACGTCTTGATCGGGGAGCAGGGGTGGTATACCTACCAGGTGGTGCGCCATCCGGGCGGGGCGGCGGTGTTGCCGCTGCACGCCGACGGCTCCGTGACGCTGATCAGGCAACTGCGCCCGGCGATAAACGACTTCCTGATGGAGATCCCCGCCGGCCGCCTCTCCAAGGGGGAGGACCCGGCGGCTTGCGCGACGCGCGAATTGATCGAGGAGACCGGTTTGAGGGCCGACAAGTTCACCCCGCTCGGTATCCTGCATCCCTCGCCTGGGGTGTTCGACGAGGTGGTCCACCTCTATCTCGCCACAGGACTCGCAGAGGGGGAGGCGGAGCCTGAAGATTACGAGGATATCTCCAGCATCAGGATACCTCTCGCAAAGGCGCTGGAAATGGCGGCCGACGGGAGCATCACTGACGGGAAGACGATAGCGGCGCTGCTGCGTGCGCAAAGGCATATTGGATGATACTGACAGCAAGGGTTGATGCAGAACTGGCAGGGACACGGCTGGACGATGCGGCGAAATCACTTTTTCCGCAGTATTCGAAGGGTGAGATCCGGCGCATCATCGACTGGGGGGGATGTTACCTCTCCCAGACGCTGGTGCGGGTAGCCTCGCGCACCGTGAAAGAGGGGGAAGAAATCGCCCTCGGCATCATGGAGGCTGAGCGCTGCATCGAGCTTGTCTATAAAAAGGAAGAGCTTCTCTACGAGGACAAGGATTTCCTCGCAGTCTACAAGGCGGCAGGCTTCAACAGCCAGCGCACGCCGTACCAGCTGAAGGGGACGGTGGAGTACGCGGTGGAATGCTACATGAAGAGCATCGGGCTCAGGGATCCCTCGCGCGTGGTGCACAGGCTGGACCGCGGCACCAGCGGGGTGATGTTTTTCCCCAAGCACAAGCAGGCCGCGACCCTGATCTCCAACCTGCTCAAGGACGGGAAGGTGCAGAAGACCTACTGGGCGCTCGTTTCCGGTTCTCCGGACCAGCAGAACTGGAAGGTGGACGCGCCGCTTGGGAAGGTGAGCAAGTTCAAGTACGGTGTCGCCTTGAACGGGAAGCCTGCCAAGACGGTTTTCCGGGTAGTCGGCGAGGGGGCGGGGGTGGCCGCGGTCGAGGCGAAGCCCTTGACCGGGCGCACGCACCAGATCCGCGTGCACCTGGCCCACTCCGGATTCCCCATCATCGGTGACGAGGCCTACGGCGGCATCCCTGCAGCAAGGATGATGCTGCACTGCCGCGGCATGCGCTTCACCAATGCGCGAGGGAAGGTGATCGAGGCGTTCGCCCCAATTGACGCAGAGTTCGAAGCGGCGGCAAGGGAAGGGATCTGGAAAGAGAGCGCGGAACCGTAGGGGAGAAATCCGCTTGCAAGGCAAATCCCCCCTGTCCCCCCTTCGCAAAGGGGGGAACGTGAGTGCTCCTGCAGGACTTCGCCCCCATTGACTCCCTCTTCAGGGAGGCTGCATCTGAAGGGATCTGGGAGGAGAGCAGGATTGGTTCACATTTGAAGGAAGATCAACTATAGCGGAGGTAGTGAATGAAGAAGAAATTGCTCTTGTTATTGGTGCCGGCGGTTTTGATCATTGCCGGCGCGTTCGGGGTCTGGGCCAGCGAGAAGACCGCGACTCAGCCTGGGTGCAGCAAATGCGTGAAAGCCGAGAAAGCTCCGGCCCAAGTCCAGCCGGGTTGCGCGAAGTGCGCGAAAACGAACGCTGCTGACGGGGAAGCCGCTGCGCCGTGCCCCAAATGCGCCAACTGCGCTAAGGCGGCGGACTGCCCGAAGACGCCGGATTGCCCGAATTGCCCGAAGGCGAACGGCGCCGATTTGAAAGCGGCACCGGGTTGCGCCAACTGCCCCAAGATGAAGGATGCAGCGGCAGTCCCCCCGGCTGGATGCGACAAGTGCGCGAAGCTGAAGCAGCCGGCGGAACAGCCTGCACAGAAGCCCTGCTGCAACAAGGGCAACAAGTACCAGCCGCTTTAACCAAGCTTCACGCCAGCGGCCATTTGCTGGTGTGAGGATCAAACTCCGGCTCGGCAGCGGAGTCGGAACCGCCAACAAGGAGCGCCCGAACGGGCGCTCCGTCCCCGCCTTTCAGCTTCAGCGGCAGACAGATGAGCTGGTAGTGCCCCGCCTTGATCCCTTCCAGGTTCAACCCCTCGATCACAAGGATGCCGTCTTCCAGCAGCGTGCGGTGCACGTCCCCCTTGCCGTGGAACCCCTCGATGGAGAGATAGTCTATCCCCACGAGCCTTACCCCTGCATCGCGCAGGTACTGCGCGCCTTCCTTGCTGAGGGCTGCGTACCCTTCGGAAAACTCTTTTTGCTGCCAGAGCTTCGAGTTGTCGGTCTTCAGCAGCAGCCGCTCTTCCCCTTCGATCCGGAATTTCTCCAGTTCCTGGCGCCCGATTTCCTTGGCCCCCAGGATCTCCAGCACCAGCGCCTTACCGATCACGGTTTCCAGCGCGATCTCGTCGACCGTGGTCCCGGCGTCGTCAAAATGAAAAGGGGCGTCCATGTGGGTGCCGCTGTGGCTTCCCATGCTGATGCGGGAGACGTTGGCGGAATCGCCTTGGGAGATGCGGCTGAAGGGTTCGATGTTGATGCCGGGGTCGCCTGGGTAGATGGGGAGATCGCTGGAGAGGGAAACAGTAATGTCGTGGATTCGCATCGGCACCTCCGTCTGACCAATTGACGATTGACAATGGAAAGACTAGCTGATTATGCAACCCGCAAATTATAACAGGCCTTCGCGATGATGCTGCTACGGCCTGCAAGCACATTCGCGATAAAGCCGCTACTGTGTGCAGGCATACTTTCACATAACACCAATTGACGATTGACAATGGACAATTGACAACGGAAATCCAGGCAGCCAGAACAATCCGAAAAAAAAGGGGGGTGACCGCATGCCTTTGTGACAGCGACCATCCCCTTGTTACTTGGAAAGTTCTGGCCTCCCTCAAGGGATAGACTATAACTTGAGCTACACTTCCTGCTTTTCTATTTCGTTTAAGATCCGGTCGAGGTCGGACTCGTCGAAACGGTAACGCTCGCCACAGAACTCGCAGGTCACTTCGGTTCCGTGCTGCTCTTTCTTCATGGAGGTCAGCTCTTTGTTTCCCATGGAGAGAAGGACGCGCTCGATACGTTCGCGGCTGCAACTGCAGGCAAACCCTATGCTCCTCTTCTCCAGCACGTCGTAGGGTATCCCGGAAAGAAGCTGCTCCAGGATCTGTTCCGGCGTCCCCCCCTTGTGCAGCAGCTCGCTCAAAGGCGGCAGTTGTTCGATCCGCGTCATAAGCTCTTCGACCACCAGGGGATCGACCGGCGGCACGGCCTGGATCAGGAAACCTCCGGCTGCGGCGACGGTCCCATCCTGTTCGATGAACTCGGCGATCCCTACGGCGGAAGGTATCTGCTCGCTTTCCACCAGATAGAGGGCCAGGTCCTCGGCGATGCCGCTGGTGTAGAGCTGCACGGTGCCGCGGTAAGGCTCTTTGAGCCCCAGGTCCTTGGCGACGGTGAGAAATCCGGCACGACCTAGCGCGTTGTTCACGTCCAGCGACCCGTCCGCCCGCAGCAGGTGGACCTTCGGGTCCCCGACATAGCCGCGCACGCTGCCGTCGCTGTCTGCCTCGATGACGATCTTCTTGAGGGGGCCGTTCCCTTCGAAGCGCATCGCTACCCGCTGACCGGTCTTCAACATGGCGCCCATGAGCGCGCCAGCGGTTATCCCTCTTCCCAGAGCCGCCGTGGCGGTGGGGAGGGTGTCGTGACGTTTGCATATCTCGCCGACGGTAGCGGCAGTGACACAGGCAAGGGCCCTTACGCTCCCGGATTTGGCTATCGCACGAACTAGATAATCGGTCATAGTACTACCCCCACCCTTCCTACTATTTCACCCTTCCTGAGCCAGAGCTCCTTGAGGGTTATGTAATCCCAGATGCTGATCCCCTTCACCCGCTGCGCGAAGAGTTCCGCCAGCCGCGGCACCCGCGCGAGGTCGCAGATGATGAGATCCCCCGTGGCGGAGAGGAAAGGGATACGTTCCACCACCTTCCTGGTGAGCCAGTCGAAGTCTACCGGGGCGACGTGATCCAGCTTCAGAAAGGCGCACTTCCTGGCGCTGCTGAATTCCATCCCCTGGATGGAGAAGGTGGCGGAAAAAGCGATGGAGGGGAGCAGCCGCTTCTTCATCTTCCCGGCGATCTCGCCATAGCCGTCGAAGAGGGCGATGCTGAACTCCTGGATCTCGTCGTCGATCAGCTTGTTCAGGAACTCGCGCTGCAGGTACGCCTGGGTGATGCGGAACTCCCGCCGTACCAGGAGGTCCTTGAGACTTTGCTCCTGGACCAGCTCCATGAAGGCGGGATCGTTAAGCCTGTCGTTGATCCGCTCCTTGATCTTGTCGAAGATCCCCATCTCTAGACCAGCCCGGCGCTGTAGTTGAACTCGGAGGCGGCATGGACCGCGACCCCTTTGCGGTACGCCTCCAGCGCCCTTTCACGCTCCTGCGGCTGCAAATGCGACAGGTCGAGGAGGAAGCTGCCGCAACCCATCTGGCGCAGCTCGCTTCTGTACTGGGTGAGCGCGAACGGGGTCTGGGCCGTAACCACGGTCAGGTGGTCCTTGACCTTCACCGAGTAGAGATCGCCGCGGTCGGAGGCAAGCGGCGCATCGCCTTTGATCTCCTTGATGGCTATCTTGGAGGTGATCACCGGCACGGGCGCGTAGAGCAGGACTCCACGTTCTATCTTCAGGTCGCTCGCCAGAAGCTGCCCCATGTTGGCCCGGTCATCCTCTATATATAGCGTCGCACGCTTCACCCCCAGCTCCTGCCAGGACAAAAGCGCCTGGCTGTTCAGCGAAAAGAGCCGGTAGTCGGTGTTCAACTCGGCATCGGCACCCTTGAAGAGCTGGAACTGGGACAGGTTGGTGAGCTCGAAGCGCTTGAAGCCCCCCCGCATGATCGTCTCCACCGCGTCGCGGTAAAAGGGAAGTTCCGCCTCGAAGATGATGAAGGGGAGCTGCCAGATCACCTTGTCCTCACCACCTTTGAGCTTCCTGGCGAACCCCATGAACTGGTGCATGTTCGCCTTGGAGACCGGGAGGATGACCGTGTCTACCAGGTCGCGGTGCAGTTCGTGCCAGTCGCGTACCTGCTCGATCTTGACGGCAAGCTCCTCCTTCCCCCTGGACGGCGCGGGTTTCTGGCGGACCAGGGAGGCAAGCGCCTCTTCCCTGCCGCGGGCGCTTCTTTGCTTCAAAGCACCCAGCGACGCCTCCGCAAGCCAGGTGTAGAAGTTGCGCCGGATCTCCTTCAACCTGGGAGGGGGGATCATGATCGCCGGAAAATCGGGCGCCGAAAGTGAGGCGAGGGTGAACTGGGTGTCGCCGCATTTGGAGAACTGCGCCCGGAGCACGCCTTCCATGTCGCTGCTGCGGGAGGGCTCCAGCGTCCCCAGCTCGAACTGGGTGGCGAAGTTCTGCCCCAGCACCTCGGCATCTATATGCAGTGACTCATCCCGGTGCGACAGCTTGAGCCTGCAGGGGATGCTGTCACCCTTGGCACCCTCAAGCCTTTTGAAGCAGGCGTTCTCGCTCATGGTAAAGGCGGTTTCCGACGAGACCTTGAAGACCGAGTCCCCCAGCTTGAACGGGAAGGGGGACGGGGTGGAGACCAGGGTGTTCTCCTTCACGTTCATCACCTTCTTGCCGCCCAGGTAAAGCTCCTTGATGGTGAAGGCGCGCCCGGCCATGTCGGTCTTGGGCTGGACCCGGATACGGTCCCCCACGTGCAGGCGGTCACGGGTCTCGAAGCTGATACGGTTGCCGCGCATCTCGCGGATGTCGCCCAGGTAGCGGCCGGTCGCCCCCTTGATGGAGGGGGTGGAGATGTCGGTAGGGTTGTGCGAGGCAAGGAACCCCTTGGTCGGCACGCGGCCGAAGGAAAGCTTCAAGAGCGCCTTCGCCTCGGCGACGGCGGCTTCGTAGGACCCCTGCGGCGCGTCCAGCACCATGCGGTAGGCGCCGATGACGCTCGCCACGTACTCGGCGGATTTCATCCTACCCTCGATCTTCAGCGAGGCGACCCCCGCCTCGATCAACTGGGGGATCATCTCGATACTGGAGAAGTCGTTGGTGGAGAGGTAGTACCCTTCCTTTCCCTTGTGCTTGTACTGGCGGCGGCAGGGCTGCGCGCAACGGCCGCGGTTGCCGCTGTGCCCCCCGAGGAAGGAGGAGAAATAGCACTGGCCGGAGAAGGAGAAGCAGAGCGCACCGTGGATGAAGCACTCGATCTCGGCTTTGCTGGAAGCGACGATGGACTTGATCTCGTCGATATGCAGCTCGCGGGCGAGCACCACCCGCTCGAACCCCAACTCCTCTAGCTGGCGTACCCCCAAAGAGTTGTGGATGGTCATCTGGGTGGAGGCGTGCAGCGGGATGCCGGGGAAGAATTCGCGGGCAAGGCGCGCCACCGCCATGTCCTGCAGGATGACCCCGTCGACACGCATCGCTTCCAGGGCGGCCAGGTTGTCGATCAGCAGGGGGAGTTCCGCTTCCTTCACCAGCGTGTTCAGGGTGACGTAGGTCTTCTTCCCGAGGCTGTGCGCGTAGGCGGTCATGCGCTCCATCTGCGCCAGGGTGAAGTTCTTGGCCTTAGCCCGCGCCGAGAAGTCGCGCAGGCCGGCATAGACCGCGTCGGCCCCCTTCTCCATGGCGGCGAAAAACGCCTCCAGGGAGCCCGCGGGAGAGAGAAGTTCAGGTTTATTAACGGTAATTTTTTTCTCGTTCATTGACATCCGCCTAGAGTACCGGAAGGGTTGTGGCGGGTCAAGGAAGATGTCGGGAGAAGCCAGAAGCTAGGGGCTAGGGGCTAGGGGCTAGGGGCTAGGGGCTAGGGGCTGGGGGCTGGGGGCTGGGGGCTGGGGGCTGGAGTTGGAGGTTGGCGAGAGGGCCGGCTAGCAACCGGGGCACTCTCTCGCTATTTCTGCTGGGCAGGGACGTAGCGGTACATCCTGCGCTTCTTCGAGTAGTCGGCGAGTGAGAGAAGGTCGGATTGACTGATGGTCCAGATATCCCCTTCCTTTTGCAGCTTGATAGACTTGGTGAGGAATTGGGTGCCGGGGATGCTCCCCTCGAAGCCCAGGCGCGCACGGACGACTGCCTTTCGTTCCCCCTTCAGTGAGACTTCGGCCTCCTGCATTTTCTCCCAGCAGCAAGCGGGGCGGCGCGGGGCGTCGGAGAGCTTCCGTGCAAGCGTCTCTTCGCTCTCTTTCCCGCCGGAGGTGCGCCGGTAAAGCTCCTCGTAGCTGCCGTCGCGCCACAGGTCGAGGATCTTCTCGAAATCTCCCAGAACCTCGCGGGTGGACGCGGCGCTGCTTTGGGCTGCGCCTGCTGCGGTGGGCTTGCCCCTTTCCCTGGCGGCCAGCGAGAACAAAGGGAAGAGCAGCAGCAACAGGAAGAGCAGGGCGAATACGCGCATGGGGAGATCCTCCAAAGGAAACACCGGCTAATCATACCGTAACCGGTGTTTCCCGCCACAACGGGCAACTCCCCCTTCTCTCTTCCCAACCTGGAGTCGCGTAAGAACCCTTTTAATCGACCGCACTCTCACATGACAAAAATGTAATCTTCGTGCAATCTTCAGGCAACGCTTGCTCCTGTATGTTTTTGAACGCCCACGGGCAATACCCATCAGAGGTTACCAAACATGCCGCAGCGCCGACCGGGTCTCATCACCCTCGTCTCGATCACCTTTATAGCCGTCTCCACCGCAATCAGGCTGATGCTACTCGCCATGACCCCCAAGGGGGCGGGGCTTGGCGCCGCGCTCCTTTTGAAGACGGCAGCCATGGGACTCTTCTTCGACCTGGTGACCCTTTCCTACGCGCTGCTGCCGGTCGCCCTCTACCTGATCCTGGTCCCGCGCCGAGTGGCAGGCCACCGTGCACACGTCTGGCTCTTGCGCCTGCTTTTCGCGACGTACCTGGGGGTGCTGGTCTTCGACGCCTGCTCCGAGTACCTCTTCTTCGACGAGTTCGGAACCCGCTTCAACTTCATCGCCGTCGACTACCTTGTCTACACCCAGGAGGTGATCGGGAACATCAAGGAGTCCTATCCCCTTGCCCCCATCTTCTCGGGGATCGCCATCGCGGCCCTTTCCGGAGCCTGGCTTTTGAGGAAGTACCTGGATCGTGGGATCCAGGTGACCTTCGCCGGGCCGTACCGCCGCGTGGGGGCCCTTTTGATCGTACCCGCGCTCCTTTCCTACTCCCTGGTGCACGTCTCCCTCTCCTCCATCTCCTACAACAACTTCGCCAACGAGCTGGCGGGTAACGGCATCTACAACCTCTTTGCCGCCTTCATAAACAACGAGCTTTCCTTCACCAGGTTCTACCGGACCAAGCCGCAGGACCAGGTCAACAGCCGGCTGAGGACGCTGGTCGCCGAGCGCAACAACAGCTTCGTGAACCCGAGCTCCGAACGTTTCACCAGGGCGATCCGCGGCGAGGGGCCGGAAAAGCGCCTGAACCTGGTGGTGGTGGTCGAGGAGAGCCTTTCCGCCGAGTACCTTGGGAGCTTCGGCAACAAGGACAACTTGACCCCCAACCTGGACCGGCTAGCGTCCCAGTCGCTTTTCTTTACCAACCTCTACGCCACCGGCACCCGTACCGTGCGGGGCCTGGAGGCGCTCACCCTTTCCATCCCCCCCCTCCCCGGAACCTCGATCGTGAAGCGCCCCAACAATTCAGGGTTCCGCTCCTGGGGCGAGGTATTGAACGCCAAGGGGTATGAATCGAAGTACATCTATGCCGGGCACGGCTACTTCGACAACATGAACGCCTTCTTCTCCGGCAACGGCTACTCCATCGTGGACCGCGCCGACTTCGCCAAGGACGAGGTGACCTTCTCCAACATCTGGGGAGTCTGCGACGAGGACCTGTTCCGGAAAGTGATCAAGGAGGGGAGCAAGTCGTACGCGAAAGGCAAGCCGTTCTTCTCCATGGTGATGACCACCTCGAACCACCGTCCCTTCACCTACCCCACCGGCCGCATCGACATAGCACCGAAGACAGGTAGGAAGGGGGGGGTGAAGTACGCCGACTACGCCATCGGGAGGCTCATCGCCGAGGCGAGCAGCCAGCCCTGGTTCAAGGACACGGTCTTTGTCATCGTCGCCGACCACTGCGCCGGGAGCGCGGGGAAAACGGACATCCCGGTCAAGAAGTACGAGATCCCGATGCTGGTCTACTCGCCGGCGCACGTGAAACCCGGGCGTGTGGAGAAGATGACGAGCCAGATCGACGTGGCCCCAACCGTGCTCGGGATGATGAACATGAGCTATAAGAGCGACTTCCTGGGGCGCGACGTCCTGAAGGATTCCGGGCAAGAGCCACGCGCCTTCATCTCCACTTACCAGAAGCTCGGCTACCTGACCGAGGACCAGCTGCTGGTGCTGGGTCCCCAGCAGTACGCGGCGCAGTACCAGGTGGACCGCAAAACCGGAGAGGCTAAGAAGGAGCCGGTAAGCGACAAGTTCCTGGGGGACATGCTGGCCTACTACCAGGGCGGGGACTACCTGTACCAGCACAGGCTGAACCGGCTCCGTTAGATGAAAGAGAAGCTGGACCGCAGGTTCTGGCTTACGCACCTGGTCCTGCCCGTGACCGTTTTCGCCGCTGCAGCGGCCGCGTGCGAACTGACCGACGTGGACCTGATACTCGCGGACCGCTACTTCGACTTCGTACGGGGGGTGTGGCCGTTAAGGGACGCATGGTGGGCCGACTGGCTGATACACCAAAGGGGAAGAGACCTGATCGCCTGTATCGGCGGGGGAGCGCTCGCCGGATGGCTGGCAAGCTGGTTCTACGGGCGGCTCAAGGCTAACCGCTGGTGCCTTTTCTACCTGGCGCTGGTGATAGGTCTCACGGCAGTGGCGGTGGCGGGGCTCAAGAAGGCGACCCACCGGAACTGCCCGTGGGACATCAACCGTTACGGCGGGAGCGCCCCCTACACGAGGCTCACGGAGCCGCCGCCTCAGGCGTGCGGCCCCGGCAACTGCTTCCCGGCCGGGCACGCCTCGGGGGGATTCTCACTCTTCGCCGGCTACTTCGCCTGGCGCGACCGGAAAAGGCGCCTGGCGAAAGCCTGGCTCGCCGCAGGGGTGCTACTCGGGAGCTTCTACGGCTGGGTGCAGATGGTGCGCGGCGCCCACTTCCTGTCGCACAACGTCTGGAGCGCCATCATCTGCTGGCTGATGGCGCTCCTGGTCTACCTACCGATGAGGCGGGTGCTGGCGAGGGAGTAAAAGCCGCGCCGCTGCAGGATAAAGCCCTCCCCCACGCCCCGCTACTCCCCTCACTGCTCCTCATGGTCGATTGCGGAACCCTTTTTCCCTGCGCCGTTGCCGCGCCGGGGGATCCTCTGGCCGTGGGGATCGACCTCGGGCTTGCCCAGCTTCTGGTCCAGGTATTCGACGGTCCCGGCGCCGTGGATGTGCTCCAGCCGGTGCGCAGTGGGATGCAGCGCCTCCTCCGGGGTTCCGATGGAGGCCAAATAGCTCTCCCAAATGCGATGGGCGCGCAAAACGTTCGCCGCCTGCTTCTCCCCCACCACGGTCAGCCGGTACCCCTGCGGCAGGGCCTCGATCAACCCCTCCGCCTCCATCTGTTTAACCGCCTTCCAGAGACTCCCCGGCTGCGGCACCTGCACGAACTGCTGCAGCACCTTGAGCGGTGTTTCCCCCTCCTGGCGCAGGATGGTGATCAGCACGTCCTCCACCACCTGCTGCGGGATCATGTTGCGCAGGCGGCGCCAGCGGGCCAAAAGGCCGTAGCGCGGGGCCAGCACCAGCACAACCAGGAACTGCAGGGTGCAAAAGAGCATCACCGCCCCCCCACCCGCCGAGTCGAGCCATACGCATAGATACAAGCCGCCGATCACGCTGGTGACGCCGAACAGGGAGGCTAACGCCATCATCTTGTCCAGCCGGTCGCTCAAAAGGTAGGCGGTCGCAGCCGGCGTGATCAAAAGCCCCACCACCAGGATCACCCCCACCATGCTCACCGCGCTCACCACCACCATGGATACGCACCCGGTCAGCGCGTAGTCCAAAAGCAGCACCGGGAGCCCCGTCGAGGCCGCCATGATCGGGTCGAAGCTCGCCAGCTGGAAGTGGCGGAAGAAGAGGACCAGGATGGTGAGGACCGAGGCGGAGACGATGGCACTGGCCCAAAGGTCGGTGTCGGCGACCCCCAGGATGTCACCCATGATGAAGTGCATCAGGTCGATGTGGATGTACTGCCTGAAGATGGAAACCACCACGACACCCAGGGCGAAGACGCCGGTGTACATGATGCCGATGACGGTGTCCTCCTTGACCTGGGAGACCTTGGATACCACCCCGATGAGGGCGACGGTGATGATGGCGGCGATGAGCGAGCCGAGCAGCATGGCGGGAGCGTAAGCCTCGACCCCGAAGAGAAGCTTCATGGCCAGGTAGCCGCCCGCCACCCCGGCGATCATGGCGTGGGAAAGCGCGTCCCCCAGAAACGCCATGCGCCTTAGCACCACGAGCGAACCGACGGCACCGGAAACGAGCGCGACCGCGCACCCCCCGATGAGGGCCTTCTGGAAATAGGTCTCGGTGAGCGGAGCCCAAAGCGCCTGGATGAGGAAGTTCATCGTCCCCCCTCCTTGGCCATCAGGTCGGTAAAGACCCTGAGGCGCCCCTCGTACACCTGGCTCAAAAGCTCCTCCTGCAGCACCGCGGCAGGTGGCCCGAAGGCGTAGAGCCGCTGCTTCAAGAGGACCAGGTTGTCGAAGTACTCGGCCGCTGTGGCAAGATCGTGGTGCACCACGACCAGGGTCTTTCCTGCAGCCTTCGCCCGCTCCAAAACGTCGAGTATCGCCCGCTCGGTGGCGGCGTCCACCCCGGCGAAAGGCTCGTCTAAAAGGAGGATGTCGGATCCCTGCGCCAGCGCCCGCGCCAGGAACACCCGCTGCTGCTGCCCCCCCGAGAGCTGCCCGATCTGGCGCTCCGCGAAATCTGACATGCGCACCATGGAGAGAGCCTCGAGAGCCGCCTCGCGATCGGCTGCGGAAGGCGAGCGGTACCAGGGGATGTGCTGGTAGCGCCCCATGAGCGCCACCTCCCGCACGGTAATTGGGAAATCCCAGTCCACGGCGCCGCGCTGCGGGACGTAGGCCACCTTCCCCTTCGCCTTCTGCACATCCTCGCCGCCGATCAGCACCTCCCCCACGTCCGGTTTCTCGAAGCCGAGGATCGCCTTGATCAGGGTGGATTTCCCCGACCCGTTGGGGCCGATGACCCCAACCAGCTGGTCCTTCTCGATCTTGACCGATACGTCGAGAAGCGCCGGGCGCGCGCCGTAGGAAACCGTCAAGTGGCGCACCTCGATGGCGGGAGTCCCCTTACCGTTGTTCATGGCTCCCCTCCCCCGCACCCGTCAGTTCGAACGGGACGGTACCAGCCACCACCGCCCCCTTCTCCCCCCAAAAGGTCTGGTCCGCGATCACCCGGCCCCCCTGAAGAATCCTCACCCGTAGCGCATGGTCCCGCGTCTCCCCCTGCGGCGGGACCGCCCTGACGTAGATCTCGTTATGCCCAAGGACCAGCCCCGGCACCGGCGTAAGCGATTTGGTGACCCCGGCGGGGAGCGAGCGGTCGCTTCGGTAGATCTCCCGGTCCGCGACGCGCACCAGGAGCGTCGCAGCCTGGTTCGCCCCCCCCTTGAGGGCGAAGGGGTCGGCCGCCGTGGGGAAGCTCGGGGTGAGCTCCAGCGTGTAGGCCTGGGCCGGCGCCTCGGTCAGTTTCTCCGGGACCGCCGGGGACGGCCTGTGCCGGTCGCGCTGGTAGCTGTAAAGGGAAAGCCCCCCGATCAGCACCAGCCAGATTGTCGCCACCAGTAAGAACCTCATGTTTTTCCCTTATCCCCCTCTACTTGAGCGCCTGGACGATCAGGAGGACGTTCTCCCGCATCATGCCTATATAGCTCTCACCCGCCGAGCCCGCCTTACCCATGGAATCGGAGTAGAGCTCGCCGCCTATGGCGACGCCGGTCTCCTGGGCGATCTCGCGGATCTGCTTCGGGTTGATGGTGGTTTCGACGAAGATGGCGCGGGCGCCGGAGCGGCGGATGGAGTCGACGACCTGCTGGTGCCGCTTGGGGGTCATCCCTCCCCCCACCTCGGCCCCGGTGGACCACCCTACCGGCGCAATGCTCTGGTAACGGTTGTTGGGGTTGAAACGGTAGTCCCGGCAGAAATAGTTGAAGGCGTCATGGGTGGTGACCAGGATGCGCCGCGAAGGGGGGATGCGCCCGGCCTGGTCCCTGATCCAGGCGTCCAAAACCCTCAACTGCTGCAGGTAAAGAGCGCCCCTCGCCTGGTATTCCGCGACATGCGCGGGGTCGAGCCGCCCCATTGCCTCGACGATGTTGTTGACGTATATGGCGGCATTTTGCACCGAGAACCAGGCGTGCGGGTCGGGGACCACCTGACCTTCCTTCCCCAACTGCAGCGGGGCCACACCCCGCGACGCGGTGACCAGCTCCTTCCCCGCATCGTGGGCCAGCGCCCCCATCCAGTTCTTCCCCTCCAGGTGCAGGCCGTTTTCCAGGCAGAGGCTTGCGCTCAATACCACCTGCACGTCGTTCGGCGTGGGCTGGTAGGTGTGCGGGTCGGCGCCGGGGGCCAATATGCTGCGGACCACCAGGCGGTCCCCTGCGATCTCGCGCGCGAAGTCGGCGATCTGGGTGGTGGAGGCGACCACGACCGGCTTCCCCGCGCCGAAGGCGGCTACAGGAAGGGTAAGGAGGATCATGAGGAACAGGATGATAAGGCGCAGCAAGTGAAACCTCCTGTCAAGGCGGTCCGGCAGAAAAAACATACCCCATTGAAACATCTCTTCATTAATTGTCAAACTGCACCCTCACTCCGACCCTCTCCCAGGGGGAGAGGGAGAATGGAGAGTTTAGGCGCCGTTATTCCAGGTAGATCATCTTACGGGTCATGCCGCCGTCGACCACGAAGTTCTGGCCGGTGATGAAGCCGGCCTTTTCCGAGGCGAGATAGAGCACCAGCTCCGCCACGTCCTCCGGGCGCCCCACCCGCCCCGCCGGGTGCTGCAGGTGATCCTCGGGGCGGAGGTCGCTTTCGTCGCCGGTGTTGATCCAACCGGGGCTGACGCAGTTCACCCGCACCTTGGGCCCAAGGCTCATGGCGAGCGCGTGGGTCAAGGCCACCACTCCCCCCTTGCTGGCGGAGTAGGGCTCGGTCTCCGGCTCCGACTGCAGCGCGCGGGTGGAGGCGATGTTGACGATACTCCCCCCGCTCTCCTTGAGAGCCGCCGCGGCGTGCTTGCAGCAGAGAAAGACGCCGGTCAGGTTGGCGCCGATGACCCGGTTCCACTCTTCCAGGCTCAGCTCCTCCAGGGGCCCGGCGTGCGCCCTGGCGCGCGCCGCGTTGTTGACCAGCAGGTCGAGCCTGCCAAAACGCTGCAGCGCCACAGCCACCATATCCTTTACTTCACCCTCGTCCGCCACGTCGGCCGGACAGCACAAAAGGCGCTCGGGTGCGGCAAGCCGGGCAAAGGTTTGGGCAAGCGCCTCCCGGTCGACGTCTGCCAGCACCACGGCATACCCCGCGGCGAGCGCCGCCTGCGCGATGCAGTTGCCGATTCCCCTTGCCGCTCCTGTCACGAGCGCCACCTTCTCTCTTTGCTTCTGTGTCATCTCTCCCCCGTCTGTCAGCATCGCTTGGCCATCTGTCACACCGGCAGCAAAAAAGGTACAACACCGGGACGGGTAAGGCAACGCGCAACAGGTGCTGCAATCTAGCCGGCGCCGGGTCGACACCCCCCTTCAAAGAGCCCGCCTCTCCATGACATAAAGTTAAGCAAAAAGCTTTTTTTATTGCAGCGAAACGCTTTATTTGTGCTAGCCTTTGTATCTTTCAAAATACGGAGGCAGGATCCGGTTCATGCAAAGCAAGCTGATAGAAAAGATACTCCAGGAGGTGGGCGAGGGATCTCTCGACGTCCAGACCGCCCTGGAAAGACTGAAGCACCTCCCCTTCGAGGACGTCGGGTGCGCGACGGTGGACCACCACCGCTCGCTGCGCCAGGGGTTCCCCGAGGTCATCTTCGGCCAAGGGAAAAACCTGGCCCAGATGCGCACCATCATCACGGCACTCCTCGAAAAGGGGGGGAACGTGCTCGCCACCCGCGTCAGCGCCGCCAAAGGGGCGAGGCTCAAGGAGAGCGTCCCGCAGGCGGTCTACCACCCAGACGCACGGGCGCTGACCATCGAGCAGCACCCGGTGGAGATCCGCGGCAAGGGGAAGATCCTCGTGGTCAGCGCCGGGACCTCGGACATCCCGGTGGCGGCGGAGGCGGTCCTCACCGCGCGCCTGATGGGAAACGAGGTGGAGCATATATACGACGTGGGGGTGGCGGGTCTGCACCGGCTTTTGGCCCGGCGGGGCGCTCTCGCCGAGGCTGCGGTGATCGTCGTCGTCGCCGGCATGGAAGGAGCGCTCCCCTCGGTGGTCGGGGGGCTCGTGGACAAGCCGGTGATAGCGGTCCCGACTTCCATAGGGTATGGCGCCTCCTTCGGCGGCGTCGCGGCGCTTTTGGGGATGCTCAACTCCTGCGCTGCGGGGGTCACCGTGGTCAACATAGACAACGGCTTCGGAGCGGCCTACGCCGCAAGCCTGATGAACAGGGTGCATTGAATGAAAGTGGCTTATTTTGACTGTTTTGCGGGAATCGCCGGCGACATGACCGTCGCGGCGCTGATCGAACTGGGTCTCCCGCTAGAGGTTTTGCGAAAGGAACTGGCGGGGCTTCCCCTTTCCGGCTACACGCTGGAAAGCTTGAAGGTGGAGCGGCACGGCGTGACAGGGACCTCGTTCAAGGTGACGCTCACCGAGGCGGACCAGCCGCACCGGCACTACAGCGGCATCGCGAAGATGATCGACGAGTCCGCCTTAGCCCCCAGGGTGAAGGAACTCGCGCAGCGGATCTTCAGAAGGCTCGCCCAGGCCGAGGCCGCCGTGCACGGCGTCCCCCTGGAGCGGGTACACTTCCACGAGGTGGGGGCGGTGGATTCCATCGTCGACATCGTGGGGACCGCGATCGGGCTCGACTACCTGGGGGTTGAAGCGATCTACGCCTCCGGGCTTCCCTACGGCAGGGGCTTCGTGCAGACGGCGCACGGCAGGCTCCCGGTCCCGGCACCCGCGACGGCGAAGCTGATGGAGGGGATACCCCTTACCGCCGACATCGGCGAGGGGGAGCGGGTCACCCCGACCGGCGCGGCAATCGTCGCGGCGCTAGCCGAGGGGTTCGGACCCCCGCCGGCCCTGACGCCGCTTGCCACCGGCTACGGCGCGGGTGAAAAGGACTTCCCAGAGCTCCCCAACCTGCTACGGGTGATACTGGGCGAGAAGCAAGGGGAAAAGGGTTGCCAGGAGGTGCTGGTCCTAGAGACCCACATCGACGACATGAACCCCGAGATCTTCGGCTTTCTCATGGAGAAGCTCCTGGAGGCGGGGGCGCTCGACGTCGCCTTTTCCCCCCTGCAGATGAAGAAGAACCGCCCCGCCACCCGCCTGACCGTGATAGCGGACCCAGACGACCTGAAAAAACTCTCGGCGATCGTCCTGTCGGAGTCGACCGCCATCGGCCTGCGCTACTACCCAGCCAGCCGCGTAACCTCTGCGCGCCGGCTGGAGACGCGCTCCACGACGCTCGGCGAGGTCGCCGTGAAGGTGCTGGAAACCGGGCGCGTGACGCCGGAATACGACTCGTGCCGCAAGATCGCGCTGGATAAAGGGATCCCGCTGATCGAGGTCTACCGCACGGTAGAAAGGGAGTGCGGCAAGGCATGAAGCGTTTCGTCATCATCTCCGCCACCTGGTTCGGCACCGGCTTTTCCCCGTTCGCCTCGGGGACCGTGGGTACGCTCGGGGCGATCCCCTTCTTCCTCCTGCTGTCGCGCATGCCGCTTGCACTCTACCTCTTGACCGTCATCGCCTTCACCCTCTTCGCCTGCTGGAGCGCGGGGTTCGGCGAGGAACTCTGGGGCGAGCACGACTCCGGCAAGATAGTCATCGACGAGGTGGCCGGCTACCTGGTCACCATGACCGCCGTCCCCGCCACCTGGCAGGGGGTCTTGATCGGCTTTCTGGCTTTCCGCTTCTTCGACATCCTGAAGCCGCAGCCGGCGCGCTGGTTCGACCGGTCGCTGAAAAACGGCTACGGCGTGGTGCTCGACGACGTCATGGCGGGGCTCTACGCCTGCGCCGCGACGCACCTGGCCCTGAGGTTCCTATGAGGGTGGCGGTTCTTTCCATAGGGGACGAGCTTCTTTCCGGCGAGGTGGTGGACACCAACGCGAGCCACATCGCGGACCGGCTCTTCCAGGCGGGGGGGCGGGTGGCGCGACACCTGACGGTCCCCGACGACGCGCAGGAGATCGAGGCCGCCCTCAAAGAGCTCGGGGAGCGCAGCGACGCGGTCATCGTCACCGGGGGCTTAGGCCCCACACCGGACGACCTCACCGCCGAGGCCGCGGCCAGGGCCGCAGGGACGGAACTGGAGTTGTCGCCGGAGGCGCTTCTCCACCTGGATCTTTTCGCGCAAAGGATCAGCGGGGGGCTGCACCCGTCCAACCGCAGGCAGGCGCTTTTACCCAAAGGGTGCGCGCTGATCCCGAACCCTCTGGGGACCGCCTGCGGCTTCGTGGTCCGCGTAGGCCGCGCAGACTGCTTCTTCATGCCCGGCGTCCCCTACGAGATGGAGCGTATGCTGGAGGACACGGTGCTCCCGAAACTGCGGGAGAGGTTGCCGGCAGGATGGCAGCGGGTGACCCTGAAGCTTTTCGGGATCGCCGAGGCCGCCATCGCGGAACTTCTGGAGGGGGCGATCCCCCCGGAGTCCCCGGTGCAGCTCGCCTACTGCGTCAAGTTCCCGGAGATCCACCTGATCCTGCGCGCCAAGGAATCCGACGCCTCCTTTTTGCAGCAGGCGGCAGGCGAATTGCGGCGGCGGCTCTCATCCTACCTCATCGCCGAGGACCGGGAGGGTATGGACGACCGGCTGGCGCTCTTGCTCAGGGAAAGCGGCCTCACCCTTTCGCTCGCCGAGTCCTGCACCGGAGGCATGATCGCCGCCCGCATCACCGCCATGGCGGGAAGCTCCGCCTATTTTCTCGAGGGAAACGTCACCTACAGCAACGAGGCGAAGAGCCGAATGCTGAAGGTCCCCGCAGCGCTGATAGCTGAGCATGGCGCCGTCAGCGCCGAGGTCGCCCGCGCCATGGCGGTCGGGGCGAGGGAGGCGGCGGGAACCGACCTGGCCTTATCGGTGACCGGCATCGCCGGCCCGGACGGCGGGAGCCCCGACAAGCCGGTCGGCACCGTCTACCTGGCGCTTGCCGACCAAGGCTCCTGCCGGGTAGAGCGCTTCAACTTCCAGGGCGATCGCGCCCGAGTCCGTTCCATCACCTGTTTTACCGCGCTCGATTGGCTGCGCCGCTACCTCCTCGCGCGGGAGACGACACCAGGCCGGGGTTAACCGGTCATAACAGGTCCTGATTAGCGACAATCTTCCGCCAGTCCCCTCTCCTCTGGGCCTGTGGCTGAAGATCATGCCTAATCAGGTAAGAAGTTGCCGGTACAGGGGAATCACCTTGCACTTCGCGCCGTTTCTGCTCATAGCCATCTGCGAACTGACGCTGCTCTTCGTCGAGCGTCGCACCCCGGTGCCGGAATGGCTGCACCTCGGGGTTTCGGTCACCGTTGCCGCCGTGTTCCTTTTCCTCGCCGCGCGGGTCTGGAAGCGGCAGGAGCGGGTGCGGGAAGGGCTGCAGCGCGAACTCGAGGAGATGCGGCAGGAGGCGGTAAAAAGCGCACGCCGCTACAAGTGCCTTCTGGAAGGGGCGGGAAACGCCATCTTCATCTTCAGCGCCGACACCGGCCTCTTGCGGGAGGAAAACCGGGTGGGGCGGGAGCTTTTGGGCTTCAGCAGGGAGGAGCTCGACTCGATCCAGGCGCGCGACCTGCTGCACCCCGACGAGCAAGAGCGGTTCCGCAGCTTCCTGTACCAGGTGCGGCGCAACGGGCGCGGCGAGTTGGACGCGGTGCGGATCAGGAAGAAAAACGGCTCCTTCTTCCTGGCCGAGATCAACGCGAGGCTCATCGACCTGGGTGACGAGCAGGTGGCCCACTGCCTTTTGCGCGACATCACCAAGAAAAGGCGCACCGAAAAAGAGATCTGGCAGAGAAACCGCGAACTCTCCATCCTGAACGACATCCTCACCGGCATGAACCATTCCTCGGACTTGGAGCAGGAGCAGCAAAGAACCCTGGTGGAGATCATGGAGCTTTTCGATGCGGGGGGGGGCACGATGCACCTGTACCGCTCCGACCAGGGAGCCGCAAGGCTTTGCGCCTGCAGCCATGTCTCTGCCGAACTGGAGCAGCGCATCACGCAAAGCCTCATCCTGGACCCGGAGCGCTTCCTGAAGGTGAAAAGGGTGAAGGCGCAGCAGATGAAGGAGCTGGGGGCGGCAGCCGAAGGGTGGCAATGCGTCACCTCGGTCCCGATCAGCGCCCACGACCACCTGGTCGGCGTGATGCACCTCCTGCACCGGGAGCCCTGCCGCTACAGCGCCGAAGAGCTCCGCTTCCTGGAAAGCGTCGGCAAGCAGATGGGCACCATCATCGAGAAGGGGAGGCTCTTCGCCGAGCTGAACTGGAAAAGCGGGGAACTGCTCCGCTCGCACCGCCTTCTGGAGAAGAGCAGCCACAACCTCTCCATTTCCGAGATCCGGCTCAAGCAGAACCTCGCCCTGGTGGAACAGGCAAACCTGGAACAGAACCGGCTGGACCGGATGAAGAACCAGTTCCTGGGGATGGTCTCCCACGAGTTCAACACCCCGCTTACCAGCATCATCTCCGGCGTCGAACACCTTTTGCAAAACGGCTGGCAGGGCGAGGAGGAGGCGCGACCGGTGCTGGAGCTCGTGCGCGACGGAGGGCTTAGGCTCAAGGGACTGGTGGCGGACCTTTTGAAGCTGATCAAGGTAGAGGCGCGCCGGGGGGCGCTGGAGACCTCGGCGGTGCACCTGCGGCATTTCCTGGACGAGCTGTCAGCCCAACTGCAGCCGCAACTTTCCGAGCGCGGGCAGTGCGTCACCCTGGCGGGGCTGGAAGAGCTCCCCTACTTCGACGCGGACCGCAACTACCTGGAGCGCGTATTCGGCGAGCTTTTGCAAAACGCCATCAGGTTCAGTCCGGAAAACGGGGAGATCCTGGTCACCGGGCGGGTGGTGGACCGGCCGGCGCTTCTGGAGCGCAAGGATACCCTGGAGCGCTTCAACCCTGAGTTCCTCAGGCGCTGCGGCGAGCGCTGCTACCTCGAGGTGGAGGTGCGCGACAGCGGCATCGGCATCCCGATCGAGGAGCAGCAGGGGATCTTCGGGATCTTCTACGAGGTGGGGGAGATCAAGCACCACTCAAGCGGCATGAGCCGCGAGGAGGGAAGAGGAGCGGGGCTCGGGCTTGCCATGGTGAAGGGGATGGTGGAGGCCCACGGAGGGATGGTGTGGGTGGAGAGTTCGGGGGGGAGCTCCTTCTTCCTGGTACTTCCCCTGGAGCAGGAGGCAATCCAGCCGGCGCTGTTCTAAACCAAACGGCTGAAAGGCCGTTCAAGGTTCAACGTTCGACGTTAAAGGCGAGCAACCATCCCGAAATGGGGCCGCAGCGGCACGGATGATCTGACGACAGCCGCGGTCGAACCTTGAACGTTCGACGCGTTTTCTGACCTTGAACAGTTTTTCCAACGTTGAACCTTGAACGTTGAACGGTTTATAAGCTTTTAGCCGTTGAAAACCCTCCGCTGGTTGTGCTATTGGTGATGGGATTTTTTACCGGACAACGACCTGCTTTTTTGCAGGCTACAGGAGATATAGAACGATGCTCGACAAGGATAAAGCGGAAAAGGCCCTGGACCTGGCGATGAGCCAGATTGAAAAACAGTTCGGCAAAGGGGCCATCATGAGGCTCGGCAACGAAGAGGCGCTCCCCGACATCGCCTCGATCCCGACCGGTTCGCTCTCGCTCGACCTGGCCCTGGGCGTCGGAGGGGTGCCGCGCGGCCGCGTGATCGAGATCTTCGGACCGGAATCCTCCGGCAAGACCACGCTCGCCCTGCACGTCATCTCCGAGGCGCAGAAGCTCGGCGGGATCGCCGCCTTCGTCGACGCCGAGCACGCCCTCGACATCGGCTACGCCAGGAAGCTCGGCGTCAAGACCGACGACCTCCTGGTCTCCCAGCCGGACACCGGCGAGCAGGCGCTGGAAATCGCAGAGACCCTGGTAAGAAGCGGCGCCATCGACGTACTCGTCGTCGACTCCGTGGCCGCCCTGGTCCCCAAGGCGGAGATCGAAGGGGACATGGGTGACTCGCACATGGGGCTGCAGGCGCGCCTCATGTCCCAGGCGCTCAGGAAGCTGACCGGCATCATCTCCAAGTCCAACTGCTGCGTCATCTTCATCAACCAGATCAGGATGAAGATCGGCGTCATGTTCGGCAACCCCGAGACCACCACCGGCGGCAACGCGCTCAAGTTCTACGCCTCGGTCCGCATGGACATCAGGAAGATCGCGGCGCTCAAGCAGGGCAACGACATGATCGGCTCCCGCACCCGCGTCAAGGTGGTGAAGAACAAGGTCGCCCCCCCCTTCAAGGAAGTCGAGTTCGACATCCTCTACGGCGAAGGGATCTCCAAGGAAGGGGACATCCTGGACCTCGCCGTGGAGCGCAACGTAGTGGAGAAAAGCGGCGCCTGGTTCTCCTACGGCAAGGAACGCATCGGCCAGGGGCGCGAGAACTCCCGCCTGTTCCTGAAGGAGCACCCGGAGATCACCGCGGAAATCAGGGAAAAGCTGGTAAGCCCCCAACAAGACGCCGCAACTACCGGCGCAGCCTAGACCATGGAACTCAACGAGATCCTCGGCATAGCCATGAAGGCGAAGGGGTCGGACATCCACCTGAAGGCGGGGCTTCCCCCCATCGTCAGGATCGACGGCGCCTTGCGCGCCATCCCCAACGCCGACCGGCTCTCGTCGGAGGCGGTCAGAAACATGGCGTTCTCCATCATGAACGAGCGCCAGAAGCGGATCTTCGAGGAGAACTACGAGGTCGACCTCTCTCACGGGGTCCCGGGTCTCGGGCGCTTCCGCGTCAACGTCTTCGCCCAGCGCGGCACCGTCGCGCTCGTCCTGCGCGCCATCCCCATCGCCATCCCGACGCTGGAGACTCTTAACCTGCCGCCGGTCTTGAAAAAGCTCGCCCTGGAGCAGCGCGGCCTGATCCTCGTCACCGGGACCACGGGTAGCGGCAAGTCGACCACGCTCGCCTCCATCATCGACTACATCAACGAGCACCGGACCTGCAACATCATCACCATCGAGGACCCGGTCGAGTACCTGCACAAGGACAAGAAGAGCCTGATCAGCCAGCGCGAGGTCGGCTTCGACACCCTGACCTTCGGCAAGGCGCTCACCTCGGCGCTCAGGCAGGACCCGGACGTGATCCTCGTGGGCGAGATGCGCGACTACGAGACCATCGAGACCGCGCTCACCGCCGCCGAGACAGGCCACCTCGTCCTCTCCACCCTGCACACCCTCGACGCAGCCGAAACCATCAACCGCGTCATCTCGGTTTTCCCCCCCTACCACCAGAGGCAGGTGAGGATGCAGCTCTCCGGGATCATCAAGGGGGTCATCTCCCAGAGGCTCGTGCCGCGTGCCGACGGCAAGGGGCGCGTCCCGGCGGTCGAGGTCATGATCGGCACCGCGCGCATCAGGGACTGCATCGACGACAAGGAGAAGACCAAGCAGATCCCCGACGCCATCGCGCAGGGGTTCACGAGCTACGGGATGCAGACCTTCGACCAGTCGCTGATGCAGCTTTTGACCAATAACCTGATCACCTACGAGGAGGCGCTCAGGCAGTCGAGCAACCCCGACGACTTCGCCCTCAAGGTCTCCGGCATCTCTTCCACCTCCGATTCCAACTGGGACGAGTTCACCAGCGAAGAAGAGCCCCCCGCAGAAGGCGGCGAGATGACCATCGAGAAGTACTAGGTGCAGCGGGGAAGCGCCTTCGACTGCTCCCTGAGGATCCTGACCCTGCGCGACCACGCCGAAGCGGAACTGCGCCGGAAGCTGGAGAGAAGGGGTTACCAGGAAGAAGAGGTCGAGGCGAGCGTCGTCCGCCTGAAGGAGCTCGGGTACCTGGACGACCTCCGTTTCGCCCGCAGCTATGCCGCGTCGCTGCTTAGAAACGGCAAGGGGTACGGGGTGAGGCTGAAGATGGAGCTTTCCCGGCGCGGGGTCGCTACGGCAATCGTGGACGAGGTGCTGGGGGAGCTGGCGCTCGAGTACGGCGAGTCCGAGTTGCTGGCCCAGGTGATGGAGCGCCGCTACGGCTCCTTCGATGCGAAGAGCGCGACGGACAAGGAAAAGCGCAAGGTAATCGGCTACCTGCAGCGGAAGGGGTTTTCGCTCGGAGCTATCTTCAGGCAACTCAACGCGCACGGCTGCTGCGACGATTGAAGGCGAAAGGCGTTTAACAGGGATAAAAGGGATGAAGGGGATAATACGCACGACGAAATGACAAAGAGGTGACTACAATCTTTTTGATTTTATCCCCTGTATCCCCTCAATCCCTGTTACCAGATTTTAGTTTCAGATTGATCTTCATTTCATTTTTTTGAGGTTTTTTTATGACAGGCAAAGAGATCCGGGCGCAGTTCTTCAACTATTTTCAGAGAAACGGGCACGCCCTGGTGGAGAGCTCGAACCTCATCCCGCGCAACGACCCTACCCTTCTTTTCACCAACGCCGGCATGAACCAGTTCAAGGACGTCTTCCTCGGCATGGAGAAAAGGGATTACCTGAGGGCGGTCTCCTCGCAGAAATGCGTGCGCGCAGGCGGCAAGCACAACGACCTCGAGAACGTGGGGCGCACCGCCAGGCATCACACCTTCTTCGAGATGCTCGGTAACTTCTCCTTCGGCGACTACTTCAAGAAAGAAGCGATCGCCTTTGCCTGGGCATTCCTGACGAAAGAGCTCGGCCTCTCCAAGGACCGCCTCTACGTCACCGTCTACACCGACGACGACGAGGCGGCCGACATCTGGCACAACCAGGAAGGGGTGCCGCGCGAGCGCATCTACCGCTTCGGCGAGAAGGACAACTTCTGGTCCATGGGCGACACCGGCCCCTGCGGCCCCTGCACCGAGATCTTCTGGGACAACGGCCCGGGAACCGGCTGCGGCAGTCCCGACTGCGCCGTAGGGTGCGACTGCGACCGCTACATGGAGATCTGGAACAACGTCTTCATGCAGTTCAACCGGAGCAAGGACGGGGTCCTAACCCCGCTCCCCAAACCCTCCGTCGACACCGGCATGGGCCTTGAGCGCATCTCCGCCGTAATGCAGGGGGTAACCTCCAACTACGACACGGATCTCCTGCAGGGGATCATCCGCCACATCGAGAAGGTCTCCGGGAAGAAGTACCGCGACGACGAGAAGGACGACGTCTCCATGCGCGTCATCGCCGACCACGCCCGCGCCGTCACCTTCCTGATCTGCGACGGCGTCCTCCCCAGTAACGAAGGGCGCGGCTACGTGCTTCGGCGCATCATGCGCCGCGCCGCCCGTCACGCGAAGATGCTGGGGATCGCCGAGCCGGTTCTTTACCGCGTGGTCGACGCGGTCAACATGATGATGGGCGACGCCTACCCGGAGCTTCTGGAGCGCGAGCAGTACGTGAAGAAGGTGATCCTCGCCGAGGAGGAGCGCTTCATCGAGACGCTCGACCGCGGTCTCGCCATCCTGAACGAAGAAACCGCGGCGCTGAAGGCAAAGGGTGAGAAGGTCATCTCCGGCGAGGTCATCTTCAAGCTCTACGACACCTTCGGCTTCCCGGTCGATCTCACCGCCGACATCGTCGAGTCCGAAGGGTTCACCCTCGACGAGGACGGCTTCGCCCTCTGCATGGAGAAGCAGCGCGTGAAAGCGAGGGAGAACTGGAAGGGGTCGGGCGAAACGGGGCTGGCCGACATCTACAAGGAACTGCACGGCACCGGCGTCAGCACCGACTTTTTGGGCTACAGCGAGCAGACCGCCTTCTCCACCATCAGCGCCATCGTCAAAGGGGGCGTCCTGGTCGAAGAGGCCAACACCGGCGACGAGGTCGAGATCGTCACCGCGGCGACCCCTTTCTACGGCGAGTCGGGCGGACAGGCAGGCGACACCGGCACCATCTCCACCGGCTCCGGCCACGTCGAGGTGACCGGCTCCACCCGCCCCTTCACCGACCTGATCGTGCACCGCGGCAAGGTGGTATCCGGCGCCATCAGGACCGGCGACGCGGTGGACCTGAAGATCTCGGTCGCCAACCGCGCCGCGACGGCCCGTAACCACACGGCGACCCACCTGCTGCAGGCGGCGCTCAGGGAGGTACTGGGCGATCACGTGAAGCAGGCTGGCTCCCTGGTGACCCCGGACAGGCTCCGCTTCGACTTCACCCACTTCACCCCGATGACCGCCGAGGAGATCCGCAGGGTCGAGATCCTGGTGAACGGCCACATCATGGGGAACTCCCCGGTCGAGGCCCGCGAGATGCCGGCGGCGGACGCGCTTGCCGCGGGAGCCACCGCGCTCTTCGGCGAGAAGTACGGCGACGTGGTCCGCGTGGTCAAGGTGGGAGAGGTCTCAAGTGAGCTCTGCGGAGGCACCCACGTACACGGCGCCGGCGAAATCGGCTTCTTCAAGATCATCTCCGAGGCGGGCATCGCCGCCGGGGTCAGGAGGATCGAGGCACAGACCGGCAGCGGCGCTCTCGCCGTGGTGCACGGGATGGAGGACGAGCAGCGCGGGATCGCCACCCTCTTGAAGGCCGAAGGGGGGACAGTCCTCGACAAGGTCGAGAAACTGGTGGCCGGCCAGCGCGAGCTGCAAAAGGAGCTGGAAACCTTGCAGGCGCGCCTGAACGCCTCCAAGTCGGCCGACCTGATCCAGCAGGTGCGCGAGCAAAACGGCGTCAAGATCCTCTCGGTGAAGGTGGACGGGGACGCGAAGGGATTGCGGGAGCTCTCCGACACGCTGAAGCAGCGGATCGGCTCCGGAATCATCGTCCTTGGAACCAGCGACGCGGTGAAGGCCAACATCCTGGTGGCGGTCACCTCCGACCTCTCGGCGCGCTGGAAGGCTGGGGACATCATCAAGGCGATCGCACCGATAGTCGGCGGCAACGGCGGCGGGAAGCCCGAGCTGGCGCAGGCGGGGGGCTCGAAGCCCGAGCACCTGGCCGAGGCGCTCGAGGCGGTTTACCAGATAGTCGGGTAAAAAAATCCCCCCTCCTGACCTCCCCCCTCCGGGGGGAGGAATATTTATAAAACAAGACCATCCGGGACAAACCGATGCTGCAACTGACCCCAAACCCGAACCAGACGCTCCAGCAGGAGATCGAGAAGAAAACCGTACTCATCGTAGACGACGAGGCGGTGATCCGCGACCTCTGCAAAAGGGTGCTGCACGACTACGACGTCGTGGAGGCGGGGGATGGGGCGGAGGCGCTGGACATCTTCCTTCGGGGTGGGATCGACGTCATCTTGACCGACGTGATGATGCCCCTCATGGACGGGATCGAGCTCCTGAAGAACCTTAAGGAGCGGGAGCCGACCGTGGTGGTGATCATCATGACCGGCTTCGCCGACAAGGAGCTGATCCTGAAGGCGCTAAAGGCGGACGCGGACGACTTCATCACCAAGCCGCTCAACCTCTTGCAGCTCAAAAGCGCCGTGGACAAGGCGCTGGTCAAGAAGGCCCTCAAGGAGGAGATCGCGGACCTGCGGAACGTGGACCGCTTCAAGACGCTCTTTCTCTCCATGATCTCCCACAAGTTCCGCACCCCCATCACCTCAATCTCGCTCTTCCTGCAAAACCTCGCCTCCGGCGTGATAGACACGCGCGACGAAGGGGCCAGGGAGCACATAGGGCTCGTTTACAACGAGGCCTGCTACCTCGGCAACCTGGTGAGCGAGCTCCTCGCCTTTTCCTCCTTCATGACCGGCAACAGCGGTCTGCACCTGGAACCTTGCGACCTGAAGGACCTGATCCCCTCGGCGCTCGCCGATTGCAAGGAATGCCCGGCAAAGCCGGGGGTCGCCTCGCACAGCGACCTGGAGGACGTGCCCGAATTGATGCTCGACCGGGAGAAGATCTCCTTCGCGCTGCAGCAGGTGATCGACAACGCCGTCAAGTTCTCCAGGGAAACTGGGCTTGTCTGCGTCACCCTGAGAAACCTGGCCGACAGCTGCCAGATCTCGGTGGAGGACAACGGGATAGGCATTCCCAAGGAACAGCTCCCCAAGCTGTTCGAGAAGTTCTACCAGGTGGACGCCGACCGTACCGGGCAGGTGCGCGGCTTCGGCCTCGGCCTTTTCTACGCCCGCGAGTTCGTCAGGATGCACGGCGGCAGCATCAGCATCGAAAGCGAGGAGAACGTAGGCACCCGAGTTCTCATAAGCATCCCCCACACTACCAGTCAAAGCCCCTGAAGATCATAGTTTTGCCGCGTTCAGGCAAACCCTCTTTGAAGTTGATTATTTCCCCCTATCTGCTATATTAACGTCTTTCTAAGCGGCTATAAACTATGAAAGAGGCACCAATGCAGCAACTCATAGAAAAGGCGAGCACACTCATGGAGGCGCTCCCTTATATCAGACGTTTCTCCGGCAAGACCATCGTCATCAAGTACGGCGGCCACGCGATGGCCGATGAAAAGCTCAGGAAGTCTTTCGCACTCGACGTCATCCTGCTCAAATACATTGGCATCAACACCGTGGTAGTGCACGGCGGCGGCCCGCAGATAAACGAGACCCTGAAGCGCTACGGCATAGTCTCCGAGTTCGTGAAAGGGATGCGCGTCACCGACGCCGAGACCATGGGGGTCGTGGAGATGGTCCTGACCGGGCAGGTCAACCGCGAGGTGGTGGGATACATCAACCAGAACGGCGGCCGCGCGGCCGGGCTCTCCGGCAAGGACGGCGACCTCTTGATCTGCGAGAAGCTCTTGCAGGAAGTAAAGCGCGAAGACGGCGGCACCGAGAAGGTCGACATCGGCTTCGTCGGCGACGTGGTCGAGGTGAACCCGGCCATACTACAGGCACTGGAAAAGGGGGGCTTCATACCGGTCATAGCGCCGGTAGGAGTAGGTCGAACCGGGGAGAGCTACAACATCAACGCCGACGTCGTGGCCGGCAAGGTCGCGGCTGCCTTGAACGCCGAGAAACTGATCCTTTTGACCGACGTCTCCGGGGTGAAGAGCAAGGAGGGGGCGCTCCTCTCCAGCATCCCGCTTGCCGAGGTCCCGGCCCTCATCGACAACGGCACCGTCACCGGCGGGATGATCCCCAAGGTCACCTGCTGCACCGACGCCCTTGCCGCCGGGGTCAAGAAGGCCCACATCGTGGACGGCCGGATCGAGCACGCGATCCTGCTGGAGATCTTCACCAACGTCGGGATCGGGACGGAAATACAGGCTTAACTGCAAACTGCAGGGGCTAGGGGCTGGAAAAATCTGGGGTTAGGGGCTAGGGACTGGGGGCTAAAAAACCCCTCTTGGTTTCGCTAGCCCCTAGTCCCTGTTCCCTAGTCCCTGCCTTTGCCCCTGCCTTCAAGGAGTTGCTATGAATTCAGCAGCATGGATGGAAAAAGCTGACAAATATATCATGAAGACCTACGGCCGCTACCCGCTTGTCCCGGTGAAGGGTGAGGGGTGCTACCTGTGGGACGCGGACGGCAAGAAGTACCTCGACTTCCTCGCAGGCGTCGCGGTCAACAACCTCGGCCACTGCCACCCGAAGGTGACGGCGGCGCTCGCCAAGCAGGCGGCCGAGCTGATCCACTGCTCGAACTACTACCACATCCCGCAGCAGATCGAGCTGGCCGAGCTTCTTTGCGGGCTCTCCTTCGCGGACAAGGCGTTTTTCTGCAACTCGGGCGCCGAGGCGAACGAGGCTGCCATCAAGCTGGCCAGGAAGTACAGCCGCGAGAATTACGGCGTCGACCGCTACGAGATCATCACCGCCATCTCCTCCTTCCACGGCCGCACCATGGCGACCGTCTCGGCGACCGGGCAGGAGAAGGTGCAGAAGTTCTTCGACCCCCTCTTGCACGGGTTCCGTCACGTGCCGTTCAACGACGCGAAGGCGCTCAAGGAGGCCATAGGCCCCTGCACCTGCGCCATCATGCTGGAGCCGATCCAGGGCGAGGGGGGCGTGGTGGTCCCCGACGCCGCCTACTTCCAGCAGGTGCGCCAGATCTGCGACGAGAACAACCTGATCCTCATCTTCGACGAGGTGCAGGTGGGGATGGGCAGGACCGGTAAGATGTTCGCCCACGAGCACTTCGGCGTCACCCCCGACATCATGACGCTCGCCAAGGCACTCGCCGGCGGCGCCCCCATCGGGACCATGCTCGCCACTGAGAAGCTGGCGGCCTCCTTCACCCCCGGCACCCACGGTTCCACCTTCGGCGGGAACCCGCTGGTCACATCCGCAGCGGTCGCCACCATCCGGGCCATTATGGAAGAAGGGGTCCTGAACCACTGCGAAGAGATCGGCGAGTACCTGATGGGCGAACTGGAGGCGCTGCAGCACAAGTTCCCGGAGATCATCACCGACGTGCGGGGCATCGGCCTCATGATCGGGGTGGAGTTGGCCATCCCCGGCGGCGACATCGTTAAGACCGCCCTCTCCCGCGGGCTCCTCTTGAACTGCGCCCAGGAGAAGGTGCTCCGTTTCGTGCCCCCCCTGATCGTAGGGAAGAAGGAAGTGGACGAGATGCTCGCCACCCTGACGGGGATTCTGCAGGAACTGTAATGAGGTGCCGGCGAGGCCGGCACCATTAAAACGAGAAACGAGACCACACCAATGAAAAGAGACTTCCTCGCGCTGAGCCAGTTCTCGAAGGCCGAACTGGACGCGATCTTCCTTTTGACCAAAGAGCTCAAGGAAAAGCAAAAAAAGGGCGAAGAGCATCACCTTTTGAAAGGCAAGTCGCTCGCCATGATCTTCGAGAAGTCCTCCACCCGCACCAGGCTCTCCTTTGAGATCGGGATGTACCAGCTGGGAGGGCACCCGCTCTTCATCTCCAGCAAGGACTCCCAGATGGGGCGCGGCGAGCCGATCAAGGACACCGCCCGCGTCATGGCCCGCTACTGCGACGGCGTCATGATCCGCACCTTCGCCCAGGAAACGGTGGAGGAGTTCGCCAAGTACGCCTCCGTCCCGATCATCAACGGGCTCACCGACCTGCACCACCCCTGCCAGATCATGGCCGACATTTTCACCGTGATCGAGCACAAGGGGGGGTACCAGGGGCTCAAGTTCGCCTGGATCGGCGACGGCAACAACATGGCCAACAGCTGGATCGAGGCCGCAGCCATCTTCGGCTTCGACCTGACCCTCGCCTGCCCGGAAGGGTACGACCCGAACCCGCAGGTGCTGGAGTGGGCGCAAAAGCATGCAAGTTCCAAGATCGTCGTCACCCGCGACCCCAAGGAAGCGGCGAAGGACGCGGACGTCTTGAACACCGACGTCTGGGCCAGCATGGGACAGGAAGAGGAGCAGAAGATCCGGGAGAAGGCGTTCGTGGGTTTCCAGCTGAACGAGGAGCTCCTGGACTTGGCCCGCGGGAACGCCATGGTGCTGCACTGCCTGCCCGCCCACCGCGGCGAGGAGATCACCGACGAAGTCATCGAAGGCCCCCATTCCGCCGTCTGGGACGAGGCGGAGAACCGGCTGCACGTGCAAAAGGCCATCATGGCCATCTTGATGAAGTAGTTTCAAAGCTGAAGGAGGCTTTGAGATGAAACCGCTTGCAGAGATAAAAGAGATCATCCGGGATCATAAGGCGGAACTCGCAGAGGAGTTTAACGTCGCGGAGATCGGCGTGTTCGGCTCGGTGGTAAGGGGCGAGGCACGCGAGGACAGCGACGTGGACGTACTCGTTGACTTCAGCCGTCCGGTCGGGCTCATGAAGTTCATGAGGTTGGAATACCACCTCGAAGAGCTCTTCGGCGGCACCAAGGTCGATCTCGTCTCCCGGAAAGCTCTCAAGCCGTATATTGGCCAAGCGATACTGCAAGAAGTCCAGTATGTCTAGCGCGAGGGATATCAGAGACTATCTGGTTGACATGAGCGACGCTATGCAGAGCATCCGAGAGTTCACTCAGGACATGAGCTACGAGGAGTTTTGCAGCGACAAGAAGACTATCTACGCAGTAACCCGTGCGTTCGAGATCTTAGGTGAAGCTGCGAAGCACATAGATGAAGATACCCGGTGCAGATATCCTGATGTCCCTTGGCGCATGATCGCGGGAATGCGGGACAAGCTGATCCATGAATATCGGTATAGCTTTAGACATAGTCTGGAACTCCGTACAGGAAGATTTACCTGACTTGCAAAGGGACCTGCTACCTGTCCTCGAAGAGCTAGTACAAAACAAAGCATAAGGAGAACCCATGGCAAAGAAAGAAGTGAAAAAGATCGTTCTCGCCTACTCGGGCGGGCTTGACACCTCCATCATCCTCAAATGGCTCAAAAACGAGTACGGCTGCGAGGTGGTTACCTTCTCCGCAGACCTGGGACAGGGGGACGAGCTGGAGCCGGTCCGCGAGAAGGCATTCAAGACGGGCGCCGACAAGGTGTACATCGACGACTTGCGCGAGGAGTTCGTGCGCGACTTCGTGTTCCCGATGTTCCGCGCCAACGCGATCTACGAGGGGTCCTACCTCCTCGGCACTTCCATCGCGCGCCCGCTGATCGCGAAACGCCAGATGGAAATCGCCAAGATCGAGGGTTGCGACGCGGTCTCCCACGGCGCCACCGGCAAGGGGAACGACCAGGTCCGCTTCGAACTCGCCTACTACCACTTCAACCCCGGCATCACCGTCGTGGCACCTTGGAGGGAGTGGAAGCTCAACTCCCGCCAGGCGCTGATCAACTACGCGAAAAGAAACGACATCCCGATCCCGATCACCAAGAAGCGCCCCTGGTCTTCCGACAGGAACCTTCTGCACATCTCCTTCGAGGGCGGCATCCTTGAGGATACCTGGCTGGAACCCCCCGAGAACATGTTCGTGCTGACCAAGGCTCCGGAGAAGGCGCCGAACAAGCCGCAGTACATCGAGATCGAGTTCGAGAAGGGTAACGCGGTGGCAGTCGACGGCGTGCGCATGTCCCCGGCTGAGCTTCTGGCTCACCTGAACACCATCGGCGGCGAGCACGGCATCGGCCGCGTCGACCTCCTGGAGAACCGCTCGGTCGGCATGAAGTCCCGCGGCGTGTACGAGACCCCGGGCGGCACCATCCTGCGCGAAGCGCACATGGCGGTCGAGCAGATCACCATGGACCGCGAGGTCATGCATCTGAGGGATTCCCTGATCCCGCGCTACGCCGAGATGATCTACAACGGCTACTGGTTCTCGCCGGAGCGCGAGATGATGCAGTGCCTGATCGACAACTCCCAGCAGACGGTGAACGGTGTGGCAAGGCTCAAGCTCTACAAGGGTCATTGCCGCACCGTGGGCAGGAAGTCCGAGAGCGACTCGCTCTTCAACCTCGACTTCGCTACTTTCGAGAAGGACCAGGTCTACAACCAGGCGGACGCCGAGGGCTTCATCAAGCTGAACTCCCTGAGGCTCAGGATCCGTTCGCTCATGCTGGCCAACAAGAAAAAGTAAGGCAACTGGCAGTTAAGGAGGGTCCATAGGGGCACGAAAGTTTCGTGCCCCTATCTCGCTTTATATGGAGCAAAACGGATTCAAGACGAGCCATATCGTCACCTCGGTGGTAGCGGTCATCATCGACGCCGACGACCGGGTGCTCCTCACCAAGCGCAACGTCCCGCCGTTCCAGGGGGAATGGGTGATGCCTGGCGGGAAGATCGACCTCGGGGAGCCGATCGTCGCCGCGCTCAAGCGCGAGGTGTGGGAGGAAGTGGGCCTGGAGGTGGAGGTGGGGGAGCTGATCGACGTCTTCGAGCACGTGACGCCCGGCGAGGACAACTATCACTTCATCATCATCTATTACCGCTGCACCCCGCTTTACTGCGACGTGAAGCACAACCGGGACGAGGTGGCCGAGGCGCGCTGGGTAACCTGCGAGGAACTGGCGGAGTACAAAATCCCCGCCGGCGCCAGGTTCATTCTCGGAAAGACCTTTAAGATCACTTGTCAATTGACGCCCAAAGGCAATTGACGCCTAAAAGCAATTGACAATGTACAATTGACGATTGACAACTGAAAGCCAATTACCGGCTACATTTGTCACTTGTCCATTCTCAACCGCTTGCAGTTCTTTGTCATTAGTCGGCAATGTTCAGGTTGACCATTGTCAATTGTTAATCGTCAACTGTACATTGGTTTTAAGCTGCTGTTCGTTGTCAATTGTCAATTGTCAATCGTCAACTGGTTTACGGGGTTAAAGTGGTCAAGATCATCGAGAAACATGTCCAGCTCGATTTCCCCCTGGGTCATCACCTGCACTGTCTCATCGCCCAGATCCCGAACCGGCTGAGGCGCCGGGACCACCTCTTCACGCTGGAGAAACCCGAAGAACAGTGGCGCATGGTGCAAAGCGTGCTCGACCTGGTGGCGGCGGGCGACGGCAACCTGAAGCGGCTGCACTTTCTCATGTTCCCGGAGATCTCGGTGCCGCTGTCGCGCTTCGATGAGATGCTCTCGACCATCGAGCACCGGTTCCGCCCCAACACGGTGACCATGTTCGGCCTGGAACAGGTGACCCTGGAACAGTACCGCAGCTTGCTGATCCGATTTCACGCGGACAACGCCGAGGCTCTGGAATGCGTGGAGCATGACGTCGATTCGGGCGACATTCTTGGCATGCCGGTCAACTGGTGCTGCGTCGCCGTCAAGGAGTCGAGCGGCAACCTCAGGGTCTTCCTCGAAGCGAAGACCCACCCCTTCCGGGGCGAGGAGTTCCTGGACAAGGACCACGACCTGTACCGCGGGCGCCATTTCTACCTCTTCAGGGGGGAACCGGCCTGCTTCAACTTCATGACCATCATCTGCCTCGATTACCTGTACCGCGACCTCTACTCGTCGAACATCAAGCAGATCATCGATCACTCGAACCGGCTCTTCTTCACCTTGAGGCAGTCCCTGGACGCCCTATTCGTGATCCAGTGCAACCCTAAACCGGAGCACCGCTCCTATCGCGAGGTCCTCTCTGGCTTTTACGGCGAATACCTGGAGGACACGCCGGGGGTGCGCGAAACGGTGACCGTCTTCGGCAACTGTTCCGACGAAAGCGAGATCCAGGGCGTGCGCTGCGCCCCCTGCTACGGGATCTCCTTCGTCGCCATCAGTTCACGGCACAAGATGCTCCCCTACCAGGAGCGGGAATTCTCCAGCGACGACTTCGACGGCGCGCCGGTCTGCCGCCTGCGCTTCGGGTCGGGAACAAGGCTCTTCTATTTCAACCTCCCCTTGCACCACGAGCTGGACCCCCGCACCTCCAGGGTTCCCCTCAAGGTGCACTCGGTGATGCGCTGGACCGATGAGGGGTGGGCCAAGGTGGGGGACGGCGAGGGGCGTACCTCGCAGTAGCATATTTTACATGACGCATCCCCCCTTCCCTTTGCGGGAGGGGGGAGCGATTCAAATCCAGCAGGAGAGTTAAACATGTCCAAAGACAAGCTGTGGGGCGGGCGCTTCACCCAACCCACCGACAAGTTCGTAGAAGAATTCACCGCCTCCATCAACTTCGACAAGCGCCTGTACCACCAGGACATCCGCGGCTCCATCGCCCACGCAACGATGCTGGGGCAGCAGGGGATCATCCCGGTAGCCGACGTCGAGAACATCGTCTCGGGTCTCAAGGCGATCCTGGAGCAGATCGAGGCGGGCGAGTTCGACTTCTCGGTCTCTTTGGAAGATATCCACATGAACATCGAGGCACGGCTCTCCGAGAAGATCGGCGACGCCGGCAAGAGGCTCCACACCGGCCGCTCCAGAAACGACCAGGTCGCGCTCGACATCAGGCTCTACCTGCGGGACGAGTTGGTGGAAATCTCTGCGTACATCGACCTCCTGATAGATTCGATCATCCACCAGGCGGAGGAGAACTTAGGCGTGATCATGCCGGGATTCACCCACCTGCAGACCGCCCAGCCGATCCTCTTCTCGCACCACATGATGGCCTACCACGAGATGCTCAAGCGGGACAAGGCGCGCATGGAGGACTGCCTGAAGAGGACCAACGTGCTTCCCCTGGGCGCGGGTGCCTTGGCCGGGACCACATTCCCCATCGACCGCGAATTCGTGGCGGAGCTTCTCGACTTCGCCGAGGTAACCCGCAACTCGCTCGACTCGGTCTCGGACCGCGACTTCGCCATGGAGTTCTGCGCCGCCTCCGCGATCCTCATGGTGCACCTCTCCCGCTTCTCCGAGGAACTGATCCTCTGGTCCACCAGCGAATTCAAGTTCGTGGAGCTCTCCGACTCCTTCTGCACCGGCTCTTCCATCATGCCGCAGAAGAAGAACCCGGACGTCCCGGAACTGGTGCGCGGTAAGACCGGCCGCGTCAACGGCAACCTCATTGCCCTGTTGACCCTGATGAAATCGCTTCCGCTTGCCTACAACAAGGACATGCAGGAGGACAAGGAGCCGCTTTTCGACACCATCGACACGGTGAAAGGGTGCCTCAAGGTCTTCGCCGACATGGTGCGCGAGATGAAGATCAACCCGGAGCGGATGAAGACCGCCGCAGCCGCGGGATTCTCCACCGCGACCGACGTGGCCGACTACCTGGTGCGCAAGGGAATCCCCTTCCGCGACGCCCACGAGATCGTGGGGAAAGCGGTGCGCTACTGCATCGAGAACGAGATGGATATCCCCGAGCTCTCGCTTGCCGAGTGGCAGCTCTTCTCCGGGCGCATCGAGGAGGACATCTTCGAATCGATCACCCTGGAGGCCTCGGTCAACGCCCGCCGCGCGACCGGCGGCACCGCGCTGGAGCGGGTGCGCGCAGAGATCGCCCGGGCCAGGGAAGGCAGGTAACCGGTGGGGACCTTTAGGGGAATCCGCTGCTGCTTGATCCTGGCAACTGGGCTGGCGCTTCTTTCCGGCTGCGGCAAGAAGGGGGCGCTGGTGCCGCCTGAAGCGCTGGCTCCGGCGCCGGTCACCAACCTGGCGCTGGCCCAGAAGGACGGGCGGTTCCAGGTCAGATGGTCTGCGCCTTCCAGGCAGGAAGCAGGCGCGTCGCTGAAGGACCTCGCTGGCTTTCTCCTGTTCCGCCGCATCGTGCTCCCGCCCAACGAGGACTGCGAGGAGTGCCCGACCGCCTACGGGGAGCCGGTGAAGATAGAGATCGAGTACCCGAAGGGTGCCAGGCGCTCCGGGAACTTCTGGATTTACGACGATCGGGACCTGACTACCGGGAAGCTGTACCAGTACAAGCTCCGCTCCTTCACGGCCGCGGGCGTTCAGAGCAAGGATTCGAACCGCGTGCGCCGCACCGCTGCCATCCCGCCGCTCCCCCCGGTGCTGGAGGCCGCATCCTCCGCAGAAGCGGTGACCCTCAGCTTCGTGGGGCTCCCCCCGGAGCAGGGTACGCCCGCAGGGTACAACATCTACCGCAGCAAGAAGGGGGAGGAGTTCCCCCTTTTCCCGCTCAACGCGACGCCGATAACCGCCAACAGCTACGTGGACCATCTCCCGCAATTCGACGTCCCCTTCAGCTATGTAGTCACCAGCGTCTCCACCGTAGAGGGAGAGAGCGTCGAGAGCGCGCCGTCGAACGTCGCGGAAGGGGCACTGACACTTCCCGAATAACCCCGTCTCCTTGCCTTTTTAAGAGGTTCATGATAATAACCGGGGGCACGCATTAACCTTTTCCGGCGCCGTCTGGGCGCCTTTTGGAGCGGTCATGAAGATCACTAGAGAACAGGTGGAGCACGTGGCGCGGCTTGCCCGGCTGGAGCTTTCCGAGGCCGAACTGGACACCTTCACCGGACAGATGGACTCGATACTTTCCTACGTGGAGAAGTTGAACGCGCTGGACACCGAGGGGATCGTGCCGACCTCGCACGCGGTCCCGATGGAGAACGCCTTCAGGGCGGACGAGCCTACCGGCTCGATCGGCGTCGAAGCGGCCCTGGCCAACGCCCCGCTGCGCGCCCAGAGCTTCTTCAGGGTTCCCAAGGTCATCGAGTAGAGGTAGTCTTGGTCCGACAGGTCGGACTGGTCGGACTGGTCCGAAAGCACCACAAAAATGTGCAACACCGGAGTTTTGCAATGGAAATTTTCGACCTTACCATACACGAGCTGCATGAGAAGCTGAAGGCGAAGGAGGTCTCCTCGGTCGAGGCGACCCGCGCCATGCTGGACAGGATCGAGGCGGTGGACAGCCAGGTTAACGCCTACATCACGGTGACCCCGGAGCAGGCGCTGGTAGAGGCGGAGGAAGCCGACCGCCGCATCGCCGCGGGCGATATCGCGTCCTTGACCGGCATCCCGGTCGGCCTCAAGGACATCTTTGTCACCAAGGGTATCCGCACCACCTGCGGCTCGCGCATCCTGGAAAACTTCGTCCCCCCCTACGACGGCACGGCTGTCGCGAAGCTCAAGGAGCAGGGCGCCGTCATCGTCGGCAAGCTGAACCAGGACGAGTTCGCCATGGGCTCCTCCAACGAGTCGAGCTACTTCGGCCCCTGCAGGAACCCGTGGGACCTTTCCTGCACGCCGGGCGGCTCCTCGGGGGGCTCCGCAGCCGCAATCGCCGCGCGCACCGCTACCGCGACGCTTGGCACCGATACCGGCGGCTCCATCCGCCAGCCCGCCTCGCACTGCGGCTGCGTTGGCCTCAAGCCTACCTACGGCAGGGTCTCCCGCTATGGCGTCATAGCGTACGCCTCCTCTCTGGACCAGGTAGGCCCGCTCACCCGCGACGTGACCGACTCGGCGCTTCTTTTGGGGGCGGTGGCAGGATACGACCCGATGGATTCCACCTCGGTCAACACCCCGGTCCCCGACTACGTCGCCGGACTCGGGAGCGGCGTCAAAGGGATGAAGATCGGCCTTCCCAAGCAGTACTTCATCGAGGGTCTCGACCCGGACGTGAAGCGCGCCATGGACGAGGCGATCGCCCTCTACAAGAGCCTCGGCGCAGAGATCAGGGAGGTGAGCCTCCCCAACACCGAGTACGCCGTCGCCACCTACTACATCATCGCGACCGCCGAGGCGAGCGCAAACCTTGCCCGCTACGACGGCGTCCGCTTCGGGCACCGGGCCGAGAACGCCAGAGGCCTGGCCCAGATGTACGCCAAGAGCCGCGCCGAAGGGTTCGGGTCCGAGGTGAAGCGCCGCATCATGCTGGGGACCTACGCCCTTTCCTCCGGCTACTACGACGCCTACTACGTCAAGGCGCAGAAGGTGCGCACCCTGATCCAGCAGGACTTCCTGAACGCCTTCAAGGAAGTCGACGTGCTCCTGACCCCGATCGCCCCCACCCCGGCCTTCAAGATCGCGGAAAAGCTCGAAGACCCGCTGCAGATGTACCTCTCCGACATCTTCACCATCCCGGTGAACCTGGCCGGCACCTGCGGCATCTCCGTTCCCGCCGGGTTCAGCGCCGCCGGTCTCCCCATCGGGCTGCAGCTGGTTGGTAAACCCTTCGGCGAGCAGGATATCCTCACCGCCGCGTACTCCTTCGAAAAGGAGACGCAGTGGCACTTGAAGAAGGCACCGCTGTAAATCCTCAATAAAAGGCACTCACCACAGAGGACACAGAGGTACACAGAGGAAAAGCTGAACAGAGAAGGCCGAACCTCGAAACTCCCCGCGTCCTTCCTGGCACATGCTTTTAATAGTTTTCGACTGCTTTGATCGGAGCGAACATGAAATATCAGGTCGTCATCGGGCTAGAGGTCCATACCCAGCTCACCACCAATACCAAGATCTTCTGCGGCTGCTCGACCCGCTTCGGCGCGGAGCCCAACTCCCAGACCTGCCCGGTCTGCCTCGGCTTCCCCGGCGCTCTTCCGGTTTTGAACCAGCAGGTGGTGGAATACGCCATCCGCGCCGGGCTCGCCACCAACTGCTCCATTACCCAAAGGAACGTCTTCGCCCGGAAGAACTACTTCTACCCGGACCTCCCCAAGGGTTACCAGATCAGCCAGTTCGACCTCCCCATCTGCCAGCACGGTCACCTGGACATCGAGGTGGAGGGGGAGACGAAGCGGATCGGGATAACCCGCATCCACATGGAGGAAGACGCCGGGAAGCTGGTGCACGCCGACATCCCCGGGGTGGACGACTCCTGTGTCGACCTGAACCGCGCCTGCACCCCGCTTCTGGAGATCGTCTCGGAACCTGACATGCGCTCCCCGGACGAGGCGATAGCCTACCTGAAGAAGCTGCACCAGATCGTCATGTACCTGGGGATCTGCGACGGGAACCTGGAGGAAGGGAGCTTCCGCTGCGACGCCAACGTCTCGCTGATGCCGGTCGGATCCACCGTCTTCGGCACCCGCGCGGAGCTTAAGAACATCAACTCCTTCAAGTTCATCAAGCAGGCGATCGAGTACGAGATCGAGCGCCAGGCCGAGATCCTCGACGACGGCGGCAAGGTGGTCCAGGAAACCCGCCTCTTCGACCCGAACACCGGCACCACCCGCTCCATGCGCGGCAAGGAAGAGGCGCACGACTACCGCTACTTCCCGGACCCGGATCTCGTCCCGGTGATCATCTCGGACGACTGGATCGAGAAGGTGCGCGGCGGGCTCCCCGAGCTTCCCGAGGCGAAGCGCGCCCGCTTCATGTCGGATTTGGGGCTCCCCGAGTACGACGCCGAGGTACTGGTGGCAAGCCGGGAGCTGGCGCAGTACTTCGAGGACGCCTTCGCCCTTTTCCCGCAGGCGAAGACCGTCTCCAACTGGGTCATGGGTGAGGTCACCCGCGCCTTGAACGACGACAACAACCGCTCCATCGCCGAGTGCCCGGTCACCTCGGCCCTCCTGGCCGACCTCCTGAAGCTCATGGAGAAGGGAACCATCTCCGGGAAGATCGCGAAGACCGTCTTCGACGAGATGTACAAGACCGGCAATGCGCCGGAGAAGATCGTCGAGGAGAAGGGGCTGGTGCAGGTCTCCGACACCGGGGCCATCGAGGCGATGATCGACGAGGTGCTGGAGAAGAACCCCGGGCAGGTGGCCGAGTACCGGGGAGGCAAGGAGACCCTTTTCGGCTTCTTCGTGGGGCAGGTGATGCGCGCCTCCAAAGGGAAGGCGAACCCCGCCGTCGTCAACGAGATGCTGCTCAAGAAGTTGCAGGGGTAAAAAACAAGTCAAAGGCGTCGCACGCGGATCAGGCGGATGTTGCGGAAAAAGCACGGATAACCCATAAAGACTTTTTTTGGTTTGATCCGATTTTATCCGCGCCTTTTCCGTCAAATCCGTGTGCAAAAGCCTTTGGACTCTTTTCGAGGTAGACGATGTCCTTCAGAACCATAGAGTGGCGCGACAACAAGGTGATCATGATAGACCAGACCAGGCTCCCCGCCGAGGAGGTCTACAACGAGTACACCGACTTCCAGGGTGTGGCCCAGGCGATCCGCGGCATGGTGGTGCGCGGCGCCCCCGCCATCGGCATCGCCGCAGCCATGGGGGTCGCGCTCGGCGCCCGTGAGATCATCGCCGACAGCTTCGACACCTTCTACCGCCAGCTTGAAAACGTCTGCGACGTGATCGGACGCACCCGCCCCACCGCGGTCAACCTCTTCTGGGGACTGGAGCGGATGAAGCGGGTCGCCCTGCAGCACAAGGAACTCGATCTCAACTCGATCCGGGAGCTCTTGAAGGCCGAGGCGATCAGCATCGAGGCGGAGGACCTCGCCATCTGCAAGGAGATCGGCAGGCACGGCGCAGCTCTGGTCAAGGAAGGGGCCTCCATCCTCACCCACTGCAACGCTGGCGGGCTGGCAACGGCAGGCTACGGCACGGCTCTCGGGGTGATCCGGGGCGCGCACGAGGCGGGCAAGGGGATCCGCGTCTTCGCCGACGAAACCCGCCCCTGGCTCCAGGGGGCGCGCCTCACCGCCTGGGAGCTGATGAAGGACTCGATCCCGGTTACGCTCATCTCCGACAACATGGCGGGCTGGCTCATGAGGACCGGCCAGATCGACTTCTGCGTCGTCGGCGCCGACCGCATCGCCGCCAACGGCGACACCGCCAACAAGATCGGCACCTACTCGGTCGCCGTCCTCGCCAAGGAGAACCGGATCCCGTTCTACGTGGCGGCCCCGATATCCACCCTCGACCTCAAGCTCGCCAACGGCGACCTGATCCCCATCGAGGAGCGCGCCTCCGAGGAAGTGACCAAGATCAAGGGGATCCAGATCGCGCCGGAAGGGGTGAAGGTGAGAAATCCCGCCTTCGACGTCACCCCCGCCCGCTACATCACCGGCATCATCACCGAAAAAGGGGTGGTGCGCGGCGATTACGAAAGGGAGCTGAAGGCGCTGGTCGGGCTATGAGCCGCCGCTCGGATCTGGCCGGGGCGCTCCTCGCCGCGCTGTCGCAGCGCCAGGGGGGAGAGCTCGCGCAACTGCTCGAACAGGGGGGCTACAGCTACGGCGCCCGCTCCGTCGAGAACCTGCGCCTCTTGTCCGAAGTCCTCCCCGGCGAGCGGCTGATCGAGGTCGCCATCGCCGCCCTGTCGACCCCCCTTCCCGACATGGCCTTGAACGGCCTGGAGCGCATCAGCACCGCTGTCCCAAAGGAAACCCTCCTGGAGCTTTGCTCCCGCCGGGCGCTCCTCACCCAGTTGATGAACATCTGTGGTTCCTCCCCCTTCCTCACCAACCTCATCTGCCGCGACCCCTCCGCTCTGAAGCGGCTTTTTCTCGACCGCGAGATCATGCGCAGCCGCTCCGAGTCGGAGATGCTCGACACGTTGCGCAGCCGCGTCCCCGAAGGAACGGGGTACGCCGACCTCTTCGCGCACCTGCGCCGCTTCAAGTATGCCGAGATGCTGCGCATCGCGGCCCGCGACCTGAACGGGCTCTCCCCGCTGGAGGAGGTGACCGGAGAGCTCGCCTCCCTTGCCGCGGTCACGCTGCAACTCGCCTATGAGGCGGCCCTTGCCGAACTGGTCCGGGATCACGGCAAGCCGATGCAGACCACCCCCGAGGGCGAGGTCGAGGCCGAGTTCACCATCATCGGCATGGGGAAGCTCGGCGGACGGGAACTAAACTTCTCCTCCGACATCGACCTGATCTACTTCTACTCCTCCGACAAGGGGGAGAGCACCGGCATTCCCGACGGCAGGGGGGGCTTCAAGGGAAAGCTCTCCCTGCACTCCTTCTTCGTCAAGCTCGCCGAGATGGTGAGCCGCGCCATCTCGCAGGTGACCGAGGACGGCTTCGTCTTCCGGGTCGACATGGGGCTGCGCCCTGACGGCAAAGCCGGCGACCTGGCGACCTCGATGCGCTCGGCGGAGGTGTACTACGAGTCATGGGGGCAGTCCTGGGAGCGCGCCGCCATGATGAAGGCGCGCCCGGTGGCTGGATCCATCGAACTCGGGCAGGCGATACTCGCCGCCCTCACCCCCTTCATCTACCGCCGCTACCTCGACTACAACCTGATCGAAGACATGATGGCGATGAAGAAGAAGATCGACGCCTCGCTGGCAAGGAGCCAGGAGGGGGAGGTCAACATTAAGCTCGGACGCGGCGGCATCCGCGAGATCGAGTTCTTTATCCAGGCGCTGCAGCTGGTTTATGCCGGGAAAAATCCGAGCCTGCGCGTGAAGAACTCCCTTGCCGCTCTGCAGACACTCAGGCAGTCCCGCATCATCAAGGAGGCGGACTGCGTCGCCCTCTCCGACGCCTACCGCTTCCTGCGCACGGTCGAGCACCGGATACAGGTGGTCCAGGAGCGCCAGACCCACGCCCTGCCCAGAAAGGAAGAGGAATTCGTGGCGCTCGCCAGGCGCTGCGGCTACCTGCGAAAGGACGGGCTGCTCCGCTTCAAGGAGACCCTGGAGCTGCACCGGCATGCCGTCTCCGCCATCTACGGCGACCTCTTCCTCTCCCGCGACGAAAAGATCAAGGAGGAGGTGCACCCCGAGGTGCACTACTTCTTCGATCACAACGCGGACCCCGACCTGATCAAGGACATGCTGGAGGAGCGGCGCTTCGAGAACCCGGACGTCGCCTACGACAACCTCCTGGTGCTGCGCGACGGCCCGGCCAAGGTGAACCTCACCAGCCAGGGGCGCCGCACGCTGGAGAAGATCGCCCCGCTCTTTTTGCAGGAGGTATTCGCGGCGCCCGACCCGGACCTCGCCCTCGCCAACCTGGAGCGCTTCCTTGCCTCCACGAGGACCCGGGCCTCGATCTACGCGCTTCTTGCAGAAAACCGCGACATACTGAAGCTCCTCACCTCGCTGTTCGGGATGTCGGAGTTCCTTTCCAAGATCTTCATCGGGCACCCGGAACTGTTGGACAGCATGACCACGCGGGGCTACGCCTACCTGCAGAAGGAGCGCGCCGCCATGGCCCACGAGCTGGATCTGTTCCTGACCCAGGCGGACGATTTCGAGGAGCAGCTCGACGCCATGAGGAGCTACCGGCACGAGGAGTTCCTGCGTATCGGCATGAACGACATCCACGGCAAGATGAAGCAGCCCGAGGTGGCACGGCAACTGACGGACCTGGCCGACGTCTGCCTGGCCGCGGCATGCTGCCTTGCCACCGGCGAGCTCGCCCGCTTCGGGCGCCCGATGGTGAAGGACGAGGACGGCTCCGAGCGCGAGGCGGCTTTCGCCGTCGTGGCCATGGGGAAACTCGGGGGCTTCGAGCTCAACTACCACTCCGACCTCGACATCATCTACATCTACGAGGGGCAGGGTTACACCGATGGGGAGAAGAGCATCACCAACCGCGAGTACTTCTCCAAGCTGGGGCAGAAGATCATACTGGTGCTCACCAGCCAGACCCGCGAGGGGTACGCCTACAAGATAGACACCCGGCTGCGCCCGTCCGGCAACGCGGGGCCGCTGGTCACGTCGCTGGAGGCGTTCCAGGGGTACCACGAGGCCGAGGCGCAGATCTGGGAGCGCCAGGCGCTGACCAAGGCACGGGTGACCTACGGCGACCCTGAGCTCAAGCGTAAGATCGAGGGGATCATCGAGAATACCGTGTACGGCGCCGGCGCCGACGACACGGTCCGCAGCGAGATCCACCGGCTGCGCATGCGCATGGAGAACGAGCTCGCCAAGGAGACCAGCGGGAGCTACAACATCAAGACCGGCCGCGGCGGGATGGTGGACGTCGAGTTCATCATCCAGTTCCTGCAGCTGAAGCACGGGCACGAGCACCTGGAGATCCGCAGCACCAGCACCTTGCGCGCCATGAATGCGATGCAAGAGCTGGGGATACTTCCCGACAGCGACTACCACGCCCTCTTCGACGGCTACAAGTTCCTGCGCCGCCTGGAGAACCGCCTGCGGATCATCCATGACTACTCGATGAACGACCTGGGGGGGCCGCTCAAGTACCTGAACAAGCTGGCCAGGAGGCTCGGCTACGACCCGATGCTGAAAAACCCGGGGGAGGCGCTCATGGCCGACTACGAGCGCGTGACAGGCGCGGTCAGGGACGTGTACGAGAGGATCCTCGGTGGCGTGGAAAGCCCAAAAGCGGCTAACAGGGATGAAGGGGATGCAGGGGATAAGGCCGAACCGCAAAGCCCGAACATCTGACTATTCTGGAGGACCGATGGAAGTACGGATTTATTACGAGGACACCGATGCGGGTGGGGTGGTGTACCACTCCAACTACATAAGCTACATGGAGCGCGCGAGGACTGAATTCCTGAGAAAGCACGGCCTGTCGGTTAGGGAGATGCACGACATGGGGATCATCTTCCCGGTGGTGTCGATAGAGGCTAACTTCCGGGCGCCGGCACGGCTCGACGACCTCCTGGAAGTGCGGACACAGATCGCGGCGCTGAAGAACAGCTCCTTCACCGCCGCGCAGCAGGTGGTGAGAAAAGATGACGGGAAGCTCCTGGTCGAGGCGAAGGTGACGCTTGCCTGTGTCAACCCGGAGATGAAGCCCAGGCGCCTGCCGCAGGAGATCCGCGACCTCTTCAGCTCGCTGATGAATGAAACCCCTTAAAACCAAAAACAAAGCATTACCACAGAGGTCACAGAGGTTCACTGGGGAAAACAAAAAAGAGGAAAAGCAAAAACCGGAAGGCTTTTTGGGTTTAAACCCTAGAGCCTTCCGGTTTTGTTTTTTCCTCTGTGAGATCCCCTGTGCCCTCTGTGACCTCTGTGGCGAAGATCTTGTCTTTGACTTTAGTCCTGCTTCTGCGCCTTTTCCCTTCTCTCTTCCAGCACCATCTCGATGGCCAGCAGGAAGACGCCGACGCAGATGGCGGAGTCGGCCACGTTGAAGGCGGGCCAGTGATGCCCCTTCCAGTAGACGTCGAGAAAGTCGATCACCTCGCCGAGCCTCACCCTGTCGATCAGGTTCCCCAGCGCGCCGGAGAAGATGAGCGAAAGGGAGACCGCACTCCCCTTCTGGTCGTCCCGCAGGCGGCTTAGCACCACGAGGATGACCAGGACCGCGACGGCCGAGACCAGCAGGAAGAAGGGAAGCCGCCAGGCGGAATTCGCCAGGATGCCGAAGGCCGCCCCTTTGTTGCGCAGGTAGGTGATGCTGAAGAACCCGTCGATAACGGGTATCGAATCGTGCAACCGCATGGTCTTGTCGATGTAGACCTTGGTCAACTGGTCCAGGACCAGCACCAGCGTCGATACCGCCAGCAATATGATGTATTTCGCTTTCATAGAGTCCTTAGAAGTTCTGTCTGAAAAACGCTCTATTTCACCGCGGCGAGGCACTTCGGGCAGAGGGTCGGGTGCTCGCTGTCCTGACCTATCTGCTCGTCGTAGCACCAGCAGCGCTCGCACTTCTCGCCCGGAGCGGCGGTGACGCCGACCTCCAGCCCTTCGACCCCTTCGGCCTTATACACCTCGCCGCCGACCTCAGCGGCAAGCTCCGCCTTGGAGACGATGAAGATCTGCGCCAGCTCCCCTTCGAATTCCTTCAGAAGGGCCTCGGTGTCGCCGCTGGCCTTGAGGGCGACGGCGGCATCGAGCGAATGGCCGATCACCTTCTTGACGCGGGCCAGTTCCAGCGCCTTGGAGACCTCGGCGCGTACCTTGATCATCTTCTCCCAACGCTGGGCCAGCGCCTCGTCCTTGACCTCGGGTGTCAGCGCAGGGAACTGCGCCAGGTGCACGCTCGACTCGCGCGTGCCGGGCATCTCGGCCCATACCTCTTCGGCGGTGAAGGAGAGTACCGGCGCCACGATGCGCACCAGGGCGTCCAGGATCAGGTACATCACGGTCTGGCCGCTTCTTCTGGCCTGCGAGCTGCCCTTGCTGGTGTAGACCCTGTCCTTCAGGATGTCGAGGTAGAAGGCGCTCATCTCGACGGTGCAGAAGCCGTTCACCGCGTGGTAGAGGATGTGGAACTCGCTCTCCTTGTAGGAGGCGAGGACTTTTTCCTTCAGAAGCTCCAGCTGGTGCATGGCCCAGCGGTCGAGCTCCGGCATGTCGGCGTACGCCACGAGGTCCGTATCGGGGTTGAAGTCGTGGATGTTCCCCAGGATGTAGCGGCAGGTGTTCCTGATGCGGCGGTAGCTCTCGGAGAGACGGGTCAGAATCTCCTGGGAGATGCGCAGGTCGTCGCGGTAGTCCTGCGCCGCAACCCAGAGCCTCAGCACGTCGGCGCCGAACTTCTTGATCACGTCCTCCGGGGCGACGACGTTGCCCACGGACTTGCTCATCTTCCGGCCGGCGCCGTCCATGACGAAGCCGTGGGTCAGCACGTTCTTGTAGGGGGCGCGGCCGCGGGTCCCGACGCTCGCCAGAAGCGAGGAGTGGAACCAGCCGCGGTGCTGGTCGCTTCCCTCGAGGTACATGTCTGCCGGTGAGGAAAGGTTCTCGCGCAATTCCAGGACGGCGGCGTGGGAAACGCCGGAGTCGAACCAGACGTCGAGGATGTCGGTTTCCTTGTCGAACTCGCTCTTGCCGCAGGAGGGGCAGCAGGTCCCTTCCGGGAGGAACTTCGCCGCTTCCCAGTCGTACCAGATGTCGGAGGTGTGCTCGGCGAAGAGGTCGGCGACCTTGTGCATGATCTTGCCGTCGGCGAGGACGTTGCCGCAGCTCTTGCAGTAGAAGGCGGTGATGGGGACCCCCCAGGAGCGCTGCCTGGAGACGCACCAGTCGGGACGGTTCTCGATCATTCCGTAGATGCGCTCGCGCCCCCACTTGGGGATCCAGTTCACGCTGTTGATCGCCTCCAGCGCTTGGCCGCGCAGGTCGTTTCTCTCCATGGAGATGAACCACTGCTCGGTGGCTCTGAAGATGATCGGCTTCTTGCAGCGCCAGCAGTGCGGGTAGCTGTGGGAGATCTCCTTTTGCCCCAGGAGTGCCCCGACCTCGATCAGCTTCTCGATCACGTTCTTGTTGGCGTCGAAAACGAACTGGCCGCCGAAGAACTGGATGTTCTCGTAGAAACGGCCGCGGTTGTCGACCGGGTTGTAGATGTCGAGCCCTTCCTTGAGCCCCAGCTCGTAGTCTTCCTGACCGTGGCCGGGGGCGGTGTGGACGCAGCCGGTACCGGCTTCGAGCGTCACGTGCTCGCCCAGGAGGATGACGGAATCCTGCTCGTAGAACGGGTGGCGGGCGAGCCGCTTCTCAAGCACCTTGGACGGGAACTTCGCCAGCACCTCGCCCTCGGCGTCGATCTCCTTCAGGAAGCTCTCTTTCAGGCCGTCCGCCACTATGACGACGTCGCCGCTTTGAAGCTGAAGCGCCACGTAGTCAAGGTCCGGGTGGATGGCGATGGCGAGGTTCGCCGGGAGCGTCCAGGGGGTGGTGGTCCAGATCACCATGGAGGCCTTCTTGCCGGCAAGCTCGGGGACAACGCTACCCAGCTCCTCCTTGAGCGGGAACTTCACGAACACGGAGGGGGACTTGTGGTCGGCGTACTCGACCTCGGCCTCGGCGAGCGCCGTGCCGCAGGAGGAGCACCAGTGCACCGGCTTCTTACCCTTGTAGAGGCCGCCGTTCTCGGCAAAGCGCGCCAACTCGCGGGCGATGGCCCCCTCGTAGCTCGCGTTCATGGTCAGGTACGGGTTCTCCCACTCGCCGAAAATCCCCAGGCGCTCGAACTCGGCGCGCTGGATGGCGACGAACTTGGCCGCGTACTCGCGGCAGAGCTTGCGCATCTCGAGCTTGGAAATCTCGTGCTTCTTGCTCCCCAGGTTCTTCTCCACCTGCAGCTCGATCGGAAGCCCGTGGCAGTCCCACCCCGGGACGTAGGGGGCGCCGAACCCTTCCATCCTCTTGCTCTTGAGGACGATGTCCTTGAGGATCTTGTTCAAGGCGTGGCCGATGTGGATGTGGCCGTTGGCGTAGGGAGGTCCGTCGTGCAGGACGTAGCGCGGCTTCGACTTGCCCGCCTCTTCGATCTTCTTGTCTATCTCCACCTGCTCCCAATGCTTGAGCATCTCCGGCTCGCGCTGGGGAAGATTCCCCTTCATGGGGAAGTTGGTTTGGGGCAGGTTCAATGTATCTTTGTAGTCCATGTAACGGCCTCCGCACTGTCAGTTAAAGCCTTGAGAGAAACGACATAAACTACAAGCTATGCCGCTGAATGTCAAGGGTAAACGGGGATTTCCGGCACTTTCACAGGGTTGAAGAGGCGGCTTGAGAGGGCGGTTTTCATGCGAAGGTGGCAAACGGCGCCGGAATGGTGTATAAAGCGTTGGCGCCGGGAGAGTTGGCACTGCTTTTCCCCCGCGGCGCCGGCGTCTCACTGTCTCAAGGGAGTTCTATGATCCACAAAACTCAGGATTCATTCTGGGGCGGCATCGTCAAGGCACTGGGGCTTGTCTTCGGTGACATAGGCACGAGCCCCATATACACCCTCACCGTCGTTTTCACCCTGACCAAGCCGACCCACGCCAACGTCTACGGCATCCTCTGCCTTGTCTTTTGGACCATGACCATCCTGGTGACGGCGGAGTACGCCTGGCTCGCCATGAGCCTCGGCAAGAAGGGGCAAGGGGGCGAGATAGTCCTGAGGGAGATCATCATAAAGCTCTTCAAACAGGGGCGGGTGCTGGCCTTCGCGGGATTCCTCTCCTTCCTCGGCGTCTCGCTGCTTCTGGGGGACGGGGTCATCACCCCCGCCATATCCATCCTCTCCGCCGTCGAGGGCCTTCTGCTGATACCTGGGCTGGAGGCGACGAGGCAGGGGGTTTTGGTCGCCATCGCGGCCCTGATCGCCTTCACGCTCTTCTTCTTCCAGTCGCGCGGCACCGACAAGATGGCCGGGGTCTTCGGTCCGGTCATGATCCTGTACTTCGGCTCGCTCCTCGTCTCTGGGCTCGTCTCCATCTCGGGCACCCCCGGCATCGTCGCCGCGATCAACCCGATGTATGCCATCGACTTCTTCCGCGAAAACGGCATCGCGGGCTACTTCGTTCTTTCCGAAGTTATCCTTTGCTCCACCGGCGGCGAGGCGCTCTACGCCGACATGGGGCACCTGGGGAAGAAGCCGATCATCCGGGCCTGGTACTTCGTCTTCGCGGCGCTTTACCTGAACTACCTGGGCCAGGGGGCCTTCCTGCTCAAGCACCCGGACGCGAAGAACATCCTCTTCGGCATGATCCAGGAGCAGTCAAGCCTGCTCTACATCCCGTTCCTGCTGCTCACCATCATGGCCACCATCATCGCGTCGCAATCCATCATCAGCGGCGTCTTCTCCATCGTCTACCAGGGAATCACCACCCGGCTCATGCCGCTATTCAAGGTCGACTACACCTCGAAGCACATCCAGTCCCAGATCTACATAGGCGTCGTCAACTGGACCCTCATGTGCGCGGTCATCTTCGTCATGTTCTTCTTCCAGAGATCGGTGAACCTCGCCGCCGCCTACGGCATGGCGGTCACCGGCTCGATGACCATTACGGCGCTGATGATGATCATGGTCTTCTCGAAGACCACGAAGAAATGGAAGGTCCCCATCGTCGCCGTCATCGCCGTCATCGACCTGATCTACTTCACCTCCACCTTCCCGAAGTTCGTGCACGGGGCCTACTGGTCCATCGCCCTCGCCTCGGTGCCGTTCATCACCATACAGGTCTGGACCAAGGGGCAGCGGCAGCTCTACCGCGCGCTGCGCCCGCTGGATCTGGAAACCTTCATGCTCTCCTATGAGCAGATCTACGGCAAGAGCAAGAACATCCCGGGGACCGCACTCTTCTTCCTCAAGGCGCTCGACGTCATCCCTCCCTACATCGTCCATTGCATGATTCGCTCTAACATCATCTACGAGCGCAACATACTGATCTCGATCGTGCGGACCGACGAGCCGTTCGGCAACATCGCACGGCACAAGAAGGACGTGGGGGCGGGGCTGGAGTACTTCCAGATCAGCGCCGGCTACATGGAGGTGCTCGACATCGAGAAACAGTTGAAGGAGCACGGAATCCAGGAGAAGGTGATCTTCTACGGCATCGAGGACATCGAGACCAAGAACCCGGTCTGGAAGCTGTTCGCCCTGATGAAGAAGCTGACCCCGAACTTCGTGCAGTTCAACAAGCTTCCTGCCACCAAGCTGCAGGGGGTCATGACCCGGGTGGAGATGTAATAAGGGAAGGGTTTGCGAATAGTGACAGGAGCAAAAAAGAAAGGCCGCATCGTCAAACCGATGCGGCCTTTCTTGATTCTGTGGCAAGGTCGAGGCGGATCGCACTCCCACCCCGTTTATTCGAAGGAGGCAAGGCGCGACCTACCGGCCGTAGCGACGTACCTAGTAATCGTCCAGTATTTTCCCCCAGGCGTCCTTCATGGTAATCCTGTTGGCGGCGTTGATACCGAGGACCTCCTCGTTGATTTTCTCCGCTTCCTCATCAGACAGCCCCACCTTGGGGCGGACGCCCATCCAATGTGTCGCCGACCCGGAAGGGGACTCCAGCGGGCGCGGCAAAGGCGGGCCGGGCTTGTACTTCCTGTCGACGAAGATGGCGGCTTCGTACTGCCTGCCGTGCTTTACCAGGCATATCTCCAGTAAAGCCCCAGTGTTCTGCAGGACCCTGTCTATTATCACTTCCTGAACTTCCATATCCGCCGGCATCTCCGAGTAACTCATGGCTGTCTCCATTATTCGTCCCAGGGGACGGTTGTGCTTTATAGGTTTCTCTTCGGACCGGACTTCCCAGACTTTAGGATTTTTCGCCGGGTGTTGTCCAACTGGCCTATACCTAAGGGGTAACTGCCAGGCGCAGCCTGACCACCAGCGGCAGGTGATCGGAAGCGACGCCGGTGAGCCTCGTGCGAGGGATCAATTCATCTTCCACCACGAGGTCGGGCGAGACGAAAACGTGGTCGAAGCGCACCATCGGAAGCTTGCTCGGGAAGGTGAACTGGTTGTGCCCGAACTTGAGCTTTTCCTGTTCGTCCATGAGCGCGTTCTTGAGCCGCTTGTGGATGGTGGAGCTCGGCAGCGTGTTGAAGTCCCCGCAAAGGACCACCGGCGGACGGCAGTCTGGGTGCGAAAGCCACTCGGGCCCGGTCAGCACCCTTACCTGGTAATTCCGCTCCCTGTGAGTCAATCCCAGGTGTGCGTTCACCACCTGCAGCTTCTGGCCGAAAAGGTCTATCTCGACCCAGATCACCCCCCGCGGCACCACGGTCCGGTACCTGTTCTGGGGATGCAGCCCGCCGGCCTGGACCAGCCGCATCGGAAACCGGCTCAACACCACCTTCCCCCAGCGTTCCCGTTCCAGGAAATAATGCCGCTCCCCTGTGGTCAGGAGGGCGAGTTCATGGACCAGGTCCTGACAGGGGCCGCCCACCTCCGGCCGCACCCTCGCGCCCGGGAGCTCCTGCAGGCAGACGATGTCGGGCCCGCAGCTGTGAATGACCTCGGCTATGCGTGAGGCTGAGGAGCACCGGTCGTTGCCGATCAGCCGGTGCACGTTGTAGGTCATGATTGTGAAGGAGCGGTCTTGGTCGGACATGGCGCACCCCGCGTCCTTGGCTGCTTCCACTCTCCCTTTGGACGACGCAGAAGATTATACAAGGTTTTTCCATGCTGTCCGCTGCGGACGCGCCTTTGCTGCAGAAGGGACGGGACCCTGCCGAAATGCCCGATGCGCGGCATATGCTGGGCTGAAGGCGCGGCCCCCTTCGCTGCAGGGTTCTTGACTTGGCCCGCGGGAAGATTAACTTTGAACTGGCCGGCCTGTTGAGAGGGCGCAAGGGCGAGAACTGACGCCCCATTGCTACCCCGCCGCACCCTGGGCGGACGGAAAAGGAGATGAAGATGAACACGAAGAAAGTGAGCTTTCCCAATTCACGCGGAGAGCAGTTGGCCGCACGGCTTGAGATGCCAGAAGACGAGCAGCCGATCGCATATGCCATCTTCGCCCACTGCTTCACCTGCACCAAGAACCTGAAGGCCGTGGTCAACATCGCCCGCGCCATGAGCAGCAAGCGGATCGCCGTGCTCCGCTTCGACTTCACCGGCCTGGGCGAGAGCGAGGGGGACTTCTCCCGGAGCACCTTTTCCTCCGATGTAAGCGACCTGGTCTCGGCGGCGCGCTTTCTGGAACGGGAGTACGCCGCGCCGAGCATACTGGTCGGGCACTCGTTGGGGGGAGCGGCGGTACTCGCTGCGGCGGGCGAGATCCCTTCGGCGCTAGCCATCGCCACCATAGCGGCCCCCTTCACCCCGGCGCACCTGCGGGAGTTGCTGGGTGAAAGCGCGCAGCAGATCGAACAGGAGGGGGAAGCGACGGTGCACCTGGGAGGAAATGACTTCACCATCAGGAAGAGCCTCCTCGACGATCTGGAGGCGCACAGGCCGGAGGAGTTCCTGGACCGTCTAAAGGCGGCGCTACTGGTGTTGCATTCCCCCGCAGACAGGATTGTCGGGATCGACAACGCATCCAGGATCTTCGAGGCGGCGCAATTCCCCAAGAGCTTCATCTCTCTGGGGGAGGCGGACCACCTCCTCACCGATCCCGCCGACTCCCGCTATGCCGGCGAAGTCATCGCCACCTGGGCCTCGCGCTATCTCCCCCGCATGGAAAGCGCACAGGCGTTGCAGCGCCGCGAGCCTGCCGACAACCGGCTCACCGCCCGCACCGGCGCACAAGGTTTCCGTACCGACATATTCGCCAACGGCTTCAGCATGGTGGCGGACGAACCTCTGCAGTACGGCGGCAGCAACGAGGGTCCCTCCCCCTATGAGTACGTGATGGCGGGGCTCGGCGCCTGCACCACCATGACCCTGCAGATGTACGCCCGACAGAAAGGGTGGCCCTTGCGGGACGCACTGGCACGCCTGTCCCACCACAAGATCCACGCCGAGGATTGCCGGGACTGCGAAACCAGGGAGGGACGCATCGACATGTTCCACCGCGAGATCGAGGTCTTCGGGGAACTGGATTCCGCTCAAAGGCAAAGGCTTTTGGAGATCGCCGAGAAATGCCCGGTGCATCGCACGCTTTCCGGGGAGATCCGCATCGAGACCAGCTTGCGGTGGGACGATTAAGAAGTCCCGGCCCTCCTCACGGCTGCGCGCACCCGAAACGAGAAGCGGGCCTGGGGTTTACCCTGGCCCGCCGTCGTTTCAGCGTAAGATTACTTCTTGCAGCAGCTCCCGCCTTCGCACCCGCAGCACCCCTTCTTCTTCCAGAGATTCAGATACAGGATGTAAAGAGCGCCGGTGATGATGACGGCTGCGATGATGATATCCGCCACTCCCATGTCAGCCTCCTATTCCCAGGAAGCTCCCCCCCTGGTAGATGATTAGCGCAGCCGTCCAGGCCAGCGCCGTCTGGTAAACGAGCCCCACCGCCGCCCATTTCCAGGTGCCAAACTCCTGGCGCATCGCGACTATGGCGATCATGCACGGCATGTAGAGCAGGACGAACGCCATGAACGCGTAGGAGGAAAGCGGCGTGAAGGCGCCGTGGATCGCCTGCTTTAAGGCCGACTGGTCCTCCTCCTTCTCCTGGTCGCCCGGGAGATAGAGAAGCGTCGTCACCGCCGTCTTGCAGGCCTGGCCGAAGGAGACCGCTATCTCCTTGAGATCCTCCTGCAGCGTCGGGACTTCCTTCTTCTCGTCATGCTTCGGCGAATAGATCTCTCCCATGGTGCCCACCACGATCTCCTTGGCGATGACGCCGGTGATGAGCGACGACGCCGCTTCCCAGGTGCCAAAGCCTACCGGCGCAAAGACAGGGGCTATCACCGCTCCCGCCTGCCCGAGGTAGGAATCCCTCTTGTGCTCCACCCCCCAGGGGAGGTTCAAAAGGAACCAGACCAGCACCGAGACGGCAAAGATGTAGGTGCCGGCCTTGAACAGGAAGTGCTTCCCCTTCTCCCAGGTGTGCACGCAGAGGCTGCTGAAAGAGGGCATACGGTAAGGGGGGAGCTCCATGATGAACATGGGGGCCTCGCCGCGGAACAGGGTCCTCTTGAAGACGAGCCCCATCAGCACCGCGAGCAGCATCCCCATCACGTAAAGGGACCAGATGACGGTGCTGGAGTTGTCGGGAAAAAAGACCGCCACGAAGAGCACGTACACCGGAAGTCTCGCGCCGCAGGACATGAGCGGCACCAGCAGTGCGGTCAGCACCTTGTCCTTGGGGTTTTCCAGCGTGCGGGTGGCGTAGATCCCCGGGACGTTGCAGCCAAAGCCGAGCAGCATGGGGATGAACGACTTGCCGTGCAGGCCGATGGAGTGCATGGTGCGGTCCATGACGAAGGCGGCCCGTGCCATGTAGCCGCTACCTTCCAGGAAGGTGATGAAAAACATCATGGCGAAGATGACCGGGACGAACACCAGCACCGACCCCACGCCGGCTATCACCCCGTCGTTGACCAGCGAGACGGTCCAATCCGGCGCTCCCAGCGGGAGCAAGAGCGCAGACGCCCAACGCTTGAAGGGCCCTTCGGTCATGGCGCCGATCCACTCCCCGAAGGGGGCCGACAGATCGAAGGTCAGCTTGAACAGAAGCCACATGGCGACGAGGAAGATGGGGATTCCCAGGAAGCGGTTCAACACTATGCGGTCTATCTTCTCGGTCAGCTCCGTCTGGCGCAACTCCGGCTTTTGCAGCACCTCGCGTGTGAGCCCGGAGGCGAGCGAATAGCGGGCGTCGGCCATGATCGACTCCATATCGTCGCCGTGCGCCTTTTTCAGGTGCTGCAGCGCCTGGTCCAGGAAGTCGACGCGGTCGATTTTCATCTGCTCCAGGACGTGGCTGTCCTCCTCCATCAGTTTCAGCAATAGCCAGCGCTGCGGGTAGCGCCCCAAAAGGGGCCAGTGGCTGTGGCGCATGATCTCTCCGACCTGTTCCGCAGCCGCCTCGATGTCTTCTCCGTAGCTAAGCTTCCTGGGCGCGTGCCCAGCCAGATCGTCCGCCGCGACCAGCACCGACCGGAACAGCTCGTCGAGGCCGGTCCTCCTTGTGGCCGAGGTGGGGACAACGGCGACGCCGAGCATCTTCCCGATCCCTTCGACATCGATCCGGTACCCTTTGGCCTGCGCCTCGTCGTAGATATTGAGCGCCATCACCACCGGGATACCCAGCTCCAAAAGCTGCACGGTGAGGTAGAGGTTGCGCTCGAGGTTGGTCGCGTCGACCACGTTGATGATCAGGTCCGGGCGCTCGCTGACCAGGTAGTCGCGCGCCACGATCTCTTCCTGCGTGTAGGGGGAAAGCGAATAGGTGCCGGGAAGATCGACCAGCTTGATCTTCCTGCCGGCGTACTCGAGCTGGGCCTCCTTTTTCTCGACGGTGACCCCCGCCCAGTTCCCGACATGGAGCCTGGTGCCGGCGATGGCATTGATGAGGGTGGACTTACCGGAGTTGGGATTTCCCGCAACTGCGACCGTGATGACGCGATCCTGCGCCGGTTGCTGCGCGCCGGCGAGGCTTCCCTCCGCGTCCTCCAGGCTATCCTTGCCTTTCAATTGCGTGCTCACCCTGCCACCTCCACAGCGATCCCTTCAGCCTCCTTCTTGCGCAGCGACAGGCTGTAACTCTTTATGCTTACCTCTATCGGGTCCCCCATCGGGGCCACTTTCAGCACCTTCACCTCTTCACCCACCAGCACCCCCATGTCCATGAGGCGCCGCTTCAGGGGGCCGATCGACCCGATAGCGGTGATCTTCCCCTTTTCCCCCGGCTTCAGCTTTGCCAGATTCATCACTACCTCCTCACCATGATTTTCATTGCCATGCGCCGGGCGATGGCGATTCTCGATTCATCCACCCTGAGCAGGACCGTGGCACCGCCGTTTTTCAGCATCTCCACGCTCCTTCCCACCCGGATCCCCATGTCCTCGACCCGGACCACCGTCTTTTCCAGCTCACCGCGCGCGGCGGAGGTTTCCGCCTTGCCCAAAAGGATTTCCACTATCTCGCCGCTTTCACCTGCACCCAGGATTCCGAGTGGTATCATGAGAACCTCCCTGCTTCAATTTTAATATTCATTTTCACCCAAAGGTCAAAAAGACAGGCAGGGAGTTCCCTGCCCTATCCGATCAGAAGCTGATACGGGTGCGCAGCGCCAGGGCCAGGACGTCGTCGCTGCCGCGCAGTCCTGCCGGGTGGACTAGGTACTGCGCCACCGGAGCGATCTCGATCTGGTCGTTCACTTTGAACCTGTAGTAGACCTCGGTCAGTTTCTCCTGGGAATCGGCGACTGAACCGTGAGCCTTGATCTGGCCGTAGGCTACGCCGAGGACGTCGTCCTTTCTTGAAGGGATCAGCCCGGCGTACTGTCCGCCTGCGCTCCAGGCCTGCTGAACCTCGTATACGTCCTTGTCGCGCTGCCCGTAGCGGGCGAAGAGGGTCAGCTTATCGGTCAGTTGCTGGTCGACGCTCACCCCGAAGTTCCAGGCGTTTTTCTGCTCCAGCTCGCCTGCCAGGGCGCCGTCCAAGGCTGCGTAAATGCGGTAGTTCCCCTCCAGTTCCCCGCTCTTCACCTTGTAGTCTAGCTCCGCGATGCCGAAGCCGTGGCTGAAGATGTCGGCGGAATCGGAGCTATCCTCGCTGTCGGCGTCGCCGCTGCCATAGCCAAGGCCGACGACGAGGGAATCGGTCAGCTTTGCCGCCACCCTCGCGCCGGGGCCGTTGGCTGGGAACGGCAGCACCGCGGAGTGGACGAAGGCACCGGCCAGGAACTGCCCCGTCTCGTCGTTGGCGACCGCGTTGGAGTCGAAGTAGTTGGAAAGGTCGATCTTGCCGGCGGTAAGCAACATGCGATCGTCGAGTGCGGAGTGTTCGACCCACGCCTCGCGGAACCTGACCCGGTCGCCGGTGGATCCCGCCAGGCCGTTCAGCCCCGAGAAGGAGTTGATCCCTGCGGTGGTGTCGAGGCCGTCGCCCCCGGTCGCCTCGAGGTCGAGGACGGCGATGGTGTTCTCCCCCACCTTGAAGTTGAAGACCAGATCGGCGCGTCCCACCGTGTCCGCGTGGTTTTTCGGGCTGTGGCCGACGGTCCCCTGGAGCACCCCAACCATCCCGCCGCTTAGGGAGATGTTCTTGGTGAGAGCGGTGAACCTGGTGCCCAGGTCCTGGTAGCGGGACTGGAAGGTCCTGGTGCCCACCAAAAGCATCTCGGCGCGCAGCTCTTCCTTCAGGTCGGCGAGCAGCAGCAGGTCTTCCCTGTCGACGGCATCGACTCCCTCCTTCACCGCTTTTTCAGCCATTTTTTCCGTCAGAAGCTGCACTGCAAGCGCCACATCCATCCTGCTGCAGTCATGCTGCTTTCCCTCCAGGAACTCCGGCGGGAACAGTCCTTCAACCTTGTACTTCGCTCCGAGCCGCACGATCTCCTGGCAGGCCTTGTGCTTCAGTTCCACCCTCTCGGGAACGACCAGATCAGGATGCAGGGCAAACGCTGTCCCGGAAGAAAGCAGAATGCTCCCCAACAGTAAAGTAATTGCTACGGAAATCTTCTTGAAACCCATCTGGTCCCCCTCTTAGCTAATGCGGTTACCATTTCTCATTCGGAGCGGTTGCTCTCAGCTAGACACTCTTTAACGAAATAGTTGTTCTTCTTAGTCCCACAGATGTGAACCGGGGGCACGTCTCATATCGGCCAGCAGAGCTAAAACTGAAAGTTAGTTTCATTCATTTGAGAAAAAAAACAGTCATCCCTTTAGCAGCAGATAACACCGAGGTCGAACTAAAGGTACTATCGCCGCAGATTTATTTCGGTTTTTATCAGTGAGTGCGAGAATTGCGCCCCTGACAGTGCCGGCAAAGCCCCTTGAGTTCGATCTTGAAACTCTCGACCATGAAACCGAGGCTGTGAGCACGTTTTAGCTGCTCTTTCTCAACAAGACCGTTTTCGAACTCCGTGACGCCGCCGCAGTCGCTGCAGACAAGATAATCGCGACGTTCACCCTGCCGGGCCAACCGGTAACGGGTGATACCGTCGCCCAGGTTGATCTCCCGGACCAAGCCCGACTCGGCAAGAAGCCTCAAGGCGCGATAGACGGTGGCATGACCGATGTAGGGATGCTTCGCCCGCAGCAACAGGTAAAGCTCGTCGACGTGGGTGTGCCGGTCCAGTTCGACCATCGCGTCGACCACCAGGTTGCGCTGCAAAGTCGTCTTCAGATTTTTTCTGGAGAGGAAATGGTTGAACTGTTCCTTCACCTGCTGCTTCATTTGCATAACGCTCGCTCTTCTGGATCAGAGTGGTACTGCTGTCGCATAAAAAGAATGAATGTCAGTTTCACCATTTCAACAAATCTATTCCCTGGCAGATCTCACACAACATAGCGAGCAGCCGTGGCACTTGATGTTACAGAGAACCTCTTGAATTTTTGAGAATTTCTACGATGACAAGAGAGGCTATTGGTTTTGAAAATTGAATTCGTTTATAGAGGAGGTTTTGTGAGTTGTCAACCTTTTTTATTGGCATGCAGTGCGCCCGCTTGCCAGTTTTGGAAACCGCCGCTACAGAAGTATGACCTTATCCGGATAAGTTGCGCAAAGGAGTTCCAGTTTTCCTCCTGGAGAGGCATGGGCTATGACTGCCTGGTCGGCAAGATCCATCATCATCCTGTTGCGCTGATAGCATTTGGATTCACAGGGGTGGGTCACGCTTTCGGCGTAGCGTGAAATCACCAGCAGGCGCCCCGCGGAGATGTGTCTCTCCCATTCGGGATCGATCCTCCGAAGCCCCTGCGCCATGGCGACGATGATCGGCTGCGACCCCAGCAGCAGTCGACAAAGCACCTCCTTCTCCAGCGGCGAATGGTAGCCGGAGATGACGCACCTTCCCTGTTCCCGCTGCTCGTCGGCCCACCGACGCGCCTTCGCCGCGACCCCGTCGGGAACCTTCCGGGAACAAAGGAAAGCGATCTTGTGCAGCATCAAGAGCTCTTCGTTGCCTACCGAGTACATGAGCCTCCCCCCTTCCACGCCCCGCGAGCAGCCCCAAGTATAGCTGTAATGCCGCGGCCTTGCTCACCGCCACCCCTCCTCATTTTTTAAACTGGCTCAGCCTTGTTCCCTAGCCTTGCAACGGATGGTAAAGAGCGGTATTCCCGGACTAGTGGTTGCGGGAGGGATATTGCGACAAACCTTTGATCGTGCCAACTTTACAGCCTCAACCGCCCCCATTGACAAGACAAAAACAATGCTTATCTTCCCGTCAGAAAATCACTCTCGAAAGGAGGCAATCGACATGGCAACGTGGGACGTTTTCAAAGAGTTGGACAGCCTGAGAAGAGAAATCGACGAAGCATTTCGCGGCGCAGGGTACAACCGCCCCTTCAGCCCGGTATTCCTCTCGCCGGTGGCCACCCGCCGGTTCCCGCTGGTGAACTTCAGCGAGGATGAAGGCAGCGTCTATGTCGAGGCACTGGTACCAGGCGTCGATCCAAAGGATACTGACATATCCGTCCTCAGGAACACCCTGACGATCAGCGGCGAGCGGAAACCCTTCGCGGAGGTCAAGGGAATGATCCACCGCTCCGAACTGGGCTCCGGCAAGTTTAGCCGCACGCTGGAACTGCCCGTCGACATCGATCCGAACAACATAACCGCCTCGTGCAAGGATGGTTTGATGCAGATCAAACTGGCGAAAGCCGAGCACGCGAAACCGAAGAAAATAGACATCAAGCTCTCGTAAGGATCAATTCCATCAGGAAGGAGGTCTTAGAAATGGCACCCAACAGCTTGACCGAAAGAAACGACGAACGCAACGTCCAGACCCGTGAGGAAACCAGGTCTAACGAAAGGTATATCCGCCCCGCAGTCAACATCGTGGAGACCGAAGAAGGGCTCTTCCTGACCGCCGACCTCCCAGGCGTCGCCAAGGGGGACATCGACGTCAACGTGGAGAAAGGGATCCTCACCATCACGGCTCCGGCGAAATCGAATCTCACCGGGACCCCGGTCTACAGTGAGTTCCAGCTTGGGAACTACTACCGGCAGTTCACCATTCCCGACAGCCTCGACCATGAGAAGGCCAAGGCGGACTTCGTGAACGGCATCCTGACACTGAGGATTCCCAAGGCTGAGATCGCGAAGCCGAGACGGATCGAGGTGCAGGTCGGCTGACAACCGATCGATGCACCCAGGTGGGAGATTTCCAGCCGCTTTCCACCACGATTGAATGCGAAGGGCCGCCTCGAGCGGCCCTTCGCTTTTCCCTTCTTTTTTGATCTCGATCAAAGAAATCCCCTCGGGCATGTGGTTTACATGGTCACCATTTTTTATTTTCTAGGAGGTTTCAATGCTGCAATGTCTGAAAAAATTAGCTGGAGGGATGGCGCTGGTTCTCATGCTGGCTCTGCCTGCGCTGGCTGCCGAGAGCAACTGCATCAGCTGCCATAAGAAGGTCACCCCGAATATCGTCAAGGACTTCCTTGAAGGGGAGATGGGCAAAAGCGGCAGCGTCGACTGCTTCCACTGCCATGGCAAAGAGCACCAGAGTGCCAAGGACGTGGCCAAGGTCACCATGCCCACCGAGAAGACCTGCAAGCAGTGCCACACCAAAGAGCACGACCAGTATGCGTCCGGTAAGCACGCCATGGCCTGGGTTGCCATGGACGCCATGCCGACCAACTAAATCCAGCCCCACGCCTACATCCAGGGGATGAAGGGATGCGGCGGCTGCCACAAGGTCGGTATCCGCGACGACAAGTCCCGCGACGAGGGACGCTACGGTTCGCCCTGCAATTCCTGCCACACCCGCCACAAGTTCAGCAAGGCCGAGGCCAAGAAGCCCGAAGCATGCCGCACCTGCCACATGGGGTTCGATCATCCGCAATGGGAGATGTGGTCCAATTCCAAGCATGGCTCCATCTACGAGATGGAGGGCGACACCGGCCGCGCCCCCACCTGCCAGACCTGCCACATGGGTGACGGCGACCACAACGTCATGACCTCCTGGGGATTCCTCGCCTTGCGCCTGCCGGAAGACGACGCCGAGTGGATGGGCTACCGGGTGACGATCCTGAAAGGGCTGGGAGTTCTCGACGCAGCCGGCAAACCGACCCCGCGCCTGGACCTGGTGAAGGCTGGCAAGGTCGCGCGTCTCACCAAGGAAGAATGGCAGGCATCCCGCGACAAGATGGTGGGCGTATGCACCAAGTGCCACAGCGCCAGCTACGCGAAGACCAGCCTCGGCAACGCCGACAAGATGATCAAGGAAGCCGACAAGCTGATGGCCGAGGCGATCACCATAGTCGCCGACCTCTACGAGAAGGGGATCATCAAGCCGCAGAAAGGTCAGCCGGCCTACCCGGACCTGCTCACCTTCTACGACACCAGGACCCCCATCGAGCAGACCCTGTACGTGATGTTCCTGGAGCACCGCATGCGTGCCTTCCAGGGGGCGTTCCACATGAATCCCGACTACGTCACCTGGTACGGTCTGGCCGAGATGCAGAAGGACCTGGTGGAGATCAAAGCCGATGCAGCAGCGATGATCCGCGAATCGGGTCACAAGAAATAACCACCAGATACTTCCCACCCAACAAAAAGCGGGGCGCCAAAAGCGCCCCGCTTTTTTACTGGTTCCATCAGCTCCCGCTCCGCCTGGCTTGCGCGCGCTCGACCAGTTCCCCCCACTCCCCCTTGGGAGAACCTTCCTTTTTCAAATGCCAGCTCTGGTGGGCCGATTGGCCGCCGTTGCCGTGGCATGCTTTGCCGCAAAGTGGGCAGGTCCAGGCGTAAGGGGAATGCCTGCGTTCCCTTTTCTTTTTAGCGTCGTCTTTGGAGAGCATGGTGGAACCTCCTGCCGTGCCAGATGGAATTACAAATCCCTAAAGGCAACCCGTGATGGCCTCATATGCAGTAGCGAGCTCGAAGGCGGAGCGTTGGTCGTACAAGCAGAAGTCTGCGACGCTCTGGATTTTTCCCTCGAAGGAGGAGTGCCAGGAACTGTCCGCGGAGACGATTACACCGGCATCCTGGTCATCGAACTGGTCCGCCGTTATGTCTATGGTTAAATCGGCAAGTTGCAGCCATGCATGGGTCCGACCTTTTCTCTTCCCAGCCATGTAATGGGACCGTCCGCACCCGTTGACTTGAAGGTATTTCGCCAGCAGCAGCGAAGCGTCACCGCAAGCGCCTGCGGGGAACTCCCGGAGAGTTGCCAGGCGGCTCGTCCGCGGGTTGCTCCGCAAGATCGCCTCTCTGAACCGCCGTGCCAGCTGGAACAGGAGTTCCTGGTGCGGGTCATCCCCTGGCCTCGCCAGCATCACCTCGCCCCTCATCCCGTTTTCCGGTCCAGGCTCCTGTACTGGATCGCCTCGGAGATGTGGTGTTCCTTGATGGATTCGCTGCCGTCCAGATCAGCGATGCTGCGGGCGACCTTGAGGATCCTGGTGTAGCTTCGGGCCGACAGGCCAAGACGGTCGGTGACCACCTCGAGCATCCGGCTCCCAGCCGCGTCGGTCTCGCAGAACTTGCGGATCATCCTCGCCGTCATCTGGGCGTTGCAGCGCACCTTCGTCCCCTTGAAGCGCTCCTTCTGCACGTCGTGGGAGCGGGCGACGCGCGCGGCGATCTCGACCGAGCCCTCGCTCTCCCCCCGGTCCGACAGTTCGCGGTATTTCACTGCTGGAACCTCGATGTGGATGTCGATGCGATCGAGGAGTGGACCCGATATGCGTGAGCGGTAGCGCTGGATCATTAGGGGGGTGCAGGAACAGAGGTGCACCGGGTCGGCGAGATAGCCGCAGGGACATGGGTTCATCGCGGCGACCAGCATGATGCGGCTCGGGTAGGTGACCGAGGAGAGGGCGCGGGAGATGGTTACCCTGCCGTCCTCCATCGGCTGCCGCAGCACCTCCAGCACGTGCTTCTTGAACTCGGGCAACTCGTCGAGAAAAAGGACGCCGTTGTGGGAGAGCGACACCTCGCCGGGCTTGGGGGTGTTGCTGCCGCCGATCAGCCCCACGTCGGAGATGGTGTGGTGCGGGGATCGAAAGGGCCTGCTGGAGATGAGCGCATGGTCCCGCTCCAAAAGCCCCATCACGCTGTAGACCTTGGTGGTCTCGATCGCCTCCTCGAAAAGCATGGGTGGGAGGATAGAGGGGATGCGCCGCGCCAGCATGGTCTTTCCCGATCCAGGAGGACCTATCATGAGCAGGTTGTGGCTTCCGGCTGCGGCCACTTCGAGTGCGCGCTTGGCATGCTCCTGCCCCTTCACCTCGCAAAAATCGTCGCCTGCCTCTCCCCCCTGGCCGAACAGGGCCGCAATGTCCGCGCGGTAAGGTGCTATCTCCGCCTGGCCGTTCAGAAAGCCGACGACCTGGGAGAGGTCAGTGACCCCTATCACCTCGACCCCCTCGACCACTCCCCCCTCGGCGACGTTCTCTGCCGGGATGATGATGCCGGAAAGCCCCGCCTCGCGCGCGGCGACCGCTACGGAGAGGCAGCCACGCACCGGTTTCACACCTCCGTCCAGCGAGAGCTCTCCCAGGAGGATGTAGCGCTGAAGCTGCTCTTCCCTGATGGCGCCGGTTGCGGCCAGTATCCCTATGGAGATGGGGAGATCGAAGGAGGCCCCTTCCTTCTTCACGTCGGCGGGGGCGAGGTTTACGGTGATCTTGCGGTTGGGGAAATCGTAGCCGGAGTTCTTCAGTGCCGCCTTGACCCGGTCCTTGCTCTCCTTTACCGCGTTGTCGGGAAGCCCCACGGTGGCCAGTTGAGGCAGCCCTTGGGCGATGTCCACCTCCACGTCGATGAGGATGGCATCAATTCCGACCAGAGCGCTGGAGAGAACCTTGGCTAGCATGAGAACCCCCAACTGATCCAGAGTTATCTGGTAAGTTCTGAGTCTTATGGCGAGACAGCCTGTGTGTGCGTATGTGGGAGGCAGGTGCTGAGTTCCAGTAGCGGGTTGAAACGACGTCAGCCAGATTAACAGCTACCAAGGATTGGTCAAGCGGGGGAAAGCGACGAGATCAGATCATCTTTGCACAGAGTCGCGCGGCGGCATCGGTGGGGGTGTCAGGGTAGCTCCCCCTCCTGGCGAGGGGGAGCTTTCGTTGAAGATGAGCTAGGACTTGAGCATTTCCAGGTAGCGGTCCGCATCGAGGGCGGCCATGCAGCCGGTCCCGGCGGAGGTGATCGCCTGCTTGTAGTTTCTGTCCTGCACGTCTCCGGCGGCGAAGACGCCGGGGATGTTGGTGGAAGTGGAGTTCCCTTCATAGCCGCAGTTGGTGCGGATGTACCCTTCGTCCATCTCCAGTTGTCCGTCGAAGATGTGGGTGTTGGGCTGGTGCCCGATGGCTATGAAGCAGCCGTGCGCGCTGATCACCTTGTCCGAGCCGCTGGTGTGCCTGAGCCTTACGCCGGTGACCCCGGACTCGTCCCCCAGCACTTCTTCCAGGTGATGATTCCACTCGATGGTGACATTGCCGTTCTTGGTCTTCTCGATCAGCTTGTCGGCGAGGATCTTCTCGGCGCGGAACTTGTCCCTGCGATGCACCACCGTTACATGGCTCGCGATGTTGGAGAGGTAGAGCGCCTCCTCGACCGCGGTGCTGCCGCCTCCGATGACTACTACCGGCTTGCCGCGATAGAAGAATCCGTCGCAGGTGGCGCAGGCGGAAACGCCTTTGCCCTTAAACGCGTGCTCCGAGGGAAGCCCCAGGTATTTGGCGGACGCGCCGGTGGCGATGATCAGGGCGTCGCAGCTGTAGCTGCCGTTGTCCCCTTCCAGCACGAACGGGGGTTTGGTGACCTGGGCCTTGCTGATGTGGTCGTAGATGAACTGGGTGCCGAAACGCTCGGCGTGCAGGCGCATGCGCTCCATGAGATCCGGGCCCATCACCCCTTCCGGGTCGCCCGGCCAGTTGTCCACCTCGGTCGTCGTCATCAGCTGCCCCCCCGGCTGCAGCCCGGTGATCAGTACCGGGTTCAGGTTGGCACGCGCAGCATAGACCGCAGCGGTGTATCCGGCAGGGCCCGAGCCTAGAATAATGAGACGGTGGTGAGTCACTTCCATTAAAACGACCTCCAGCTGAAATTTAGCCGAGAAGATATCAGCATATCTGGAGAATTGCAAGGCGCCAAAGGGCTAAGTCATTGACCGGAATAGGTACCTCTGCTAATATTCAAGCCGTTGTCATATAATGAGAAGGAGGGAAGCATGAAGAAAATCGTGGTATCACTGGCACTGTCCCTGGCGTTGGTCGGGGGGGGGCAAGCAATGGCAAAAGATATCCGTTTCACCGGCGCACTTACCCAAGGGGAGTTCAAAGATTTCACCAAGGAGGCTGGCGCCGCCATCTCCTTCAAGAACACCGCACCTGCGGAACCTCTTGGAATCACCGGCTTTGAAGTGGGGCTGGAGGTCTCAGCCGTGGACATCAGCGGCAGCGACTACATGAACAAGGCTTTCGAGGGGAACGCACCCTCCTACGCGGTGCTCCCCAAGCTGCGCGCGAGAAAAGGGCTGCCGCTGGGAATCGACGTCGGCGCCATGTACTCCTACGTACCGGACTCCAACATGAAGCTCTGGGGTATCGAAGTCAGCAAGGCGATCCTGGAAGGTACCGCCGCAACCCCAGCCCTCGGCGTTCGCGGCACCTACAGCAAGCTCTCCGGGGTGGGCGACCTCGACCTGCAGACCGCCGGCGTAGATGCGTCGATCAGCAAGGGCTTCCTCATCCTGACCCCGTACGCCGGAGCAGGCGGGGTATGGATCAGCAGCGAGGCGAAAGGGAACCTCAAGACCCTCTCTCCCAATCTCAAATCAGAAGACGTCTTCCAGCCGCGCGTCTTCGCCGGTGTGCAGGTCTCCCCGTTCCCGCTGTTCCACTTCACAGGCGAGGTGGAATACCAGGAGCGCCCGATCTACACCTTGAAGGCTGCCATAGGTTTCTAACAACCGTCAGTCGGGAGGGGGCTTCCCCCCCTCCCGCCGGGGAACACCATGCATGCCCACGCCGACACCCATCTGGACCAGAGCATAACGGGACGCTTCAAGTACGCCATAATACTAACCGCTGTCACGCTCGTCGCCGAACTGGCGGGGGGGCTTTGGACCAACTCCCTTGCGCTTCTCTCTGATGCGGCGCACGTCTTCCTCGACCTCTTCGCGCTGCTGCTTTCCCTGGGCGCCATCAAGCTTGCCTCCTACCCGGTCAGCGACACCCGCACCTTCGGCTGGCACCGGATGGAGGTCTTCGCCTCCTTCATAAACGGCAGCACCGTCTTTCTCATCGCCGGGATCATCTGCTACGAGGCGGTTATCCGCTTCGTCCATCCCGAAGAGGTGAAGAGCCTGGAGATGCTGATCATCGCCTTCATCGGCCTGGTGATGAACCTGGTCTCGGCGGGGGCGCTCCACTCGCACTCTCACGACGACCTGAACGTGCACAGCGCGTTTCTGCACGTGATCGGCGACGCAGCCGCCTCGGTAGGAGTGATCATCGGCGGGATCATCATGTACTTCACCAACTGGTATCTTCTCGATGCGCTCATCTCCGTCGGCATCGGCTTCATCATCTTCTGGGGTTCCTGGCGCGTGATGCGCGAGGCAGTGCACATCCTTTTAGAAGGGGTTCCCCGCGGCATCGAGGTGGAGAAGGTGTCGGCCACCATCCTGGAGATAGAAGGTGTGGAAGAAGTGCATCACGTCAACATCTGGACCATCTGCTCGCACATCCTGGCGCTGTCCGGGCACGTCGTGGTTCCACCGACTTTCAAAGGCGACCATGGCGGCATCCTCAGGAGGATCGAGGAACGGCTTTTCGAGCGCTACCACATCTCCCACACCACGCTCCAGCTGGAAACCAGCCGCTGCACCGACATAGAAGGGGCAAAGCAGTTCCGCCACCGCCCACGCGCGGCGTCCCTGGCACACGCACATGCCCATCCGCACCACCACCCCCACGGCAGCTGCCAGGGGCATCACCACCACGACCACACACATTGACCCCGGACGGTAGATAATGCTTGATTACAACCTGATCGTCGACGCAGCCCAGAGACTCAAGAAAAGGGTGCGCCGCACGGAACTGATCCATGCTCAGCATTTCAGCGAGCGGCTCGGCCTCCCCCTTTACTTCAAATGCGAGAACCTGCAGCGCACCGGCGCCTTCAAGATACGCGGCGCACTCAACTTCATGACGGCGCAGCCGCGTCAGGCTCTGGCGGGCGGCGTCATCACCGCCTCGGCAGGAAACCACGCACAGGGAGTTGCCTTCTCCGCCGATCTCCTCGGGGTGAAGGCGGTGGTCTACATGCCGGAGAGCACACCGCCGCAGAAGGTATTCGCCACCCGCGATTACGGCGCGGAGGTCGTTTTGGAGGGGAGGAACTTCGACGAGGCGTGTGCCGCCGCCCTGAGGCAGGCCAAGGCTACCGGAGCACTTTTCGTGCACCCATTCAACGATCCCTTGGTGATGGCGGGACAGGGAACCATCGGGCTTGAGCTGCTCGAGGATCTCCCGGATCTCGCCAACGTGCTGGTCCCGGTGGGAGGGGGAGGATTGATTGCAGGCATCGCCCGCGCCATCAAGGAGACCAACCCGCAGGTGCGGATCATCGGTGTCGAGGCCGCCGCAGCCCCTTCGATGCACCAGGCGCTGCACAAAGGGGAAGTCGTGACGGTCCCGATACGGGCTAGCCTCGCCGACGGTATCGCGGTCAAGACCGCGGGAAGCGACACCTTTCCGGTAGTAAAGGAGTACGTGGACGAGATCGTCCTGGTAGACGAGGAGGAGATCGCACTCGCCATCGTCTCTCTCATGGAACGGAACAAGCTGATGGTGGAGGCTGCCGGCGCGGTAGGGCTTGCTGCGCTTTTGAACGGCAAGGTGAAGCGGATCTCCGGGAAGACGGTGGCGCTTCTTTCGGGTGGTAACATCGACGTGAAGACCATAGCCGTGGTCGTGGAGCGGGGTCTTTTGGCTGCGGGGCGCTACCTGAAGCTCAAGATCGAGCTGGACGACGTTCCCGGCGCGCTGGCGCGGCTCGCCACCGAGATCGCCGAGGCGCGGGCCAACATATCCATCATCACCCATGACCGCCGCTCCGAGTCGCTTCCCATAGGGAAGACCGAGGTGCTGGTCGAGTTGGAGACCAGGGGGGCTGAGCATATCCAGGATGTGATCAGGCACCTGAATAAGCAAGATTACCTGCTGGAAGTCATCAAATAAAAAAACCGTTGGCCACGGAGAAGATTGTGAAAGAAGCAATATTCCCAGTGGCCAACGGTTTTAACGTTTAATTCTCCGCCTTCTCCAGATGGTCCCTGATCACCCGCAAGAAGGCATCGCCGTAGCGGGCCATCTTGTGCTGCCCCACCCCGGTTATCTTCAGCAACTCCCACTTGTCCTTGGGCATCTGTGCCGCCATCTCGGCGAGCGTCGCGTCGGCGAATACAACGAATGGCGGCACCTGCTGCTCGTCCGCGATCCCCTTCCTTAGCTCCCGCAGCTCCTGGAACAGCGCGCCGTCGTAAGCCGGCTTTTTGGCCGCCGATTTCTTCTCCACCACCTTCGTGTCGCGCGGCTTGGCAAGTTCCAACCGCATCTCCCCCCTCAAAAGCGGGCGCGCACCCTCGGTCAGCTTCAAGACAGAAAAGTTCGCCAGGTCCTGCTCCAGGTACCCCAGGTGAATCAACTGGCGGAAAAGGTTCCCCCAGAAATCCTGGGAATGCTGCTTCCCTATGCCGAAGGTGGAAAGCTGGTCGTGCTTCAGCTCCTGGATCCGGTGGTTCTGCGAACCGCGCAAGACGTCGATGACGTGCCCCATCCCGAAGCGCTGTCCGACGCGGTAGACGCAGGAGAGCGCCTTCTGGGCATCCTCGGTGGCGTCGAAGCGCTCCGGCGGGCTCTCGCAGATGTCGCAGTTGCCGCAGTCCTGCTCCAGTCGGTCCCCGAAATAGCCAAGGAGCACCCGACGCCGGCAGGTCTGCGCCTCGGCGAACCCGATCATGCAGTTGAGCTTATGCAGTTCGATCCGGTTTTGCTCCGCGTTGCCGCCGTTGCCGATGAGCCCACGCGCCACCGCGACGTCGCCGTAACCGAACAACAGCAGCGCGTCGGCGGGAAGCCCGTCACGGCCCGCACGGCCCGTCTCCTGGTAGTAGCTCTCTATGCTCTTCGGCATGTCGTAATGCACCACGAAGCGGACGTTGGACTTGTCTATCCCCATGCTTTTATCGGAACGTGAGTTAAAGTCGGTTTTTTAAGCGTGCAGGGGGGGGGGCTGCCCAAGGTGGCAAGAGTGGCTGCGGTTCAAAGCAAAGCTTGGGCTGTCGGCGCAATAGATGTTGTTGCGACCACCTCAAATCACGGCAGCCCCACAGTTGGAGCTGCTCAGAATGGAACAGCGGGCGAGCTGATCCCCAAATTAAGTGAAAAGAGCTGTCGTTCTTATTCTTGCAGCTTTGTGCAGGACAATGTTAATACAGTAGACGAGGTCGGGAGTGAGGGGGCTTTTGTAAAGTTGGCTACAGTTATTTCTTCATTTCTGCTTCTGCTAGTTCAACAAGATGCGCAGCAGGAACTTTTAGTATTTTTGATATTTCCAAAATAGTGACTAATGATGGTTGCCTCAAGCCCCGCTCTAGTAGGGATATAAACGTTCTATCTAAGTTCGCTTCCAAGGCCAGCTTTTCCTGCGAAAGGCCACTTTTCACGCGAAGATCTCGCAATACTTTGCCAAACGCGTCTTCAGGTCTCACGTGCCGCCCTCCTAGGCAGGCACCGTACCTATAAAACGCTAATTAGTCTTCGGACTATAGTCTTCAAAAAATGAGGATTGCATGTTATTGTCGCAGTGATGTGTGGATTATGTATGACATGTCAGCCAGAGCGGCATAGACTGGACATCCCATTAAGGAGCAAAAAATGAAGCCTTCATGTTGTGGTGGCAGCCTTGAGCAGCAGTACTTTACAGCCGAGCAGTTATCAGCCATGATTGACCACCATCTTTCCTACTGGGTGGATCCAAGTGGGAAAAGTGATATTGAGGCTGAAACCGCAAATGTTTTGAACCGTAATTGTGTCCAAATTGCAAAGCAGCTTCTATTGTTGCTTAAGCTAGGTAGTACCCCTCTGGTCGCTGAGACCGGTAGGGAGTAACGAACACTGCTCCGGTATCACCAACGCTTGGGGGAGAGTAAAAGGATTACCTGGACGTGCCTCTGTGGGGGTCCATGAAACTGGGGTGGGGCAAAGCCAACAACAAATGAAAAAAGCCAGTTTGTGGCGTCACGTCTTAAGTAGGTTACAGGCCCGACCTAGACCCTTCGACCTCGTATTGCCCCTGCAGACACGACGTCTCTCGACCACAAACCGACTCCTGCGCACCATAGCATATGACCTAAATACACTGCAAAGCAGAAATACCGACATAGCCTGCCGAAACCCGCTCGCATATATCTGGGAGTTGGTTGGCATTCTCAGCTTAATGAACCTGCTGAGGTCAAAAATGCTGGTGCCGGCAAAACAGGACCCAACATGGCTATAATCGCAACTGACATACATGGTGACCCCGCTGTCGCCAAAGCCTTCCTGGCCTTTCGGCCAGAGGAACTCCATATATGCCTTGGAGACCTTGTCGATGGCCGAGAAAGGCCTTCATCTTTCGAAAAAGAAGCAGAATGCCTCGACCTGCTTCTCCAATCTGACTCTATTCTCTTGTGGGGCAACCACGACCTTGCTTACCTTCCGGAACGTCCCTGGAAATGTTATGGAAATTTTGGGGAAAGTGCATTCCTGAAGCAGTTCGACACGGCCCGGGACCGACTCCGCGCCGCCTATTCCGTTGATGGCTGGCTTTGCACGCATGCAGGAGTCTCACCAAAGGTAGCGCGAGTTCTCGCAAAAGAAGTAGAGACCACTGACTTGGAAGCCGTTGTGGCTTGGCTAAATGCCGAGTTCATAAGAGAACTCCGGACCGGACTCCCTCAGCAAGATTCGGATGAGTTGCGATTTGGGTATGGACCGTTGTTCAAAATTCCAGTTTGTCGAGGCGGCACGGATGAATATGGTGGAATTTTCTGGTTTGATGCGTTTGGTGAACAGACCCAACCGAGTCCTGCAGTTGGTCTACAAATTTTTGGACATACTCCAGTACCCTATCCAGAGAGAGGAACTAGCATGGACTTTGCCGGTGGTCCCGCAGCTTCTTGGATTAACCTTAACACTTTCGAAGGTTATTGGGTCTATGATACCCAAAAGGATCAACTAGTTGAACTTATATTGTGACTTGTTTACGGACTACGTCTCGGCGCCAGCGTTTAACTGGTTAATTCGGAAATGCTCTGATTTCATAAGCTACTGTCTTGTGGTGTCAGTGAGGATAGTGTAGATCAAGACAATCTGGCTCTTTCGACGTGAGCCATGGCCATGAGATATCCGAGCCAGTCGGGCCTGTCTGTGACATATGTGCCGTCAGGATCATCATTCCAAGTAATGTCCTCTGTTACGGGAGATTTGAGAGCAGCGGAAATGCCTGCCATCCATGAAAGTACGGCTTGACTGACGATTGTTTTATCTGTGATTGAGTCACCTGGATCAGGATGTGACGTTATGATTTCAACTTTCGTCCCCGATTGGCGTGCCATCTGCTGAAGAATAGTCTTCTAGTCACCCGCATGGTATCTGGTCAATGGTCCTACATAAATATCAAGTCCCATGTATTTTCCCTTTATGCCAACATCATAAGGCTGACCGGCAAGATTTTAGGCCGGTCCAACCGTGGGTTGGAACCCCTTCGTCCCTTACTTTTTGAAATTTGGAGTTTAGCCCTACTTCCTGCCAACTCAATCAAACCGCGAACGCTCTTCATTTGTTTCCTCGTGTTCAATCCTTCGATCTAAATATTCTACTTCGTTCTCGATCCATTGTGTTACCTCAAACTCGAAACCAGCCGCGAGCCAAGTGCGGAGTTTGTCGCGTTTTCGCTTCAGATAGTCACTTGTTGGGCCGGTCCATCCTCCTGAGTGAAATGATGCACTGATTCCACTTTGCACACCGTCGCACTCGACATACCTGTATAACAATTCTCTCGTCAGTCGCCCCCCTTTGTCCTCATCTAGTGTTCCGGGGGCTGCGTGAGCAATCAGCGAAGCCCTGGATGAAGGGTCTTCTTCTATCCATTCAATAATTTCCGATATCGGCAGATCGGCTATTGCGCCTTTTGTGCCTTCCTCATTAAATCCTGATAGGCCTCCCTTAAGCCAACCGAATAAATCGTTACGCCATTTTGGAAGTGCTCCCTCAAAATGCGTCTTCACAATTTTCCACGCTCCGGCAGGATTTGCTTTTACGATCTCATTTGCGAGAGGCACAACATTATGATCGTAGCTCAGGCGGTAGACTGTGCCCATTTTAGCAAGCAAACAATCCAGCATAGAAAGGGCACGACTCCGGTCCCACTTGATCAGTTTTAAGCAGACATTTTTCCAGTGGTAGCCGCGCATTACATTTCGGCTCTCCTCGTCAGGAATGGATCTAGACACGACCCCGAACACGAAATCTGGATTGAACTGCGATGAATCGTTGAACGGGATAGACTCCAGTAGATCAATCAGCAGGGACAGCGAGTCCTGTCCTCCATGGTCGTGCAGTTGACATAGCAGACGCATAACTCTTTCAGGGGGGACCGATTCGATGGCCCTACCATATCGCAACACCTGAAATAGATATGGATCGATCCAATTCTTTTCTAATGCATCCTGACACTTAACGAACAGCCCATCATCATAAGCTGAATGGAGCGCAATAGTTGCACCAAGCCATGCTGTACTCTCTGTGTCAAAAAAGCATGCCACTGTTGCGGCATAAAAATCTGGATCGCTTAGTTGGACTACAGAAAGGTAGCCATGCAGACACACTTGGTGTTTTGTTTCCAGTGCCAACTTAATGAGTGAGAGTAGCAACTCTCGAGACCTATCGTTCTGTGCCAACTGTGCTCCGAAATGCCACAGTGCAGGCGAATTTTTCGCTGGCGACAGGAGGTGCTGAATCTGATTCAACTTCTCGGGATGCGTTGCGATGCGGCGAGCCAAAGCGTTAACCAGTGGCTTCGCACGGTTCCTGACCTTGTTGTGCCGCTCGCGAAAGTCGTCGTCCCATTCCATCCAGTCCACATCGATTACGTAGCGTTGAAACCGGCTCGCTAAGTCACGCCTTGTGTAACGACGCTCAAGGCAGCTAAGCCTCGTGGTGATTTCTGGGTGCTTGCCATCGTCTTGATACTCCCTCCAATGCCAAAAGAAGGCATTCAGCTTCTCTGGCGACATCGCAGGATCATCCACAAGTAGATTGAGGACTTGAAACGCCAACTCGGTACATGGTGGGGTTGTAATTTGCTGTTCTACGGCTTCCAGCAAGGTCTCGCAAACTTCAGTTTGCAGGGAAGGCGGCCATTTCCGGGTCTCATCAACCAGCGTCTGGAAATAGACGAACTTGGCTTGCCACCACTCTCCGTATGTCGTAGGTGTCCAGAGTTTTGCTCTCTCCCGTAGCCCTTGATACTCAGGCCCGACAATCCGGAAGCCCATGCCACGACTGTCGAGGGCCGCACGAATCGCTTTGAGCCCAAGAAGACGTTCTGCATCACGAGGAGCATGAAGAAGCTTGAGCATTGCCGGAAGTCGGGCTTCGGGACTCGATTCGGTAGCAGCTGCCTCAGGACCAATGTGAAATAATCCAATCAAGGTGCCCGTGGAGTTGTTGGAGTAATTGGCATTCTCGTTGACAGCGAGACGCCCTAGCACTTGGATAGCCCTGACGGTAAGCGTTGGCCAAACGGCGATCTTTTCGAGCGCCCAGACTAGATTTTGCCGATTATCCTCGAAAGCTAGAAGCTCCTGATCCGTCCATCTGCCGATTGTCGCTTCCAGAAGCCGCAGCACAGCAGATGGATTGGCTTCGGCCAAAATTGAGGGAAATTGAGAACCTTTCATCGACATTAACGCTTCGCGTTTAGAAAAAATGCCTTCTGGTCTAAGGATGTCGTCAATTATGTGCGCTGTTGCCGTACCCTCTGCGAACTTGAACATGTTCATGAACCAAGCGTGTAAAGACTCCGGCATCTTGTCGAAGGTTTGAGTGAAGTCGAATCCTCGCCCATAGCGCTCCCAAAACTGCTTCCACAAGTAAATGTGTAGGGCTTTGGGCACAAAGAAGAGCGTTCTGCTCCCCTGTAGCACCCTTCGTGCACGTAGGCTTTGGACAATCTCCTGGAAAAGCGCCCATCCAATAGTTGGATCATTTTCGCGAATGAGTTCAGCTATGTACTCTGCTTCTTTCCCTACGGGGGCTTCGTACCCAAATCTGCTAAATAGTGCTAGATGTTGTGTCACACAGTCGACTTGTCTCGCGGAACCTTCATCCCGGATGCCGTAGCCATGTAGAAATCTGGTCCAAATTGGTACTGTGGCTGGGGATTTCAGAAGGTCACCTGGATTTGCTCTTAAGTTATCTGCAACCGCCTGTGCAACCCGAGGCGAACCTTCGCAAATCGCAACCCATCGATCGATCTCACGTGAGTCGCCAACTCCGCGAACAAGTATCTTTTTTATCGTCTCATCAGGTAGGCGCGGGGCATTCAGTCTAACAATTTCTTCGTCGTGACTTTCGTCTCTCCCATGATCAAGCGACACTATCTTCAGGCTACCGCAACGAGGTTTTAAGTGTCTCCAAATATCTGACAGATCAGACTCTGCAAGTTCGTCTATGACAACTATAAGCGGTTTGTCGTAACCGCATTTCAGTAACTGGCGGAAGAGCCTCGTCTGCCCAAACTGTGACCCGTGCTGTATGTAAAGCACATAGGGTGCAATATCCACGTCCTTGACAGCCTCAAGCACAATTCGTGTCTTGCCCAGACCTGGCTCACCCAGAATACGTAAATGTTTGGTTTCCTTTTGTAAGCCTGCACGTATTTGGGCAATCAATTGATCCTGCTCTGGTGATGCTTCGAAGAAGTTTGCCATATGTGCGTCACGCTGCCACTCATCGAGTACCCAAGCTTCCTGAATTGGGTCGATTGCCAGAAGGGATGCTGTCCCTGGATAACGCTCGGCAAATTCGGCAATTTGACTTGCACCGAAAACCTCAACCAGATCTTCGTATCCTTCGACACCCACCTCGGCTAATACAAGAGTAATGTGGTGCCGCGAATCGTTACGCTGTTCCGGAGTCAGGTCATGACCAGTGCAAACAAGTGTGTAGCGTCCACGACGGCGAATGAGACGCTCTACCTCAGGGCATAGCTCTCCTTTGCTGTTGAGCAATTCGCTACGAATGGCGCTTGGCGTCCAAGGCTTGAACGTTGTTCCGGATTTAATTTGGAATCCAGTAAGTCCCTGCTGAAAAATGCAATCATTTGGAAGCACAATACCGGAGGGAATATTGATTTCCGCATCGATACCGCCATCCGCGACCGTGAGTCGAGAAGAGATCGTCAATACAGCTGGGGGCAATTTTGCGTAACCACATTCAGATCGAAGAATGGTGCGCATGACAACCACTGCGCCCTCTGCCGTGAGCTCGGTTACTGATGTGATTGGAACATCTAGGAGATTATTCATAGTCTGCCCGAAGAGAAATATAGTCCGATCCTTATTAAGGCTTTAACTTTTCTTTATCCTAATGCTCAACGGCGCGCCGCCTTGACCGGCGGCGTCAGCCGTCCGCGTCCAAGGCGCTGGTTGGGCGTTGCCTTTTGACGTTTTTCGTTCGGATTCTCATCTGGGAGAAAAGTTATCGTGTTATAAATGGCTGACCCCATGTTCACTTTAAGCGATTTCCACGATTTCCTCCGCTGTAAACCAGTCGCTCTTGTTCCGCGCAAATTTCAGCGCTTCTGCCGGGTTCTCGGCCCATAACACCAGTGCCAGCGTTTCTCGGGCCCGGCTGCAGGTGACGTACAGCAGTCGCAGGCTTCGGTCGATGGTCGTCTCTTTGCCGGCCTGGACGTTGTCCAAATCACGTTTTCCCAGTTCGGTCGCGCCAAACAACTTGTCGTAAGAGATTTGGTTGCCGCCGGACTGGTCGTCGTCCATGACCACCATGACGTGCGTGAACTCCGACCCCTTGACCACCTGGTGCGTGGCGAGTTCGGAGTTGCCGGCCAGGTAGCGCCGGTACCGCTCCAGTTCGGCCCATGGCGCCTTGAACAACGCGCACCACCCCCTTCGCCGTCGTGCGTCGTCCGTCTCGGTTTCCTGGCGCGGAATCGGCGCAGCTGGCGGTGGGGTCTGGTCGGCAAACTGCTGCAGCAGCCGAGAGTCCACCTTGAACACCTGCGCCTTGATGATGGGAGCGACGACCTCGGCGACGGTAGCGTCTGGTTTGACGCACGCCGAGCCAAACGCCGCGAGGGCCTCATGCATTTCCTCTGTCCGCGCGATACGCTGATCGGCGTCAGCCGGGAGTTGATCAAGGCAGCCGGCGCGTCTGAGCACCTCTGTGGCCGCGAAGTCGTTGACGGACCCGTCCGCAGCCACGCAGGCCGCGAGCTGCGCGAGATCCTGAAGCACCAGCCGAGCGACTGAAGGCCCCGTGTTCTCACCCCTGCCCGACGGTGCCGCGGCGTTCGGGTCGATGAGCGTTATCGCCGTGTAGACATTCAAGAAGTCGCCGCGCGCCGCAACCAGTTTGTGCTCCAGCGCGAGCGACTGATAGCCGGCAGACGTCGCCCACGCATCGCTCTGGGCCGCCTGCTGCATCTGTAATGCGACCCAGGCTTCCTTCTGACGCTTTTCTGGTGTCGAGAGGGATGTACGTCCGATGAACAAGCGCACCGTGCCCCCGGTCTTCTCGGTGCGGTGATGCTGTTCGATGCCTGAGGAGGGTTGTGTACGACCCGCCAGCTTCGCCGCCCATATCTTGTTGATGAGCTGAACAACTCGCTGCTGGCTGCGGTGGTTCATTTTCAACTCCGGCTTGGCCCAGCCGGGAGGCACGAGGCCGGGCAGGTCGGAATGCCCGTCCATGTAGATGCGCTGGCGGTGGTCCCCGAGGAGGCCGAGCGTGAGGCCGCTGCCCCTGGGCTCCGCCAGTTTCATTAGCGCGTCCAGCACCGATTTCATCGTGTCCTGGGACTCGTCGATCAGGATGATGGGGTGGCGATCCTGCAGAATGGTTCGCAGCGTCGGCCGGTTCAACAGCAGCCAAGCCGTGGCGTCCAGCACTTGGCCGTGCTGCATGGCACCTTCACCGTAGGTGTCCTTGTCGGGGTGGTAGATGAATGTCGGCACGCCCTTCAGGGCTTCTATCTCCGCTTCGATCTCGGCGAATTTCCTGCGGTCTGTATCACTGATGCCCCTCACCTTGGCCGCTGCCTTGGTTTTGGCCTCTTCGAGCTGCACCGCTTTGTCGGCAATGAGCGCCTCGCGGATGTCCTCGTCAAAGCCGCCGATCAGTTCCCAGCAAAACGAGTGGATGGTCGAGACGGCGACCAGGTCATTGCTGCCCAGCCGGCCGCTGATGACCGCAACGGCGTTCTTCGTATACGTGACGACGCGGATAGACCGACCATAGAGGCGCAGGCGGTTGGCCAGCCTTCCACCGCTCGCGTGCGGCACGACGCCGGTCAGCCGGCGCAGCACTTCGACCAGCGTGCGTGTCTTGCCCGAGCCGGCTCCCGCGAACAGGAAGAAGCTCTGCGGCGGCTGCTCCGTCAGGTACCCGCAGATTTCCTCGACGACGCCAGCGTCGCGGTCGTTTCCTTCATGGACGACGGTGCCGGTCATGGCGTCACGCTTTCGGCGGGATCGAGTTCATCCTGCAGCCAGGTGAGGGCGTCGGCGATGTACTTAGGGCACGTGACGTCCTCACCGGCCGCGACGCGCTCAAAGATGCCGGCCGCGAAATCGCCCTTGCTGAACGAATCGTGCATCAGCGCGTGCAGGGCCTTCAGTAGGTCCACGTGGGTGGCAGCGCCTGCCACGACCTCGGCCGCTTCGGCCAGTGCACCGGTAGGTGGGTTGACCTTCTTTTCCTTGTCTTTGTCCTTGTCCTTGTCCTTGTGTTGGCCGCCGGCCATGGCAGCCTCGGCCTCTTCAGCCAACTTGTTCAGTCCCTTGAACCAATCGATGTTGGTCAGGATAAGCGAGTCCTCGAAGGTCGTCGGCCATTGGTTGCTCGCCTCAGCGACCGGCAGTTGCCATGCGAACCGCACCTTGCAGTCCGGGGCACCGGTCCAGATGAGTTGCGCGGGCGTTGGCGCCTTGAAGTCGTCCACGTTTTGCAGTTTGGGATGCCATTCGCGCAGCGTGGCGTTGCCGCACCTGAGGCCAGCCTGGCCTGTGTTCGCCGTGGCCAGCCAGCGCATCTTGCCTTTGGGTCCGGCCTTCTTCTCGGTCGGATCGAGGTCGGTGATGACGACGGTGGGAATCCGGAGCTTCTCAACCAGGGGCCTCAACCGGTGGGCGTGGCTGCCGCCGATGTCCAGGAAGGAGACGTAGCGGCTGTTCAATTTCTCGTACTTCAGCTCCATGAAGAGCGGCACGAGCATGCGCTCGGCCACGCCTTCCACGAACAAGGCGGCATTGGCGAACAGCAGGTCGGTGTGCTGGACGCGGAAATAGCGTTCCGCGAATTGACGCGTCTCGTCGTCGTCGCCGAACACCTCGCCCAAGTCGACGACTTCGGTGCTCGGCGTCGGATGGGCCGCCGAGGGTGGGATCCGCCGCACGTACCGCAGCCGGTCGAAATCCTCGGCGTGCGCAAGATGGCTGGAATGCGTGCTGATCAGCAACTGGCTTTGCAGCGCGCTGGCATTCGTGTCGGTCGGGCTGATGAGCTTGTGCGCCTTGTCTGGAAAGATGCGCTGCACCTGGACGTGCAGGTGGGCCTCAGGCTCCTCGATCATGACGAGGTGGACCGGCGGCGGCGAGCCTTTCTCGGGGTTCATGCGTGCGGTCTTGAACGACACGAGCTGGTAGCTCAGCGACTGCAGGTTTTGGTAGCCCAGGCCGATCGAGAACTCCGGCAGCATGTCTTCGCCGGTCCCGCCTTTCATGCTGTACTGGACGGCGGTGCTGTGGTCGAGCAGGTCGGCGGTGTGGATGCGCGTCCTGAACCGGATTTCCTGGGGATCGTGAAGGCCGGGGTAGCCGAGCAGCTTCACCTCGGCCACCGAGGACGCCAAGGCATCGTGGATCTTCTGATCCAGGTCCTTCTGCGCATTGGCGACCGCCTGGATGAGGTCGGCGCGTTGCCCGTGCCCGGTGGCGGCGACGTTGAGGTGCTGGCGCGCGAACTTCAGAAGCTGGTTCGAGAACAGGCCGACGGGATGTGACGACGACGTGGACTTGGAGTCGGCCTCTTCCGAGCCGAGGCCCCGCTGGGCGGCAACGAAGTCGACTCGGACCAGCTTGGACAGGTGCTTGCGGTCGGCCGGCTGCGCGTCGGCTGCCAGGACTTGGGTCTGGTAGGTCTCGATCCCTTGGATGGGATTGTTGGCGGCATCGAGGCTATACGGTCTGACTTGTCCCAGCTTCCTGGGCTCGCGCAGCCAGTAGTCGAGCAGGTCGATCGGCCAGGCCAGCGACTCGCTGCTCATGCCCTTCACGGGTTGGCGCGCCAGGTTGTAGGCCCAGGCCAGCTCTTTGAGTGACGCGACATCGCTGGCCGGCTCCAGGCGCAGCCGGACGCCAACAGCGCCACCTTTCCAGACCAGCTTGGACAAGAAGGGCTGGACATAGTGGAACATCCCGGCCTCGGCGTCGAACCACAGATCAAGCGTGGGCATCGCAGCCAACAGCGTCGCTAGCTGGTCTTCCCAGTTATCGCCCTCCTTCTGCGCGGCGGTCGCCGGATCCTCCGTCAACGCCTCCCATTTGACGCCCAGCGCACGCAGCGCGGGCCACTCCGACAGGCTGATGTCGAACGCGCCGAAGGGGGAGGATTCAGCCAGGAAGTGCCGTAGCGCGGTGAGGATGGCGGTCTTGCCGCTGTTGTTGGCGCCAACAAGAATCGTCGTCTGCCGGTCGAGGTCCAACTGGACCTTCCCAAGACGGCGGAACTTGCACAGTTCGACGAATCGCAGCGTGATGCTTCCAGACGCGGCGGCTGCTGGTGCTTGTGCCGGTGTTGTCACTTCGTGGTGCCTCCAGAATTGAGTAGTCGCGTCTTCCGCGGGGTTAATAGAAGGGGCCATAATGCCGACACCTTGTATCCTTGCGTACAGGATCGAGCCCCTCTCGGTGCCTCGATTGGACTGCTCGGGATGGCAGCCGTCGCAGGCGAGGATGGATCCGGGAAGGTATTAGTAAGTCGGTCGCTACGTCTCCGCAAGAGACCGATAGGGACACATACCAGCATAGGTATCCGACCAAAGGATGCCACTTTCGCGATCGCTTTTTCGAATAGCGATGGTCGCCAATGCTGTTGGCCAAGTGTGTGGAATAGCAAAAAGAACGCACGTGGACTGTTTGGAGAGACATATAATTGCCCAACGGGCTGGGAGATCACCGGCGGGGCTTCAGTGCCGGTGCATCTTCCTGGTTGGATGCTCTCTCCGTCTGTTGCGCCTTACACTCCATTAGCAACATCTGGGACCCCAACGCATCAACCCCTTCTCCTGTTGCTAGGGATCCCCGGGGTTATTCATTGGTTGGAAATTGCCTGTTTCCCTTCAATAAGCTGGATTCGCGAACAACTACAGGTACTTCTTTCGTAGTCGAGGTTCACTGCGTCTTTTTTTGCGTTCTATGACTACCAGCAGATGTTGCTCAATAGGGATTGGCCTTTTGGGTCGTGGTATTGGAACAGCCGACGGCGCGAATTCTTCTTCAATTCCAAGGTCGAGAGATAATTGTTCGGGATACGTTTCTAAAGACTCAAGAGCAACCGCAATCTCTTGCTGAGCTTCAGGAGGCAGCTCAGCTCCCGTCGGATCGAGAACCTGTAAAGCTTTAAGGGTGGCCTCTTCAGGTGCAATTTCACGATCTCGAACCTTAACAAACAGCCGCTCTAAGCGTGAAACCGCGCCGGCATCAACTCGTGTATGTTTCTTTGGCAGGGGGTTGCCTATTTCATTCTTGGCAGCCTCACTAACAATGGCTTCAGCAACAGCACACCCTTGACGCTTTATTATTTCTACACCTTGGATAAAGCTGCCATATTGAGCGATCCCAACATATAGTGCAGACGCGGCCACAGCAACTTTACCAAGACCCTTGACGGAGCCTTCCTGAACAGCTAGGTAGAGGCTGTAATCATTAAACGGCAGAAACTCCTCCACCGCGGCGTCCATTTCGTCGAAGATTCTTCTTGCGTAGGCGATCAACTGATCTTCAGTGGGTGCTGGGGTATCGAAATTGAAAGACGCTCGTACGATATCTATCATTTAACCGTCCCTTTCGATTTGAAGGACTGCATTCTTTTGAATGTTTTCAGCCTCGCCAGCCTATGCTTCGGAGAGCTTCTGCAATTAGGTTGGCTTGTTGGTTCATCCCCATTTGCCGAAGCTCCCCCACAAGAAGTGGCCACGGCGGCATAACGCCCATATAAGGTTTAGAGTCAGGGCCGGTGTACATGCCCCCACCCGGCCCACTATACAGGCCGCCACCCGGTCCAGAGTAAAGACCTCCACCAGGGCCAGTGTATAGCCCACCGCCCGGACCCGTGTAAGCCGCCCCACCTGGACCGGTGTAGAGACCTCCGCCAGGGCCTGTGTAAGCGCCTCCACCAGGCCCTGAATACATACCGCCACCCGGGCCGGTGTAGGCACCTCCACCTGGGCCGGTGTACATACCGCCACCAGGCCCAGTATAAGCGCCTCCGCCAGGACCTGTGTACATGTTGCGGACCCACATTTTGAGACTCATAATGCCTCCTATTTCTCTGTCCAATGCTGAGAGCACAGCGGCGGCGTTGCCGTCCGCTGGTGCGCTTTGTTGGCCCTACATTTCTAATCCGGTAGCGCTGGTAACGCATGATCGCATGGACGTCCCCTAACAGGCCTCCAGAGGTAGCTCTTCCGAAACCACCCTCTTCCCAATTTTTCCTCCCTTGAGGTAAGGTAGGCCATGAACAGTAAAAGTAACGCTTTGTGCATCGACAGATATTTCGGTCATCAGAATTTTCCTGTCGCCAATAGTAAGTTCATCTCCTACCACTAGTCCTGTCTGGCGAAAAAAAAGGGCCTCCGCAGTCGTCTTGTGAAATCTTATCCCTTCGCCGACCCGGCGACTAAGCACCTTTAAAAATTCACCTATTTCACCGGTTGGAGTTCCACTAAAGGGGGCCAGTTCGATATAATGAATCTCTCCAAGTGGAGGACTATTCCAGCACCACCAGCCAGTTCTGTCTTTCTTTTCCACGGATTTAGCCCAAGTGGTGTTATTTGCAATATCCTGCCAATCTGGCTCACCATTCAGAGAAGAGATGTTGGCGGTTGTTGCAGCTAAAGCTATCGCATTCTTGTCTCTCTTGTGCAAAATGTGTTCAGGTCTGTCTCGTTTTATAAACGTGAGCTTAGTGCTAATAATTTTCGTTCCAAGCGATCCGTCATCTCTGTAGCGGGGACCGTTCACCTCGATGGAGTTATCTTCATCTCTTCCTAGAACAGACCGGTATGGCAACTTTGCATTTTCGATGCGAAGCTTGCTTCGGCCGAAATTCTTGTCCACGAATGATAGGTCATCACCGAAGCTTAAGCCGAAGTACTCCTTCAGGATCCTTTCTTCAAGTTCCCGCTCTCTCGCCTTCTCTTCATCTTGACGCCTTGTCTTTAATAACCCAGACTCATCGTGTGGCAAGATGCTGAATGCACTCCTTTTTCCTGGGGTTCCGTCCTTTCTGCACTGCACACCACGAATGTGGAAATTTGAATAACATTCATCTCGTCTGTAGAAAGTTGTCTCGTGGACTAGAATTTTTCCCCCCTCAATTTCAGCTATTTCTCCAATTCTAACTCCGTATTCTATTTCGAGAAACGCGGCTGACAGAATTAGAATTCTCCTTTCAAGCACCTCATTCCAATTTCCCGTTCTCGTCAAAAGATCCTTACCTGCAGTCACTATCTCTTGATACAAGGGATGTTCGTCCTCGCGACCCTCTAGCTCTTGGATTATCTCGCTTAGGTCAACAGTCATTGCTTCAAACAGTTCAATTTCATTAGTTACCGCATCTATGGCTAGCTCGATAAAGTCCAAAGTTCCTAGTTCCATCACGAAAACTCCCTGTTTGTCCTGTGCCAACGGGGCTGCACTTGACCTGCGCGGCGAGGTATGCCGCGTCAGCGTCAAAGTGCATGTTGAGCATCTTATTGATACTCTGATCTAAATGGTCATCTTGTTGTGAACTTCCGCTTTATGAAGTCATCGACTTCTCCTGCATCAATACAGTGAAACCTTCGAAGTCGCTCTGGCAACTGTGGAATGTCGCAACGGAACAATATCGGAATGGTTCTCTTTTCTAAAACCCAGGCAGCACCCCACTCTGTAGTCACCCATTCACTGTTTAAGCTGCTTGGTGATACAATGACCCATAATTCCTGCGACCCCACCAGCGATTTACGGATGTTTTCCGCGAAGTCATCACCGGCGCTTAAAGCTTTTGGAGCCATAAAAACTGTTGCACCAGCTCCTTCGAGTTTTTCATGTACTGTTTGAGCCTGCAGATGATCCCGCTCGCTGTAGCTCAAAAATACATCATATTGGAATTTTGCAGCTTGTTTGACTCGCTTGAATTCTTCTTCCATCTCGATTTTATGCCATGTTTCATATTCTCTTTTTTTCCTCTCCGAAAGTCTTAGCGTACTTTTGACATAGGATGGTTGTTCACGAATTACGTCCTTCTCCCAATCAAATAGTTCTCATCCAGCTGGATTGATGTGTACGAACGATTTTCTATCCTCTGGATGCTTATAATAGTAGCATTCTGATTTTACTTGTATTATGTCCTCTCGATCTATCGCTTCTTTCAAAGTTTTGTCTTGTTGTTTGCCATACTCACTGTAGTATTCAAATTTAACCTCAGAATGGTTAAACATATCAAACATGAGCGCTAGGACATCCTCTTCTGAAGCAAGATTTCCTGATTCTATAGAGATAGACCTAGTCATGACTATGGAGGCAGGGGCTGGGAGTTCTATTTCATGAACACTGCCATCAGGCATGGTGCGTGAAAATTTAATACTGGTTGCTTTGACCTCTTCGTTGTCAGTAGTCATAAACCCTCTTTTCGTTTTGCGCTCAACGGCTGAGAGCGCAGCGGCAGGCGCGGATTTATCGCGACGGACCGTCTGTCGCGCTTTGTTATGCGTCATTCTTAGAAGTATTATCAAGAGAGAGACTCAGTTGATAGATTTGCTCGCGACATAAAACCTAGTCAAGGAGCCAATGAATGAGTTTTTTTGCTCAAGCTCTTGTCTGTGATCAATAAAATCAGTGAATATCTGAAACATCTCCGGGTACAAACCCTCTCCGTCCCGCATCGCTATACCAAGGCCGACGATATCGTCAGACTTTGTTGCATCCTTAAACCTGGACACACATTTGCTAATGGTGTTTTCCCATGTTAGGACATCGTCCTTTAGAACCTCTCTTGCTTTTGTATGTATTTTGCCAATGCTGGTGATGTAATCCCGGATCATCGGCTTAATGTCAAATTTTTCTCCAAGGGATTCAAGTTCTTGGATGACAGATCTCTTAAACTTCTTATCCTCTGCAAGTTCTTTTACCTTCAGATACGGTGTAACACCAAAAACGATCTGCCATTTATCCTGTGCTTCCTCTTCTCGTTTAGAATTGTATGTTACTGATTGGACCGGAAACCCTCGGTGCTGGACGTAATTTCTTAGCGCCTCAAGAACTCGGTAGCTGAGGCTGATATCATATTCATGTTTTACTTGACATTGTACTTCCTTGACTTTCTGAGATCTCTCACCGTAGATGTTGTTTAAGTGATGACAATAATGGTCCAGATACATTCTACAGGCGCTCAACAAGTTAATAATTCTTCTATTAATTACGTTGACCTCATTCTGCATCCTCGGGTAATTCAAGTCATGAAATATCATGTGCTTAGTGGCAGTTGAAAGAAGTGTCATCTCATATTCAAGAAAATCTTCCATTACAACGTCAACTTTTTGCTCCAGATAATAAGCTTCAAATAAATATTTTTTTGCATTTTTTATGGCGCAATACTCTTCCTCAGTGATATTGACAAAGGGCATTGGCCCCAACACCAATTTTGTAATTCCGTATTCCATTGATTATTTCTCGCATAACGGCTCGGGCCATGACCCGCCTGGCCAGTTTATTAGGGCGGTCGGTGCCCATGGGCCTTGTTGGTAATTGCTTTTCCCCGCTATTATCTCATGTCGGGGGCAGAAGACCCCATATCAATTCCCGGCTCTTGTCCGTCGATTCATTCGGAGAGATACTGCCGACTAGCCGGGTAAAATAGTCGGGGATGCCGGTCTCGATGGCCATACGCCGGCCGCTGACCGGATGCGTGAACGTGAGCGATCGGGCATGGAGCGCCAAGTGTGCGCGGGCATACCGGTCCGTGCCGTATTTGCTGTCTCCCACCACGGCATTGCCCCCTTCGGAAAGGTGCACCCGGATCTGGTGCTTGCGTCCGGTGAGCAAATGGATTGCCAGCAGGCTGAGGCCACGGTTCTCCTTCATGACGACGTATTCCGTGTGGGAAAGCTTACCCCGCCCCTGGTCGGTGGTCGAATAGACCCGCATGGCGCTGTTCTCCGCCAGATAGCTGCTTATGGTGCCGCTCTTCAGTGCCAGTGTGCCGTGAACCACCGTCACGTAGTGCTTATCCGTCTCCTGCCAATGCTCCTGCAGATGGATCTTGTTCGCTTCGCTCTTGGCCAGGATCAGGATGCCGGAGGTCTCCCGGTCCAGGCGATGGACGATATAGACCCGGTTTCGGGAACGTGGATCCCCCTTGCGGACGTAATCGTTGAGGATGGAATGGACCGTGCGCGTCTTGTCCCGGCCGGTGCCGATTGTCAGGAGTCCGCACGGTTTCTCGATGACGATGATGTCCCGGTCTTCGTACAGGACCGTAAGCCCTTGGGGGTGATGTTTAGCTGCCGACATGGCGAACTTTCTCCGGGGCCAGCGGCGGATGTGGGCCATTCAGTATTCAAATCAAAAGCTCATGTCACGCAACTTCTCGAAAGACATCCGAAATCGCTTGAACAAGCTTCGGCGGTTCTGCTTTCTTAATTTATGCTGCGATTATCTCTTGATAGTCGTGCGCCAGTGTCTTTTGGTCAGATATTTTCAGTTGTATTTTTTATCGTCCAACGTTGGCGGGTGATCACCGGGCGACAGTTTGCTCCGGTGCATCTGCCTTGTTGAAAACTTCTCTAAATCTCTCGTCGATCCCGGCCATTAATTTCTTTGCTCACACTTTCGAACAACTTCTTGATCTCTGTAGATGCTGTGAATTTCAATGTATGAGTCATAGGCATAAGGTTTGGATCTGACTTTTCATGTGTTACATCTTTGCAATCTAACTCTTTAAGCAACTCCGCGATGAGACTTATTTTGTGTCCTGCGTTGGCTGTGCGAAATGCAAAGTTGTTGTCATCAAAATGATGCCCGTACCGAGCGTATGCCCCTGCCAAATATGAAAGCTTTGCTGTTTTGTCTTGCCCCTTGAAAACATCAATTGAAATGAATGCTTCAACCATGCGAACATATGGCCCGTTTGGGTATTTATGAGGCTTGACCATTGTGTGTGAGTTGTCGAATGAATACTGATACATGCTATTAATGTGCTGACACAGTTCTGAAGAGTGAAATGAAATGTGACCACCGTCGGATATTTCTTTCCTGATTTCGGTATGGATAGACTCCTCCGCAACGAGAAGTCTCAGATACTTTTCAAAGACCTTTGAAGCTTGAACTTCTGATGAGTAAAAGCTCTCAACACCATCAGCACCCTTCTCGATAATCCCTCTTCCTCTGTATTCATCTAGGCAACCCAAGATGAAAAATATTGGTTTAACTCCGGGCAGGGTGGGTTCTTGTAGAAGGTTATTTTCCTGGCCCCAGACAGAAGTAGCGAAGAGTAGCAAAGGGACCAAAGCCGCGATGATAAATCTTCTCATATTTGTCCTTTCAACTACTTATTGAGCGGTTCACGCGCGCGTGAACCGCTGATCGTCCTAAATCGGTTATTCTACCGGATCCTTATAAGTTCGACAAAATCCAGTTCTGTAAAGATGACCCAAATGAAGCCATTTGGATAGATTATCGTATTGAAAAGCTTATTTATCGGGATAAATGTTCCAACTGGCTTGTTGGGCGGTTTTCTGTACAACATCCCGTGACATCATCAGCAAGCCGAATTTATAACGGTTTTAGGCCGTGGTCAATGAAAAATCGCTTATCATTATCCCGATCACTTTACGCCTCTAAAAATTGGAAACCACTTCGGGTGATGTCTTTACAGGACTAGATCGTATCGTCCGAATCGCGTTGATGTGCTGGGTAGGATACGGTGTGATTTCAGCATTCTAGGCGGGGCCGAGTGGGTAGGCCTTGTTGAAGTTGGTGAATGATACGGCTGATCGAGAAGGTCTCGAGGAAGATGACGCAGTTGGCGACAAGATGGTTGAGCGAGGATAGGGTGTCAGTGAGCGCCAAAAATCCACACTATATTTTTGTTTGGATGATTTTGTCACCCATTGAGTTTCCACACCGAAATTCGAAGAGCCTAAAAAAGAAGGCCCACTGACGTAGACCTTCTTTTTTATTCGCTGCTTTCCCTGAGTAAGTGAACCAGGCCAGATATTGATACAAATGCTTACGGAACCTAAGAGGCCCTAAGAGGCAACTCCACTTTTCCGGATTTCGGCAATAAACATGGCTCCATATGCGCCGAGCTTGGATTTGCCCACGCCACTGATTTTAAGCAGCCCTTCCGAAGTTGTTGGCTTTTTTGCAGCCATCTCGACAAGAGTGACGTCTCCAAATACCACGTAAGGCGGCACTCCCGCTTCTCTTGCTATTTGGGAGCGCAGCTCGCGAAGTGATTGGAAAAGAACCTGCTCGTCAGGACTGAGCAAATCGACACTGACTTTTGCTTTCTTGATTTTGTTGGCTGCTGCCAAACGCTCCTCTTTTGTTTGCGTTATCTTTAACCGTGGCCGCGCGAGGTGAAGGCGTTCCTGTCCTAAAAGAAGAGGCTTTGATGCTGCCGTGAGCCGAAGTATCGAATATTGGCTGATATCCTGGTAGAGGTAGCCGAGGTGTATCAGCTGGTGAAGGATACTTCCCCACTCTTCTGGACTTTTGCTACGTCCTATGCCATAGGTGGAAAGTTTGTCATGGCCAAGAGCCTTGATGCGCTGAGACTGGGAACCACGAAGGACATCGATGATATGGCCTGCACCAAAACGCTGTCCAGCGCGGTAGACGCAGGAAAGAGCCTTCTGGGCATCTTCTGTTGCATCGAATCGCTGGGGCGAATCAAGGCAGACATCACAGTTGCCACAGTCCTCCTCGAGATGCTCGCCAAAATAAAGAAGAAGGATCCTGCGCCGGCAATGCAGGGCTTCTGCGAATCCAATCATGGCATTGAGTTTATGCGTCTCTATACGAACCTGTTCAGGGTTATCGCTATTTTCAATGAGGCTGCGAGCAACAGCGACATCCCCGTACCCAAAGAGTACGAGGGAGTCCGCGGGCAAACCGTCCCTGCCTGCCCGTCCTGATTCTTGGTAGAAGCTTTCTATATTTTTGGGGAGGTCGTAGTGCACAACGAATCGAACATTTGGCTTGTCTATACCCATGCCATAGGCGACGGTACCAACCACAATCCTGACTTCTTCGTTTATGAAGGCATCGTGCACCCTGCTGCGTTCTTTGTCTGAGAGTCCCGCATGGTAGGCCGCAGCAGCAATCCCCGCACGGGCAAGACGCTCAGCCACTTCTTCTACTCGCTTACGGCTGAGCGCATAGACTATACCGGCCTCATGCTTGGCGCGGGCTGAAATAAACGACAACAACTGGGAAAGCGGCTGCCTCTTTTCTAATACGGTATAGCGAATGTTTGGACGGTCGAAGCCTGCGACATAATGGCGCGCCTCGCCCAGACCGAGGCGGCTGATTATGTCGGACCTTGTATGAGCGTCAGCCGTAGCGGTCAGCGCAATCAGGGGGACATCAGGAAATAGTTCGCGAAGTTGGCCGAGTTGTTCGTACTCTGGTCGAAAGTCATGCCCCCACTGGCTGATGCAGTGTGCCTCGTCGATGGCAAATAAAGAGATTTCCAGATCGTTAAGACGTTGCAAGAAAGCCTCAGTCATTAAGCGCTCTGGGGCCAAGTACAGGAGATCCAGGTCGCCGCCGTGCAACGCTGCTAGAACCCGAGAGGCCTCCTTTTGGTCGAGACTGGAGTTATAAAAGGCTGCCCGCACCCCGTTGGAACGCAGAGCGTCAACCTGATCCTTCATTAGCGAGATGAGCGGGGAAACGACAATACCGACGCCAGGTCGACAGAGGGCAGGAATCTGATAGCACAACGACTTCCCCCCCCCGGTAGGCATGATGACGAAGGCATCCTCCCCTCGAATCAACCCTTCAACGATCTCCTGCTGGTGATCTCTGAAGGTATTGAATCCAAAAATCTCCCTTAAAATTTTGTTCGGGGTCGCGCTGATGTTGTAATCCTCTTTATAAGTGAACTTGCCGAAAGCCACGCCACGACCAGCAGCAGAGACCCCCTCTTTTTCAACTCTAGCAGGAGGTAGTAATCTGACACGTATACTCCAACTACCGCCAGTTTTCTCTCTCGAACACGAAAAATGGTACCTAGTTTAGATTAGCCCCTAGGTGTTTCATCAGTATCCGGAATACCCGGCCTGAATCACCATCCCTAAGCGCATCAAGCAGGCCATCCTCCTCCGCCAAAAGGTACTGCTTCACCTTTAGGCGCTCCAAGGTCCCCACTGACTCCTCCGAAAGATATTGTTTGTAGGCAGCCTGGGTGATTCCTTTGTGGCGCTCAAAATATTCCAGCCTCTCACCGGCTGTCATTTTGATGAGCTTGAGCTTCGTGAGATCAAGGTAGTGCTTGAGTGTTGTTGTTTTGAACCTGTGGCCGAGTTGCTGCGATGCATAGGAGATAATGGAATTGTCATCAATTGTGGCGGCAATCACCTTGCAGTTATGCCCTTGTTTTTCAAGCTCCCGAAACTTCCAGAGGTATAGATTAGAGACCACTTCCATGGCAAACAGCCTCCTCAGATCGTGCGGTGTGATCTTGAGCCCAGCCTTAGTGATCGCCTTTGTTACCGCCTCTTGCATAGTTTTTGTTTTGACCCGCTCTCCCAGAGTATCGCCTGTCGTGGCAAGGAATACGGCGTCCGGCTCCTTATAGCCACGACCGTAAAGTTTTTTTGCTCGCTTAACGAGTTCAACCCTCTCAAAATCGATATAGTCCCGGGTGTGCTTGAGAAGCATCGGATCGACATCCAGCGGCCTTCTGCGTACCCGTCCACCCTTGGTGCGGAGACCTTGCCCTTTTGGCTTAAATGGCATCGGGTAAGGTTTCTTCTCGATTATGTATTGCTCAATCTCCTCAAGCTGTGGGATCATGCTAACTTGGAGGGTTGAGGCTTCAACCCCACGAAGGCCAAGATATCTATTCCAGTCAAGATAGAGTCTGTTGCGCCTGGCTGTCACTTTACCAAAAATCTCATCCATAGCATCGTGGAGTTTTTCTACATCCTCGTCACTCGCCGCCTCTTTTGGCAGCGTGCCGTCGGAACGGAGGCGCCCCACCCACAGATCCTCGTTGTTCTTTCCTTTTTCAACTGTTATGCGGTATTTGCCGCCATGACCAATTGTGCCCTCGGGTACCTTTTCGTTAGCCTTACACCAGAGATAGAAGCGAAATACTGTCGATAACCTTCGATTGATTGTGTCGCTCTTGAGGGGTGTGACGCTATTGCGTTGCTGAACCGATTTCTGTTCCGCCGACACGCGGGCGCCGTTGGCCATCCTGTCCCGCCAACGCATCAAGAAATTGTCGTTCACCTCCTGCCAGTTTTGACGCTCACGGGATAAAAACTCCCAAAACATTCTGAGGTCACTTGCCAACTGCTTCATCGTGCCGGTGTCGTCGGGTCTGGACTTTCGTTTTCTCTGGACGATCAGCCAGTCAATAACAGGATAGATAGGTGCACCATATTCATCGACTAGGATACCTACGCCCGGTCTAGACAGGTCGTCAAACCAACAATTTTTATCGGTGAAGAAGAGCTTGGGAACTTCGAAAGATTTAATTTTGCCCATTACTGACCTCCGAACGATCACCCTCAGCAGATGAATAGCGCCGTAGGCTTGTCTGTAACAGCGTTGAAGCCCACCGAAACGACTTGGTCTGCCTCCTCTGGTCAAAGGAAAGTAGAGGTGGGACTTGTCCACTAACTACTCAAAACGGGCTAGGCTGACTCTGTTGGACTGAAATGGCAGACTCCTACATTGCATTGACATCGACTCAGAGTCAGAACTCTCCTCTCCGTGCGGCAGCAGTGTCAGGATGTCCCTGATGCGCTGCTTCATCAGTGGGATCTCCATTTATCTTCGATTTGTCGACCAGCATACCTACGTATTTGCCCCCCCTACTTGACGGGGCGCAATCCCTGCACTGTCCTCACTCTATCAAGTTGTTTTTCCAGATCAGCGACTCTGCGAATTAGATTCTTGTTCATATTGCCCAAAATCTGGACATTTTCAGATATATTCATGATTTCGCTACGCAATTGTGCGTTTTCGTTAACCAACCTTTGGATTAAAACCTCTTGCGCCCTTTTTTCAACTTTCAACTTCGTTAACTCCTGCTTGGCTGAAGGTTTGTTCTTGATGGATGCGAGAAGCTCTCTAGCACGTCCTTTGAGGGAGCTTCGCTCTGGCCTATCCATCGCCACCGCAGAAACAGGATAAACACCGTGGATGACATGTAGCCCCCCGTCCAGTCGAACCTCTAATTCGAGGTCCTCGTCGAGCCACTTTTGAAAGTCAGTTAAGCTTTTTGGACAGTGTTTATGGCTGGAATCGCTAACCCCGCTCAGTTCATAGCATTCTGGAACGCCATCAGCACACCATTTCTCAAGGATCGCAATTTTCTCTTTTATTCGCTGAGTTGCAGCCTCGTGCCGAGCATCCCTACTCAGGCCGGCTTGATATTGGGAGTGGCTCATTCTCCCCACTCCGACCCATCTTCGAAATACGCCTTTAAGCCCTCTTCATACACTCTGGCATACTCCTGCGCATAGTCTCTCATGATATCGGAAATGCCTCCCCTCTCCAGCCTCGATCTATAAGTAGTTGCACCTGTTTCCCACAGTGTGCGGAAGTTTTCATCGACGTATAAGTGCTCACACCCAAGGCAGCGCTTGGGCGTTGCTTTTGCCACATCAGGCTGATCAGCCTTTACGCCGTCAGCAACGCAGTTACCTCGGAATTCCCCTGTCTGCTTGTGTTTGTATGCATAACAGAACCCCCATTTAAACGGTATCATGTCAATATTCAGCTTCATCATCACCCGCTCTGCAATCTTATGGGCAACCCATGGAGGCTCTTCTCCGCTGAGAATCTCGGAATGCTTGATAACCTCATGAAGCATCTCGTCAAGATGCTTCTTCATCGCCTCACCTCCGGGGCCAAGAGCTTTGCGCTTGCCCCTAAGAACCCCTGACATTAGGTCCACAACGATATTTTTGCTATGAGCTTTAAGCATGTCGGATTCATAGATTTCTTCGATATAGCGCTTGGTCATTTCCATATTAAAATGACGTAATTGGTGGGATAAGGCCTCCATCTTACCGTGCTCACCATAGTTATAGCGGTACATGTATAAAAGTGCGAAGAAGCGCCTAAACTGGTGCGGCCTGAATATCCACTTTGACCCATCCTCGAGAAGAGGTACATTGACGAAGTCGGCGAACAGATTGATGGCCTCAACTATATCGAACCTAATTAAAGATCCGCCCCTTAAGTGCTCAACCTCGAAAAGATTCCTGGACCCGCTTTTTTTGCGCGTTGACTCCGTCAACGCCTCAAGTACCTCAATGGCCCTCACGACAACCGGCGGAATGGGCGTTCTATCCCATTTTTGGAAAGTCTTCTCAATGTAGCTCCACATCCATGGCTCACCACGCTCATCTAGGTAGAGAGCACGAGGCACCTGGTCATTGTCTGTCTGCTCACCTCCCTTTATCGTCAAAATCTCACCCCTCCGACGCGCTGTGAATGCGGCTATGACGATTGCGGAAGCCGCCATGAGATAGATGCTGGTTGCATGATTGATTGATAGTCCCCGCACCTCCACAGCATTTTTGCGACCAGCGGCAATTAGCGGCCACGGTGCTCCTAAATCTTCGGCACTAAAGTTTTTCGGAGCATATGCTTCTAAAATGTCCGTCAGGGCCTTTAACCGTTGACTCCTGCACACAGCGTTTGAAACGCGTTGAGTCGCCAGCTTGCGCAAGTCAAGTAGGTCGTCTGAATAGTTGATAACCCAACGGCAAGCCCGGTCCACGATATGGAAAGCCTGCAGGTCGGGCATAGTTTCCGTTATACCCTCACTATCCTCAATGTCGGCCACAGTAAGCGCTTCCCGGGCAACTTTTTTTGACGACATATTTTCCCCAGAGACGTAGTCGCTTGCCGGGTTGACACTGCATCTTTGCGGCAGGAGGTAACCCATATCGTGCAAGGCCTGCCATGCCTGCACATACTTCTGCAAAGAGTTTAACTTCATGGGTTCGCGCTCAGGCTCAACAACCAGCTCAAGCAGGTGTTTTTGATTATTCCGAACAAGCTCTGAGCCGTTAAGCGCTGCAACGGCAGTCCAGAATTTAAACGTGAAGTTCTTCCCAAATTTAGTAGCCAATTCAGGGTCAACACCAATCTGGCGATGCACCTCGCTAGCATCGATTCTTTCGTACATCTTTTTGCTATCAAAGCTAGTTCTTATGAATCTGACAGGTATCTTCCGCCCTGAGCGCTGGAGCGATTCGAGGTAATTATCGAAGCGGCTTTCTGCGTCGAGTAACCTGACAAGACCCCATGGGGCTGCTTGCATAAAGAGTCTAAAATCAAGAGTTGTAATATAGTCAACACTGTAAATGAAGTTGAGACGCATCCATGCAAAAATGCTTAGGAGTCGCCTCGTCATTGCAACCTGGTTTTCGGCGCTGGTGATGCTCCTGATATGACCTTCCCGAAGGGCGATACAGAAGCGCTGGGCAACCTCAAGAAGTGCTTCATTATCAGGATCCGTCAGCAGGGAGACCTTCATCGTGGCAGGGTCGTACAGCGGATACTCCCAGTTCAGACGTTTAGTGCCACCAAAACCCTCGTCGCTTATTTTCCACTCATTGGCATAGAGGGCAGCCCTATCGTTCAGCCACAACGGAGTGTCGAGCTCATCAAGCCATGGGCGTGAGACGCACACGTCTGGACGAGCAAGAGGTGAGGAAGGAATGGCCGCGTCATTTGCTTCGCTTTCGCACATTGCTCCTCCTATATCAATGGGACGAAGTCAGCGGTACCTAGTGCTTTTGCCATCTCTTCCGCCTCCCTCAAAATTTTCCTGCTGACGTTATGTGCAGATTTCGCTTTATCAATGCCCCCTTCAACTATGGCAAGCCACCGCATCCAAACCTCTTGCCACCGCTCCTCGTTCATCCGTAACTCAATTTCGTTGTCCCTTATCCACCTGCGCATCATGAAAGCATCCACCAAATTTTCCTTAAGTGCCGGAAATACTCGTGCAAGAGGGCACTTGGGGCAGTCGTCCACAGGGTCGCAGTCGGATCTCTTCACACTAAACTCTTTGCCTTCATCGTCTTTTCTTTGGTGATCACATATTGTCCCGAGACCTGTCCTTTTGGCGTTGGCTAGGCGGTCCTCGTATTCTGCCGTAGTGTACCCGAGTCTTCTTGCTGCATCCTCGATATCCTGAATCACTATGGCTTCGTAATGCTTCATGAACCCCCTGATACGCTCCTCCATCTCCATCCGAGATAGAGTACGCACTACATAGCCAGTCGATGTGGCTATCGTCTTGTGGGCCAGTTGGGCCCTTGAGGTCTCGATGTCTTCTCCATTAACAAAGGCCAACACCCTGACCGTTGGTCGAATACTGGTCGGCAAGAAACTGTATGCGCCAATGGAGGGATGGTTTTCCTTAAATTTTTTCAGAGCCTTATCATACACAGCAACCACACCGGCGGTTACGGTCACGCTGCCCATAGGTACACCTATTATTTTTTCACGTAAGAAAAGCCTCTGTTCTACCCTCGCTTCTTCAGTTCTAACCTCATAAAGAGGGTGGCCGTTCTTGGCGAGACGACGCAGGCGCTGCGTCATCTCTTTAACCCTTTGTATGACCACAATAGAATTGGCTCTATCTTTAGAGTCGATTCGCACTCTGCTGTGAACAGGCTTGTTGTCTGCACGAGACTTAATGCCCCAGATTTCTTTGATGGTTGGCACGTCGGTGTCTCTCACGCAATCAACGGTCAGGCCGTCAACGACCTCAACATTGAGGCCCGTGTCTATGAGCAGAATGATCTGTGCCATCAATAAGGTGTACATTGACGTGCCCAGACGCTCCTTAGGCCAACCTTCAAAGTCGTGGAAGCCATTGCCTCTGAATACATTTCTCCATATACGCAAGATAGGTTCTTCACAAATGTCTTTATCTGATCTTCTTAGTTTTGGACACAGGCCATAACGCCCATCCAGCAGAGTGAGAAGCCTTGATTTCGCAACCCTCACTGGCAGCGGTTGCCTTGTCCATCGGCCGTTGATACGTTTGGAGGTCCCAAGAAACATCTGTCTAAACGGGTTCTGCACTGTTTTTGTGCGGATGCCGGAGGGGTCATGCTGCACAACCTCAAACCACTCCTTCATGGGCCCCAGCATGTCCACTTCGTAAGAAAGATCTGATTCAGCGAGAAGTTGCTGCCCCTCCTGATAGGCCTCCCAACCCTTAATAAAGTCCGCCTCTGCACACCTTCTTACCTCCGCCAATCGTTCAGTGTTGAGCTTTCTGATCTCCTCGATGATCTGCCCGTCAGTCATTCCGGCAATACTGAGCCCCGAACTTGCGAGAGTTCTGATGCAGGCTTTCCGCTCCTCTTCAATGATGTCGTGTTTGTTAACACTTTGCCGCAAGTAGCCGCCAACGAGTCGGTCGATCTCCCTTTCGCTGAGTTTATGGCTCGGCAAATCACCTAAAATCTTACGCCGCCTTTTGTGCAGGTGCGCGTTCCTGATGCCTTTAAGGACTGCCCTTGGGAAGACACCGCGTGCCTCGCAAATCCTCAGGAAACCGCTGATGCAATGTATGAACTCACTTCTGCTACACTTGGTCCCCCGTGAAAAAGGGTTGTCCTTGTTGCGAATTGCCGTGTTGCGGAAACTGTCGATTACCATCTGCCAACTTGCCTGGTCAGGTATGTCCCCAGAGGCAAGGCTCTGCTTAACCGACTCTGCGAATGGCTTGTCATTGCCACTAAGAAAATGGAGGAGCCAAAGTATGAACTTTTTTGTCTTGATCCCATTCGGATGCAGCAACTGCTGCGTGGGCCTTGACATCTTGCTCAGCCTCAGTGTGATGGCGTAAGCAAGACTCTCTACAGTTCTCCTGTGAAGCAACGGATGGTTAAGGTAGGAGAGGTCGTACTGAACACCATGTTTACCAATAAACGGTCGGAGGGGGTCTGAGGTATCGATTCCACCGTGGAGCGACTTCAGGGGGGGGTATTGTTTATCTTTACGCGAGGTACCACTGTCTTTCATAGATAACCCCCATGACGCCTTTGTGCGTGGAGAACAGAATCCGCGCAACCATTAAGCGTGCGACTGCATGGGAGTCAGCTATCCATCTAATAGCCTAATATCAAGAATTCAGCAGTCAGTCAATCACGCACGTATCGCACGTGTTAAGCTAAACTCCTCCCGAAAGCGACCGTCGCCACCACGATCTTGATGTCGTCCTTGAGGAAGGCCTCCTGGACCCGGTGCCGCTCCTTGTCGGGGAGCCCTGCGTGATAGGCCGCCGCCTTGATCCCGGCTGCGCAAAGCTTTTTCGCCACCTCCTCCACCCGCTTGCGCGACAGGGCGTACACTATCCCCGCCTCGTCCTTGCGGCTGGACAAAAAACCGGTGAGCTGGCTGAAGGGCTTGTTCTTGTCGACGACGCTGTAGCGGATGTTGGGGCGATCGAACCCGGCGCAGTAGCAGGTAGCCCGTTCCAGCCCGAGCCGGGAGAGGATGTCCCCCCTGGTCTGCGCATCGGCCGTCGCGGTAAGCGCGATCATCGGTATCTCGGGGAATATCTCGCGCAGGACGCCGAGCTGGGCGTATTCAGGGCGGAAGTCGTGTCCCCACTGCGAGACACAGTGCGCCTCGTCGATGGCGAACAGGGAGATGGAGAGCGGCTTGATCCTTTCCAGGAAGCCGTCGTTCAGGAGCCGCTCGGGCGCGACGTAGAGGAGCTTCAACTCCCCCGCGTGCAGTTGCGCCAGCACCCGGCGCGCCTCCGCTTCGCCCAGCGCGGAGTTGTAGCACGCGGCGGGGATGCCGTTCTCGCGCAGGGCGTCGACCTGGTCCTTCATCAGCGAGATGAGAGGGGAGACCACCAGGGCCGTGCCGGGAAAGCAGAGGGCCGGCACCTGGTAGCAGAGCGACTTCCCGCCGCCGGTGGGCATGAGAACGAAGGCGTCTCTGCCGGAGAGAACCGTTTCCACGATCTCCTGCTGCGGCGGACGGAACGACTTGAAGCCGAACACATCGTTGAGAATCTGTATGGGGGATGCAGGCATGACTGGCCTTTATTCCTTGAGGGGATAACGTCGCAAGCGGGGCGTCAACGCGGTAGATTATACCGCATCGGCCGTCGGCGCCAGCGTTTCCGGCCGGAGGTGGGCGAGGAAGCTTCTTGTCAGTGGCGCGCCGTTGAGCGGGTCCGAGAGCCCCGGACGCAGCAGGTCTTCATAGCTGTCCACGTCATACCAGGAGGGAAGCAGCGCACAGGAAAGCCCCGACGCCTGAGCCTGCTTCAGGCTTACCTCAAGCACCCTCTCAGTCGACCAGGGTATCTCCTCGAAGATCCTCCCATGCCCTCCCCGCACCGCGACCAGGTAATAACCACCGTCAGAGGCGGGGCCGAATACAATGTCGCTTCCCTCCTCCAGCTGGGCAAAGGCCTCCTCCAGGTAAGCAAGCGGCAGGTCGGGGGCGTCGGAGCCGATGACCACGCGGGAGTCGTATCCCAGTTCAGCCAGCTGATCGAAGGCCTGCTCCAGCCTCGTTCCCAGTCCCCCCTCATGCTGCCGGATCAGCGTGACGCCGGGAACGGCCTCAAGGAAGAAGTCCGGTTTTCCATCGTAGAAGAGGACGGTCTCGGCGTTCAAGGCCTGAACGCGTGCGATGGTGTCGAGCAGCATGCAGCGGTAGAGTTCGGCCCCCTGCCGGAGCGACAGGGGGGGAGAGAGCCGGGTCTTGACCAGACCCGGGAGTGGTGTTTTGGCGAAAATGGCGAGCGCGCGTTTCATTAGAGGGCTTGGCCTTAGAGGAGATAAATGAGTAGAAAAGTTTAGAGTTGTCCACAATTTTGGCGGTTATCAACAAAGTTATCCACAGTCAATCGGCTGACTGTGACAACTTTATGACTCTTTGCTTCTCTCGATTGCGGCGTAAGCGGAGTGCTTATGGATGGACTCGAAGTTTTCGGCCTCAACGGAAAACCAAGTGACATTCTGCATACTTAACAGTCTCACCGTGGCCTCGCGAACCATGTCTTCGACAAAGCGCGGGTTCTCGTAAGCGCGCTCGGTGACGAATTTCTCGTCTTCGCGTTTTAGCAGAGAGTACACAGGGGAGGAACCGCACTCCTCGATGATGTCGATGAGGTCTTCGATCCAGATGAATTCGCTGTAGCGGACCTGGACCGTCATGATTGAGCGCTGATTGTGGGCGCCGTAGCTGGAGAGTTCCTTGCTGCAGGGGCAAAGGGAGGTGACCGGCACCTTGATCCCCAGCACGAAATCGAAGCGGTCCGAAAGCGAGGCGCTGAAGGTGCAGGTGTACTCCATCAGGCTCTTAGCCCTCGACACCGGTGCGGTTTTCTCAACGAAGTATGGGAACTCCATCTCGAGGTGCGCGTTGGACGCCCCCAGTTTCTCCTTCATGGTGGAGAGGATTAGTTCCAGTTTGTCGAGCGCGATCTCTTCGCGGTATTCGTTGAGGATCTCCACGAACCGGCTCATGTGGGTCCCCTTGAAGTGGTGAGGGAGGTCCACGTACATGTTGATGCGGGCGATCGTGTTCTGGAAGGACTTGTTCTTGTCCATCACCACGATGGGATAGGAGATGTCCTTTACCCCCACCTTTCCGATCGGGATGTTCCTGGTGTCGCGGGTGAGTTGCACGTCGCTCAGGGCAGGCTTCTTCAGATATTCTTTGATCATTTGTTATCCTCGGTTGTTACGCCCTCCCTTGGGAAGTGGGAGGGGTGAGGTCGGCGCTGCTAAAACTTCTGGTACCGCACCGGGTCGGTCATCCCCGCTTCGGCAAACCCCTTCAACCGCAAGCGGCAGGAATCGCAGCGCCCGCAGGCGGCGCCATCTTCGGCCGGGTCGTAGCAGGAGTGGGTCCTGGAGTAGTCGACACCCAATGAGAGCCCCTTCTGGATGATCTCCGCCTTGGTCAGGCTGATCAGCGGGGTATGGATCTTCAACCTTCTTCCCTCGACCCCGGCCTTGGTGGCAAGGTTCGCCATGGTCTCATAGGCCGCGATGAATTCGGGCCTGCAGTCGGGGTAGCCCGAGTAGTCGAGCGCGTTGACACCGATGAAGATGTCGAAGCAGTCGAGGGTCTCCGCCCACCCCAGCGCGAAGGAAAGAAAGATCGTGTTGCGCGCCGGGACGTAGGTCACCGGGATCTCCTCACCGACCCCTTCCTTCGGAACCTCGATATCGGAGGTGAGGGCGCTCCCCCCCATCTTTCTCAGGTCGAACTCGACCAGCAGGTGATCCACGGCCCCCATCGGGCGCGCGTTGCGCTTCGCCACCTCCAGTTCCTGCTGGTGCCGCTGGCCGTAGCTGAAGCTGAGGGCGTAGGGTGCGAAACCCTGTTCCTTGGCTATCGCGAGACAGGTGGTCGAATCGAGACCGCCGCTGTAAAGGATTACCGCCTTTTTCTGCATTTTTTCACCTCGTTGAAGGTTGAGGTCCCCAGTTGGCGGCTCTGCGTCCCCTGGATTGCCCCCTGCTTACCTCTTTTTGAACTTTTACAAAAGCAAAGGGCCGCGCCGATGATCCGGTGCGGCCCTGGATGCTTACTCTACGAAGCTTTTCAGCTTCTTAGCCCGGCTGGGATGGCGCAGCTTCCTGAGCGCCTTCGCCTCGATCTGCCGGATCCTTTCACGGGTAACCTCGAAGTCCTGGCCCACCTCCTCGAGGGTGTGGTCGCTCTTCTCGCCGATGCCGAAGCGCATCCGGAGCACCTTCTCCTCGCGGGGGGTGAGGGTGGAGAGGACCCGTGAGGTCTGCTCGGAAAGGTTCGCCTTGATCACCGCCTCCAGGGGGGATACCACCCCCTTGTCCTCGATGAAATCCCCAAGGTGGGAATCTTCTTCCTCGCCGATCGGGGTCTCCAGGGAGATCGGCTCCTTGGCGATTTTCAGGACCTTGCGCACCTTGTCCAGCGGCAGCGCCATGCGCTCGGCGATCTCCTCCGGGGAGGGCTCGCGGCCGATCTCCTGCACCAGCTGGCGGCTGGTACGGATCAGCTTGTTGATGGTCTCGATCATGTGCACCGGGATCCTGATGGTGCGGGCCTGGTCCGCGATGGCGCGGGTGATGGCCTGGCGGATCCACCAGGTGGCGTAGGTCGAGAACTTGTAGCCGCGCTGGTACTCGAACTTGTCGACCGCCTTCATGAGGCCAATGTTCCCTTCCTGGATCAGGTCCAGGAACTGCAGGCCGCGGTTGGTGTACTTCTTCGCGATGGAGACGACCAGGCGAAGGTTCGCCTCGACCAGTTCGCTCTTGGCCAGCTTCGCCTTGTGCTCACCCTCTTCGATGGCGAGCAGGGCGTTGGCGAGCTCGCTCGCCTTGAAGCCGGACTCCTGCTCGATCTTCTTCAACTTGGCTTCGCTGGAGCGGAAACGCTTCTCGAGCTTCTGCCCCTCTTCAAGCGTCATGTTCAGCTTCTTCGCGAAGTCCGCCTCGGAGCCGCCCTTGGCACCTTCGAAAGCAGTAAGGAACGCTTCCCTCTCGGCGCCGCTTTCCTTCTCCAGCTCGGCGATCTCCTGCATCACTGTGTCGACCTTGCAGGACAGCTCCTTAAGACGCTGGGCGATTTTCTCGATGTGACGGTCTTTCAGGCGCAGCGACTTGAGGGTCTCCGCCATCTTCACCTTGAGTTCGGAGTGCTCGACTCCCAGTGCATCGCGCTCCTTGGCGGCGACCTTCTCGGTCTCGAGAACCGTCTGGATCTCGTTCATACGCAGGTCGATTTCCTTGATCTCGTCGATGATGGTCAGCACCTTGAGGGCCTGGAGATCCTCTTCTCCCTCCTCAAGTACCTCCTCTTCGACGTCCTTGGAGATCTCGATGGCGCCGATCTGCTGCTTCCGCAGACGCTCGCCGAGGTTTACCACCTCTCTCACCGTGATCGGGGTGTTCAGTATGACGCTGGCAACGTCGCGCTCGCCGACCTCGATCCTCTTGGCGATCTCTACCTCTCCCTCGCGGGTGAGAAGCGAAACGGAACCCATCTCGCGCAGGTACATGCGGACCGGGTCGCTGGTACGGCCGAGGGTTCCGGGCTCGAACTCGACTTCTTCCTCGCTCCCTTCGTGCTCTTCCTCTTCTTCCAGATCCATCTTGATCTTGGGGATCTTAACCTTCTGGGCGGAGTCGACTATCTCGATGTCCATATCGCCAAACATGCTCATGACGTCGTCGATCTGGTCGGAGGAGACGATATCCGGGGGAAGCAGGTCGTTCACCTCTTCGTAGGTGAGGAACCCCTTTTCCTTGCCCAGGTCGATGAGCTGCTTAACTTCATCCATGCTTTTCTTGGCCATTTACCACGCTCCACTACAGCTTTTGAATCCTACTATAGTAATTTCGATTTTTTGTTACGCAACCGCTCAAGTTCAGCCAGAATCTCCAGGTACCTGGGAGAATCCGGATCGACCGTGGCAAGCTCTCGCGCCAGGGCCTTGCCGCCCCCCTTCAGAGCATGCCGCTCCAGGGCTTGGCAGCACTGTTCGAACGCCTTGATGGCGTCCATGTCCTCCAGGTGCGCGTCCTCCACGAAGAGCGAGAAGAGGCGGCTGCGCTCCTCGGGCGATTCTATCTGCTCCAGCACGCGGGAGAGGTCCAGCTCCCCCTGCCCCGCCTCCGCAATGATGGCCTCGGCGAGCCTGAGATGGGCGCCGTTGAAGAGCTTATCGGCTCCATGGTCCCGTACCGTTAGCACGACTTCGGGATACTTCGCCATCAGCGTCAGGAGCACCTCTTCGGTGGCGGCGGTGCGCGGCGCCGCTTTCGCCTGTTGGGGGCGCGGCGCGGCGGCGGGTATCCCCACCTTTTTGTGCAGCATCGCCTGGTCGATCCCGACAGCCCGGCAGATCTCCTTCTCGTAAAGCCCACGCTCGACCGGATCGGATATCTTCGCGAGTCGCGGCGAGACCTCGTTCACGAAGGCCACCTTCCCCTCGACGCTCCGGATATCGAGGCTCTTCAGCACGCCGCGGTAAAACGACTCGAAGATGGGAAGGGACTGTTCCAGAAGGGGCGCGAACGCCGCACCTCCTTCGCGCCGGATGAAGGTGTCCGGGTCGTCCCCCGAGGGGACTTCCACCACCCGCGCCGGGAACCCCTCCTCCAGGAAGAGTTCCATGGACCGGACCGTCGCCTTGCGTCCCGCCTCGTCCCCGTCGAAGAGCATGTAGGCGCGCTCGGCGTAGCGCCGGAGCAGCTTCACGTGCGGGGGCGTCAGCGCCGTGCCGCAGGTCGCGACCACGTTGGTGTAGCCGGCCCGGTAAAGGGCCAGGTGGTCGAAGTACCCTTCGACGACGATGGCGCTTCCCTGCTCCCGCATCCCCTTCTTGGCAAGATCGACCCCGAAGAGGACCTCGCTCTTGTGGTACACCACCGACTCCGGGGAGTTGATGTATTTTGGGAGCGAGTCGTCCATAACCCGCCCGCCGAAACCGATGGCACGGCCGTGGAGGTCGGAGATGGTGAAGAGCAGCCGGTTGCGGAAGGTGTCGTAGTAGCCGTCCCTTCCCTCCCTTTTCCTCAAAAGCCCCAGCTTCTCGGCCTGCTCCAGCGGCACTCCTTTTCTCTGGAGGAACTTGGCCAGGTTGTCCCAGCCAACCGGTGCAAATCCCATGCGGTAGGTGGCCGCTGTCTCCCGGTCCACGCCGCGCTGCTGCAGGTAGCCTCTGCCTGCTGCGCCCGCCTCGTCCGACTCCAGAACCCGGAGGTAGTACTCGCAGGCCAGTTCATTGATGTGAAAGGCCTGCTCCTGCTCGTCCATCCTGCGCTTCTCGTCGCGCGAAAGCGGCCGCTCGGGAATCTCGACCCCAACCTTCTTGGCGAGGAACTTCACCGCCTGGGGGAAACTCAGCCCTTCCATGCGCATGACGAAATCAAAAGAGTTGCCGCCTGCCCCGCAGCCGAAGCAGTGGAAGATCCCGCGCGCTGGGTTCACGTTAAACGAAGGGGTCTTCTCGCCATGGAAAGGGCAGATCCCCTGGTAGTTCGCCCCCGATTTCTTGAGGCTCATGTAATCGGAGATGACCTGGAGAATGGGAGCCCGCTCGCGTACCTCCCTGACCTTTTCATCCGGAATCATCGACACCGCTGCAGTTCCTTATTTCTTGTGCGCTCCCTGGGGAGGCGTTTCCCTGCGAACTGCCCCTTCCCATCCGGCGGCGATGCTCCCCCCGGTCGAGGCGAAAGCGTTAGCGGTCTTGGATCGGGAGACCCACCCCTTGAACTTGTCGGGCATGGGTTTGGTGGTCGCGAGGTAGAGGACGACGCAAAGGAGGAACCCTCCCTCCAGAAAGCCGAACACGATGCCGCCGATCCGGTTGATCCCTCCCAGGAGCATGACCTTGAAGATGACGGTGAGCAGATGACCGAGGAAATAGAAAAGGACGCCCAGCAACAGGAAGATAAGGAGAAACGACAGCGGCTGCGCCACCTGCGGGGGGAGGTTGATGAACTGCCTGATCCCGAGGCTTAGAAATGAATAGTATCTGAAAGCGGCCCAGCCGCCCGTGACAAGGCCGAGAAGGGAGCAAGCCTCCCGCACCAGTCCCTTAGAGAAACCTTTTGCCACAAAGAAGAGCAATACCACCCAGATAAGGATGTCGAGAAGGATCATGCACACACCTGGTCAGCAGCCACAAAGCAAAAGAAGGGGGAATCGCTAGATTCGCCCCTACTCAAGACACCCCAAAACCCGCAATCACCCCCGGGAGTGTTTCCCGGGGGCAACAGTCATGCGAGCTTTTCCTTTACAACTTCGCTCACCAATTTACCGTCTGCGCGGCCGGAAACCAGGGGTTGGATGGCTTTCATCACCTTGCCCATGTCCTTTCCGCTCGTGGCGGAGGTTTCCGCTATGACTTTCTCCACAAGGGATACCAGCTCTTCCCGTGTCAGCTGCTGGGGGAGGTAACCGGTCAGGAGCCCAAGCTCCGCCTCCTCCTTATCCACTAGCTCCTGTCTGCCTGCTTCCTTAAAGAGCCTGATGGATTCCCTGCGCTGCTTGCAGAGGGTAACTATGGTTTCGGTGACTTCCGCATCGCTCAGATCGCGTCTGAGTTCGATGGCGCGGTTCTTCACCGAGGAGAGCAGCATGCGGATCGTCGAGATGCGCAAGGCATCGCGACTCTTCATCGCTTCCTTAAGATCCGCGTTTAATCTCTCCTGCAGTTGCATGAATCCCTCTAGTCAACCATCTTCCGCTGTTTTTTCAGAGCACGCTTGCGCGCTGCAATGGCCTTTTTCTTCTTCTTGATGCTCGGCTTCTCGTAGTGCTCTCTTTTGCGAACCTCTGAAAGGATCCCAGCTTTCTCGCACTGCTTTTTGAACTTTTTGAGCGCAAGCTCAAACGGTTCAGCTTCTTTTACCTTTACTCCCGGCATTCATATTCCCCCCCCTTCTCTTCTGGATTTACTAACTTAGTGGGTACGGGCCGGCAGACATTATTCAAGGAACCAGCAATATATCACCAGCTCAGTTTTTGTCAAGAATTTTCTAAGATTGTTCAGAATCTGTTAACCTACCCTGGATTCCTTCTCTTCGATACCCGAAATGCCGAAGCGGCGCCTCAGTTCGGCATAGACCTCTTCCGGGTCGATGTCGTAGAAGCCCAAGAGCACCAGGTTGTGGAAGATCAGGTCGGCCGTCTCGTAGACGATCTCCTCGCGCTTCCCGCCTTTCCCGGCGATGACGACCTCCGTCGCCTCCTCGCCGACCTTCTTGAGGATCTTATCAACCCCTTTGGCCATGAGGCTCGCGGTGTAGGAGGATTCGCTGGGGTTGGCCTTGCGCTCCTGGATCACGCGGTAAACCGCGGCGATGATGTCGTCCTTGGGTTTTTCCATGGGCATTGCTCCCTGAGAAATCTAGAGTCGTACCGGCACGCCACGGTCGCGGAGGTAGCTCTTCGCCTCTTCGATGGTGTACTCGCGGTAGTGGAAGATGGAGGCGGCAAGGCAGGCACTGGCGCCAGCCTGGGTGAAGCCGTCGTAGAGATGGGACAGCCCGCCGACGCCGCCGGAGGCGATGACCGGGATGCTGACCGCGTCGACCACCGCGCGGGTGAGCGGCAGGTCGTAGCCGTCCTTGGTGCCATCGCGGTCCATGGAGGTAAGGAGGATCTCCCCCGCCCCCATGCTCTCCATCCGCTGGGCCCACTCCACAGCGTCGATCCCGGTCGGGTTCCTCCCGCCGTGGGTGTAGACCTCCCATCCCCCGCCGGCCCTGCTGCGGGCGTCGATGGCGACCACGGTGCACTGCGAGCCGAACTTCTCGGCCGCCTCGCTCACGAACTCCGGGCGGTGCACGGCGGCCGTGTTTATGGAAACCTTGTCCGCGCCGGCGTTCAGAAGGCGCCTGATGTCCTCGACCACCCGGACCCCGCCACCCACCGTCAGCGGCATGAAGACGCGCTCGGCGGTGCGGCGCACCACGTCGATGATGATGTCGCGGTCGTCCGAGGAAGCGGTGATGTCGAGGAAGGTGAGTTCGTCGGCCCCCTGCTGGTCGTACAGCTCGGCGATCTCCACCGGGTCCCCAGCGTCACGCAGCCCGAGGAACTGTACACCTTTGACTACCCGCCCCCCCTTCACGTCGAGGCAGGGGATGATTCTTTTGGTCAGCATCGTAAACCCCCTTCTCTCAGCGCTGTTTCTTAGTCAGCGCTATGGCCTCGGCGAGGTTGATGGCGCCGGAATAGATGGCCTTGCCGGTGATGACGCCGGTGACACCGGAAGACTCGATGGCGATCAGGTTCTCGATGTCCTGCAGCGAGGAGAGCCCGCCGGAGGCGATCACCGGGATGTTGATGGCCTCGGCCAGCGTCTTGGTCGCCTGGATGTTCGGCCCCTGCATCATCCCGTCGCGGCTGATGTCGGTATAGATGATGGCGGAGACGCCGTCACCCTCGAATTGCCTGGCGAGCTCCGTGGCGGTGACGCCGGTCACCTCGGCCCAACCCTGCACCGCGACCATGCCGTTCTTGGCATCGATCCCGACCACGATCTTGCCCGGGAACTTGGCGCAAGCTTCCTTCACGAAAGCGGGGTTTCTCTGCGCCGCGGTCCCGATGATGACGCGCCCGATGCCCAATGAGAGGTAGGCCTCTATGGTGGCGATGTCCCTGATGCCGCCACCCAGCTGGGTCGGGATCGTCACGGATTTGACTATCGCTTCGATCGCCGAGCGGTTCTTGGGCTCCCCTGCGAAGGCGCCGTCTAGGTCCACTATGTGCAGGATCTCGCCCCCCTGGCGCTGCCATTCCGCTGCCTGCGCGCCCGGGTCGTCGTTGAATACCGTGTCCTTCTCCATCAGCCCCTGCTCCAAGCGGACGCAGCAGCCGTTTTTCAGATCAATTGCGGGAATGATGATCATTGCTTCTCCCAATCCATTTCATCGCGGCGCCTTCCGGCGCCCGTATTTAATATATATGCCGTCCAAACGTCGCCTCTCCCTCTGAGGACCGGGGGAGGGGGCGGGCCGGCGACAGCTTATTTCATCTGCGCGAAGTTCTTCAGCATCGCGAGCCCCTTGTCCTGGGACTTTTCCGGGTGGAACTGCGCGGCGACGACGTTGTCGCGCCAGATAGCCGCGCAGAAATCGATGCCGTAACCTGTGGTCGCGGCCACGACCGACTCGTCATCGGGCTTCACGTAGTAGGAGTGGACGAAGTAGACGTTGGTCCCGTCATCAATCCCCTGGAAAAGCGGCGACGGACGCTTGAAGCTCAACTGGTTCCATCCCATGTGCGGGACCTTGAGCTCCTCGCCCCCCTCCTCCATCCCTTCCGGGAAGCGGAGCACCTTGCCGGGGATGACGTTCAGCCCCTGGTGCTTGCCGAACTCCTCGCTTTCGGTGAAGAGAAGCTGCAGCCCCAGGCAGATGCCGAGAAAAGGCTTCCCCTCCTGGATCACCTTAAGGATCGGCTCAACGAAGCCCCCCTCTTCCAGGTTCCTCATGCAGTCACGGAAAGCGCCCACACCCGGCAGGACCACCCGCTCGGCGTCGAGCAGCACCTTGGGATCCGCGGTGACGACGGCATCGAAGCCGACCTTCTCGAACCCCTTCTGCACGGAGCGCAGGTTCCCCATGCCGTAGTCAATAATCGCGATCATATGAAAAATCCTTCCGGCGCCTCGCAGTGCCGATCACTGATAAAGCTTTCTGCCTTTAAAGCTTCCCCTTGGTGGACATGACCCCTTCGATCCTGGAATCCAGTTGGGTCGCCTGGTCCAGCGCACGTGCCGCCGCCTTGAAGCAGGCCTCGACGATGTGATGGACGTTGTCGCCGTACATCAGGTTCAGGTGGAGGTTCGCGCCGCAGTGGTTCACGAACCCCTGGAAGAATTCGCGCACCAACTCGACGTCGAAATCCCCGATCTTCACCTTGGGAAGTTCGACGTTGTAGACCAGGTAAGGGCGGCCGGAGAGGTCAGTGGCGACGCTCGCCAGCACTTCGTCCATCGGCACCACGGCGTTGCCGTAGCGGCGGATGCCGCACTTGTCGCCGAGGGCCTCCTTGAAGGCGGTGCCGAGCACGATGCCGATGTCCTCGACGGTATGGTGGAAGTCGATGTCGATGTCGCCGTGGGCCTCGACCTTCAGGTCGAACAGGCCGTGCCGGGCAAAAAGGTCGAGCATGTGATCCAGAAAAGGCACCGAGGTGCAGATCTGCGCCTCCCCCTTGCCGTCGATTTCGAGGGAGAGCTTGATCTGCGTCTCCTTGGTGATCCTTTCGATAGCTGCCGATCTAGCCATGACGTCTCCTCCTTGGAATTATCAACGCAAAGTGCAGGCTACTTGTTCAACCTGAGGCTCACCGACCTGCCGTGGGCGTCGAGCCCCTCCAGGCGGGAGATCCTGACGATGTCTGCTCCGACGCGCTCAAGGCCGCCGCGGGTGAAGTGGATGATGGAGCTTTTCTTGACGAAGTCGTCCACTGAGAGCGGCGAGAAGAAGCGCGCCGTCCCGCCGGTGGGCAGGGTGTGGTTGGGTCCGGCCAGGTAGTCGCCGGCCGCTTCCGGTGTGTAGTGCCCCATGAATATGGCGCCGGCGTTGGTGATGAGCGGCAGGATCTCGAACGGGTTCTCGACGGCGAGCTCCAGGTGCTCTGGAGCGATCCGGTTGGAAAAAGCGATGGCCTCCTCCAGGTTCCCCGCCACGATGATGACGCCGAAGGATTCCCACGACTTGCGCGCGATGGCCTCGCGGGAAAGCTCTTTCAGCTGGCACTCCACCTCGGCCGCCACCTTCTCGCCGAAGCCGCGGTCGGTGGTGATCAGTACGGAAGAGGCGAGCTCATCGTGCTCCGCCTGGGAGAGGAGATCGGCCGCCACGTGGACGGGATTGCCGCTGCCGTCGTTGATTACCAGGATCTCGCTCGGACCGGCGATCATGTCGATGCCCACCTGGCCGAAGACGAGCTTCTTCGCGGTGGCGACGTAGATGTTGCCTGGGCCGGTGATCTTGTCGACCTTGGGGACGGTGGCCGTGCCGTAGGCAAGTGCCGCCACCGCCTGGGCGCCGCCGATGCGGAAGATGCGGTCGACGCCGGAGAGCTTCGCCGCGGCAAGGACGTGCGGGTTCATCTCACCGCCCGGGGCCGGCACCACCATGACGATCTCGCCAACACCCGCTACCTTGGCCGGAACGGCGTTCATGACCACGCTGGAGGGGTAGCAGGCCTTGCCGCCGGGGACGTAGATGCCGACCTTCGCCAGCGGTGTCACCTTCTGCCCCACCATGATGTCGCTCTCCTCGGTGGAGATCCAGCTCTGCTGCTTCTGCTTCTCGTGGAAGCGGGCCACCCGCTCCACTGCGAGCTTCAGCGCCGCGAGATCCTTCGGCTCCACCTGGGCGACGGCTCTGTCGAGCTCCTCCGGCGTCACCTCGAGCCCGGCTGCGTCGCACTCCAGCCGGTCGAAGCGCCTGGTGTATTCCAGGAGCGCTTCGTCACCGCGGCTCCTCACCTCGGAGATGATGCCGAGGACGACCTCCTCGACCTCGCGCCCGGACTCCTCGCCACGCTCCACTATGGCGTCGAACTTAGCCTGAAAATCTGCTTCCCTAATGTCGAGGAACTGCATTTTAGACCTCGCGATTCATGGCATTGAATTCAATCGTTCTTCTCTAACATCGCCCGGATCTCCGGGTCAAGCTCCTCGCTTTTCTGGGCGCGCGCAGCCAGGGAGGCGGCGGTCAGGGACTCTTCCAGCCGGCCAAGAACCGCGGCAAGCCCCTTCAACTGCTCGGTGATCTCGGTCAGGCGCCGGTCCCGCTCCGCCGGGTCCCCCTCGGCCAGTTCCGATCCCGCCTCCGTAAGCTGCCTGCGCAGATCCTGCAACGCCTCGGTCAGTTCCTTTTCCACCCGGTACCCCGCTAGATGTGCTGTTCCAGCCCCTCGATGATCTTGGAGATCCTTTCGTGCTTGGTCTTCATGCTGGCGCGGTTCACGATGAGGCGGCAGGTGATCTCGGCGATGGTCTCGATCTCGGCCAGGCCGTTTTGCTTCAGGGTCTCACCGGTGGAAACGAGGTCGACGATGCGCTCGGAAAGGCCCACCAGCGGCGCCAGCTCGATGGACCCGTACAGCTTGATCAGCTCGACCTGAATCCCCTTGGCGGCGAAATACTTCTCCGTGACGTTGGGGTACTTGGTGGCAATCCTGATGTTGTTCCAGGCGGAAGGGTCGTCCTTTCTGGAGAGCTCCACCGGCTCGGCGACCATGAGGCGGCAGTAGCCGAACTTCAGGTCCAGCGGCTCGTAGAGGTCCTTCTCCGCCTCCATCAGCGTGTCCTTGCCGACAATGCCGAGATCGGCGCAGCCGTACTCGACGTAGGTCGGGACGTCCGTGGCGCGCACGATCATGTAGCGCATCTTCTGTTCCTGGTTTTCAAAAACGAGCTTGCGGGTGTCGGAGAGGAGCTCCTCGCAGTCGATACCGATCTTCTTGAAGAGGGCTACGGAATCCTGCAGGATGCGGCCTTTGGGGATGGCGATGGTGATGAAATCGGGCATTTAATAACTCCGTGGGAGCATGGCAAGGTGAACCTGATGGACCTTGTGGATTAATGAACCCGGCGGAGACACGGGGGGCGCCCCGCCGGGACAATGCGTAAATTAGGGGCCTTCTTCGTCCGGGACGCGGACTATGTCGGCGCCGAGACCGGCGAGCTTCTTCTCGATGCTCTCGTAGCCGCGGTCGAGATGGTAGATCCTGGAGATCTCGCTGGTGTTGTCGGCGGCAAGCGCGGCCAGGATCAGCGACGCGGAGGCGCGCAGGTCGGTGGCCATGACCGGAGCCCCGGAGAGCTTCTTGACCCCCTTCACCGTGGCGCTGTTCCCCTCGCAGATGATGTCGGCGCCGAAGCGAAGCAGCTCGGATACGTGCATGAAGCGGTTCTCGAAGATGTTCTCCGAGATGACGCTGGCCCCCTCGGCGATGCACATGAGCGCCATGAACTGGGCCTGCATGTCGGTCGGGAAACCGGGGTAGGGCCTGGTCTTGATGTTCACGTTGCGGATCTTCTTGGGGCCTTTGACGCGGACCATGTTGTCCTTGTTGGTGATCTCGACGCCGGCGTCCTGCAGTTTGAAGGAGAGGGCGTCCAGGTGGTCCAGGCGCATGTTCTTGATCTTGATGTCGCCGCCGGTGATGGCGGAGGCGATCATGAAGGTCCCGGCCTCGATGCGGTCCGGCATCACCGCGTGCTCGGCAGCAGTCAACTGCTCAACCCCCCTGATGCGGATGGTGTCGGTGCCGGCGCCCTCGATTTCGGCTCCCATCTTGATCAGGATCTCCGCGAGATCGACGATCTCCGGCTCGCGCGCTGCGTTCTCCAGGATGGTCTCGCCCTGTGCCGTGGCCGCCGCCATCAGGAGCTGCTCGGTGCCGCCGACAGTGGAGATGTCGAAATTGATGCGCGCACCCTTGAGCTTCTTCGCCTTCGCCTCGACATAGCCGTGCTCCAGGGTGATCTCGGCGCCCAGCGCCGCGAGCCCCTTGAGGTGCAGGTTGATGGGACGGGCGCCGATGGCGCATCCCCCCGGAAGCGAGACGCGGGCCTGGCCAAAGCGCGCGAGAAGCGGGCCGAGCACGAGGACCGAGGCGCGCATGGTGCGCACGAGGTCGTAGGTCGCCTCGAAGCTGTTCAGGTTCGTGGTGTCGATCTTGACCACGTTCCCCCTGCCGTCAACCGTGGCGCCCAGCTTCTCGAGTACCTTGATGGTGGTGTTGATGTCCCTCAGGAAGGGAACGTTGCTGATGGTGTGGCATCCCGGAGCCAGGATGGTGGAGATGAATATGGGGAGGGCAGCGTTCTTGGATCCGCTTACGGTCACTTCTCCGGAGAGCTTGTTGCCACCTTTGATTACCAGTTTTTCCACTGTTACCTCTTTTGCCTTTTTCTGTTGGTCTCCCCGTTTCCGGGTGAGATCGCCGCATCGATGGAAATGCTACGCGAGCCTGCCGCCTGCCACCCGCTCAATACCTGCAGGGTCGGTCTGGGTGAACCTGTCGTTGGTGAAGCCGCAGGAATTCAAAAGCTCCAGCACATCGCCCGCCTGCCCGGCCCCCACCTCGAACAAGAGCCAGCCGCCCGGGTTCAGGTGAGCCGGAGCGCCGGCCGTGATGCGCCGGTAGAAATCGAGCCCGTCGCCTCCCCCGTCGAGGGCGCCCACCGGCTCGAAATCGCGCACCTCCTGCTGAAGCGTGGCGAGATCGGTCGAGGTGATGTAGGGCGGGTTGGATACTACCATATCGAAGCGCTTCCCGGCAAACGGCTCGAACAGGGACCCGTGGAAAAACTGCACGGACACCCCGTTTCGCTCCGCGTTCCCCCGGGCCACCTCGATAGCCTCGCCGGAAACGTCCACGGTGGAGACCTCGGCCTCGGGGAGCGCCTTGGCGACGGCAACGGCGACGCAGCCGCTCCCGGTGCCGATGTCGAGGATGCTGCGGCACGAAGCACCCCTCTTCACCGCCTCGGTCACCAGCACCTCCGTGTCGTGGCGCGGGATGAGGACTGCGGGGGTGACCCGGAATTCGAGCCCCATGAACTCCTGGCTCCCCAGGATGTACTGCAGCGGCTCGCGCCTGCCGCGACGGGCCACCATGCCGCGGTAGAGGGCGAGCTCGGCGTCGGAAAGCGGCTTGTCGAAGTTCAGGTAGAGCCCGACCCGGTCCAGCGAGAGCGCCTCGCAAAGCATCCACTCAGCCTCCAGGCGGGGGTTCTCCACCCCTTTTTCGGCCAGGTACCCCTTGGTCCAGTTGAGAACCTTGAGGACATCCCATTTTTCGGCGTTGGCGGTCATGGCTGCTTTATGGACCTCGTGGACTTTGTGGACCCAATGGACATGGTGGACGACCTGGAGCTGATTACATCCCCTCGCTCTGGGCCTGCAGCGCTTCCATCTGGTAGTGCTGACGCAGGGAATCGGCGATCTCGGCAATGTCGCCAGCCATGATGGCGTCGAGTCGGTACAGGGTCAGGCCGATCCTGTGGTCGGTCATCCTCCCCTGCGGGAAGTTGTAGGTCCTGATGCGCTCGCTGCGGTCCCCGCTTCCCACCTGGCTCTTGCGGTCGGCGGCAAGCTTCGCGTTCTGCTCCATGAGGATGTTGTCCAGGATCCTGGACTTCAATACCTTCATGGCCTTCGCACGGTTCTTGATCTGGCTGCGCTCTTCCTGGCAGGCAACGACGGTCCCGGTGGGGAGATGGGTGATCCTGACCGCGGAGTCGGTGGTGTTGACGTGCTGCCCGCCGGCGCCGGAGGAACGGTACACGTCGATCTTCAGGTCAGCGGGATTGATGTCGATGTCGACGTCCTCCGCCTCGGGCATCACCGCGACGGTGCAGGCGCTGGTGTGGATCCGTCCCTGCGCCTCGGTCTCGGGAACGCGCTGCACGCGGTGGGTCCCCGACTCGTACTTCAGCTTGGCGAAGACGCCGGTCCCCTCGACGAGAGCTATGACCTCCTTGAAGCCACCCTTCTCGGACTCGGAGGCGGAGATGACCTCGACGCGCCAGCGGTTGGTCTCGGCGAAGCGGGAGTACATGCGGAACAGGTCCCCCGCAAAAAGCGCCGACTCGTCCCCGCCGGTTCCGGCGCGGATCTCGAGCACGACGTTCTTGTCGTCGTTCGGGTCCTTGGGGAGAAGGAGCAACTTGATCTCACCTTCCAGCTCCTCGCGCCGCGCCTCAAGTGAGGAAAGCTCTGCCTGCGCCATCTCGCGCATCTCCTGGTCCGGTTCCTTCAGGAGTTCCCTGTTGTCGTCGATGTCGGAGAGGATCTTCTTGTACTCGCGGTAGGCGGCAACCAGCTCGGCGAGGCCCGAATGCTCCTTGGAGAGCTTTCTGAACTCGGTCTGGTTCGCCAGCACCTCGGGGTCAGACAGGAGCGATTCCAGCTCCCCGAAACGTCTCTCCAGCTCGGCTATCTTTTCAAACATGGACATTTTTATAAAACCTCAAAAGGCCGATCGGGCCGAAATTTTGTCTGCACTCGGCTGCGGAAGTCTCTACACGACCAGCCGGTCGTCCTTGTAGCCGCCGTTCAGCTCCAGCGCCACTTCCATCGACTTGATCGCCACCTCGATCTGGCTGTCGTCGGGCTCGCCAGTGGTGAGCCGCTGCAGCGCAAGTCCCGGGGAGATCATCAGCTTCACCAGCGCGTGCTCGTCGTGCTTGGCGCTCCATTTCAGGACCTCGTAGGAGAGCCCAGCGATGAGCGGAAGCAGCACGACCCTGGAACCCGCCTTCAGGTAGAAGGGCCAAAGCTTCGGTATCAGCGAGAAAACCAGGATACTCACCAGCATCACGATCAACAGGAAGCTCGTGCCGCAGCGCGGGTGCAGGCAGCTGTACTTGCGGACGTTATCGACCGTCAGCTCCTCCCCCGCCTCGAAGGTGAAGATGCACTTGTGCTCGGCGCCGTGGTACTGGAAGACCCGCTTGATGTCCCCCATCCGGGAGATCGCGAGGATGTAGAGGAGGAACACGACCACCCGGATCACCCCATCCACCAGGTTGAAGACGATGTTGGAGTCGCCGATGATGGGGACCAGGAGCTTGGTCAGGTAAAGCGGCATGATGAAGAACAAGAGGATGCCGAACCCGAACGCCGCACCCATGGTCCCGGCGATGGCCCAGTTGTTGATCTCCTCCTTCTCTTCCCCCTCGGCCATGGCCTCGTTGGCAGAGAAGTTGAGCGCCTTGATGCCGATGATCAGCGAGGAGAAGAGCGCCACCGCGCCCCGGACAATCGGGAGCTTGGTGATGGGATACCTCTCCGAGAGGGGGATCACCGTCTCGCTCTTGACCGAGATGTCGCCGTCGGGCCTTCTCACTGCGATGGCCAGCGAGCGGGGAGCCCGCATCATCACCCCTTCAAGTACCGCCTGTCCGCCAATGTTTATCTTTGACACTGTAACCTCTTGTTTGAGAAAGGGTCTTTGGAGTCGCTGTCCCCCCTCCTGGGGGAGGAGGTAAACCCGGCGCGCGTCGCTTAGGGGAGACAGCCGCTAACTGTGTTCCCGCCCCCGGAGGGGGAGGGACAGGGAGGGGGATGTTTCACATCTCCCGGAAAAACTCCCTCACCTGCGCCATCTTGCCGCAGCACATGGCCCCTTCCGGGCAGGGGCCCGCGAGGCAGCCGGGGCCGGCCTTGGCGAAAACGGTAGGGGCTACAGGCCTTACAAGCCTCAGCATCTCGACCGCCATGGCCCTGATCTCCCACTGTGCGCGCTCGCAGCAGCGTACGGCGAAGAAGTGCAAGAGCTCCCGGGCGTTCATGGTGATGATGATCTTGGTCTCGGTGGCGTTAGGCAACAGATAACGCGCGTCCTCGGCCGGAACTCCCGCCTCGACCAGGGCCCCGTAGGCCGCGTGCAGAGCCGCCACCTGCGCCTCGAAGAGCCGGGCGTGCTCGGGATTTTCAGAAATAGACGGGGGAGTGACCACAGCGAAGCGCTCCTTGTGGGAGACGTAGCGCTGGGACTGTTGGGAAAAGGAAGCGACCCGGTGTCGCACCAGCTGATGGCTGGTGACGCGCGAGATCCCGTCCACCCCGAAGGTGAACGATGCGTGCTCCAGCACCGACTGGTGCCCAAGCGACATGATCTTGTCCAGGAATTTTTTCACGTCGGCGCCGGAAAGCTTCTCCTTGAGCGCCTCGATGTCAACCTGCGAATAGCAGAGCCTCGCAGCCAGTGCGATGCTCCGTTCGGGCTCGGGGGTGTGTTGCAGAAGGGCAACCTTCATGAAGATCCTTCAAAGCGTTCGAGTATGAGAAAACGAAATAAGGGGATTTCGCCATTTCGACAAAATCCCCTCGCACGGATTCGCAAACGCGAAAGCCTTTAGCTTTCTTCGGTCGCCGCCGCAATGTTGTACCGCTTGCGGAAACGCTCGACGCGGCCGGCGGTGTCCATCAGCTTCTGCTTGCCGGTGTAAAACGGATGGCACTGCGAGCAGACCTCGGTGGAGATCTCAGACTTCGTGGAACGGCTCTCGAAGCTGTTGCCGCACAGGCACTTCACGGTGATTTCGTTGTATTTGGGGTGGATCCCTTCTTTCATATCTTCCTCCTCGCGGGGCACGCCCCGTTATCTCTCTTGGTGGTCAAGCTGGAAAGTAGCCATAAATAGCACCTTCCCCAGAAAGTTTCAACACTTTTTTACTTGCTCATGGAATCGAGGAAGTCCTGGTTGCTCTTGGTCCCCTGCAGTTTGGAGATCAGGAACTCCATGGAGTCGACCACGTTCATGGGATGCAGCACCTTCCTGAGTATCCAGATCCGGTTCAGGGACGCCTTGTCGATCAGGAGCTCTTCCTTCCTGGTGCCGGACTTGTTGATGTCGATGGCGGGGAAGGTCCTCTTCTCGACCAGCTTCCGGTCGAGGTGGAGTTCCATGTTGCCGGTACCCTTGAACTCCTCGAAGATGACCTCGTCCATCTTGGAGCCGGTGTCGACCAGCGCGGTGGCGATGATGGTGAGCGAGCCACCCTCCTCGATGTTCCTGGCCGCGCCGAAGAAGCGCTTGGGCTTATGCAGGGCGTTGGAGTCCACGCCGCCGGAGAGGATCTTGCCGGAAGGGGGGATCACCGTGTTGTAGGCGCGGGCCAGGCGGGTGATGGAGTCGAGCAGGATGACGACGTCGCGCTTGTGCTCGACCAGACGCTTGGCCTTCTCGATGACCATCTCGGCCACCTGGATGTGACGCGAAGCCGGCTCGTCGAAGGTGGAGGAGATCACCTCGCCCTTCACCGAGCGCTGCATGTCGGTCACCTCCTCGGGCCTTTCGTCGATCAGGAGGACGATCAGGAACACCTCGGGGTGGTTCTGCGCGATGGAGTTGGCGATGTTCTGGATCAGCATGGTCTTGCCGGTCCTGGGCGGCGCCACGATGAGCCCCCTCTGTCCCTTGCCGATCGGGGCAACCAGCTCCATGACGCGGCTCGACATGTTGTCGTGCGTGGTCTCGAGCTTCAGCTTCTCCTCCGGGTAGAGCGGAGTCAGGTTGTCGAAGAGGATCTTGTCGCGCGCAACCTCAGGGGACTCGTGGTTCACAGTCTCGACCTTCAACAGGGCGAAGTAGCGCTCCCCTTCCTTGGGAGGCCTGATCTGCCCCGCCACCGTGTCCCCGGTGTGCAGGTTGAAGCGGCGGATCTGCGACGGCGAGACGTAGATGTCGTCCGGCCCAGGCAGGTAGTTGTAGTCCGGCGCCCTCAGGAAGCCGAAACCGTCGGGAAGCGTCTCCAGGACCCCTTCGCCGAAGATCATCCCGTTCTTCTCTGTCTGGGCGTTGAGAATGGCGAAGATCAAGTCCTGCTTCCTTAGACTGGAAGCGCCCTCGATGTTGAGCCCCTTGGCAATCGCCGTAAGATCGTTGATCTTCTTTTCTTTAAGTTCCTGTAGGTTCATCTGTTCTCCTGAATTGACGCAAATATAGAGCTATCGGCAAAAGCCTTAATAGGGAATGCGGGAATGTATCACCATGGGAGCATGACGCATGCATGCGGGGGTGCTGGCGAAGAGCTATCTGTAAAGGATCTGATTGTTACCTTGGTTTAGTCTTTGAGGTGATCGGTACCGATTAGATATGAGAAATATATGAGGTATTAAGGTATCTGCAAAGGTCTCATTGAGGATAATGTGAATTTATACCCTTCAGCACATAACCTTGTCAACTTTATTTTTTTCAGGATCTTCCAGCTGCCACAGTGGTATGGCAGCTGGAACCGCGGGGTTTTGCCGGCCCCTTAAAAATGCTGCTCGCAGCTCCTCCGGCTGGGGGGACAGTCAAAATATTGTCGCGCCCCCTGCCCGGAAAACCCTCTATTCCACCTCTACAGCTTCCGGCAGCGTATCGGTAGCAGAAGCCGTGCCATACTTCGCGCCGGAGCGCCTTTTCCTGCGCGCCTTCTGTCTTTTCAGCTTTTCCGCTGCCAACTCCTTCTTGGTCAGCCCCCCCCCCGCCCCTTCTATCTTCTCCAGGAGGAGACGCCGGGCGAGGAACCGGTTCAGAGACTGGCTCCGCGAATCCATGCATTTCACCTCCACCCCGGAGGGAAGATGCTTCAGGTAAACGCAGGAGGAGCTCTTGTTGACGTGCTGCCCGCCCCGTCCCGAGGCATGGACGAAACGCTCCTCGATCTGCTGCTCGCTCACCCCCAGCGCTTCCATCTTCGCCTTCAGCCAGCGGTTTTTCTCCTCGCTCACCGCGAATTCCGTCATCTCTCCCCCCTAAAAGCTGAGACATGATAGCGTCCGCGCCGCGGGAAGTCAAAGAAGGGGATCGATACCTCTCAGACTCTGGCGCCGGAACGGCAGACTGTTATAATCATGCTCGGTTTTTACTTAGGAGGACCTATGGCAGCGATCAGCAGGCGCCTTTTTCTCCTGGGGGGAGTCTCTGCATTTCCCTATCTCTACCTGGAAAGGTCGTCGGTGGCGGTGCGCAGGTACCGGGTGCCGGTCAGAAATCTCCCCGAGGCACTCGCCGGGTTCACCATCCTGCACCTGACCGACCTGCACGACAAGGAGTTCGGGGAGGGTGGCGCCGCGCTTCTGGCACTGCTGCGCCGCCTGCGTTTTGACCTGGTTGCGCTCACCGGGGACCTGGTGGTAGGGGAGCGCCCGAGTCTCAAGGCCGCACTGGATCTCGTAGCCGGGATACGCCGCTTTTCCAACGCCCCCCTCTATTCGGTCCCCGGCAATCACGAATACGCCCTCACCAGAGAAGGGGAGTTCAGCGAAAAGCTCGCCCGAGCCGGGGCCCGGGTGCTGACCAACAAAGCCTTGCCGTTGCAGTCGGGGAAGGACCGGTTATGGGTGGCAGGGGTGGACGACCCGGTGACCCGCAGGGCCCGCCTGGACCAGGCGCTGGCTGAGACCGACGCGAGGTCGCCGCGCATCCTGCTCTCCCACGCGCCCCACCCCTTCCCGGAGGCGGCGCAGCAGGGGGTCGACCTGATGCTCTCCGGGCACACCCACGGCGGCCAGATCCGCTTCCCGCTGATCGGCGCTGCCTACGTCCCCGACATGGGCTTTTTCCCGGCATGGGACTACGGTCTCTACAGTTCGGGAAAGACCACCCTGATCGTCAACGGGGGGCTTGGGGAAAGCTGGTTTCCCGTACGCTTCAACATAAGGCCCGAGGTGGTGCTGGCAACCCTCGTGCCGCTTCGGGAAGCGGGACCGGTGGCCAACTACGGCGTCGCCTGACCCCCCTGCGCCGGGAGGACCACCTGGGCCATGAGCTCGGCGATACGCCCTGCGGGCAACCTCGCGTTGTTAAAGACCAGGTGGTACAGGGTCGGCTCCGCTATGTCCCGCCCCAAAAAGTCCTTCAGGAAGGCGTCGCGCTGCCCCTGCCGTTCCCGGACCAGGTCCTGCGCCTGGTCGTCCGGGATCTCCATGCGGGCCGCCACCGACTTCACCTTGAAGCTCATCGGTGCCACGATCCGGAAGTGATAGCAGTTCCCCACCTCCTGGGTGACAATGGCGGCGCCCCTTCCCACGAGTATCACGTTCCCCTCCTGGGCGAGCGCCAGGATCTGCCGGGACAAGAGCCTGTAGTAATCCTTGTCGCTTTTCCAGCGCGGTGAGAAGGTGGAGAGCATGTCGTCCAGGAAGCGGTTCTTGGCCCCCAGGTTCCGCAGCACCTCCTCCGAGAGGTTGTGGTCCTTTGCCACCGCGTCCAAAAGGGCCCGATCCATCACCACCCAGGGGGCCCCGCTTCTTTGCTCCAAAAGGTGCTTGAGCTTCTCCGCCACCGGGTACCCCTCGCAGCCGAACTCGCGGGTCAAGGTCACCGTCGGCCTCTCCCTCTCCACGAAGCCATGCTCCCTCAGGTTCCTGCGGCTCACCTCGATCAGACCGCGCAGCCTCTGTTCGATGCCGGGGATCAGAATGCTTCTGGCCATGGCACCCTCCTTTCAGGTTAAATAGCTGTGACCGCAGTGTTAATTAGGCCCCTTTTCGCGCAGCAGTCAACCGGCCCCTCCGTTTTTCCAATGAAAAAGATCCGGCGACCGCTGCAAGAGTGCCTTTTTCCGTTATCATTCCCACCATGCCGCTTTGGTTCCCGCTCACAATCCTATCCGCCTTCTTCCTGGCGAGCAGCGATGCGCTGACCAAGAAGGCGGTGCACGGCCACAACGAGTACCTGGTCACACTGACCCGGATCCTCCCCACCCTGCCGCTTTTCCTCATCCCGCTGCCGTTTCTTGAGATCCCGCCGCTGTCGCGGGAGTTCTGGCTCTGCGTCGTGACCGCGCTCCCCCTGGAGGCGGTGGCGATCTTCCTTTACACCAAGGCCTTGAAGCTCTCGCCGCTCTCGCTCACCCTGCCGCTTTTGTCGCTGACGCCGCTGTTGCTGCTGGTGGTCCCCTTCCTGCTCCTTGGCGAGCGCATCTCGGCGGCCGGAAGCGCCGGCGTCTTGCTCATCGCGCTCGGCGGCTACCTGCTCAAGGCCAGGCGCGGACAGGACGGGGTGCTGGCGCCGATAAAGGCGCTGGCGAAGGAGAAGGGGGCGCTCTGCATGCTGGGGGTGGCCACCATCTACAGCTTCACCTCCACTCTCGGCAAGCGCGCCATCGACGCTTCCTCGCCGCTTGTCTTCGCCGCGATCTACCTGCCGCTTCTGGCACTCCTCATCACCCCGTTCGCCCTCTACAAGGGAAGGGGTGAGTTGCGGGAGATCGCCCGCAACGGCACCATCCGCGCGTCGCTGCTCCCAGCGCTTTTCTACGCGCTGCAGGCGCTCACCCACGTCTTCGCCATCAACCTCACCAACGTCGCCTACATGATCGCCGTCAAGAGGCTGAGCCTTTTGTTCGGGGTGCTGTACGGCCGCTACCTGTTTCAGGAAAGAGGGGGGATCGTCGCCACCGTCATCATGCTGGCAGGGGTCTGCCTCATCGTGATCGGGGGGTGAGCGTGCTCGCGCACTCCGCGGGGATCATGAGGAGAATTGTCGTTTCTGGAGGATGCGCGACCATAACCGCGCGGGGCAGCAACGCCTCTGCGAAAGCGCCCTCAACAAGCGCAACCACAGCAGGCAGGCAGCCGTCGCAGATGAAAGGAGGGATGAAAGGATGCGGGGACGGCACCGTTGGGGGAAATCGCCATGCGGATCTGGCCAGGAGTCAATTTTCCGACAGCAGACAGCGCGACAGCGTTCAAATTTGACTGTCACACCTTATCCTGGATGATCAGGCCGTTCAACGTGTCGAGCGCCTGCGAAAGCTTCAAGGCTACCTCCGACGGTATCTGCCTTATCAACTCTCCGCTTTGTGCTTTCACGACCTTGACTACCAGCTTTTCGGAATCGCGATCGATGGAGAAATGAATGGCGATCGAGGAGCGCTCCATGAATTCGTTCAGGAGTTCAGTCGCTTTCACCACCCTCTCCGCCTCCTTGGCGGCGTCCACCTTTACACGCCCCGGCGCAGGCGCCGCCGGTCCGGGAGATGGCTCAGTTGTGGTACGCTGTGGCGGTTGAGGCGCTCTTTGCATGGATGTTTCATCGGTTATGGGGGTGGGTTGCACTACCTGCTGCACAGGAGAAATCGACATCGTCACGCTCCTTCTGAAACCAGGTTAATCGCCGCTCTCCTGCTTTATCGACAGGAGCATGAAAATCTTTAGTAGGTCGTGCTAATTTAAAAAAAGAATTCTCCGGCAGCGGGCGCGATATTTGCGTTCAGCCTTGTGCACTGGGCGCGCCTTTGCTCCCCTTCGGGACCCCCGCAGCCTGCCGCAAAAGGAGAGAAAACAGCAGCCGTTGATCATTACCTGCTAAAGTATTGGCCATCACAAGCCGAAAGCGAGTAGGGCAACCGTTGTTACCCACGGAGGAAGATCCCATGATACGACTGACAAGAATGGACGGTACTCCAGTATACCTGAACCCCGATCTGATCGAGTTCATAGAGGAAAACCCCGACACCCTGGTAATCCTTTCCAACGGCAAGAGCTACCTCTTTCTCGAGTCTGCAGCCATAGCTATAGACAGGATTGTGAGATACAAGGCACGTATTCTGCACCTCTCTTCGCTGGCCAACGGCAAAAAGTACCTTAAAAAATGCCGCGGCGAGAGGTTCCAGCGCACAACCAAATTAAATGCGGAGTGAGTGAGCCACTATGGATTTAGCAACAATCATCGGGTTAGTTCTTGCTATCGGTGCGGTCTTTGGCGGCGCGCTTCTCGAAGGTCTCCACATAGGCGCGTTGATACAGCCTACAGCCGCCCTAATAGTACTCGGCGGAACCTTCGGCGCCACCTTCGTCAGCTTCCCGCTCCCCGGCATCCTCAACGCATTCAAGGATGTTGGTCGCTGCTTTTTTCCCCCCAAGGACGACCCGGAGGGGGTGATCAAGAGCATCATCAGCTATGCGGCCAAAGCAAGGCGAAACGGCCTCATCTCGCTGGAGCAGGAAGCGCAGACGGTCAAAGACACATTCACCAAGAAAGGGATCTCGTTGGTAGTGGACGGGATAGACCCGCAGAAGCTCAGGGAGACCATGGAAATCGAACTGGGCTCCTTCGAGGAACATAGAAAGCAAAGCGCAGAGGTCTTCGAGGCGGCGGGGGGCTTCGCCCCCACCATAGGCATCATCGGCGCGGTGCTGGGCCTCATCCACGTCATGAGCAACCTCTCCGACCCGTCGAAGCTAGGCGGCGGCATAGCCGTTGCCTTCGTCGCCACCATCTACGGCCTGATGACCGCCAACGTCTTCTGCCTCCCCTTCGGGACCAAGCTGAAGCACCGGCTCAAAGAGGAGCTCCTCCAGAAGGAGATGCTGATCGAGGGGTTGATCGCGATCCAAAACGGGGAAAACCCGCACTTCATCGAGCAGAAACTCAGGGCCTACCTGCACGACGGCGGGGACAAAAAGGGGAAGTAGATGGCCAGAAAAAAGCAGCACGAAAAAGAACCGAACCACGAGCGATGGCTGGTGTCATATGCGGACTTCATCACACTGCTCTTCGCCGTCTTCGTGACCCTGTACGCCATGAGCCAGACCGACAAGAAGAAGGTCGAGGAGATCATGGCGTCGATGGCCAATTCCTTCGGCTTCACAACGTCATCAGCCTCGAAGGCAGCCGTGATCGAGATGGGAGCGATGAACATCATCCCGTCGCTGCAAAAGAACACCGCCGCCCCCCAGAAGCGGGGAAAAAGCCGCGGAAGCAACGAGGACTTCAAGCAGACCAAGCGTGCCATCGAGGCCTACCTCACCAAAGCCGGCGCCCAGGACAAGGTCAGCGTCTCCATCACCCAGAGGGGACTCGTGGTGAGCCTGAAGGAGGCCGGATTCTTCGATTCCGGAAGCGCCACGCTGAAGCATTCTTCGCTCGCGCTTTTGGACGACGTGATGGGGTCGCTCTCCGGCTACTCCAACATGCTGCGCATCGAGGGGCACACCGACAACGTACCCATCAGTTCCGCGGCGTTCCCGTCCAACTGGGAGCTTTCCACCGCCCGCGCCACCAACGTGCTCCAGCACCTCGTGAAGCAGGACTTCGAACCGGAGCGGATGTCCGCAGCGGGATACGGAGAGTACCACCCGGTGGCGGACAATTCCAACGTGGAAGGAAGGCAGAAAAACCGCCGCATCGACATAGTTCTCATCTCCCAGCAGAACGAGAAGGAGGAGCCGTAGGCTTTTCCTTCTCGTCTCACCCTTCTCGTCTCACCCTTCTCGTCTCACCCTTCTCGTCTCACCCTTCTCGTCTTACCTCCCGTTTTCTCCGCTTCACCTTCCCCTTCCTGCACCCGCGCCAGCCAAGCCGACTTCAAAGCGCCTGAAAGTCAATAAACTGACACTGGCACGGTGATTGCAGTCAGGCAACAGAACCTTTTCACCTTTTCTTAACCAACTGGGGAAATCATGCTAAACGGAAAATCAATTCTGGTAACAGGCGGTACCGGCTCCTTCGGGAAAAAATTCGTCGAGACCCTGCTCCTCAAATACCCCGGGGTCTCCCGCATCGTCGTCTTCTCGCGCGACGAGCTGAAGCAGTTCGAAATGGCGCAGCAGTTCCCGCCGGAGACATTCCGCCAGGTCCGCTATTTCATAGGGGACGTCCGGGACAAGGACCGGCTCAGCAGGGCGCTGCAGGGTGTCGACATCGTGGTGCACGCCGCGGCCCTCAAGCAGGTGCCGGCATGCGAATACAACCCCTTCGAGGCCATCAAGACCAACATCATGGGCGCGCAAAACCTCATCGAGGCGGCCCTCGACAACGGGGTGAGCAAGGTCGTTGCCCTCAGCACCGACAAGGCGGCAGCCCCGATAAACCTGTACGGCGCGACCAAGCTCTGCTCCGACAAGCTCTTCGTCGCCGCCAACAACTTCAAGGGGAAGCGCGACATCAAGTTCTCCGTCGTGCGCTACGGCAACGTCATGGGAAGCCGCGGCAGCGTGATCCCGTTTTTCCTCAAGAAGCGGTCCGAAGGGGTGCTCCCCATCACCGACGAGCGCATGACGCGGTTCAACATCACCCTCACCGACGGGGTTGCCTTAGTCCTCACGGCGCTCGCCGACATGTGGGGGGGCGAGATCTTCGTTCCCAAGATCCCCAGTTACCGCATCACCGACATAGCTGAGGCAATCGCACCTGGAACCTCCCGCAGCATCATCGGCATCCGCCCCGGAGAAAAACTCCACGAAGAGATGATCACCTCGACCGATGCCATCAACACGGTGGAGTTCGACCGGCACTTCGTGATCCTTCCTTCCATCCCGCTTTGGGACGTCGAGGAATTCACCAGGGCGTTCAACGGCAGGGCCTGTGCCCCCGGCTTCGCCTACAACAGCGGGACCAACGATGAGTGGCTGGGAGTCGAGGAGCTGCGCGCACTGATGGTAGAGCACGTCGACCCCGAATTCGTCCCAAAGTCTGCCCGATAAACATCCCCAAAGAGGTGCACATGCAAGACGATCAGGCGCCGACCTGCGGCAGTGCCGTGCCGCTGGCGGTAAAGCTATGATTCCATACGGACGGCAGTCGATCAGCAGCGCCGACATAGACGCGGTCGTGGAAGTTTTGAAGTCGGCGTGGCTCACCCAGGGCCCGGCGGTGCAGCGCTTCGAGCAGAGCGTCGCCAGCTACTGCGGCGCGGCGAGCGCCGTCGCGGTGAACAGCGCCACCTCGGCCCTGCACATCGCCTGCCTGGCGGCAGATCTTGGCCCAGGCGACACCCTCTGGACCTCCCCCAACACCTTCGTCGCCTCGGCCAACTGCGGACGCTACTGCGGGGCCGACGTCGACTTCGTTGACATCGACCCGGCGACCCGGAACATGAGCGTGGAACGCCTGCGCGAGAAGCTGGAACTGGCAGCGCGAGAGGGAAAGCTCCCCAAGGTCGTCATACCGGTCCACTTCGCGGGACAGCCCTGCGACATGGAAGCGATCGCGAACCTCGCCTCCCGCTACGGCTTCACCGTGATAGAGGACGCCTCCCACGCCATCGGCGGGCGCTACCGCGGCGAACCGGTGGGAAACTGCCGCTACAGCGACATGACCGTGTTCAGCTTCCACCCCGTGAAGATCATCACCAGCGCCGAGGGGGGGATGGTACTCACCAACAGCGACAAGCTCGCGGCCAGGCTCTCCAGGCTGCGCAGCCACGGCATAACCAGCGACCCGGCCCTCATGTCAGAACCCTCCCACGGGCCGTGGTACTACCAGCAGATCGAGCTCGGCTTCAACTACCGGATGACCGACCTGCAGGCGGCCCTGGGGGCGAGCCAGATGGCGATGCTGGACCAGTTCGTGGCCCGGCGCCACCAGTTGGCCAAACGCTACGATCAGGCGCTGGCCCATCTGCCCCCCTCGCTCCCCTGGCAGCATCCCGACTCCTTTTCCGCCTACCACCTCTACACGGTGCGCCTGCAGCAAGGAGACGGCCTCCCCGGACGGAAGGAGGTCCTGGAGCAGATGCGCGAGCGGGGCATCATGGCGCACGTGCACTACATACCGGTGCACACCCAGCCCTACTACCGGGCGCTCGGCTTCGCCCCGGGAGACTTCCCGGAGGCGGAGAGCTACTACCGCGAAGCGCTCACCCTTCCGCTGTACCAGGGGATGCTGGAAGAGGACCAGGACTTCGTCATCTCGACTCTGCAGGAGCTCCTGCTTGGAAAGCCGACGCCGGCGGGAGGGCGCCATGAGTAGCGGCGGGCAGGGGAGCCTGAAAGAAACGCCGCTAAAGGTGGCGGTCATCCCGGCGCGCGGCGGCAGCAAGCGGATCCCCCACAAGAACATCAAGCTGTTCGCTGGTCAGCCGATCATCGGCTATTCGATCCAGGCGGCAAAAGAGTGCGGGCTCTTCGACCGGATCATAGTATCTACCGACGACGAGGAAATCGCCTCGGTCGCGCGCTCTTTCGGCGCGGAGATCCCCTTCCTGCGCCCCAAGACGCTGGCCGACGACTTTACCGGGACCAACGCCGTGGTTAAGCATGCCATCAACTGGCTGGCCGACGAGGGGAGCAGCGTCGACTACGCCTGCTGCATCTACGCGACCGCCCCCTTTCTCAAGTCCAAGTACCTCATCGAGGGGTACCAGAAGCTGGTGGCCGCCAAGAGCTCTTTCGCCTTTTCCGTAACCGGCTTCCGTTTTCCCATCCAGCGCGCGCTGAGGCTTGACAGCAGCGGGAGCGTCGACGCCATGTTCCCGGAGCACATCTACACCCGCTCCCAGGACCTTGAGGAGGCCTACCACGACGCCGGACAGTTCTACTGGGGGAAAAGCGAGGCCTTTTTGCGAGACGAGGTCATGTTCTCCCCGGCCTCGGTTGCCGTGGTTCTGCCGCGCCACCTGGTACAGGACATAGACACGCCTCAAGACTGGTACGAGGCTGAGCTCATGTTCCGCGCCTGCCAGTCGGAACGCTCATGATGAAGGTCCTGGTTAGGTGCGACGCATCGGCCGTGATCGGCTCAGGCCACGTCATGCGCTGTTTGACCCTTGCCGACTTCCTGTCGAGCAGAGGGGCCCGTATTTTCTTCGTCTGCCGCGAACTTCCGGGGGACCTGACCCACCTCATCGAGGGGAAAGGCTATCCCGTCCACCGCATCACCTTGAGAACGCCCGGGTGGGAGGAGGATGCCGAAAAGAGCGCCGTCTTCGCTACCGAAGCGGGAATCGGGTTCGACTGGCTGATCGTCGACCACTACCGGCTCGACGCGCGCTACGAGAGGCGGATGCGCCGCCTGGGGGTGAAGATCCTCGCCATAGACGACCTGGCCGACCGCCCCCACGACTGCGACCTACTCCTGGACCAGAACCTGCACAAAAACATGGAGCTGCGCTACCAAGGGCTCCTTCCAGCCCAATGCCTGCCACTTTTGGGCCCCCGGTACGCCCTGCTCCGCCCGGAGTTTTTCGAGGCGCGGCTCAAGCTGCGTCCGCGCCGCGGCGAGCTGAAGAGGATACTGGTCTCCTTCGGCGGGGCGGACCCCACCAATGAAACCGCCAAGGTCATGGCCGCGCTGGAACTGTTGGAGACGGGCGCACCCGCGCTGGACGTGGTGGTGGGGAGCGCCAACCTCGATGCCGCCTCGGTACAGGCAGCATGCGTCGCCCACAAGGATTGGAGCTTCCACAACCAGGCGGACAACATGGCGGAATTGATGAGCCGTGCCGACCTCGCCCTTGGGGGGGGAGGCGGCACCACCTGGGAGCGCTGCTTTCTGGGGCTTCCCAGCCTCACCGTGGTCGTGGCGGACAACCAGCGCGAGCCGACCGAAGCGGTGGCGGCAAAAGGGGCGACCTGGAACCTGGGCTGGCACAGCGACGTTACACCTCAGATCATGGCGCAGTGGATCGCCAGGCTGCAGAAGGATCCAGAGCTCCTGGCAGAGGCCAGCAGACGCTGTTTCCAGTTGATGGGAGATCGCGCCCCGGAGGCAGGACACCCCCTGGTGGCGCTCATGCACGGAGAAAAGCCATGACCTCGCCGAACATCCTCCTCAGGCCCGTAGAGGAAAGGGACCTGGAGCTGCTCCTTGCCTGGCGCAACTCCGAGCGCATCCGCGCCAACATGTACACCGACCACATCATCACCTGGGAGGAGCACCGCTCCTGGTTCGAACGGCTCACCCGCGACAAGGAATCCTTCGCCTTCATCTTCGAGGCCGAAGGACGCCCTCTGGGGGTGGTGAACCTGAACCACATGGACCGGGCCAACAACAGGTGCCACTGGGGGTTTTACCTCGGCGAGACCGACGCCCCGAAGGGAAGCGGCACACAGATGGCGTACCTGGCGCTGCGCCACGTCTTCGAGGAGTTGAAGCTGCACAAGGTGATCGGCGAGGCGCTCGCCTTCAACAGCGCCAGCATCGCCTACCACGAGAAGCTCGGCTTCTCGCGCGAGGGGCAGCTCGTGGAGCACGTGTTTCGCGATGGCAGCTACCTGGACGTGATCTGCTTCGCGCTTTTGAGCCGGGACTGGCCGCGCGTCAAGGCGAGCCTCGAAAAAAAATGCCTTTAACCGGAGAGCTGTCATGCAAGAGATAACCATAGGGGGAAGGAAAATCGGCCCCGGCCACCCGCCCTTCGTCATCGCCGAGATGTCCGGAAACCACAACCAGTCCCTGGACCGGGCCCTGGAGATCGTGACCGCCGCCAGCCGCGCGGGGGCGCATGCGCTGAAGCTGCAGACCTACACCGCGGACACCATGACCCTGGAGCTCGGGGAGGGGGAGTTCTTCATCGAGGACCCGAACAGCCTCTGGGCAGGGAAGTCCCTGTACCAGCTGTACCAGGAGGCCTATACCCCCTGGGAGTGGCACGCCCCGATCTTCGAGCGCTGCCGGGAGCTGGGGCTCATCTGCTTCAGCACCCCCTTCGACGAGAGCGCCGTCGACTTCCTGGAGAGCCTCGACGCCCCCTGCTACAAGATCGCCTCCTTCGAGAACACGGACCTCCCCCTGATCCGTAAGGCCGCCGCCACCGGAAAGCCGATGATCATCTCCACCGGGATGGCTACGGTTGCCGAGCTTGACGAAACGGTGCGTTGCGCGCGCGAGGCGGGGTGCGACGACATCATCCTGCTCAAGTGCACCAGCACCTACCCCGCCACCCCGGAGAACACGAACATCGCCACCATCCCGCACATGCGCGACCTGTTCCGCTGCCAGATCGGCCTCTCCGACCACAGCATGGGAGTGGGCGTCGCGGTCGCCTCGGTCGCCCTCGGTGCCACGGTGATCGAAAAGCACTTCACCCTGTGCCGGGCGGACGGGGGGGTGGATTCATCTTTCTCGCTCGAGCCGCAGGAGATGAAGCTTTTGGTAGATGAATCCCTGCGCGGCTGGCAGTCGCTTGGCTGCGTGAGCTACGGCCCCAGCAAGGGCGAAATGGCCTCCCTCAAGTACCGGCGCTCGCTCTACATCGTCGAGGACGTAGCCGAGAACGAGCGGCTCACCCCGCAGAACCTGCGGGCCATCCGCCCCGGCTTCGGGCTCTCTCCGAAACACCTGGAGCTTTGCCTGGGCAAGCGGGTCTGCCGCCAGATCAAAAAGGGGACCCCCCTTGAATGGAACCTGCTGCTAAAGGACTAAGGCGCAAGAGGAGCGACATGAGTACAACCGAAAAGACACACGAACCCTTCATCAGCAACGACTTCGGCGACCGTTACCTGTACAGCGTCAACCGCAACGCCTTCAACAGGATCGGCTCCGACGCGCTCTACCACTCCCTCTTCGGGGACAAGCTTTTCGGCGAGTACCAGTTCAACATCATCGTCGGCACCGATTCGGGGTTGCTCCCCGCCTACCTGTTGAAGAAGGGTATCCCTACCGGAACCAAGTACCTGTTCGTGGAACTCCCCGAGGTGCTCAGCGCGCTCTCCAGCGCAGGGCTCCTCGACATCCTTCCTCCCGACATCTGCGTGATCCCGCTGGACGGCCTCGCTGCGGCGGCGACCCGCTTCAACATGGTGCATTACGTCTTTCTCGACGCGGTCTGCGTCCACGAGTCGGCCGCCACCCGGGACGCCAACCTCCTCGAGTACCGGAACCTTTCCTGGTGCCTGAACCTCGAGGTCAACCAATCGGTGCGCAAGATCTGGACCTCGACCAACGCCTCCAAATTCATCCTGCGCCAGTTGGAAAACCTCGCAGAAAACCGCGTCTGCTTCAGCGAGATCCTCAAGGACGCCTGCGCCGGCAGGACTGCCGTGATACTTGCTGGCGGCCCCTCCCTGAGGGTGGCGCTCCCCTGGGTGAAGGAAAACCGCGAGCGCCTTGTTATCATCGCCGTCTCCCGCATCAGTCGGCTGCTCCTGGAGGAGGGGATCACCCCCCACGTCCTCGCCTCGGTCGACCCCCAGAAGATCAGCTTCGAGGTGAGCCGTGAGATGCTCAACTACTCCGGGGAGGAACTCCCGCTCTTCATCTACAGCAACCACGCCTCACCCCTGCTGGTCGGTCAATGGGAGGGAAAGAGCATCTACACCGGCCCCAGGTTCCCCTGGCGCACGCCGCTAAACGCCGACACCCTCCTCTATTCCGGCCCAACGGTCAGCAACTACGCCTTCGACCTTGCCGCCCATATGGGTTGCAGCACCATAGTGCTCGCCGGGGTTGACCTTTGCTTCAGCGCGACAGGGCAGACGCACGCCGCCGGGAGCAACGAGAACAAGATCGGTCCGGACCTCGGTCAGATAAACCCGCGGGTGGAAACCTACGGGGGTGGGCACGCGGACACGAACCAGGGGTACGCCGACTCGCTCTACGTCCTCGGGTTGCAGGCCCGGCTCGCGGTGGAGAAGGGGAGGCGGGTCTATAACTGCTCCCTCGACGCGGCCCGGGTCCCCTGCATCGAGTATCAGGCGGTGGAGGAGCTCGAACTTGGAACATGGGACGAATCTCCCGGGAGTGTCCTCGCCAGGCTGGTCCCCGATGCCACGCGGCAGGCGCGCCTGGAGCACTACCGGCTGGTGCGAGCCGAGATAGGGCGGGCGCGAAGGAAGTTCCAGGAGATATGCCGCCTTTCCAAGGAGGCCCTCCAGTGCGCGGACGGCCTGTTCGGGCGCAAAGGGAAGACGCGCGATTTCCGCCACAAGGTCAGGATGGACAAGATCGAGCGCCGGCTAAGCGGCAGCTTCCAGGAGTTCTCCGGGCTGGTGCGACAATTCGGGCTTAAGAGGTTCTGCTCCAGCCTCAGGTCGACCATCGACGAGATGACCGACGAGCAGGTGGAGACAGCCACCTACGAATACTACGAGGCCTATTTGGCGGGTGGAGAGTACCTGATCGAGGTGATGGACGGCGTCCTGGAGCGGATCGATGCGCGCAGGGACGAAGAAAGCAGCAACCCCGATTACGCGAAGCTTCTGGAGCAGTGGGAAAGGGACAGGCAGTTCGGGCGGCTGCGGGTCTGGCGGCGCCGCAACCCGGAAAAGGCAGAGCGGATGCAGGCCGAGAAGGGGGAGCGGGTCGCGCTACTGGAGGCCGAGTTCGACCGGGTCATGACGGTCGAGCGGACTTCACAGATCGACCTGCTGGAAAAGCTCCACGACGTAAGACACACAAGGAGCAAGGCGCTGCTATTGTTCAAGCGGGGCGAAGTCGACGAACTGGAGGGGATGGCCCGGGGACTTGCCGGCCACCCGGACCAGGAGAAGGCACTCCCCTACCTGAACTTCGTGAACGGCCTCCTGGCGGAACTAAGGAACGAACCTGAGGTGGCCGTCTCCGAATACCAGCACCTGCTTGCCGACCTGGAGCACCCGCTGACCGAAGACGCGCTGCTGCAGATAGCCCACCTCTCCATGGCCGCAGGCGATGGTGGCAACGCGCTCCTCGCCCTGGAGTGCCTGGTGGGCGTCTCGCCCACCTACCTCCCCCCCTACGGCGAACTCCTCAGGGCGGTCGGGGAGTACGAGGAGGCCTTCAACGCCTATAACCGTTACCTCGCCTTCGCCCCTGACGACGTCGGCGCGCTGATCACCCTGGGGATGTTTTGCCATGAGGCCGGGCTTTCGGAAGCGGCGCAGGAACTCTTCCAGCGGGCCCTGGAGAGGGATCCCCAAAACGGCGCGGCACTTGCCATGCTCGAAGGGGCTGCGGCGAGCCTGGGGTAGCAGGAGCGAGCAGGAACGAAAAGGGGGCTACAGTGCGACTGTAGCCCCCCCTTTTCTCTTTTGCTTCATCCGCCTGTAGCCGTCTTCAGAGCTTCCGGTCCAGGCTGTGCTGCTGAACGGAGCCGGCGTTGTCGAAGGCGTTGCGGATCCGCTTGCTCTTCTTCATCGACGACAGCGACGCCTGGATGGAAGAGCATTTACCTTGCGCCAGCCCCGTCACCAGGCCGTCCACTTCCAGCACTTTGCCGATGGTCTCCTGCTGGAAGATCTTGAAGCTATCGAGTGCGGCGCGCTCAACCGGGCCGGAACAGTCGGCCCCGGCGATGGCCGCGTCAAAATCTTGAATCCATTCGACGAGAGTCTGACGTCGCTCCAGCAGATCGGCGAGCTCTTCCGGGCCGATATACTCCAGCCTCTTTAGAAGGTCGTTCGCTTCTTGCAGCAACAGGAGGTGTTTCTGCTCCGCCTCCGCTATCATCTCCAGCAATGAATGGTTCATCAAACCGTTACCCCACTGAAGTCGCTAAAGGCTCATGTCTTTGCTCGCTTCGTTCCTGGTACCAGATCTCCGTGGCCTCAGTCCAGGTATCCCTGAGGGTGACCAGGATCTTGTGGGCGTTCTCCAGGTGCGACACCTCGTTATTGAGGTTCGCTTTCCCGTATTCGCCGATGAGGTAGATGTAGAGTTGTTCGAGGTTGGCTGCCACCTCCCCCCCGATTTCGTGATTCAGGGTGGCCATCAACTCGGTCACGATCGCCAGCGCCTTCCCTATGTAAACCCCCTTTCCGGCCAGATCCTTTTGCTTCATACGCTCCTGTGCGAGCAGGGTGAACTTGATCGCGCCGTCATATAGCAGTACGAGGATTTTTTCGGGCGTGGCAGTGGTAATCTGCGTGTTCTGGTAAGGGTTCAAAGTGCGCATCGTGCTCTCTCCTGATTACTTGCTGCTCGAGGTACTGGAGGTAGTCATCAAGCCCAGGCTGTTGAGAAGCATGTTCCCCTGGGTCTGCAGCCTGCTTACCGTCGTTTCCATCCGGTTGTACTGGTTGAGGAGGTTCGTCTGCATCTTCTCGAAACGAAGCTCCATAGCCTCTATCTGGTCGTCAATACGGCTGTTGGCGGTGGAGAGCCAGTTCTTTCTCGACTCCAGCAGTCCACTCGTGGCTCCGGCGACGTAGGGCTTCACCATGGTGTCTATGACCAGGCTGAACTGCTGGGCGATGCCGTACTGGTTCCTGGGAAGCGTAGTGTTGAGCGAGGAGCCGTTGTGGGTGAAGTAGTCCACCACGTTGTCGTAATCCTCTGAAAGGACCTTGGATAGCTTCGCCGACTCCACGGAGAGCGCTCCGGTCTTGGAATCGGACTTGATCCCGATCTGCGCCAACGTGTTGTAGGAGCCGGTTGCCCCGGAAACGGAGGTGGTCAAAAGCGACTTCAACTGCGATTGGATGGTGCGCAAGGCGGAGTCGCCGGAAAGCGTCCCGGCACTCTTGGTGGCCGGATCGTACTTCAGCTGCGCGGAGATCAAGGTGTTGACATTGTTGTAGGCCGCGACGAAGTCGTTGATCCTCTTGGTCACGGCGTCGGTGTCGATGGCGACCGAGATCGTGGTGCTCGCCCCTTCGGTCATGAGGTTCAGCGTCACGCCCTGTATGGCGTCGGTAACGGTATTGGTAGGTTTGGTAATGTTGACGCCGTCGACCACCAGCTGGGCCTGGGCAGCATCCTGGTAGGTCGGGTCTCCCACCCCGAGCAGCACGGGACCGGCGCCAAGTCCGGTGAAGTCAAAATTATGATTCACCGTGTCAGTACCGTTGATGACCATGCGGTAGTTGGTCCCGTCGTTGATTATCGAGGCGCTTACCTTGGCCCCTGAAGCGTTTATGGCGTCGGCGATCCCACGCAGCGAGTTCTGCCCCGCAGCGATGGTAATCGGTGCGCCACCGTCGATGGTGAAGGTCCCGGCGCCGAAGAGGAGATCGGTAGCGCTGGCGACCCCCGCTGTCACCTGCCGCTGACTCTTGGCCAGGGAAACCACCTGAACCGAGTGGCTTCCCGGCATAGCCCCGCTATCAGCAGTAGCAGTAAGCACCGAGCTGTTCGCGACCGTGGTCTTCAGCGAACTGAAGGTCTCGGCTGTCTTGAACCCCTTGGCCAGGCTCTGCAGGCTGGTCAGCGCGTCCTCGATCTTCTGGTAGGCGCTTATCTTGTCAGTGTTCTTTTTCTGCTGCGCCTGGAGCAATCTTTCCGGAGCCCGCTCCAAATTCATAAGCTGGGTAACGATAGATGTGGTGTCTATCCCGGTTACCAGTCCGCCAAATGTGATGTTAGCCATGATGGTTACCTCTCAGCTGTGTACTAGCAACAAAAGTGCCAGTCCGTGCCTTGCCGCCGTCCGTCGTTGATACTTATCGGTACTGGCCACCTGGACTTGAGCCTTTTTACCTTAACGTGGTGCAGGCCCTGGTTTCAGGGAGCCGCCGGGCGCACAACAAAAAAGGGAGAGGCCGCCGGCCCCTCCCCTCTTCGTTGCTAACGGTTTTGCATCTTACTGGAGCAGCTTCAGAGCTGCCTGCGGCAGCTGGTTCGCCTGCGCCAGGATCGAGGTGCCGGCCTGGGTCAGGATGTTGGACCTGGTCATGTTGGCGGTCTCAGAAGCGATGTCCGCGTCGGCGATGCGGGACTGTGCGGCCGAGGTGTTCTCGGCGGCAACCTGGAGGTTGTTGATGACCGACTGGAAGCGGTTCTGTGCTGCACCCAGGTTGGCGCGCTGTGCGGACACGGTGGAGATAGCGGTGTCAAGGGTGTCCAACATGCCCTGCGCCAGAGCGGAGGTGTTGATAGCGGTGTGGACGGAGAGGGTGGTTGCGTCCATCGAAGCGGTAACGATGTCGATCCTGTCATACGCCTGGTTGCCGGTACCGACTTGGATGGTCGTGGTGGTGGACGCCATCAGCATGTGGATACCGTTGAATGCGGTGGCGGAGGCGATACGGGTGATCTCGGACGCCAGACGACCGAACTCGGAGTTGATGTAGGAGCGCTGGGAATCGGCGACGGTACCGGTTGCGGCCTGGGTGGCCAGTTCGCGCATACGGCCCAGGATGTTGCTCACCTCGTTCAGGGAGCCTTCAGCAACCTGAACCATGGAAACGCCGTCGTTGGCGTTGCGGTTCGCCTGGTTCATGGAACGGACCTGCGCCTTCATCCCCTCGGAGATGGCGAGACCTGCTGCGTCGTCAGCCGCGCTGTTGATCCGGAGACCGGAAGAGAGGCGCTGCAGGGACTGGTTCAGGGAGACCTGGGTTTTGGCGAGGTTGCGCTGGGCGTTGAGAGAAGCGACGTTAGTGTTGACAGATAACATGGTGATTCCTCCGTGAGTTTTTTTCGGGTATCCGTACCCTTTGGTTGACTGTGCGGCGAAGATGTAACCGTTGCGCCTTACCCCTGCCCCGGCCGCGGCGTGGGTGGCTGCTTCGATCGTGCCGGAACCGTTCCGGCTCATCCCCAACCTATGTTCAACTTATCGGTGCCGGGTCGGCAAACTTTAGAAAAAAAATCACGGCATTTGTTCAGACCGTGAAATAACTTACGCCCAAACTCAGCCAAACTTCTTATTCAACGTGATGTTCAGGACTTACACCAGCCTGACTCACCCCTTTTGGGCGCTTTCCCACGCCAAAAAACCACGAAAAGACCTCGTGTCATCGTTCTTTTGTCCCCGGACGCCCCTGTCGTTTCTCCGTCGCCCCCCTTCCCAAGCCCGTGGAAGGCTGCGCCTCCAAGTCATAAACCTGCCACCACGGCTGATTCCTATGGCGCGCGAGCTCCGCGCCCCCCGCCGGGCGCAGACAAAAAAAGCCTCCCGGTGAGGTGCCGGGAGGCTTTCGCAGCGCGCTCAGGCGCCGGTCAGGATGTAGAAGGTTCAGTTGCCGCGGATCTGGAAAAACGGATGCCTAAGCGGATAGCTCTCCCCCTCCATGACCAACTGCCTGGCGATGAGCCGGTCCGGGTTCAGCACAATCGGGCCGCGCAGGTTTACGGTGATGTCCTGGGGCTCGGCCGCCATGTTCACGATCAAGAGGTAGATGACTTTGCCGTCCTCACCCAGCTCGAGGGCGCAGCATTCCTCCTCGGTAAGCTTGTAGCTGCAGTCGTAAGCGAGGTTCTCGACATCGGTGACGACAAAGGCGAGGTTGGGATTGTCGACTGCCTGCAGCCAGCAGAAAGGGCCCAGGTTCGGCGGATTAAGCAGTATGAACCTTCTTTCCGCGAAGCCCAGGATCCCCTCCGGCATGGAGATCACCTTGTCATCTTCTATCTCGAGCGACCCGAAACGTGTCGTCTCCACTTGCATCGCGTCACCTCTTCCCGTGGCTGTCCAACTTGTGTACGGCGTTTTCCAGGTCAGCCAGGTTCCACTGCGCCGCCCGCCTGTTCTCTTCCTGCACCTGCAGGTAGATCTCCTCGCGATAGATACGCATGTCGCTGGGAGCTTCTACCCCCAGCCGCACCTGGTTCCCCTTCACATCTAGCACGATGATCCGGATCTGGTCTCCGACCGTGACTGCTTCACCGTTTTTCCTGGTCAAAACCAGCATGGCTGGCGCCCTCCCTGGCGCTAACACATTGATACACTATCTGAGGTAATCGAGCAACGATATCTGCGAGATCTTCGCCGAGGACGCCACCGCGGTCTGGAACGCGTTCTGCTGCTTGGTGAGATCGCTGAGCACCTGGGCATAATCCACGTCCTGCAGCCCGGCGACTACCTGGGTGATGCTCAGTTTCATGTCGTCGTTGACGCTGTTTGCGCTGGTGAGGCGGTTCATCCTGGAGCCGATTTCGGCGCGCCCGGCCATCACCTGCGCCTGGGCAGCGTCGAGGTTCTCGAGTTCCGCTCTCACTCCGGCGCTGTTGTTTGAAGCAAGCGCAGTGGCGATGTTATCGAAGATCCCGACGATGTTGACACCGGTGCTCCCTGGAGGACTGCCGCCCGACACGAGCGTCTCGCCCGAATAGGATGTGGACAGGAACGACCCCCGGGCTATTTCCACCTTCGTTTCGTCGTTCGTGCCGTTGAAAGCGCCGGTGGTCAGATCGAAGGGCGCAGTGTCGTTCTTGAACCCGCCGAAGATGAACTTGCCGTTGAACTCGGTGTTCCCGACCGAGATGACCTGGCTGCGTAGCTGGTCGAACTCCTTTGCCGCGGCCGCCTGGGATTCGGCGTTGTAGGTATCGTTCGACATGGCAATCGCCAACTCCTTGGCCCTGACCAGTACGTCGCCCATGGACGACATCGCCGATTCGACGACGGTCAGCGTGGAGGTGGCGTTGGTGATGTTCCTCGTGAACTGATCGCCGGCGGCGCTCAAGGACTTTAGGTGCAGTACCTGCTGCGTCGCGACCGGATCGTCTCCGGGGTTGTTGATCTTGACGCCGGTGGCAGCCTGCTGCTGCAGCATCTGCTGACGCTTCAGTATGGTCTGCAGACTGGCGAGGACCTGATTTGCCGAGGTGTTCTGTGTTACGCGCATGGCAATGCTCCCTTCGAGCTGGATTTTCGCTTACTTGATCAGACCGAGCACCGTGTCCATCATCTCGGTGCCTACGTTTATCACGCGGGCCGCGCCCTCATAGGCCTTCTGGTACTTGGTCAGGTTGACCAGTTCTTCGTCGAGCGACACCCCGGCGACCGACTCGCGCTGGTTGTTCAGCTGGCTCACTATGGCGCCGGTCTGGTTCTCGCCTCGTTCGGCCCCCTGAACGTCCACGCCGACTTTGCCGACCATCGAGTTGTAGAACGCCTCGGGCGTCGCGTTCCCCGTGCTCATGTTGAGGCTCTTGTTGTAAAGGGCGGCGATGGACAAAGCGTTGAGGTTGTTCCCTGTCCCGCCGAGCGCCGGGTTGGTATCCGCCGCCGCTACCTGGTTGGCCGAAGTTAGGTTGACCTGGATCAGCGCGCTGTAACCTGCCGCTGTCGCTGCAGGAACGGGGGGTGCCGTCCCGGCTGCCGGCGAAAAGAAATCCATCTGGGTGCCGGTGAGGCCGTAGCCTGCCGAGTGCTGTGCGTTCATCTGGTTGGCGAGGGAGTAGGCGAGCTCGTCCAGGTCGGCGATGTACTTGTTTATCGTGGTGTCGCGGATCTGGAGCATGCCGCCGATCTCGCCCTTGGTGTTGCCCGGCCCCCCTATGAATGCGGTCGCGTTTGCCGCGGGGCCGCCTCCCGGCGGGGTCAGCATGACGTCGTAGTAGCCGGTGGCGACATTGGTGCTAAGCGACAGGGAAGCCGCGTCCTTTCCCGAAACCAGCGACTGCCCGGAGAGGAGGTTCACGCTCACGCTGCCGTCGGTCTCGTCCTTGAAGGTCACGCCGACCATTTCGGACAACTGCCGCACCACGAGTTCGCGCTGGTCCCGCAGCTCGTTGGCGACACCCTGGCCGGTCTCGATCTGCTTGATGCTCACGTTCAGCTGGGCGATCTGTTTCAGCGCATCGTTGATGTCGGAGGTCACCTGCTCCAGACTCTGGTTCATGTTGTCCTTGACGCTGACCAGGCTGGTGTTGATCCGGTGGAAGTCCTCAACCAGCTGCTGCCCGACGGAAAGGATCGACTGGCGCTCCGGCACACCCTGGGGATTCGCCGCCAGGTCCTGCCAGGTGCTGAAGAACTGCTGCATGGTCTGGCCGAGCCCCTCCGTGGTCAGCTCGTTGTAAAGCGGCTGGACCATCTGCAGGGCCGAGTTGACCGTCTTGGCCTGGCCGCTTGAGGAGTTGGCCACCATCATCTGCCCCTGCAGGAAGCTGTCGTAAGAGCGCTGGACCGCGGAGACCTTGACGCCGTTTCCCATCGGGAAGGACCGGAACAAGGTGGTGGGCGCGTTCACCAGCATCGCCGTCTGGCGCGAGTAGCCGGGGGTGTTCACGTTGGTGATGTTCTCGCCGGTAACCTCTATGGCAAGCATCTGCGCGTTCAAGGAGCTGAGTCCGGTGCTCAGCAGGCTGTTCAAGCTCATCTCACGCCTCCCTGCAGATGATCCTGGGTTGCGCGCCGCCGCTGCCTACCAGGTTGCCGCCATACCCGTAGGTATTGCTGTTGTTGAAGATCCTCGCGAAGAAATCCAGCGTGCCGGTCACCGTCTGCAACGCCCCCTGCAAAAGGTCCGCGTTCAGGGCGAGCCTCTTCTCCAGCTGGCTCCCGAGTTCGAGCACGCGGCGCTGCCAGGAAAGTATGGTTCCCTTCTCAGGTTCCGCCACCTTCTCCAGCACCGGGGTGAGGCTTTGGGCCTCTGGGAGCTCCAGTTCGAGCGCCATGGCCTGAACCAGCTTGGCGCAGCGCAACCCCTCTTCCTCCAGGGCCAGGAAAAGCTCCTTCTTCTGCAGCACCTGCTGCTCGAGCCTTTCCAGTTCTCTGCCGAGGATGCAGCGCCTCTCCTCATCGAGGACCTGGAGCATCCGCTCCAAAAGCGCCTCCTGGTCCGACAGGGCTTCCACCAGTTCCCGTGCGTGCTGTGTCATATTTTTGTCTCCGTTTGCTTTCTTTGCTTCAACCGCAGGTGGCGCCTCAACCGCGCTTCAGGCTGTCCACCAGCTTTTGCGCCACCTCGTCGGGATCGATCCGGTAGGGACCGTACTGCATCTGCTGCTTGGCCAGGGCCACCATTTCCGTTCTCACCTCGGGGAGAGCGGAAAGCTGCTCCCTCAAGGCCGCTATCTCCCGCATCCGGGGAGAAAAGATCACGACCTCCTGGACGGGTCCCTGCGCGGTCCGGTTTTGCTCCCTGGCGGGAGCCGCCTGGGCGGCAGCGGCCGGCTCACTCCCTCTGATCTTGACCACGTACGGCGGGGACTGTTCAATCCGCATTGCTGTCTCCCTTTACTGTGGTTCGCTGGCGCATCAGCTCGCGCTCCAGTACCGGGGCAAGCCCTATGCCACCTCCGCGCACCGCCGCATTCGCGTACTCCTGGTCCAGCAGCGAGCGGAAGGTTTCCTCGCCGCGCCCCCCGCCGGTGAGCTGGTCCTGCCCTACCGTGCTCCGCATCGACTTCAGCATCATGGTGACGAAGAGCGATTCGAATTCCTGGGCCACCTTTTTAACCGCGGCCCTTTCCTTATCGGCGGCTCCCCCCGCCGGCTTGATCTGTTTTTGCTCCGGCGCCGCCGGCGCCAGGTTGCCGATCTCCATGAACCCTCCTCTACATCACGCTCAATTCAGCGTTCAGGGCACCCGCAGCCTTGATCGCCTGCATGATGCCGAGCAGATCGCGCGGGGTGACCCCCAGGGTGTTCAGGGCACGCACCACCTCGCCCAGGTTCGCCCCCTCGCGCACCATGGAGAGGTTGACCTTCTCCTCGGCGACCCTGATATCCGTTCTCGGCACCACGGTCGTGGTCCCCTTGGCGAACGGCTGCGGCTGGGAGACCTTTGGGGTCTCCTTCACCACCACGGTGAGGTTGCCGTGCGACACGGCCACGGTGGAGATGCGTACGTTCTCGCCCATCACGATGGTGCCGGTCCGCTCGTTCATCACCACCCGCGCCAGGACGTCCGGGTTCACCTCCAGCCGCTCCAGGTTCGCCACGAACTCGACCACCCGGTTCTCGTATTCGCGGGGGACCGCGATCTGCACGCTCCCAGGATCGGTGAGGGTGGCTACCTGCCCCTGGAACCGCTCGTTGATGGCGTTGGCAACCCTGGAGGCGGTGGTGAAGTCGGACTGGTGCAGGTTCAGCTTCAACTCCCTGCGGTTTGCCAGCACGTTCGGGAGCTCACGCTCGATGAGCGCCCCTCCGGGGACGGTCCCCGCGGTCGGGTGGTTCTTCATGGCGCTCGCCGCCTGGCCGCCGTAGGAGAAGGAGTTGGTGAGCACTGCCCCCTGAGCAACCGCGTATACCTGGCTGTCCGCCCCCTTCAACGGGGCCATCATCAAGGTGCCGCCGGCAAGGCTCTTGGCGTCGCCCAGAGAGGAGACCAGGACGTCGAGCCTGTTTCCCTGCTTGGCGAAGGGGGGAAGCTGCGCCGTCACCATGACGGCCGCTATGTTCTTGACCGTTATGTCGTTGCGGTTGATGGTGATCCCCATCCGCTCCAGGGCGCCCACCAGCGACTGAACCGGGAACTTGGTCTGGTCGGAGTCGCCGGTGCCGTTCAGGCCGACCACGAGGCCGTAGCCGATCAGCTGGTTTTCCCTGACGCCGTCGAACGCCGCGATGTCCTTGATGCGCGCCCCGAGCGCGAACTGCGGGACCAGCACCAGCAAAAGGAGCAAAAGCGTGCAGCATGTCTTCGTGTTTAATCTCAATTTCTCACCCGATCCTTTCCGGCGTTTCACGTTGGCTCGCCGGAAACCCTAGAACGGCCAGACCTTGTCCAGCACGTTCAAAAGCCACCCAGGCTTCTGCCTGTCGCTGATGATTCCCTTGCCGGAGTAGGCGATTTTGGCATCGGCAACCAGCGCGGAGCTGACGGTGTTGTCGGCGCTTACGTCGCGACCGCGCACCGTGCCGGTGAGCACGATGATCTGGTCCTCGTTGTTGACCCTGACGTTGCGCCTCCCCTCGATGAGGAGGTTGCCGTTGGGTATCACGTCAATCACCTTGGCCGAGAGGGTCGCCTGCAGCGTCTCCTCCCTTGAGGTAGAACCGCTGCCGTCGAACTTGGAACCGTAGCTTGCACTCAAAAGCTGGGCGAGATCGGCCCAGTTCCTGATTCCGGTGGTCTCAAGCCCCAAGAGCTTCGGGATTCCGCCGCTGATGGAAGAGCCGCGACTGGTGCCGGTGGAGGCCTTCTTGCTGGCGCTGGCGTTCTCGGAGATCAGGACCGTGATGATGTCGCCGCGCCTGCGCGCCTTCATGTCCTCGGCAAGCCCCGTCGAAGTTGCCTGCCACAGCGAGCCCGAGGCGTAGCTTAGCTGCGGCGCCGGTATCTGCTCGTCGAAGGTGGGGGTCTGCACCTCCGCGGTCTGGTGCGCGCAAGCCGCAAGCAGCAACAGCGGCAGGCCCAGGGCCGCCGCCTTTATCTTCGCCGTCTTTCTGTTCATCTAAAAGTCCACCTTTACCGTGGTCGCGTCCAACACCCGCGCCGCGATGTCCTTCTGCGAGGAGAGGTTCTGCACCATGATCACGTCACCCAGGGCGCCTGCCCCCTTGGCCCGGCCGCTCGCCGTGACCCTGACCACCTCGTTCTCAGCCAGGATCGTCACCAGCTGCCCGCTTTTCACCAGCGGCGGCCTCTCCAGGTTGTCCCTGCGCAAAGGGGTGTTGGCCCGCAGCGTCGTCTTCACCCTGAGCCCAACCGCCTCGTCTATCGCCTTCATGTAGCTGCCGTGCACCTGGTTCAGGTCGCGCCGCGCCAGGGCGAGGTCGGAGGCGGAGAGCACCTCGCCCCGCTCCAGGGTCCGGGCCGCAACCACCATCTCGGTAAGCGCCTCGACCTCGACCTGGACCGTCTGGTTGCGCTTCACCTGGCCGTCCACCCGGACCACGAGGGCCACGGACGCGGGGCCGTACCCTTCCCAGCGGTCCGGCGCCACCACGTCGTAGCTGACGGTTCCGGCGGGAAGCTTCAGGTCGCCGTAGTAACCGATCCTCTTCACGGTTATCTCGGCCGCCAAGGCGGAGGCCTTCTGCATCAGGTAGTCGGAGATGACCCCCCGCACCGTCGCCTCGGCCACCACGTTTCCCGCGGCAGCCGGAAGCTTGGCCGCGGCCGCCGGAGCGGTAGCCGCGAAAGCGGGGAGCGAAAAGGAGAAGACGAGGAGTGCCGACAGGATACGCGTGAGGTGAGTTAGCCGCATCAAAGGTTACCTCTTAAGCGACGCCGCTTGCTGAAGCATGTCGTCGGAAGCCTGGATGGCCTTGGAGTTGATTTCGTACGCCCTCTGCCCCACGATCATGCTGACCATCTCTTCCATGACACTCACGTTGGAGTTCTCAAGGAACCCCTGCTCGATGGTCCCCAGGCCGTTCTGCCCGGCGGTGCCGGTGGTCGCGGCCCCGGAGGAGTCGGTGGGGAGGAAGAGGTTCTTGCCGATGGCGTTCAACCCGGAGGGGTTGCTGAAGGAGGCGAGCTGCAGGGTCCCCACGGTGGTCGCCGCGGTCTGCCCCGCCTGCTGCACCGACACGGTGCCGTCGCTCCCGACTGTCACGCGGGTGGCGTTGCTGGGGATGAGGATCTCGGGGATGATCGGCTGCCCGTCAGAGGTGACCACCCTCCCCTGGCCGTCGCGCTTGAGCGCCCCGGCGCGGGTGTAGGCGGTGGAGCCGTCGGACTGCTGCACCTGCAAGAAGCCGTCCCCTTGGATGGCGAGGTCGAGCTCGTTGCCGGTGGCGATGATGTTGCCGGTGGTGAAGATCTTGCTCACCGCGCCGGGCCTGACCCCCAAGCCCACCTGGATCCCGGTGGGGATGGTGGTCGCGTTGGTGGCGGGGGCGCCGGTGGTCTTCTCGGTCTGGTACATGAGGTCCTGGAAATCGGCACGGCTCTTCTTGAAGCCGGTGGTGCTGGAGTTGGCAAGGTTGTTCGCCACCACGTCTATGGCCAACTGCTGCGCCTGCATGCCTGATGCTGCCGTCCACAAAGCCCTTATCATATCTGATCTCCTTACAGTCAATTTTTTGAATCTGCCCGCCGTTTCCGGCGCTACCGGTTCCCTAGATCTTCCCCAGGTCGTTGGCCGCCTTGGTGGTTATCTCGTCATAGCTCTTGATCGCCTTGGTGCAGGTCTCGAAGTAGCGGCTCGTCTCTATCATCCGCGCCATCTCCGCAACCACGTTCACATTTGACCCCTCCAGGTACCCCTGTTTCACCTCGGCGGTGGAGGCGGTTCCCTGCGCCTGCGGGTTTGCCGGCACGAGCAGCCCGGCTCCAAGCTTCGTGAACTGGTACGGCTTGGGGAAATCCACGATGTTGAGGCTCCCGACGGCCACGCCGTCCGCTGTCACCGCACCGTTGGGGCTGATCGAGACCTTGTTGCCGCCGACCGTGATCGGCCCGCTCTTGCCCAGCACCTCGTACCCCTCGCTGGTCACGAGCTTCCCGCCCACTCCACGCTGGAAGTTACCCTGCCTGGTGTAGGCGGTTCCCTGTGGGGTGTTGACGGCGAAGAAGCCGTCCCCCTGCAGCGCCAGGTCCATCGGGTTTTCGGTCTGCAGTATCGTCCCCGGGGAGTAGTCCGTGTAGAAGGTCTCGCGGCTGAAGACCGGGTCCGGCGTTCCGGTGTTCTGGTTGGCCAGTACGCTTTCGAACCGCAACTGGTCCGCCTTGAAACCGGGGGTGGCGGCGTTGGCGAGGTTGTTTGAGATCACCTCGAGGCTGCGCATCGCGGTAAGGTTCCCGGAGATGGCGGCGTACATTCCCGTGTTCATGTCTGGCTCCTTAGGCTGTGCGCTTCATCTTGCCGCGCAGCCGGATGATGGCCTGGCTGTGCAGTTGCGAGATCCTCGACTCGGTGAGGTCGAGCACCGCCCCTATTTCCTTCAGGTTCAGTTCCTCGTAGTAGTAGAGCGTGATGACGATCCTCTCCTTCTCGGGGAGGTTGTCGATCGCCTCTGCCAGCCTCTCCACCGTCTGGCGCGCAATCAGCTGATTCTGCGGGCTCTCGGTCCCTTTGTCCTCGAGCACGTCCAGAAGGCCGAACGGTGCGCCGTCCTCGTCGTGCCAAGCGTCGTCGAGCGAGACGAAGGAGAGAAGGTGGATCTCCTCCAGGAGCCGGAAGTAGTCCTTAAGCTCGAGCCCCATGGCGAGCGCCACCTCGTCGGAGGAGGGGTTCCTCCCCAGGCGCTGCTCCAGCTGCGAGAACTCGCGCTCAAGTTTCTTGAACTTGTCCCTGAGGCTCCTGGTGAGCCAGTCCTGGGCCCTCAGCTCGTCCATGATGGTGCCGCGGATGCGCTGCTCGGCGAAGGTCTTGAACTGTACGCCGCGGGTGTGGTCGAAGCGCTCTGCCGCTGAGATGAGCCCGATCACGGCGGCGCTCCTCAGGTCATCGCGGTCCAGATGGGGGGGGAGCGACGAAGCGATCCGGTCGACGATGAATTTGACCAAGGGGAGGTGTGCTACCACCAGTTCGTCCCTGGTCTGCGTTACCCCACGGTGGGCCTCTTGTTCGTATGCCTTAAGAAGACAGTTCATGATTCCTCCAGCTTGGCGCGGCAGCGAGGTTTTCCGGCACGAGAACAGACTCTGCCGTATCCTGCGATAAAAGGTTTGTTGCCAATTCCCGGAACCCCAGGGCCCCCTTCGAGCCGGGGAAGATTGAGCAGAGCGCCCCCCTCCGCCGGACCGACTCGGTGATCATCTCGTCGTGGAGGATGGACCCGGAGTGCTCCAGAGAGACTTGCAAAAAGCGTCCCGTAATTGCGGAAAGTTTGGCATAAAGTGAGGCGGCTTCCTTGGCGTCCCGGCACATGTTCACCAAAAGTTTGAATTTCAGCGAGCTGTCGCGTCCGGAGAGCGTCTTGACCAGTGCGTAGCTGTCCATCACCGAGGTCGGCTCCGGCGTCACCACCAGCAGGATCTCGCGCGCCAGCGAGGCGAAGCTCGTGACGTTGGCCGAGACCCCGGAGCCGGTATCGATCAGGAAGAAATCGAAACGGTCCTGCAGGGAGATCATCCCCTGAAGCAGCGCCTGGCGGTCGCTGGGGGTGAGCGAGGTGTACTGCTGTATCTCGACCCCCGCCGGGAGGATGCTTATCCCTCCACCCACCTCGACCAGCGCGTCGGCAAGCGGCACATCGCCCGCGATGACCCGGTCGAACCTGGAGTTCGCTTCCCGCCCGAGCCTCATGCAGATGTCGCCCATCCCGGGGTTGGAGTCGATGATAAGGACCCGTTTCCCCTGGGCGGCCAGCGCCGAGGCGAGGTTCACCACGATGGAGCTTTTGCCCACCCCCCCCTTGCCGCTGGTGACCGAGATCACCCTGAGGCCTGCGCGGATGCGCAGCGCGGCGTCGGAAGCGGTACGGACCTTGGCGCGTCCCGCAAGACGGCGCAGGGTGTCAGCCTGATCGGCTACCAGACCGGATGCGCTCATTACGCGGACTCCTTGACCACCAGGGAAGCGATCTTCCTGGGCGTCGCCACTTCCAGGTCCTCGGGGACCTTCTGGCCGGTGCTGAGATAGGACAGGGGGAGCTTGTGCTTCAGGTAAGTCTCCACGATGCAGCCGAATTTCCTGCTCTCGTCGAGCTTGGTGAAGAGCAGCCTGCTTATCGGGAGCACCCCGAAGGTCGCGATCACCTCGTCGAGCTCATACGAGCGGGTGGTGGCGGAAAGGCAGAGATACGCCTCGATGCCGGGGGTGCACTCCAGGTATCCCCGGAGCTCGTCGATACGCTCCGAGTCCTTGGGGCTTCTGCCGGCGGTGTCGATCAGGATCAGGTCCTTGTCGGAGTGCTTGGCCAGGGCGGCGTTCAGTTCCACGCCGCTGGACGCCACCTCGAGGGGAAGGTCCATGATCTTCGCGTAGGTCTTCAGCTGCTCTACGGCGCCCACCCTGAAGTTGTCGGTGGTGATCATGGCCACCGAAACCCCGCGGTTGAGCGCATGCATGGCGGCGAGTTTGGCTATGGTGGTGGTCTTGCCGACCCCGGTCGGGCCTACCAGGGCCATGATCCGGGGGCCGGTTTTCTTCATGCGCAGCGAGCCGCTGCACTTGACCATACCCGCAACGGCCTCCGCCAGGAGCCCTCTCAGCTCGTCGAGGCAGGCCCCGTCCTCAGCGGGAGCGCGCAGCTGCTCCAACAGCAGCTCCACCGTCTGTGATCCCAGCTCCTCGCCGCGCAGCTCCTCCGCCAGCATATCCAGCAGGGGCTGTTCCCCGCGGACCGCTTGCACGATCGTCTGCCTGGTGAGTTCCGGCTGCTCAGGCTGGGGCTCTTCGGCGAGCGAGGCCATGGGGAAGCTCACCGGACGCGCCGACTGCTTCTCCTTGTTGCCTGCTACCGCGTTGTAAAGAAGCTTCTTGATCTCCTCCAGCTCCTCCTTGGCGAAGACCCTGGGAGACTGCTGCGCCAGCTCCTGCTGCGGCTCGGGAGCGGGGGCGACTGCCTGCTGCGCCAGCTCTGCGTCCCGGCGGGTCAAGGCCTCCAACCGGAGCTTCAGTTCCCGCACCTCGCGGGCCAGGGGGCCCAGCATGGAGTTCTGGAACTCCTCGCGGGTAGAGAGTTCCCGCTCCTGCACCGGCTGCGGCTCTTCCCGGTACGGGTTGCTGCGCTGCGCGGGGCGCGGCTCCAGGGCCGCGGTCACCTCGAAGTAGGGTTTCGAGAAGTAGCCGAGGATACCTCCGCGTCTTGCCTTCTTTGAACTGAGGATCATGGCATCCAGCCCCATCTCGGCCTTCACCATCCGCAGCGCCTCGGACATCTCACCTGCCTGGAACGTTTTAACTAGCATTGAGCACCACCACCCCTAAAGATTGGATTTTTATGTTGGGAGGGATCTCGTTGTGGGAGATCACCGCAAGATTGGGCATGAACCGTTCGGTAAGTTTCTTCACGTGACGCCGAATGGTCGGCGAGGCTATCAGGACCGGGAGGGCGCCGGTGCTCTCGAACTTCTCGGCGTGGCGCTTGATGGCGTGCAAGATTCTCTGGGCCACGTTGGGGTCGATGGCTAGGTAGCTTCCCTGCTCCGAAAGCTGGACGCCGTCGGCGATGATTTCCTCGACTTCCCGGTCCATCGACACGATGCAGAGGGTGTTGTCCTCGCGCTTGTACTGCTCCACGATGTAGCGGCCAAGGCTCTGGCGCACGAATTCGGTGAGCATCTCGGGATCCTTGGTCACCCCGCCGTAATCGGCCAGGGTCTCCAGTATGGAGCGCAGATCCCTGATTGAGACGTTTTCCTTCAAGAGGTTCTTCACCACCCTGAGCACGGTGCCGAGGCTGAGCAGCGAGGGGACCAACTCGTCCACCACCTTCGGCAGGGTGGCGGCGATGCCGTCCAGAAGCTGCTGCAGTTCCTGGCGGCCGACCAGTTCGTGGGCGTGGTTCTTTATGATCTCGCTGATGTGGGTCGCGAGGATGGTTGTGTTGTCGACCACGGTGTAGCCGGAGAGTTGCGCCTGGTCCCTCTCCTTCCCCTTGATCCAGACCGCCGGCAGGCCGAAGACCGGCTCCGTGGTCTTGATCCCTTCCAGCTGCCCGGTGGCCCCGCCGGAATCCATGGCCAGGTACTGCCCCGACAGCTCGCCGCCGCCGACCTTGGCGCCGTTGATCATAATGTTGTACTCGTAAGGCTTGAGCTGCAGATTGTCGTGGATGTGGATCGGGGGAACGATGATCCCCATGCGGTCTGCGACCTGCTTGCGGATGGAGCGGATGCGGTCCAGCAGTTCTCCCTGCTGGCTCGCGTCGACCATGGGGACCAGACCGTAACCAACCTCCAGTTCCAGCATGTCCAGGGGGCGGATCGAGTTGATCTGCTCCTTCTCCTGGGCCCCGGTCAACTGCGGCAGATCTTCAGCCTCCTCAAACTTCTTCTCGACGGCCATCTTGCTCACCAGGTACGAAACGCCGGAGAGGAGGAAGAAGGCGAAATGGGGGAGCCCCGGGATCATGGCGAAAATGAAAAGAACGCCCGAAGCGACCTGGAAGGCCTTCGGGTAGTTCAGGAGCTGGCCGGATATCTCGTGTCCGAAGTTGTTCTCGTCTGCGGAGCGGGTTACGATGACGCCCGCCGCGGTGGAGATGATCAGCGCGGGGACCTGGGCCACCAGCCCCTCGCCGATGGTGAGCAGCGTGTAGTTGGTCAGCGCCTGGTCCAGCGGCATCCCCTTCTGCCAGACGCCGATCACGAAGCCGCCGATGATGTTCACCAGGACGATCATGATCCCGGCGATGGCGTCCCCGCGCACGAACTTGCTGGCGCCGTCCATGGAGCCGTAGAAGTCGGCTTCGCGGGAGATCTTCTTGCGCCTTTCCTTGGCCTCCTTGTCGGTCAATAGACCGTTGGAGAGGTCGGCGTCGATCGCCATCTGCTTGCCGGGCATCGCGTCAAGGGTGAAGCGGGCGGCAACCTCGGCCACACGACCGGCACCCTTGGTGATGACCACGAAGTTGATGATGACCAGGATCAGGAAGATGACCGCACCCACCACGTAGTTGCCGCCGACCACGAACTGTCCGAAGGCCTTGATCACCCCCCCAGCCGCCTCGACCCCTTCGTTGCCGTGCAGCAGGATGAGCCTCGTGGATGCTATGTTGAGGGAAAGCCGGAACAAGGTGGTGACCAGGAGTATGGACGGAAAGGTCGAAAAATCGAGAGGTTGTACCGTGTACAGGCAGACCAGCAGGATGACCAGAGCGATGGTGATGTTCGCGGCAAGGAAGATGTCCAGCATGAATGCCGGAACCGGGATGATCATCAGGGACAGCACCCCTATCAGGGCTACCGCCATGTAGACATCGGAGTTGGATTTGAGACCTGGGAGCGACAGCGCGCCCGCGGTTGAGTTTGCCATTCTACTGTCCTTTGCCTTGGAGGGGTTCCTCTCGCGTGGTCATCTGTGCAACCGTTATGCCATCGGCTCCTAAGGCATCCGACAAAGGCAACTTTCAGGTCGAATCGGCGGGAATTGGTCCCGACAGGGACAATGGTGCCCAGAAGTGATCGCTACTTTGCCCCTTTACGTCATTTTTGAACCAGCATCGCAGTCAAGTTTTTGACCGGCGGATACCCATCGCGGTCCGGGCCCGGCCGGCAGTTCACTTGCACAACCTTGTCCCCCCATCGCCATACCGGCAGTTCCCCGGAGTAGATACTTTTCAGGCACGCTCCCCGACGGCAGGGGAAAATTCTCGCGATCATTAATGATGTCGACCATTTTGCTGTTTTACGGCTCCCGGTCCGCACCGGCTTAACGGCTTTTGCACACCTTTTCCCTTAGGCGGGCTGCCGGCTGAACGCCGTCCGTCAAAGTGGTGACTTGCACCGCTGCAGGGCCGCAGAACCGGATCTACACCTCCTGATGCCCGGCAGAACCGGCTCGTGCGCTGGGGAGAGGCTGGAAAAGACGCCTCTTTAAACGTGGCGGGCGGCCAGGGAGTGTTGCGGGTCGGTCTTGTCCGACACCTTTTCCTGGATATAGCGGGCGAGCCCGTCCAGGTCGGCGAAGACGAAGGCGTGGTTGATCCCCAAGAGCCTCAGCTCCTGGGAGAGGAAGGTGCGGTTTTGGAAGGGGATCCGGTACTTGCGGATATGCTCCTTCTCTGAGAGTTGCTGCTCCAGCGATTTCCAGGGGTTTTTCAATACGGAGAAGACGCCGCTTTGGGCCTTGATGCGGGAGGCGATGACCGGAGCGGAGAAGAAGCAGGTTCCGGCCTCGAAGGGACTGGCCTTCTCGTCGATTTCGGAGAGGCCGTACATGGTGTGGGCGATGTAGAAGGCGGCGCCGCCGCAGTAGTCGGGGTTGCAGAGCTGGTCCTTCTTGAGGTCGATGTCGTGGTAGGGGTCGGCTACGGCGAAGTAGAGGGCGATGAGGGGGTTCACCGACCAGTCGAGGAGCCGGGTGGGGAGGCCGTGGTGCTGGGCCAGGGCGAGCCATTCCCACTCCGTCGCCGGCTGCACCTCCACCATGTGCCGTCCAGACTTCTTGAATTCCTGCAGCGCCTCGTACTCCCCGTAGATGTCCGCGGGCATGCGACGGTCGGTCTTGCCGCAGTGGGCCGGGGGCTCCTTGGTGAGGCGCCCTATCTTCGGGATCAGGGAATAGAAATCGCGGCTCTCCCCCCTGAAGAAGTTCCAGGAACCCGGGTTGGTCTTTTTGATCAGCCTGCGGAACTCCTCGAAGGACCTGATCTCGCCGGAAATTTCCATGGCTTACCTGTGACGGAAGGTGAAGTCGACGGCAAACGCAGGAAAGAGTTAACCACAATTAACTTGAAAGGCCAACTACAGGGGCTGGAGGTTAGGGGCTAGGGGCTGGAGGCTAGGGTGCTGGAGCTCAGGCACGAGACGAATAAAGGGAACCCGGTCACTTTAGTCCCCCTCCCCCTGCGGGAGGGGGTTAGGGGGTGGGGGTAGGTGCCACCTCGGTCACGGTGGCCAGTTTGCCTCCCTGCCTGGTCCCCCTTCTCTTGAGCTCGTTGTCGATGCAGTTCAGCACCTCGAACTTGGCCAGCGACCAGAGGGGGGCGATCAGGTCGCGGCGGTTCCCGTCGCCGGTCAGGCGCTGCACCACGATGCGCGGGTCGAGCCGCTCCAGGAAATCGCAGACGAGCCCCACGTAGCTGTCCCGATCCAAAAGCGCGACCTCCCCGGCCTCGTACTGGTCGGCCAACCGGGTGCCGCGCATGACGTGCAGCAGATGGACCTTGACGCCGTCAACCCCTGAAGCGTTCAGGTAATCGGCGCAGGAGAGCATCTCCTCCCGGCTCTCCCCCGGGAGCCCCAAGATGACATGGGCGCAGACCCGGATGCCGCGCGCCCGGCACCCCTTGAGCGCGCTCTCGAAGGAGGCACGGTCGTGCCCACGGCCGATAGCGGCCAGGGTGCGATCCAGGTGGGACTGCAGCCCCAACTCCAGCCAGAAATAGGTGCGTCCTGCGTAAGAGGCAAGGAGGTCGAGGGTAGCTTCCGGAAGGCAGTCGGGCCTCGTGCCGACGATGAGCCCCACCACGTCCGGGACGCTCAAAGCTTCGTCGTACAGGTCCTTCAGTCGCTCGACCGGAGCGTAGGTGTTCGAGTAGGACTGGAAGTAGGCGATGAAGCGGGCCGCCTTGTACTTACGGACCATCACCTCCTTGGCGTGTTCGAGCTGCTGCGCGACGCCCGCCCCCTGCAGGATGCCGTAGGAGCCGGACCCCTTGCCGCCGCAGAAGATGCAACCGTCGGTGCCGACCTTCCCGTCACGGTTGGGACAGGTGAACCCGGCGTCGACCGAAAGCCTCTGCACCTTGCAGCCGAACACCTTTTTCAGCTCATCGGAAAATGCGTTGTAACGCGACATGAAAACTCCTCGGTCTCTCTTCTAACATATCTACGGGAGATTGGGAAAGGGAGAGGTTCTCTACCCCTTTTAGGTTGCCTCCCCAGGGCAAAGCCTGTATCTTCGACCGGTCATGCAAAAGTCTTTTTCCGATCAGGCAATACAGCAACTCAAAAGCGCAATCGACGAGGCAAACGGCAACGAAGTCTTCTTCCTGGGGCGCACCGACGAGGCACGCATCGTCGTGGAGGTCGAGCCCCTGGCGCGCGGCAATCGCGACGCGGTCCCCGCCATCATGATCGCCTGCTCCTTCGGCGACGTGGTGATCCACAACCACCCCTCCGGCAACCTCACCCCCTCCCAGCCCGACATCGAGATCGCCTCGCTCCTTGGAAACCAGGGGGTCGGGTTCTATATCGTCAACAACAAGGCCGACCGCTGCAACCAGGTTGTCGCCCCCTTCTCCCGGAAGGTGGTGGAATCGCTCTCCTACTCCGAGATCGAGCGTTTCTACGCTCCTGACGGGGTGCTGTCGCAGGCGCTGCCTGGATACGAGCACCGCCCCGAGCAGACCCGGATGGCGCTGAACCTCTCCGAAGCCTTCAACGACGAGAAGGTCGCCGTGGTCGAGGCGGGGACCGGCACCGGTAAGTCGCTTGCCTACCTGCTACCGGCGGCGCTTTGGTCGGTGCGCAACAAGGAGCGGGTGGTTGTTTCCACCAACACCATCAACCTCCAGGAGCAGTTGATCCAGAAGGACATCCCCTTCCTGCAGCAGCACGCGCAGATCAAGTTCCGGGCCGTCCTGGTAAAGGGGCGCGGCAACTACCTCTGCCTGAGAAAGCTCCACGTGAACGCCGCCGACGCCTCCCTTTTCAAGGACGAGACCGCGCAGGAACTCGACGCCATCGTCGCCTGGAGCAAGAAGACCGACGACGGCTGCCGCTCGGATTTGGCATTCATACCCAAAGACGAGGTCTGGGAGGAGCTTTGCTGCGAGTCGGACCAGTGCGGCCGGGTGCGCTGCCCCGATTACGCCCGCTGCTTCTTCTACAAGGCGAGACGCGAGGCTGCCGGCGCCGACCTCCTGGTGGTGAACCACGCCCTCCTTTTGGCCGACCTTTCGGTGCGCCAGGAAACCGGCTACGACGCAACCGCCATCCTCCCCCCGTTCACCAGGCTCATCTTCGACGAGGGGCACCACCTGGAGGACGTCGCCACCAACTTCCTCTCCAGCCAGGTCTCGCGGCTTGCGCTCGTGAAGCTCATGGGGAAACTGCAGCACCCGAAGAAGGCGCACCGCGGCATCCTCCCGCAGCTCTCCTCGCTCCTCTCCTCCGCGGTCCCGGAGGACCAGGACGACCTCTACCTGGAGATCGCCGAGGTGCTGGAGGACCGTCTGATCCCGAGGAGGGTGTCGGTGCTGGACGCGGTTACCCGGGGGATGGATGCCATCGGCGAGTCGTTGTTCCAGAAGCTCAAGAAGGAAAGCGGCGAACAGAAGCTGCGGGTGACCCCGGCCCTGTACGGGACGCCGCTTTGGCAGGAGGTCACCGAGCAGGTGGAGATCATGTGCCAGGCGCTCTCCGAGTACGCGCTAGCCCTGCAAACCTTCCTGAAGCGGTGCGAGAAGCTATCGGACAAGGTGCTGGAAAAGCTAGCCGGGCCGCTCACCGACCTTAGGGGGGTGAAGGGACGGGTGGAGTGCGCGGTCGATGCACTGCGGTTTTTCACGGCGCGCGAGGAGGAGCACTGCCGCTGGTTCGAGCTGAGAAAGGGCCCCCTGGTGAAGCTCTGCTGCTCGCCGCTCGAAGTTGCCGAATCGATCAAGAAGGCGATCCTGGACCGCTTCAAGACCGTGGTGGTCACCTCGGCCACGCTCGCCGTGGGGGAGAAGTTCGACTATTTAAAGCGCAGGACAGGAATCGAGCTCCTTCCCAAGGAGCGCGTCAGCACGCTGCTCCTGCCCTCCCCCTTCGACTATGCCAGCCAGGCGCTGGTCGGCGCCCCTTCCGACATGCCCGAGCCGACCTCTCCGCTTTTCGAAGGAAGGCTTTGCGAGCACCTTTTGAAGGCGCTCAAGATCTCGCAGGGGCGCGCCTTCGTCCTCTTCACCTCCTACGACCTGTTGATCCGGGTCTTCAACCGCCTGGCGAAGCCGCTCAAGGCCGCCGGACTCACCCCGATGCGCCAGGGGGAGACCAACCGGCACATGCTTCTCTCCAACTACCGTAGCGCCGTTAACCCGGTCCTCTTCGGCACCGATTCCTTCTGGGAGGGGGTGGACGTGCAGGGGCGGGGGCTGGAGCTGGTGGTGATCACCCGGCTTCCCTTCCGGGTCCCGACCGAGCCGATCCTGGAGGCGAGAAGCGAACACATCGCTGCACAGGGGGGAGACCCCTTCATGAGCTACACGGTTCCCCAGGCGGTGATCAAGTTCAAGCAGGGGTTCGGTAGATTGATCAGGAGCAAGGAAGACCGCGGCGCGGTGCTGATCCTCGACTCGCGGGTCTTGACCAAGAACTACGGGAAGATCTTCCTGACCGCCCTGCACGGGGTAGAGGTGGTGCGAGGGGAAGAGGCGGTGCTCTGCGAGAAGCTGGAAGGGTTCTTCGGAAAACCCTAAGGCTTAAAAGCTTTCACCACAGAGGATCACAGAGGAAAAACAAAAGCATGAAAATCACTAAGCTTTTGGGGGTAACAAAGGCTTTAGTCTTTTGCCTTTCCTCTGTGGTTCCTCTGTGTACCTCCGTGGTGAGTGCCTTTGCTTTTCCCCAAGAAACCTCGGTGACCTCCGTGGACCTCCGCGCCCTCTGTGTTCCGCCTTTTTAGTTCTTTCCTCTTTATGGCTGTACTCCCCGGGCTACCGTGACGGCGGCTACCGCCGAGACTTCCGCATCCATCAACGCGTCGACGCAGGCGCGCATGGTGCTCCCGGTGGTCAAGACGTCATCCACCAGCAGGACCCGCTTTCCTTCCAGACGCTTCGCCTCCCGCACCCCGAAAGCCCCCTTCACGTTCGCCACCCTCTTCGCCGCATCCAGCGTCGTCTGCGGCTCGGTCCAGCGCAGCCGCCGCAGGTTCCCCACCTCGAGCGGCAGCTCCAGCTTCTTCGCCAGCACCTGTGCGATCAGTTGGGACTGGTTGTAACCCCTCTGCCTCAACCTCTTTTTGTGCAGCGGCACGGGGACGATCAGGTCCGGCGCCGCCTCGGTGCAGAACTCCGACAAGGCCGATATCGCGAGAAGCCCCAGGGGGAGGGACAGCTGCACGCGGCCGCCGTACTTGAAGCGATGGATCAGCTGCGGGAGAGGGCCCTCCAGGATCGCCGCCGAGCGGCAGGTGTGTAACGGGGGATGGGTCAGGCAGGCGCCGCAAGTGTGGTCGGAGCCTTGGTCGGTGGCGAAGGGAGCGCCACATACGGTGCAAAGCGGGGTGGTCAGGAAAGCGACTTTATCGAGGCAGTCGGCGCAGATGAAGAGCTCGCCGGCTTCGGGGATGAACGCCCGGCAAGCGTGGCAAAGTGGGGGGAAAAAGAGATCCAGCAGCGGGCGAAAGAACATGCTTCCTCCCTTTGAACCGGAGAAACATGACCATTGGTCACGGAGAAAATCCGAGAAAGGCGAAGAATGCCCAGGTTTGTTTCTCTCCCTGGTGTCTCTCAGAGATCCTCGGATTTTCCCCTTGCCAATGGTTTCAGTTTTTTTCTACAGCCCCATATCCTCGTTTACCACGAGCACCCGGATGTCGGTGTTGCGCGGCTTTTTCTCGATGATGGTGGTCACCCGGCAGATCCGCTGAGGAGAGTTGCAGTCCGCGCAAAAGCCGGTGCTGGCGCAGGGGGTGGAAAGGTCCAGGCGCTTGGCGTTGGGAGGAGCGGCGTAGGTCTTTATCCTTTGCATCGCTTCTTCAACGCCGCCGTCCACCAGCTTGTTCCGCCCCACGACCACGATCACCTTCTCGGGCCCGAAGAACATGGAGGCGGCCCTATTGCCGTTGCCGTCGACGTTCACCAGTATGCCGGAAAGGGTAACGGCATTGCTCCCGGTGAGAAAGAGGTCGCAGGTGAGCTGCCTCTTGGTGATGGCAAGCTTTTCCTCCGGTGCGAGGCCGGGCGCGCCGTGGTTCAGGATCTCCTTCCCCATCCCCTTCAGCTTGTCGGTCAATTTGAGGTCGGCTACCGAGAGGGAGCCGCCGAACCCGACGCTGTGCGCCGCTTCCGCCTCGTTCAGTATGTAGTGGAACACTTCCTGGCTGTCGTGGCAGTAGACCGCTTCGAAGCCGTTCTTCTTCAGGTTCTCCACCGCCTTCTTGCATTTCTGGGCATAGCTCCAGTCGTTCAGTTCTTCGGTCTTGCTCATCTTCTACCTCCGCTTGTCTCGCCTTCGATACATAAACCTGCGCCGCGGGAATTTCCTCCTACCGCTTCGCCACTATCTGGTGCTCGTAGGGCCAGGCCTCCCCCACGTAGCCGATCAGCTGCTCCATGCGCGCCTTGAAGCCGAGGCGCCACTCGTCCTGCTCCGGGAACTGCCGCTTCTCGCGGACGCTGTCGCAAAGATCCTTACCCAGGGCACGCGCCTTCTGGAACAGGGCGTCCTGATCCGGGAAAACACGATGGCCGGCGCCGGGGGAACCGATGCTCCCGACGTTCTGCGCCCCCATGGCGTTGACGATCCGCTGCATGTACTCCAGCACTTCCTCGTCCCCGCCCCCGCCCGAGGTCTCTACCAGCGCCGCGTACTTCCCTTCCAGCGAGGTCAGGTGGATGAGCCCGTTGCAGCGGTCCAGGAACGCCTTTAACTGGGCGGTGATGCTGAGGAGGTAGTTCGGGGTGGCCAGGATGAAGGCATCGGCAGCCACAAGCTTCTGCTTGATCTCCTCGAACTCGTCCTTGACCGGGCAGGTCCCGACCTTGTGGCAGACGTCGCAGGCGACGCAAGGCTTAATCGGCGTCTGGGCCAGCGTCACGATCTCGATGTCCGCGCCCGCCTGCACCGCACCCGCCATTACCTCTTCCAAAAGACGCCCCGTGGTGCCGTTCATACCCCTGGGACTGCCGTTGATTGCCAGGATTTTCATGCGATATCTCCGTTGATGCCTTTAATGTACCAGCAGGCTCTTGCCCCCCATCTCCGGGGGCTGGGGGAGGCCTAAGAGCTCGAGCATGGTGGGAGCCAAGTCCGCCAGCACCCCTGTCCTGAGCTTCGCCCCCTTGCGGGAATCGTCCACCAGGACCACCGGCGCCATCTCGCAGGTGTGCGCCGTGTGCGGTCCCCCCTGCTCGTCCTTCATCATCTCGGCATTGCCGTGGTCGGCGGTGATGAGGGCGATACCCCCTTTTTCCCGCACCTTCGCCACCAGCTTGCCGACGCACTCGTCGACGGCCTCGACCGCCTTCACCGCCGCCGGGAAGATGCCGGTGTGCCCGACCATGTCGGCGTTGGCGAAGTTGAGGATGACCACGTCGTACTTGTCCTGGTCGAGCCGCTTCAGGAGCTCCTCGGTGACGAGGTAGGCGCTCATCTCGGGCTTCTGGTCGTAGGTGGCGACTTCCTTGGGTGAAGGAATCATGGCGCGGTCCTCGCCGGGGAAGGGGTTCTCCCTGCCGCCGTTGAAGAAGAAGGTGACGTGAGCGTACTTCTCGGTCTCCGCGATCCTCAGCTGGGTGAGCCCGGCGTTGCTGATCACCTCGGGGAAGATGTTGACCAGTTCCTCGTTTCCGAAGGCGACCGGAAGGCCGAAGGTCTCGTCGTAGCTGGTCATGCAGACGTAGCTGGCGAGCTTGGGCCATTCCTCCCTCTTGAACCCGTCGAAGCCGGTATCGGTGAAGGCGCGGGTGATCTCGCGGGCGCGGTCGGAGCGGAAGTTGAAGAAGATGAAGCCGTCCCCGTCGCCAAGCCTACCCACCGGAGCGCCAGCTTCCATGATCACGCTCGGGAGCACGAACTCGTCGTTGACCCCGTCCCGGTAGCTCTGCTCGATGGCCGCGGCGGCGGACGGGTACGGTTTCCCGACGCCCGAAACCATGGCGCGGTAGGCCTGCTCCACCCGGTCCCAGCGGTTGTCGCGGTCCATGGCGTAGTAGCGCCCGATCACGGTGGCGATCTTGCCGAAGCTAAGGCGCTTCATCTCCGCCTCGAGCCTCGCCAGGTAGTCGACCCCGCTCTGCGGGGGGGTGTCGCGGCCGTCCAGGAGGCAGTGCACGAAGACCTCGCGGACGCCGTTGCGCTTCGCCATGTCGATCAGCGCGTAGAGGTGGGTGTCGTGGGAGTGCACGCCGCCGTCGGAGAGAAGACCCGCCAGGTGCAGCCTCCCGCTTCCCTGCACCGTCTTCTTCATACAGTCCAGAAGGACGGGGTTCTGGAAGAAATCGCCGTCGTCGATGGACTTGCTGATCCGGGTGAGATCCTGGTACACCACGCGCCCGGCGCCGATGTTGGTGTGCCCCACCTCCGAGTTCCCCATCTGGCCTGCGGGAAGCCCCACGGACATGCCGGAGCCGTCGATGGTGCCGCTTGGGTACTCGGCGGTGAGCCGGGTCATGTTCGGGGTCTTCGCCTGCGCGATGGCGTTGGACTCGGTGTCGGAATTGATCCCCCAGCCATCGAGGATCATCAAGAGCAGAGGCTTCTTAGGCATGGCTTTTCTCCCTCATTAGATTTTTTGAGACCAATTAAAAAAGGTGAAGTTGAGCTTCACCCTTTTTACATCACAACCTTCAGCTACTCATGATGATACGGCTCGCCGTTAATGATGGTGAAGCCGCGGTAGATCTGTTCCAGCAGGAAGACCCTCACCATCTGGTGGGTGAGGGTCATGCGGGAAAGCGATATCGACTTGAAGGCCTGGCTGCGGAAAGCGTCGGTGAAGCCGAAGGCCCCCCCGATGGCGAAGACCAGGTCCTGCGTTCCCTGGTCGCGGTTTTTGGAGAGAAAGGAGGCGAGCTCCGGCGAGGTCATTGCCTCCCCCCGCTCGTCCAGGAGCACCAGCTTCCCCCCCTTGGGAATCAGCTTCGCCAGGCGCTCGCATTCCCGCTCCCGCATCGCGGCGGCCTGCGCCCCCTTTTCCTCCCGGGCCTCCAGGATCTCCAGCGGCATGTAGCGCCTGATGCGCCCCGCGTACTCCTCAATACCGGTCCTGACCCAGCTCTCCTGGGTCTTGCCGACCCAAAGGAGCTTCAGCCTCATGCCCCTTTATTCTCCCAAAGGTATTCCTCGGGGATCTCGAGCCGCGGAGCCCTTTGCCAGAGTTCGTCCAGGTTGTAGGTGTTGCGCACCTCTTCCAGGAAGAGGTGGACGATAACGTCGCCGTAGTCGATGACCACCCAGCGTCCCTGCTCGTACCCTTCCATGTCTATCGACCGGTCGAAGGGCTTCATCCCCTGCTTTACCGCGTCGGCCATCGCCATCACCTGGCGGTCCGAGCGCCCGGTGGCGAGCACCAGGTAATCGGCGATGCTGGAGATCTTCTTGATTTCCAGGACCTTGACGTCGAGCGCCTTCTTGTCCAGGGCGAATGCCGCACACTTGATGGCACGCTCTTCGGCCGTCAATACTTCCTTATCTTGCATCAGCGTATAACCTCTGTTCCTTTATGTATTGCTCTACGGCATCCGGCAGCAGATACCTGATCGAGCGGCCGCCCTGGACCAGCTGGCGGATGTGGCTGGAAGAGATGTCCAAAAGGACCCCGTCCAGCGCGTAAACTGCGTGGCCAGAGCAGTGATTGAGCCGTTTAGCCGCCGAATCATAGCAGAACTCGCCTGCTATGGCAACAGGGAGGGCCTCGGCAAGGCTGGTGATGGTTGAACCGGGGCGCTGCACGCTGATCACGTTGCAAAGCCCGAAAATCGCCGCGTATTCCCTCCAGGTGGAGATGTCGTTGAAGGAGTCGGCACCCACAATGAAGAAGAGCTCGTCCTTAGGGTACTGCGCCTTCAGCTCGCGCAGCGTGTCGATAGAGTAGGAGCGCCCGCCGCGCACACCTTCCATGTCGGAAACCATGAAGCCCGGGTTGTCGGCCACAGCCAAGCGCACCATCTCCAGGCGGCTGGCAAAGGAGAGCTCCCCCACCAGCGGCTTGTGCGGCGGAGTCGCAGCCGGGATGAAGGCGACCCGGTCCAGCTGGTAGAGGTCGCGCGCCTCCTCCGCGATGCGCAGGTGAGCGTTATGGATGGGGTTGAAGGTCCCCCCCAGAATCCCCAGTCTCATCTGGCGTTTCCTTTAATCAGGGGCGCACCTGCCCCGAGCCGTAGACGATGAACTTGGTGGTGGTGAGGTCGGTGAGCCCCATCGGCCCGAACGAGTGCAGCTTGGTGGTGGAGATGCCGATCTCCGCGCCGAGACCGAGCTGATTTCCGTCCGAGAAGCGGGTGGAGGCGTTCACCATCACCACGCCGGAGTTCACCTCGCGGATGAAGCGCTGCGAGTTCGCATAATCGCCGGTGATGATGGACTCGGTGTGCAGCGAGCTGTAGCGGTTGATGTGGTCGATGGCCGCATCGAGCCCGTCCACGACCGCCGCCGCCAGGATCAGCTCCAGGTACTCGGCGTACCAGTCCTCCTCGGTCGCCTCGGTCGCCTTGGGGGCGAACTGCCGGAAGGCCTTGTCCCCCCTGAGCTCCACCTTGAGCGTGGAAAGGGCCTCGTAGATGAAGGGGACGAAGGTTTCCGCTATGTCCTTGTGGATCAGGAGCGTTTCCAGCGCGTTGCAGACGCCGGGGCGCTGGGTCTTGGCGTTGACGATGATCTCGCGCGCCATCTCGAAGTCGGCCGTGGCGTCGACGAAGATGTGGCAGACTCCCTTGTAGTGCTTGATCACCGGGATCTTGGAGTTTTCCACCACGAACCGGATCAGGCTCTCCCCCCCTCTGGGGATGATGACGTCGATGTACTCCTCCTGCTTGAGCATCTCGGTCACCCCTTCGCGCTCCACGAACGGGATGAGGGAAAGGGCGGCGGCCGGGATGCCGTGCTTTGCGAGCTGCGCTTTCAGGATGGTGGCGATGGCGAGGTTCGAGTGGATCGCCTCGGAGCCTCCGCGCAGGACCACCGCGTTCCCGCTTTTAAGGCAGAGGGCGGCGGCGTCCGAGGTGACGTTCGGGCGCGACTCGTAGATGATGCCGATGACGCCGAGGGGGATGCGCATCTTCCCGACCATCAGGTCGTTGGGGCGCTTCCACATGCCGGTCACCTCGCCCACCGGGTCGGGGAGCTGCGCCACCTCGCGGATGGCATCGGCCATCCCTTTGACCCGCTGCTCGTTCAGCATCAGGCGGTCAAGCATCGCGGCGGAGAGCCCTCGCTGTTGCCCGGCCTCAAGGTCCTTCTTGTTTTCCTCTATGATGTGCGGCGCGTCGTTGATGAGCGCGAGCGCCATGTCCAGGAGCAGTTGGTCCTTGGCGGCGGAGGAGAGCTTCGCCATGGCGAAGGAGGCCTGCCTGGCTTCGGCGGCGATGCTGCGGATCTGTTCGGCAACTGACATGTGTACCTCCCGTAAGGCAAAACCCAAAGGCTTATTGACAGGGATGAAGGGTTCCATTCCCTCCATCCTCTGTGAAAAGTTTTAAAGCAGGACCAGGTTGTCCCGGTGGATGACGTCGTCGCCGTAGCGAAAGCCGAGGATCTGCTCGATCTCGCCGCTTTGGTGCCCGCGGATCTTCTCCACTTCCTGGCTGGAATAATCGGTGATGCCGCGCGCGAACTCCACCCCCTCGGGGTCGAGCACCCGTACGCAGGCGCCTCGGTCGAAGCGCCCCTCCACCTTTGCGATGCCGGAAGGAAGGAGGCTCCTGCCGTGCCGGGAGAGGACGTCGCGCGCGCCGGCGTCTACGACGATGCTGCCGGCGGGCTTGATGGTGAAGGCGATCCAGTGTTTGCGCCGGTTCAGCGACTCGCCGGCCGGCAGGAACAGGGTGCCTAAGAGCTCCCCCTGCATCACGCGGGAAAGGGTGCGCTCCCCCCGCCCGGCGAAGATGATCGCCGCGACACCCGACTTGACCACCTTCTTGGCCGCGGCGAGCTTGGTCGCCATGCCGCCGGTGCCGACGCTAGTGCCGCTGCCACCGGCGCCCCGCTCCAACTCGCGGGTCACCGCTCCCACCTGGTGGATCAGGGTGGCGCTCGGGTCGGTGCGTGGGTCGGCGGTGTAGAGGCCGTCGATGTCCGTCATGATCAAAAGTAGCTGCGCCTCGACCAGGTTGGTCACCAGCGCCGAGAGGTTGTCGTTGTCGCCGAACTTGAGCTCGTCGACCACGACCGTGTCGTTTTCGTTGATGACCGGGATGATGCCGCAGGCAAGAAGGGTGTCCAGGGTGCCGCGGGCGTTCTGGAAGCGGCGCCTGTTGGCAAGGTCGTCGCGCGTCAAGAGTATCTGTGCCACCTTGAGGTCGTAGGAGGAGAATGCTTCCTCGTAGGCACGCATCAGCCGGGACTGCCCCACCGCGGCCGCGGCCTGCTTCTGGGGGAGGGTCCTCGGGCGGTCAGGAAGCCCCAGCGCCTGGCGCCCTGCCGCCACGGCCCCAGAGGAGACAACCACCACCTCGACCCCCTTCCCGCTGAGTTCCGCGACCTGCGCCGCGAGCCCGTCAAGAAAGCGGGGATCCACCCCCCCGTTTTCGTCGGTAAGAACACCGGATCCTATCTTGACCACGACCCGTTTTACCTTCTTAAGCAGTTCCTTGCGCATCAGGATACCTTCGATAATCAGTTAATAAAGGCTAGGATACTAACATGTTTCCTGGACCATGGCAATTCAGTTGACCCTTTTGTCATAGTCAAATCATTTGACAAAGATGGGGTGGAACTTTAGACTGTGCCGAAATTTCGAGGTGACTGTTGTTCAACAAAGAGCTCTGGAAAAAAAGGATCTACAGCATACTGTCGCTGGACAGCCATCCGGGGCACATCGCCGCAGGCTTTGCGGTCGGCGTCTTCATCAGCTTCACACCCTTCGTCGGACTGCACACAGCCCTCGCCATCGCGGCCGCCTTCATTTTCAGGCTCAACAAACTCACCTGCATCACCGGCGCCTGGGTCAACACGCCGGTCACCATCGTCCCCATCCTCGGCGTGAGCTACAAGCTCGGCGCCTTCCTCACCGGCGCCCGGGTCAAGGAGCTCCAGATCTCGGGAAGCCTTGAGTGGCACAACCTGGAGCGTTACGCCAAGTCGCTCATCCTCGGCTCATCCCTGATCGGCTTCGTCTCCGCCGTCATCGCCTACTTCCTCTGTTATTACCTGGTGCTCCGCTTCCGGTCCAAGGACGCGGCCCAGTCGGAGATCGCCGAGGAGATGGCGGAGGTCGGAGAAGAACTGGATTAACCCCACCAAAAAAAAGGGAGCGGTTTCTCAACCGCTCCCGAAGTCACTTCGTTATTTCGTTTCCCTTTTTTACTTCCCGAGAAACGGCGAGAAAACCATGTAGCTCACAAAGCCGACCGTCGCCGAGGCTGGTATGGTGATGACCCAGGCCGTGACTATGCGGTAGGCGACCCCCCAGTTGACCGCGGAGATCCTCTTGGAAAGCCCCACCCCGAGGATGGAAGAGGTGATCACGTGCGTGGTCGAGGTGGGAAGCCCCATGGCGGAAGCGCCCAGGATGACCCCTGCCGACGCGGTTTCGACGCAGAAGCCGTGCACCGGCTGCAGCTTGACGAAATCGTGCCCGACGGTCTTGATGATCCTCCACCCCCCCGCAGCGGTGCCAAGCCCCATGGCGACGGCGCAGGAGAGCTTCACCCAGTTGGGGACCTCGAAGGTGGCAAGGCTGCCGTAGCTAACCAGCGCCATGGTGATGACACCCATGGACTTCTGCGCATCGGCGGTGCCGTGGGAGAAGGCCATCACTGCCGCGGAGAAGATCTGCAGCTTGCGGAACACCTTGTTGAGCGTGTAGGGGGCCTTGTTCCTGAAGGTCCACATCATGATGACCATGAAGAGGAAGCCGAAGAAGGCGCCGACGATCGGGGATAGAATCAGCACGGTGATGATCTTCTTCAATCCCGCCCAGTGCAGCGCGGAGGTGCCCGCATGTGCCACGACCGACCCCGCCAGTCCGCCGATGATGGCGTGCGAGGAGGAGGAGGGAAGGCCGTAGTACCAGGTGATCAGGTTCCAGATGATGGCTCCCATGATCCCGGCCAGTACCACTACCTGGGTGATGCTGCTGGCGTCCACGATCCCCTTGCCTATGGTCGCGGCGACCTTGGTCGAGATCATGGCGCCTACGAAGTTGAGGCCGGCGGCCATGAAGATGGCGGTCCTCACCGTGAGGGCACGGGTGGAAACGCAGGTTGCAATGGCGTTGGCCGTATCGTGGAAGCCGTTTATGTAGTCGAACAAAAGCGCCGCGGCTATTACCGCGACCAGCAAGACTAATGTGACCTCAGGCATTTTTTACCACCACGCTTTCCAGGATGTTGGCTGCATCCTCGCACTTGTCCGTTGCGGTTTCCAGCGTCTCGTAGATCTCTTTCCACTTGATGAGCTGGATCGGATCCTTCTCCTCGTCGAACAGGCGGCTGATCGCCTCGCGGCAGACGCGGTCCGCCTCGTTCTCCAGGGCGTTCACCTCGATGCAGTAGGCGCTGATCGGCTCCAGCTTGCCGCCCAGAAGAGCCACCGTCTTGTCGATGGTCTGGCAGGACTTGAGGATCAGGAAGGCAAGCTCCTTGGACTCCGGGGTCGGCTTCTCAACGTTGTACATGACGAAGCGCTGCGCCGAGGCGTCGATCAGGTCGAGGATGTCGTCCAGCGCCGCGGAAAGGGCGTAGATGTCTTCCCGGTCGAAGGGGGTGATGAAGCTCTTGTTCAACTTCTTGATGATGTCGTGGGTGATCGTGTCGCCCTTGTGCTCGACCTCTTTGATCTTGCGCTGGCTGGCGACCGGGTCGTCGAAGTTGTCCAGCATGTCCTTCAAGAGCTGCGCACCCTCGATGATGTTGTGAGACATGTCCCTGAACATGGCGAAAAATTTCTCTTCCTTCGGAATCAACCCAAACATTTGTCCCTCCAAGTAGCGGCCATAACGGCCGATTGCGTTCAAAACTGTGCAGACATAACATATTCGCGCCAAATATTAAACCATGAAATGTGTAATGCGACTACTCTAATTAGCCCAAATCTGTTTACTTCTTGATTTCTGCGACGGTTTCGCTTATCGTGCCGGATCGTTTACCGACAGGGAGTTACACGCATGGACCCTTTACACGCCGCTGTGCTTGGCACGCTGCAGGGACTCACCGAAGTCCTCCCCATCAGCAGCTCCGCCCACCTGATATTGATCCCGAAATTCCTGAACTGGCCCGAGTCGGGGCTCACCTTCGACGTCGCGCTCCACATCGGGACCTTCCTGGCCCTGGTCCTCTACTTCTGGCGCGACATCCTTGAATTGATCGGCAACTTCGTGGCGGCATGCCGCAACGGGCTCAACACGCCGGCTAGACGGCTCCCTTTTTACATCATCGCGGCCACCATTCCCGCGGCGGTGGCCGGAAAGATGCTGGAGGGGCCGATCGACGAGATGTTCCGCAAGAGCCCGGCGACCATTGCGGCGCTCCTCGTCTTCTTCGGGCTGGTGCTCGCCTTCGCCGACACCGCCGGGGCCAAGCGCTGGCGGGTGGACCGGCTCACCCTGAAGTGCGCCCTGGTTATCGGACTGGCCCAGTGCCTGGCCCTGCTGCCGGGCGTCTCCCGCTCCGGGATCACCATCACCGCCGCGCTTCTTCTGGGCTTTCACCGCGAGTCGGCGGCCCGCTTCTCCTTCCTCATCTCGCTGCCCATCGTGGCCGGCGCCGCCCTTTTGAAGGTGGGGCACCTGGTGCAGACCGGGATCCCCGCAGGGGAGGAGCTCCCGCTTCTGATCGGCATCTCCACCTCCGCCGTCTTCGGCTTTTTGAGCGTCGCCTTCCTTTTGAAGCTGGTGCAGCGCGACTCCCTCTACCCCTTCGTCTGGTACCGCATCTTCGCCGGCGGAGGCGCCCTCGCCCTGATCTTCTTCCCCATCCTCTAGTTTTCGCTGCGTCTGGCAAACTCCCCCCCATCGGGTATCATTGACCTTTGTTTTTTTCCGGCCGGGTACCCGGCGGGGAGGTCACATGAGCGGCGGAATCAAGTGCTGGCCCGAAAAGGAGCGCCCTCGCGAGAAGCTCATGCAGCAGGGGGCCTCTTTTCTTTCCGAGGCGGAGCTCCTCGCCTTGATCCTGAAGAGCGGCGACGCCGCCAGCGGACGGAGTGCGCTGGACCTGGGACGCGAGCTGATGCTCCAGTTCGGCTCGCTGAGCCTTTTAGCCGACGCCTCCTGCAGTGAAATCCAGAAGGTGAAAGGGATCGGTCCCGCGAAAGCCACCTGCATCCTTGCGGCACTCGACCTAGCCCGGCGCTTAAGAGAAAGGGACCGGCGCCCCATCGAGTCGCTCACACGCTTCACCTCCGCCTCGCAGGTATTCGAGCACCTGAACCCGGAGTTCAGGGACAGGCACAAGGAGCAGTTCCTGGCGCTGCTTCTGGACGGCAAGAACCGCATCATTTCCCGTGCCCAGATCTCCGAGGGGTCGCTGAACCAGAGCATCGTCCACCCCCGCGAGGTCTTCAATGTCGCGGTGCGCAGCTCCGCGGCCGCAATGATCCTCCTGCACAACCACCCCACCGGAGACCCTACCCCAAGCCCCGAAGACATGGAAGTCACCCGCCGCCTCTGCGAGGCGGGAGAGCTCCTGGGGATCAGGGTGCTCGACCACATCATCATCGGGGAAAACGAGTTCTACAGCTTCGCGGAGCACGGCCGGATATGACCCCCGAGACCCTCGCCATGATCCAGGGATGGTACTTCCTGCTGACCGGGGTCTGGCCGATCTTCAGCATCAATACCTTCATGGCGGTGACCGGCCCTAAGACCGACCTCTGGCTGGTCAAGACGGTCGGGGCGGTGCTGGCGGTGACAGGTGCCGTCCTCCTCACGGCCGGCGGAACGCACGAAGTCACTCCCGCCGTCGCGCACCTTGCCGCGGGAAGCGCCGCTGCACTTGCCGCAGTCGACGTCATCTACGCCTCAAAGCGAGTCATCTCGCGTATCTACCTGGCCGACGCCGCTGCGGAAGTGGCGCTTATCATCGGCTGGGCTGTCTTCTATCTCCCAAAAACAACATGAAACAGGAGGACCACATGCGAAAGACCATCATCTCCCGCGAGTCCCGCGAGGAACCCAAGGGCGGCACCAAGTGGCTGGATCTGGGAAGCATCGCCAGCGTGGAAATAAGCTCCGAGGACCCGGCCCAGCCGATAGACGCGGCACTCCAGCCGGTGGGGGCGCCGGGGTGGCGTGCGGCGGAACCCGGACCGCAGATGGTAAGGATTCTTTTCGACGAGCCGCAGCGGCTCTCCCGGATCTACCTCCTGATAGACGAGGAGCAGGTGCCAAGAACGCAGGAATTCGTGCTCCGCTGGTCCCCGGACGGCAAAAAGTTCCGCGAGATCGTGCGGCAGCAGTTCACCTTTTCCCCTCCCGGCACCACCATCGAGCAGGAGGAATATAAGGTGGGGCTGACGGGGGTGGCAGTGCTGGAGTTGGAGATCATGCCGGACGTCTCGGGGTCCGCGGCCCGCGCCTCGCTGGGGCGGCTGCTTTTGGCCTGAAAAGGCCCTCGTCGCGCCGCATCGGACAACAGGGGGCTTTTACAAGGTGCTCATCGAGGAGGAAACCGGAAAGATCCTGGGAGCACACCTTCTGGGCCAAAACGCAGGCGAAACCATAAACATCTTCGTCCTGGCGCTCAAGTTCGGGATCAGCGACCGGGAGTTGCGCCAGGTGCTTTGGACCTACCCGACCTTCATCTCCGACGTGAAAGACATGATCGAGTGAAAAGCGGCGGACAAAAAAAAAGCGCCGAGACGAAAGGAGGACTCCATCATCGGCGCAAAGTAAGGTTTTTGTTCGTGCTGCTGTCTTCACTATTACAAAAGCGGTGCCAACTTCGAAAAAAACCTTACTTCCGTGTAACCCTTTGAAAACAAGTCATTAAATTGTGCGAAACCACACAGCTCCCCGTTGCCGTGAGAACCCCTAGGTTGAACAGCCGGCAGGAAAAGGTTCACTCCTGCACCCAAAAGTGGCGTATAAACGGGTAGTTTCAAATATTCAACACGCAGTTCAAATTTTGGACAGCTACTTCTGCACCCAGCGGTCGTTCGGCAACTGCATCCACCACCCTGGCCGGGCGGCCTCCCTTTTGGTCTCGGCGAAGGTGGCCGCGGCTTTTCCCAGCACCAGGTTCAGCGCTTCCTTGCTTTCCTTTTGCTTCTGCAGCTTCAGTATCGCCTTGGCCATGCTCATCACCACCGTCTTGCGGCTCTGGTTCTCCGCCGCCAAAAGGCTCTCGTCCTGGGGCGCCAGTTTCGCCTTTGCCGTCGGCGGCGCCACCACCAGCCCCTGTTTCGAGATCCCAATCGCGCCGCTGTTGAAGAGCGCGGTAAGCCTTGGGAGCCGGCTGCTCATATCGTCATAGGCTTTCAAGACCTCCGGCATACTGGAAAGCTCCACAGCCAGGGCGTCGGCATCGGCATCGGTGTCGGCCGCCCACGCTTCAGATACCAGCGACAAGGAAGGGAGCTGGTCAAAGAGCCGGCTCTGGGGCCCTTGCTGTTCCAGCGGCGCAGGCGCGGGGGGAGCGCTCTCCCCGCCCGGCTTCTCGCTCGGTTTCAAGAGCATGTCGTCCAGCGACTTGTAAGCCTCCTTAGCCGCCTTCTCGGGGAAGTAGACGTTGACGGTGATCACGGCGCAGGCGCTGAAAAGAAAGCAGGTCAGGGCCAGCAGCGATTTAAGCAATCTTCCTCTCATGGGATACCTCCGATGCCTTTGTTTATCTTTGCTTGATTCACCCGGTGAATATAACACAGCCTGGTTACTGTTCACTCCTCCCACTTGAACTCTGGCGCCGGTTCCTGCTGCGGCTGCTTTGCCGGGGCCGCTCCGCCGGACGCTGGCGCGCCGCGCACCGCGGCCTCCTTGATGGACTCGAGCAGGTGGTCCAGGGCGATCCGGTTCTGGGTCGGGGCGATGTTGACGTTCAGGTCCCGGACCCCAAGGACGTTGGTGTTAAGGATCTGGAGCGCGTTGAAGGTGAGCTCACCCCGCTCCAGGGTCGCCTTGATCTCCGCCCTATCATAGGGGCGGTCTCGGCTCAGGAAGAAACCGGACAGCTTCTGCTTCGCCAGGCGCTGCAGGAACTGCTTGCTCACCAGCATCTTTTCTCTCCCCCCTTCGCGCGCCCAGAGATCCACGAAACCGGTCAGCCGCTTTTGATCTCCCCCGATGCCATGCACGCTGACAACCCCGTCCAAGCGTCCGGAGATGTACCCTTCCAGGTTGGGCAGGCTCTTACACAGGGCCCTCAGGCTGAGACCGTTCACCACAAGGTCGCCGCGGTAGGTCGCCTGATCGGTAAAGGCAAGATGGCCGGTCCCCAGCACGGTCCCGTCGTAAATTGTGGTGCGCAGGGAGGTGATCTCCGTGACCCCGTTTTGCGCACGCAACTGCGCCGTGAGCTTTCCGGTTTGGACCGAGCCGAAGCCGATCTTCTCCACGGTGACCAGCTCCCCCCCCGGCGGGGTCCCACTCAGTTGAGCCAGGACCCGACTGTAATTATCCCGGCTGAACTCCCGGGTGACCCGCGGGGCGCTACTTCCCTTCCCCCCGATTTCCAAAGAGATGGGAATTCTGCCGTTAATGTCCGCCACCACGAACTTCTGGGCCGGCGCCTCGACCCTCCCTCCCCTAAACGTCACCCCGCCGTTGAGAAGCTTGCGCCCTTCGCGCAGCTCGACCCTCCCTTCCGCCGCCACGCTCCCCTTCAGCGTCGCTTCCTGGATCAGCGGCGGTGCGAGGTTGATGAGGGACTCCACCAGATCGTTCAGCGAACTCTCCGGCAGGGCGAATAGCAGAGTACCGCGCCGCTTGTCCGAGAAAGCGTCCGCTACCTCCCCCCGCGCGGTAAGCCTGACGCCCCGCCCCGGCTCAGCGCTCGCTTCTGAAATGGTGAGGGTCCCGCCGGACAGACGCCCCTGGACCGAGGCGGCGGCACCCGACACGAGGCTTTTACCCGTGGCGTTGACGAGGGCAAGGTCACGTCCCCTGGCGTCGAAGCGGCAGGAAAGCCCGCTCTTGCCGCCCGTGGTCCCTTCCAGCCGCAGGTCCACGTAACCGGCGCTGGGGCGGACGCCAGGCGCGCCGGAGGCAAGGAGCGCAAATTCCCTGGCGGCTGCGCCGGTGAGGCTGACGTTGAAGCTTGTAGCGGCTTCGGGAGAAAAGGGGCGGAATCCGGCCTGCCCCGTCACCTTCCCCCCCAGCAGTTGCCCGCGCAGCTCGGCCCGCCCCCCCTGCCTGGCGAAGGCGGCATGCAAGACGGGCGCGGCCATTGCCTGCTTGCGCCAGGATAGGGTGCGGGAGGCGAGATCGGCGCTTCCTTCCAGCCATTTCTCCTTGCCGTCGGCGACGAGGCTCCCCCTCACCCTCCCCGAGAGGCCGGAGAGCTGGAAATCCCCCTGTCCAAGCCCACCCCCCTCCAGGTCGAAGCGCAGCGGACGTCGGGTGAGGTTGCCGGTAACCACTGCGGCCGGGATTTCTCCGCTCACGCTAGAAGCGGAGAAGCGGGTCCCTCCCCATGACGCTTGCATACCGTTCAGGTAGAGGTATCGCTCAGTCACCCGGTAGGCGAAACGTGCGTCGCCTCTCTTTCCCTGGAAGGAGAGCGCCGCGATCCGCACATCCCCATGTAGCTGCAATTTGTCGCCCCGCTTCTTCAAGTTGGCCGTTGCCGTACCGGCCTTCACCCCCAGTGGTTCCTTCCCCTGCTTGGCCTTCAGGTTCGCGACCGTGAACCGGGCCGCCCCATTCAGCTCCTGCGCCCCCTTCCCCACAAGTTGCAGGCTCCCTGAACCGGTTCCGGAGAGCGCCTCGATGCCGTAGCGGGAGAGCAACGGGTTGAGCCGCTCCGGCTCCCTGGTCGCCAGCGCGAGATCGGCTCGCAGCGGCTCGGAATCCCCAGCATCGTAGAGTGCACGACCCGACACGGCAACACCCATGATCCGGGCGGAAAACCCTTCGCTCTTCGCCCGAAGCGGCTTTAGCCCGGCCGAGAGAGTGAGCTCCACGGGAAGATCCAGCGCCTGGACCAGCGCCTTCGGGTCGGGAGTAGGGAGAGAAAGCTTGCCGCGCGCGGTAACAGTCGCGCCGCGCCTGGAAAGGGCGAGGTTTCCCGCCACACCCGCCGCAAAGACTTCGCGCTCCCGGGCGAGCGAGCCGTCCCGTAACTCCAGGTTTCCCACCACGCTCTCGACCCCGACCTTGCCGTTTCCCTCAAGGCGCAGAGATTCGCAGCGGAGCCTGCCGCCGAAATTGAGGTCGTGGCGCGACTCCTCGGGCAGCAGCACGTTTACCAGGGCAAGGTCCACTGCGTCCAGGGCAAGAAGCAGGTCGAACTGGCGATCCTTCTTCACGCCGGTGACGGTTCCGCCTGCCTGCAGCCGCGCCATCTTGTCTATGGTGAGTGTCGCTTCATTCAGGTGTGCGGTGTCCTCGGACAGGTTGTAGACGCCGTTGAACTGCAAAAGACCGGCGATGGGGTAGTCGCCGCGGGCAGCAGGGATCAGTATCCTGCGGAAGGAGAAGCTCCCGGTGCTTTTCAGCTCGCCTTTTGCCAGGACCGCACTCGCCTGCAGTGCACCCTGGGCATCCTGAAAGGGTTCGGGATCCTTCAGCTTGAAAAGCTGCGCCAGGTTTTTCAGCGACAGGGCCGGTGCGGTTAGGGAAAGGTCGACAGCGGCGTCAGCACCCGGGCGGGCGGTCCCCTTCAGGAGATAGCGGTTGCGGGCGGCGTCCTCGAAGGCGAGTTCCACCTGCGCGCTGCGTGATCCGCCGCTCGCCAGGTTGAAGACCTGCAGATTGATCCCGTGCACCCCCTCCCCCTGCACGGTGATACTGCTGTTCTTCACCAGGAGCTTGCCGATCACCGTTTCCGGGGCGGCTCTTCCCGCGGCAGGCTTTTTGGCCGCCAAGTGTCGCTGTAGATTCTCGAAGTTCCAGGAGCCGTTTGCATCCTTTTCCAGGGCGAGCTTCCCCCCCTCCACGTCGATCAGCTTGAAGCGCTGCCCCCCACGCAAAAGCTCGATCCAGCGCGGGGCGAGCAGCACCCTGTCGGCCGCGAAGAGTTCCCCGGCTTTAAACCCCGCCGGGTTTTTCAGGCGCACCCCCTTGAGGATCAAGGTCCTGCCGGAAAGCTCTATCTTATTGACGGAGAAATCCTGCTGCAGCCGGTCGGTGACCAGGCGGGAGAGCTGTGACGCGGGATAGGAGGTGGCGAGGTAGATCCGGAACGCGACGAGACAAAGGAGCACCAGGCCGAGAGCCGATGCGGCCACGATAAAAACTATGGTCGCAGTTTTTTTCAGGTCCTTCTCTTTCTTCTCGGGCTCGCTCATGGTTCAGGTTCCTTTGCAGCGAGAACTTTACCCTGAATGGCCGTTTTGACAAGAGAAAACGGAACGCGCAAGGTGAAGCGGAGTGACCTTTTCCAGCGGAGGATCAAAAAAGGGGGCACCCGGTCTCCCGGATGCCCCCTCGGCGTTTCTAGTTGAATCTAGCCTGTTAAGCCGGCAGCACCGGGAGTTCCAGACCTGCCATCTTCTGCACCATGCGCACTACCTGGCAGCTGTAGCCGAACTCGTTGTCGTACCAGACGTAAAGTACGCAGCGGTTGCCCTGGACGATGGTGGCGAGAGAGTCGACCACGCCGGCGTGGCGCGAACCGACCATGTCGCTGGAGACGACGTCCGGGGAGTTGGTGTAGTCGATCTGGTTCTGCAGCGGCGAGTCAAGCGACATAGCCCGCAGGTAACCGTTCAGGGTCGCGACGTCGGTCTCCGACTTGAGCTGCAGGTTCAGGATCGCCAGCGAGACGTTCGGGGTCGGGACGCGGATGGCGTTGCCGGTGAGCTTCCCGGTCAGCTCCGGAAGCACCTTGGCGACGGCCTTGGCAGCGCCGGTCTCGGTGATGACCATGTTCAAAGGGGCGCTCCGCCCGCGGCGGTCCGCCTTGTGGTAGTTGTCGATAAGGTTCTGGTCGTTGGTGTAGGAGTGGCAGGTTTCCACGTGGCCGCTCACGATCCCGAAGTTGTCGCTCACCGCCTTGAGCACCGGCACGATGGCGTTGGTGGTGCAGCTCGCCGCGGAGAAGATGCTCTCGGTGGAGGTGATCAGCTCGTTGTTGACGCCGAAGACCACGTTGGGGATGTCCCCTTTGCCCGGGGCGGTGAGGACGACCTGGGAGACCCCCGGCGCCTTAAGGTGACGCCCGAGCCCTTCGCGGTCGCGCCACTTGCCGGTGTTGTCGATGACGATGGCGTTATGGATGCCGTACTGCGCGTAGTCCACGTTCTCCGGCGCATCGGCGTAGATGATGCGGATCATGTTGCCGTTGGCGATGATCGCGTTTTCTTCCTCGTCGATGGTGATGATCCCGTTGAAGGGGCCATGCACCGAATCGCGGCGCAAGAGGCTCGCCCTTTTCACCAGGTCGTCGGGGCCGCCCTTGCGGACCACCGCCGCGCGGAGCCTGAGCTTCTCGCCGGAGCCGGACTTCTCGACCAGGATCCGGGCCACCAGGCGCCCGATGCGGCCGAAGCCGTAGAGCACGATGTCCTGCGGCTCGTCCAAAAGCGGGGTGCGGCCGGTGTTGACGGAGGCAAGCTCGCGGCTCACAAAATCGGCGACGGAAATCCCCTGCTGCGACTGGTAGCGGACCGCCAGCCTCCCCAGGTCGATGCGGGCCGGAGCGAGGTCCATCTTGCCGATGGCTTCGAGAATGGGGTAAGTCTCCTGCACGGTCAGTTCGCCGTCGAGGATCAGGCGGGCGAACCGGTGTGCCTTGAGGATGTCGATGGTCGGGGTGTTGACCAGCGACTTGCCGTACACGGTGGTCACGATGTTGTGGTCACGGTACAAGCGACCGATGATGGGGAGCATCTGCTCTGCAAGCTCCTCGTGCCCCTGCCACTCCTTCAAATACGCTTCCTGTTTCTTCATGATCATAGATTCGTTCCCTTCTGGAAAATAACGCCGGTCCTTTGGAGATAAAGTACGGCGCAAAATTTTGTGTCTCAGGGAAAAAGGTGGCAGTATCTGGTTTTCCCGGTGAGCCTGTGTAGCCTCGGCAAATTATTATTCAGCAGCAGGAAAAAAATGCAGCTGATCCAGCGCAAACCCCTGCATGCTACTGCATTTGCGTCCTGTAAACAATTGTTACTTCGAGGTAGAAGTTAAATAGTGTTTTTATTAATTATTATTGGTACATAAATTTACTTGCTTTTGAAAGGGGACGCAGCCGTCAGCGCCAAAGTTTTGCACCGGCGCCCGCTGTCGTGCTATGCTGCGCAGTTGCCGGCTTGCCTGAATCTTTTTTAGCCGCCCCCGGCCCCCAAGCCCATGCTCCGGGACAAGACCACGACTCCCATGAAGGACCGCAATGAGAACCATAATTCTGCTCGTATTGTCGAACGTGTTCATGACCTTCGCCTGGTACGCCCACCTGAAGGACCTGCGCAGCGCGCCGGTATATGTGGCGATCCTGGCCAGCTGGGGCATCGCCCTTTTCGAGTACATGCTGCAGGTCCCAGCCAACCGCGCAGGCTACGGCACTTTTAACCTGGGACAATTAAAAATAATGCAGGAAGTAATCACCCTTTCCGTCTTCGTCCCCTTTGCCGTCTTTTACATGGGGCAGCCGCTCAAGCTCGACTACCTCTGGGCAGGTTGCTGCATGGCGGGAGCGGTATTCTTCATCTTCCGGGGGTGATGGGAAGATATCAGGTAAATGCCATAAGCCGGCTGGGGCTTATCGCGAATAGATCCAACATAATCGGGAGGATGACAATGATCTGTGTGGTAGCTTCGATAACGGTGAAGGAGGGGAAGCGCGAAGAGTTCCTGGAGATCTTCAACGCGAACGTCCCCAAGGTCCGGGACGAGCAAGGGTGCGTCGAATATTTCCCGGCGGTCGACGTCGAGTCGGGAATCGGGGTGCAGAAGCTCGACCAGCAGGTCGTGACGGTGATGGAGAAGTGGCAGAATCTCGAGGCGCTCAACCGGCACCTGGAGTCGGCCCACATGCTGGAATACCGCGAAAGGGTGAAGGATCTGGTGGAAGGGGTGTCGCTCAAGGTGCTGCAGCAGGCCTGACGGCGCCCGGCGGAGGGGCGGGGATGAAGGGGACAAGTTACAAGGGGCTGCGGTTAGTCTCGGTGATGGAAGGGATGAAAGGGATCATCGTGCTCGCGGCCGGATGCGGCGTGCTCACGCTGATCCACAAGGACCTGCACCAGATGGCCGTGCAGCTGGTCGAGGTCCTGCACATGAACCCGGCAAGGCACTACCCCTCAATCTTCATCGACACTGCGAACCGCATCACCGAACCGCAGCTTTGGCTTCTCGCCCTGTCGGCGCTTGCCTATTCGGCGGTGCGCCTGGCGGAAGCGTACGGGCTGTGGAAAGAGCAGCCATGGGCGGAGTGGCTGGGCTTTCTGTCGGGAGGCATCTATCTTCCTATCGAACTCTTCGAGATCTGGCGCAAGCCTGTCTGGCCCCGCATCGCTCTCTTTATCGTCAACGTGGCCGTCGTCGGCTACCTCGCCGCGACGCTCAAGCGCCGCAGGCGGCGCCTCTATCCAAGGTAGGGCTTGAGCGCCTCAAGCGACCTCTCCAAGTCTCTCCTGCTGTGCGCCTCGATGGTGTAGGCAGCGTTGGGGGCGTAGCGCTCCATCAGGTCGAAGAACTGCACGAAGTCGACCTCCCCCTCTCCCGGAGGGGCATGGTCGTCGCGGGTGCCGCCGTTGTCGTGGATGTGCACCTCGGCGATCCTCCCCCCGAGCGCGTCGAACCACTCCGCCATCCCCACCTTTTTGAACAGGTTCCAGTGTCCCACATCGAAGCAGTGCCCAAGACGCGGGTGCTCCACCGCCTCGAAGAGAGCCTTCAGGGTCGACGGCTCCTCCTCGAAGATGTTCTCTACGGCGATGACCGTGCCGATTTCCTCCGCCCGCACCAGCACCTCCCGCCAGACGGCGACGCTCAGCTCGAGCCACTGCGCTGACGCTTCCCCGTAGCGCCAGCGGTCGAACCCGGGGTGGAACACCATCACCTCCGGGCGCAGAGTCTGCGCTGCGTCGAGCACCTGCTGGAAACGGCGCACCGTGGCGGCCCTCAGCATTTTCTCGAAGGACCCCGGGTTCAGGTCCATGAACGGCGCATGGATGGTGCAACTAAGCCCTGCATCTCTCAGCGTCTGCGCCGTGGTGGCAAGCGGAGCCGGCGCCAGGGCATCCAGGGCGTCGGCGGAAAAGAAGATCTCCGGGTTGAGTCTACGCTCCAGGATGAAGGGAAGATGCTGCTCGATCTGCAGATAGGGGACGTGGACGAAAACGCGCTTAGCCATTAGTTTTCCTGTGTTTTTTGATCAGCTCCTCGGCGCAGGAGTCGCACCCCACCAGCTGTTCAAGTTTCTGGATCGCCCCGGGCTCGCCCAAAACGATCAGCGTGTCGTGCGCCTCCAGCTTCGTGTGGGACTCCGGGTTGAACACCATCTTGCCGTTTTGCTTTTTCACGCCGACGATGATGACCCCGGTCTCCTTCCTGAACCCCGAACTCGCCAGTGTCTCTCCGATGAAGCCGCAGCGATGGGGGATCATGATCTCCTCCATCTGCAGCTCCATGTGCTCGTGCCCGGTGGCGATCTCGATGAAGTCGACCACGGTTGGCCGCAGTATGGCCTGGGCCATGCGGGAGCCGCCGATGAGGTAGGGAGAGACGACCTTGTTCGCGCCGGCCCGCTTCAGCTTTATTTCCGACCCCTCTTCGCCGGCGCGCGCCAGAATGAAGAGGTCCGGGTTCAAGCCGCGGGCGGTGAGGGTTATGTAGACGTTCTCAGTGTCCGAGGTGACCACGGAAATCAGCCCCCTCGCCTTCTTGATCCCCGCCTTCAGGAGTACGTCGTCGATGGTGGCGTCGCCGCGCAGCACCAGGTACCCCGGCCCGTCCTGCTCCATGAGATCCACCATGGCCGCATCCTTTTCCACCACCACGAACGGCAGCGGCTTCGCCGAAAACTCCTTGCAGATCAGTGACCCGATCCGTCCGAACCCGCAGATGATGTAGTGACCTTCCAGCGCAGCAATCGCCTTTTCCACCTTCTTCCTCCCCATGATCCGCTGAAACTGCCCCTCGAACATGATCTGGGCCAGGCTGCCCACGATGTAACCTATGACGCCGACGCCGAAGAAGATCAGCAGCATGGTGAAGATCTTCCCGGCCGGGCTCAGGTTGTGAACCTCTCTGAAGCCGACGGTGCCCAGGGTGATCACCGTCATGTAAAGGGCGTCGAGTGCGTCCCACCCCTCGATGGCGATATAGCCGAAGGTGCCGAACGACAGCAGGAGCAACAATACTCCCAACGAGATTTTCAGGTGCCGGACCGGATCCATAGGCAATACTCCCTCAGGGGGGCAAGATACCGTTGCCGTCTTGATATTTCAAGTGTTTTCACGTGAAAGTCTATAAATACAAAGGGAAGTTCTTGACAATCTTTGGATACTGTATACAATACGGCCGATCATTTAGGGGGTCCGTATGAAGAAGAGCGTGGAGAAGCACCTTACCCTTAGAGAACGGATACTTGAGACCATCCGGGACGCGATCATGTCAGGTGCTCTCAAGCCCGGAGAGAAGGTCGCAGAGCCCGAACTTGCCTCCCGCTTCGGCATCAGCCGTACCCCCATCCGCGAGGCGTTCCGGCAGCTGGAATCGGAAGGGTACCTCTCGGTAGTGCCACGCAAGGGGGCGCTGGTTGCCTGCTTCTCCCCGAAGGACGTCGAAGAATTCTACGCTATCAAGAGCATCCTCGAAGGGTATGCCGCCCGCAAGGCGTGCTCGATGCTCAGCACCCGCGAGATCAACAAGCTCGAGGCGATCAACGAGAAGCTGAGGGAGATCGCCGCGGAAGGGGATGTGCGCCACTTCTTCAAAGTGCACAACAGCTTCCATGACCTTTTCATCAGGGGCGCCGGGAACGAGAAGCTGCACGAGATGATCGCCCAGCTCCTGAAGAAGTTCCAACGCCTGCGCATGGCGTCGCTCAGCAAGCCCGGGAGGATGCAGCTCTCCGTAGAGGAGCACGAGAAGATCATCGAAGCGTTCCGCAACAGGGACGCGGTCCTAGCCGAGATGCTGGTGCAAAAGAACGCGGAGTACGGCGGTAAGGTCCTGATCGAGGAGGAGAGCGCCACCGAGCTCTGGAACAGCAAAGGACTGGACCTTTAACACCAATTGACAATGGACAATTGACGATTGACAATTGTCCATCGCTTCTCACCCTCTTCCATCCTGTCTCATCCTAACTCTTTAACTCCATTGCCATCTATTTGTCGTCAGTTACCACCGTCGAGCCAGCTTGCGTCTCAACCGCCTCGCGTTGTCAATCGTCCGTTGTCAATTTTCAATCCGGTTTCTGTCTCTCCTCGCCTTTCGTTGTCAATTGTCCATCGTCAATTGTCAATTGCCTCTCCTGCTTCCGCCTGTTTTCCTTTGCCTCCGGCGCCGCTTTGAGCTAAATTAGCCCTTTGCCATTCGATGCAGGAGGGGGTGCCGGTGCAGCAGCTTAAATTGATCCCGAAAGTCGACCGGGTCCTCGAGTGGGAACCGGTGCGCAAGCTTATCGCGACCCACCCAAGGGAACTGGTGCTGAGAGCCGTCCGCAGCGTACTGGAGAGGCTGCGCAGCGGCGCCCGCGCAGGCGGTCTTGACGACTCCGCCTTCCAGGAACCCGCCGTCTGCCTGGAGGTGGCCCGGGAACTGGCCCAGCTTTCCAGGCCCAGCCTACGCAGGGTGATCAACGGCTCCGGCATCGTAATCCATACCAACCTTGGACGTTCCATCCTCCCCGAGGCAGCGCGCGACGCGCTCAATACCATAGCCTTTTCCTACTCGAACCTTGAGTTCGACCTGGACGCCGGGGTGCGCGGCAGCCGCTACAGCCATGTGGAGGCGCTTCTTTGCGAGCTGACCGGGGCTGAGGCCGCCATCGTCGTCAACAACAACGCCGCGGCCGTCCTTCTAGCGCTGAGCTCGATGGCCGCCGGACGCGAAGCGGTGGTCTCGCGCGGGGAGCTGGTGGAGATCGGCGGATCCTTCCGCATCCCTGAGGTGATGCGGCTTTCCGGCGTGACGTTGAAGGAGGTCGGGACCACGAACCGGACCCACCCCAAGGACTACAGCGGTGCCGTGAACGAGCAGACCGCGGTATTTCTCAAGGTGCATTGCAGCAATTTCGCCGTCCTTGGCTTCACCGCCGAGGTTAGCGCGCAGGAGTTGGTGGCGCTTGGCGCCGCCGCCGGTGTCCCGGTGCTCGCCGACATGGGGAGCGGCAACCTGATAGACCTCTCCGGTCGCCTGCCGGTACCGGAGCCGACGGTGCAGGATTTCGTGCGCGCCGGGGTCGACGTCATCACCTTCAGCGGCGACAAGCTCCTGGGAGGCCCGCAGGCCGGAATCATCGTCGGGAAGAAGCCGTTCATCGAGGCGATGAAAAAGCACCAGTTGCTGCGCGCGCTCAGGATGGACAAACTCACCCTGGCGAGCCTCGAAGCGACGCTCGCCCTGTACCGGGATGAGATGGTCGCGCTCAAGGAAGTGCCGACGCTTAAGATGCTGACCGCCACCCTTCCCGAATTGACGGCGCGCGCCAAGAAGGTCGCCGGCTTTTTACGCCGTCGCACGGCGCAGGGGATCAGCTTCAAGCTGAGCGAGGGGTTTTCCCAGGCCGGCGGCGGGACGCTGCCGCTTTTGAACCTCCCCAGCATGCTGATCGAGGTCGCCGTAGAGGGACTCACCCCCAACGAGATCGAGTCGCGGCTCAGGAAATCGGAGATCCCGGTGATCGGCAGGATCAACAAGAACGCCTTCCTGCTCGACCCCCGCACCCTGCTGGACAGCGACCTTCCGGACCTCGCCAAGGCCATCTCCGACCTGGCAGGGTAGCGACGGCGCGGCGACCCTCACTCGTCTGCCAAGTCAGTACCTGGTCTTCCACACCCCCCATTAAGGGGAGGCCGGCTGACAGGTTCGGGAGAGTCGCCAGACATAGAATTATGTGGTTTTTTCCTCCTCAACCTGTATAATTCGGCGGTTTCAGAACCGACGTTTGAACCTTCAGAGGTAACCCTTGAGCAGGATTTTCGCGCTGATACCTGCCGCCGGAATGGGCAAAAGGATGGGCGCCGGTTCCAACAAGCAGTACCTTCTGCTGGACGGCATGCCGATACTCGCCCGGACCGTCTCGGTTTTCGAGGCCGCCCCGTTCATAGACGGGATCTACCTCGTTTCTCCTGAGCAGGAGATCCCCTTTTGCCACAGCGAGGTGGTCGACCGCTACGGCTTCTCCAAGGTGCGCTCCATCGTCCCCGGCGGCGCGGAGCGGCAGCACTCGGTCTGCAACGGCCTGGACGCCATGGCAGGCGCGGCGGCTGACGACGACCTGGTGCTGATCCACGACGGGGTGCGCCCCTTCGTTTCGCAGCAGGTGCTGAAAACCGCAGCTGATGCCGCCATGCAGTATGGCGCTGCCGTAGTCGCGGTCCCGGTGAAGGATACGGTGAAGGTGGTCCGAGGCGGCGTCATCGCCGAGACACCGCCACGCGAAGAGCTCTGGCTGGCGCAGACGCCGCAGGCTTTCCGCTACGGCCTGATCCGCGACGCACATGCGCGTGCCAAGGGAGAAGGATTTCTCGGGACCGACGACGCCTCCCTCATCGAGCACCAGGGGGGCGAGGTGCGCATCGTCACGGGCGACTACCGCAACATCAAGATCACGACTCCCGAGGACCTGGTCCTCGCGGAGGCGTTTTTGAAAGGAAAGGGATGAGCAACATGCGTATTGGGCACGGTTACGACGTTCACAGGCTGGTGGAAGGGCGCAAGCTGATCCTCGGAGGGGTCGACGTACCCTACGCCAAGGGGCTCCTCGGGCACTCCGACGCGGACGTCCTTTTGCATGCCATCTCCGACGCCATCCTGGGAGCCATCGGCGAGGGGGACATCGGCCGCCACTTCCCTGACACCGATCCCGCCTACAAAGGGGCCGACAGCATCAAGCTCCTGCAGCACGTCATGGGGCTTGCCGACGCCAAGGGGTACCGCATCGGCAACGTCGACGCCACCGTAGTTGCGCAGCGCCCGAAGCTGGCGCCTTTCATCCTGCAGATGAGGCAGAACATCGCCAGGGCTCTGGCGACCGAAGACGACCGGGTCAACGTGAAGGCGACCACCACCGAGGAGCTCGGCTTCGCCGGCCGCGGCGAGGGAATCGCCGCTTACGGGGTTGCCCTTTTGGAGCGGAAAGAGCGGTAATATTCCCGCATCCTTCCCCCCTGCCCCTCTCCCAGAGGGCGAGGGGAATGCAATTGACTCTTTAGTTGAAATTTTCGCGGAGGGTCAGCGGAAGATCACTTATTTTTTGAGGAAGCCGATCTCGACACACGAATCCCCGCCCCCGGAGGGGGAGGTAGCGCGGGGAGACTAGTCGGCTCCAGCAACATCGACGCAATCAGGAGCACCCATTACACTTCGCGCCGCGAATTTCAGGCGCAAAGGAACCGATATGACCGAGACCAAGACCGCAGAAACCCCGGCGCCGGAAAAGGCTGCCAACTTCATCAGGAACATCGTCACCGACGACCTCAAAACCGGCAAGCACACCGGCATCGTCACCCGTTTCCCGCCGGAGCCCAACGGCTACCTGCACATAGGTCACGCGAAGTCGATCTGCCTCAACTTCGGGCTGGCGCTTGATTTCGGCGGACGCTGCCACCTGCGCTTCGACGACACCAATCCGACGAAGGAAGACATCGAGTACGAGGACTCCATCAAGGAGAACGTGAAGTGGCTCGGCTTCGACTGGGGCCAGCACATGTACTACGCCTCGAACTACTTCCAAAAGTTCTACGACTACGCGGTGCTCCTGATCGAGAAGGGGCTTGCCTACGTCGACTCCCTCTCCGCCGACGAGATGCGCGCCCTGCGCGGCACGCTGAACGAGCCAGGGAAGGAGAGCCCGTACCGCAGCCGCAGCGTCGAGGAGAACCTCGACCTTTTCCGCCGCATGCGCTCAGGCGAGTTCGAGGAGGGATCGAACGTCCTCAGGCTGAAGATCGACATGGCCTCCCCCAACATCAACCTGCGCGACCCGGTCATCTACCGCATCCGCAAGGTGGAGCACCACAGAACCGGCGACGCCTGGTGCATCTACCCGATGTACGACTACGCGCACTGCATCTCCGACGCGATCGAGGGGATCACCCACTCCGTCTGCACCCTTGAGTTCGAGGACCACCGCCCGCTCTACGACTGGGTTCTGGACCAGCTTCCGGTCCCCTGCCACCCGCAGCAGATCGAGTTCGCCAGGCTGAACCTGAGCTACACCGTGATGAGCAAGAGAAAACTCCTGGAACTGGTGCAGGAGAAGCTCGTGGACGGCTGGGACGACCCGCGCATGCCGACCCTCGTCGGCCTGAGAAGACGCGGCTTCACACCGCAGTCCATCGTAAACTTCTGCGAGACCATTGGTGTCGGCAAGAGCGACAGCTTCATCGACATGAGCATCCTGGAAGAGTCGGTGCGCGAGGACCTGAACGTGCGCGCCCCGCGCACCATGTCCGTGCTGCGCCCCCTGAAGCTCGTGATCGAAGGGTATCCCGAAGGTGAAAGCGAGGAGTTCGAGGCTGCTAACCACCCCAACGACCCGGAGATGGGAACCCGCATGGTCCCCTTCTCCAAGACGGTCTACATCGAGAAGGACGATTTCCAGGAGGAGCCAGCGAAGGGTTTCTTCCGTCTCGCCCCCGGCCGGGAGGTGCGGCTGCGCTACGCCTACATCATCCGCTGCGAGTCCGTGGTGAAGGATGAAAACGGCGAGATCGTCGAAGTCCGCTGCAGCTACGACGCCGGCTCCCGCGGCGGGAGCGCCCCTGACGGCAGGAAGATCAAGGGGACCATCCACTGGGTGAGCGCCAACCACGCCGTCGACGCCGAGGTGCGCCTGTACGACCGCCTGTTCAGCACCCCGAACCCTGGCGGCAAGAACGAGCCGGACTACCGCACTTCGATCAACCCGAAGTCGATCGAGATCCTCTCCGGCTGCAAGCTCGAGCCTTCGCTCGCCGGCGCCACCCTGGAGAGCCGCTACCAGTTCGAGAGGCTCGGCTACTTCTGTCTCGATTCCAAGGACTCGAAACCGGGCGCGCTGGTGTTCAACCGCACCGCCACGCTGCGCGACTCCTGGAGCGAGCAGAAGAAGTAGGGGAAGCGCCCTCACCCCAACCCTCTCCCACCTGCGGACCGAAGCCTACGGTGGGTGAAGGCCCAAAGGGAGAGGAAGAATGGATCGCCCCGCGCCTGTACGGCGTCGGGGAGTGCCGCTTGAAATAGATAAGTGGCAACAGATGACATGCGGTCGCAAGACCTTCAACATTTTTGAAAAGAGGAACTGACATGCCCTTACGCGTCTACAACACCCTTACCGGCAGCAAGGAAGAATTCGTACCGATCAACCCCGGCAAGGTCGGCATGTACGTCTGCGGCGTAACGGTCTACGATCACTGCCATATCGGTCACGCCCGCGCCAACGTGGTGTTCGACATGATCTACCGCTACCTTTGCTCCAAGGGGCTGGAGGTCACCTACGTCAGGAACTACACGGACATAGACGACAAGATCATCAACCGCGCCAACCGCGACGGGGTTCCTTACAACGAAATCTCCGAGCGCTTCATCAAGGAGTTCGACAACGACATGGCGCGGCTCATGCTGCAGCTCCCCACCTTCCAGCCGAAGGCGACGGAGCACATCACCGAGATCATCGCGCTGGTGCAAAAGCTGATCGACAAAGGATTCGCCTACCAGTCCGGCTCCGACGTCTTCTACCGCGTGGACCGCTTCGAGGGGTACCTGAAGCTCTCCAAGCGGAACCTGGAAGACATGCAGGCGGGCGCCCGCATCGATGTTGACGAGAGGAAGGAGCACCCGATGGACTTCGCGCTCTGGAAAGGGGCGAAACCGGGCGAGCCGTTCTGGGAATCCCCATGGGGCCAGGGAAGGCCGGGGTGGCACATCGAGTGCTCCGCCATGAGCACCAAGTTCCTGGGGGAGACTCTCGACATCCACGGCGGCGGCAAGGACCTGATCTTCCCGCACCATGAGAACGAGATCGCGCAGTCGGAGGCGGCCTCCGGCAAGCCCTTCGTCAAATACTGGCTGCACAACGGTTTCGTCAACATCAACTCGGAGAAGATGTCCAAGTCGCTTGGGAACTTCTTCACCATCAAGGAGATCCTGGAGAGCTACGACGCCGAGGTGCTCCGCTTCTTCCTACTCTCGGCCCACTACCGCTCGCCGATCGACTTCTCGGACCAGAACCTGAAGGAAGCCGAGCTCGGGCTGGAGCGTATCTACAAGGCGCTCGCGGGGATAGACGAGAGATTGGCTTCGGGTGCAAGTGCCGCCGCGGGCCCCGACAACGCCGAATTCGAGGAGAAGGTGGCTGGGTTTGCAGGGCGCTTCGGCGATGCCATGGACGACGACTTCAACACGGCGCTGGCACTCGGGCATCTTTTCGACCTGGTGCGCGTGGTCAACAGGGAACTTCCCACCGCATCTACGGCGCTCCTGGAAAAGGTCAAGGCCGAGGTTGGCAAACTGGCCGCCGTGCTCGGGATCTGCGACTCCGTTCCCGCCGCGTTCCTGCAACGCATTAAGGACCGCAAGACCTCCGACATGGAGATGTCGAGCGAAGAGATCGAGGCGCTGATAGCCGAGCGCGCCGAGGCGAGGAAGGCGAAAAACTTCAAGCGGGGGGACGAGATCAGGGACCTGCTCCTGGAGAAGAACATCGTCCTTTTGGACAGCGCGCAGGGTACTACCTGGAAGGTGAAGTAGGGTTCAGCTTGCTGCAGGTATAAAAAAAGGCCGCTTAACGCGGCCGTTTTTTATTGGGTTGGGTGCTGCGAGGCGGCCTTAGGCCGCCTTCTGGCTAAGTTCGGTGCTTCTTGCTTTCACGAGTTCCATCGCTTCCCTCATGATGTCGGAAACGCTTTTCTTGGTGGAGTCCATTATTGCTTCGAGCGTCTCACGCTCTGCGTCGCTGATCCTCATGGAAATTACGTTGTACCTCGGGTTCTCCCTCATTCTGCCCATCTGCTGCTCTCCTTTTGTTTTAGTTGCTCAATTTTGGTGACACACGCCCTACATATTGCTATATGCGTGCCAACTCAAAAAATAAGCAACCAGCGAGGATAAGTGGTTGTTTTCACGTATACCGAAAAAAAATCGCCCCCAAAAGGTTATAAAGCAGTGTATACAAAGTGGGCCACTTTTGGCACAAACGTGGTAAATGTGCCCATTTGTATCATTTTGACCAGCCTTTTCTGGGCCGGCTAATCCTCAGCTTCCTCCCTCGCCCTTAACGTGCGCCCTTTGAGCCCGTGTTTCGCCAAAAGACGGTAAAATGTGCGCCTCGGGATGTTGGCAAGTTGTGCCGCTTTTGACACATTACCCCCAGCGTCGGCTAGATAGCGCTGGATCAGCTTCTTCTCCACCCGCAGCACATGGGGCTCACGCTCCTTCTTGAAGGAACGCAGGTCGATGACATCCTCGGCCTCCTCGGCATAGCTTTCGGCGAAGGCGAGCGGGAGGTTCCCCAGCTTGATGATGTCGTCGTGGGTGAGCACGGCGGCGCGCTCAATCACGTTCTGCATCTCCCGGATGTTCCCCGGCCAGGGGTACTTCACCATGGCGCTGACCGCCCGCTCCTCGATGCCGTCGATGTGCTTGTTGAGTTTCGTGCGTGCCTTCTCCAGGAAATAGTGTGCCAGTTGGGGGATCGACTCCACCCGCTCGCGCAAAGGGGGCATGGTGATGGAGAAGACGTTGAGACGGTAATAGAGGTCCTCGCGGAACCATCCTTCCCTGACACCGTCCTCCAGCGATTTGTTGGTTGCCGCGATAAGACGTACATCGACCCTTTTCGCTGCGGTCCCCCCGACCGGCCTCACCTCGCCCAGGTCGAGTACACGCAGCAACTCCGCCTGCAGCTTCGGGGTTATGTCCCCGATCTCGTCGAGGAAGATGGTGCCGCCGTCCGCCGCCTCGAAGAGCCCCTTTTTTTCCATGATTGCGCCGGTGAACGACCCCTTCTTGTGGCCGAAGAGCTCGCTCTCCAGGAGCGAATCTGTGATGGTGGTGCAGTTGACCGTGACCAGCGGCTTGTCGTTTCTCTTGGAGTAGCGGTGAATGGCGCGCGCAGCCAGCTCCTTGCCGGTACCGGACTCGCCGCGCACGAGGACCGTGGTGGGGGTCGGCCCCACCTGCTTGATCTGGTCCAAAACCTCCAGCGTATTGCGGTCGCTCCCCACGATGAACTCGTCGCCGTAGCGGTCCAGCTCCCTCTTGGCCAGCTCGTACTTCTCGATCAGCCTCCCGCGCTCCTCCTCAAGCTGCTGCAGGTTGTGCGGCAGGCACATCTCCAGGTCTGCAAGCCCCTGGTACACGGCTACGGCGTACTCGCGGCAGCTCCGGTAGCCGCAGGCGCGGCAGTTGAGCTCGTCCTTCTGGGTGAACTTGTTGGTGGCGTGCAGGATCTTTTTCACATCTCCCGCCTTGGGGGTGGGGAGCTTAGCGTACTTGTCGGCGAAGGTGCGCGAAAGCGACACCGGTTCCGCGTCCAGGTAGGCCTGCGAGGTGCGGTACGGGATCTTGTTGCGGTGATGGGAGATTACCAGGTTGCGCCGGGAGAACTCGGTAAGCGTCTTGTTCCGGCCCGGCCCCCCGATGCAGCCGTCGTAGCAGAAGCGCAAATCGACCAGCTTTGGGTTGATCCTGCCAGCGGCGAGGTCTTTGATGATCCCCATGACATTGACCTCCCCCTCGGCCGTGACCACCTCGGTGTCGAGCGGGTCCGCCTCGATGCCGAAGGCCTGGAAAGACCCCTGCGACAGCGGGAAGATCCTTCCCATGTGCGGCTCCTTCCCGTCGAAAGGCTCCTCCTCCAGCGCTGCGAGGTCAATCCCCCGCTCCTTGAAGATGGACTCCAGCTCACGATAGGTGAGGAGCACGTCGACCGCCCCCTTGGTCTGCTCCGCCTGCACCTCGAATTTTCCGGCGATGCACGAGCTGATGTAGATGACCTTGGCCTTTCCCTCCCAGACCTGTTTCAGAAAGCGCCCCATGGCGACCATGTGCGTCACGACCCCCACCAGGTTCTCGATCAACTGCGGGTAGTGCCGCTCCACGAGGTCGACGACGGCGGGGCAGTGAGAGGAGATAAGCGGCAGGTTGGCGTTTTCAATGGCGTCGCGATATTCGCCCGCGATAAGCTCCACCCCGCTCGCCCCCTCGTGCACCTCGACAAATCCCAGCCGCCTGAGCCCTGCCGAGAGCTGGCCGGGAGAGCAGTGATGGAAAAAGGAGGGAAACGAGCAGCCGAGAACCGCAATCACCGGCTCGCCGGAGGAAAGGTGAGCATTGGTCACCTCGACGTTGTCGGCTATCACCTTGGCGTGCTGCGGGCAGTGGCTCAGGCAGTTGCCGCAGCCGATGCAGCGCTCGGGGATGATCTCGGTATAGCTTTTCTCCACCTTGATCGCTTTCACGGGGCAGCTTCGGACGCAGGAGTAGCATTTGCGGCAATGGTCGGTAATGGTGACGATGGGGTACATTCGGCCTCTTCTCGCGGGAACTTGTTTAATGAGTACAGCGGGGATTGTATAGGAATCGGGAAAAGTGTGCAACAACTGGCACAAAATCGGTCAAATTTTAGGCAAAAAAAACCCTAGCGACTAGGAGGGCAAGTCGGCTAGGGGAAGGAGGATCCTTTGATCCTCCGCAACTCTGTTATCTATTCCCATTATACCCAGCAGGAAATTTAACTGCAACGAGTTAAATGCAATTAATCAGAGAGTTCTTTCGCCGGCGTAGTTAATGAGGTTGGCGGCCGTACCGCTTTCACCGCTATGAGCCGGTTTTCCTGCGTTGCGCGGTGCGCTTCCGCTGTGGTATAAGTTACCGGAAATTCTTTACCCCGTAAGGATAACCCTAATGGGAATCAACACCGAATAACAGTGCCGTCCGGCGACCCCGCGTCGTCTTGATGGGCTGGGTCACGAGGAATAGTCATGGATCTTCCCTTACACTTACTGCGGCTAATTTTCACCTCGCTGCTGGTGCTGCTGCCGCTCCAGCTTTTTGCGGCGCCCCTCCCGAAGCTGACCGAGCTGCCCCTCGGAGTGCGCTGGTACAGCATCAAGCTCGGCGACGAGCGCGTCGGCTTCAGCCGGCTAACCATCACCCGGACCGATACGGGGTACCGCATCGATTCCGAGGGTAGCGTGAAGATGCGGGTGATGGGGTTCTCCAGGGAGGCCACCTCGAAAGAGTCCTATCTGGTTGCCCGGGACCTGGTGCTGCAATCGTTCTCGGCTGAGAACCGCATCGACGGCAGCCCGGTCGCCATCACCGGCGAGGTCACTCCCAGAGGTGTGGCCATCGTTTCCCGGTCCGGTAGCGGACAGAAGGAGCGGACCCTGAAGTTGAAGGGAGCGCTCTACCCCCCCCACGCGCTGAACCTCTACCCGCTCATGCAGGGCGCGTCCAAGGGGAAAAGCTACAAGCTCTCCGTCCTGGACGTGGAAGCGCAGAAGGTTAAGAAACTCAAGGTGGAGGTGGTAGGCGAGGAGACGCTTCCCCCCGGGCGGACGGCGGTCCATCTGAAAAACGACGTCTACCCCATGGTCGACAACGATATCTGGGTGGACCTCCAGGGGAACGTGCTCAAGGAATCGGTGCGCGAGGGGTTGGTGGTCACCGAGGCCGAGGACGAGGCGACGGCCCGTGCCGAACTGGCACGTGACGCGCTCTGCAAGACGGACCTGATTCTGGATTTCAGCATGATCCGTGTCACCCCTCCCATAGAGCGTCCCGCCCAATTGCAGAAGCTTGTGCTGGAGCTGACAGGCTTCCCTACCAACCTGCCGCTCTTACAGGGGAAAAGGCAGCAGGTGCTGCGCCAGCCGGACGGCACGGTGCTTATCACTCTGCCCAACCCCGCCCCTGTCGAAGAGGCGCCCCCGACCGCCGCCGATCGGGAACCGGCGGAGCGGATACCGAGCGATCACCCGGAGATAAAGGCGAAAGCCTCAGAGATACGTGGAAGCGAGCAGGATCCGGCACGGGTAGCCCGGCTTCTGTCCGACTGGGTGGCCCGCGAGATCAAGGGGGCCGTCACCGACAGCCAGTCTTCACTGGAAACGCTGAAAAGCCGCAGCGGCAACTGCCAGAGCCACGCGAGGCTCTACGCTTCACTGGCCCGCGCCGCCGGGATCCCGACCCGCTTCGTCTCAGGCATCGTCTACCAGGGAGAGGGCTTTCTCTACCATAGCTGGGCCGAAAGCTACCTGGGGGGAGCCTGGGTCCCCATCGACCCCACTTTCGGGGAGATGCCGGCCAACCTGAGCCACGTCAAGTTCGTGGACGGGGAAACGCTGGACGAGATGGGGGCACTGGCGGGAATGATCGGGAAGGTACGGGCGAAAGTCTTGGAATTAAAGTACTGAGTTGAAGGCAACATCAGGGAACCGGGGCGGCCTGTAAAGACCGCCCCGCTTTTTGTTGCACGATCCAGTTGCTAGGCCTGGCAGCATTCCCGATTGGCCACCTCACCCAGAGTTTTCAGCTCCTTCAGATCTGCCTGCTTCTTTACGCTATTCATATAGCACACAGCCTGAACCGCCAGTGCCAGCGCATAAAAAGCGCCGAGCACCATGAATAAAGTTCCCATTCCTAACTCCTTTGAGCCTGCAACCAGCTGGCTATTATCCGCTCGCTGCGAGTGCTCAACCGTCATTGTTATACTCCCTTACCTGCATAGCAGCATCCGTGCCGCCAGCCTCTTGGCCGTAACCACGTGTTTTCTTTTACGTGATAAGGGAATTGTCACATAGTAATAAAATCGATGTTCCAGGTTGGAACGGGGCAGGTGTTACGTAGACGAACACAGCAGCTACTCGCAGCTATTTCCCCATGGCCTCCACTATCTCCCTGCGGGCTTCGCCGATAGTGAGCGGGATGCGCGCGAAGGGGAGCCCCTCGTCGTGCTTCAGCTTGTAGATCAGCTCGGCTATGTGAGGCAGGCGCAGCTTTACGTTGGCCAGTTCGTCGGGCGCGGTGAAGACTTCTTCCGGGGTGCCGCCGCGCACCAGCCGCCCGCGGCTCAGGATGTGAAGCTGGTGCAGGAAAATGGGGACCAGGTCGACGCTGTGGGTCGCCATGACGATGGTGACGCCCTGCTCCTTGTTGAGCCGGGTCAGGAGCTCCATCATGCGGTACTCCCCCATCGGGTCGAGCCCGGCGGTCGGCTCGTCCATAAGCAGGATCTCGTGTCCCATGGCGAGAAGACCGGCGATGCAGACCCGCTTCTTCTGGCCGTAGCTCAGGTTGTGGATCCCCTTGGCGGCGAACTCGGCCATGTCCACGCTGGCAAGTGCCTGCTCCACCCGGCTCCGCACCTCGGCCTCGGCGCATCCCATGTTGCGTGGGCCGAAGGCGGTGTCCTCGAAGACGTTGCTGGCGAAAAGCTGGTCGTCGGGATTCTGGAACACGAGCCCCACCTTGCGGTAGATGTCCCGGGGGTGCAGGCGCAGCACGTTGTCACCGTCCAAAAGGACCTCGCCCTGGTACCCCTTGATCAGCCCGTCCATGACCTTCAAAAGGGTGGTCTTGCCGGAACCGTTGGAACCCAGGATGCCGGTGAACTCTCCCCTTTTCACGGCCAGGCGGATGTCGGAGAGGGCGACGGTGCCATCGGGGTACTTGTAGCTCTGGAGGTCGACGGAGATTCTTGTGTCCACGTTTGATCCTTTTTTACACGCTGCTTCTGAGGGCGATCATCGCCAGGATGAACAGGAGGGCGGAGGCGACCTCGGTCAAACGCAGGGGCCTTTGCAGCGTCATGGGCATGTCGCCGTCGTAGCCGCGCTGCACCATCGCGGTGGTGATGCTCTGGCTGTTGTCGAAGGCCTTGATCACCAGCACCCCGGCGAGGGTCCCGAACGAGGAGAGGGAGCGCCGGTAGCCGACGTAGCCCAGGCGGTTCTTCTGCGCGTTGTAGACCACCTGCGCCTCCTCGAGGAGCAGGAAGAGGTAGCGCCAGGCGAAGAGTGCCACGTCGACCAGGACCTGGGGCACCCTGAGCCAGGAGAGCGCGGCCATCAGGTCGGTGAACGGGGTCGAGAAGCCGACCACGGCAAGGAGCGATACACCCCCCAGAATGCGGCTCGCAATGAGCACCCCTTCTTTCAGCCCCTCCCGGTAGGCGGCAAGCTCGTAGCCTGCGACGCCGAACGAGAAAAGAGGGTCGCTCCCGGAAAAGAACATCTTCAGCAGGAGGACGGTGGCCGCGATGAAGAGCGGCTCGGAAAAGCGCAGGGCGAGGAGGCGCCAGGTCGTTCCGATGTAGCGGCAGAGGGCGAGGCTTGAGACCGAGACCAGCAGCGGGAAGGCGACGCCCCGGCAGCTGATTACCATGACCAGCAGCGCCAAGGCGCAGAGGAGCTTCACCCTGGGGTCGATGCGGTTGACCGGGTGAGAGGCGTCGCAGATATGCGCCTTCAGGTGGTGCATCGCCATCTTACTTGTCCTTCCCCGTCAGCTGGCGCCAATAGTACCCGGCTGCGAAACCGGCGACCACGCCCCCCACCAGGAACCCGAAAAGGAGGAGGTCACCGGAGCCCGGCTCGATCAGCGGTGCAGTTGCCTCGCGTCCGTGCTCCCTGGCGATCTTCTCCACCACCGCCTCGTCCACCCCTTCCCAGGACTTGGGCGCCAGGGTGAAGAAGTAAAACGCGAACAAAAGCGTCGGGAGCAGCACCAGGTGCATCAGCAGTATCTTCCACTTCCTTCTGCGTTCAGGCATGGGCAGGGAGCTCCTTTTCCGTTATTACCCGCATCTTCACCAGGAGATCGGGACGTTTGCGGTACAAAAGCGTGACCATCCCCGCCGTGATGACACCTTCCAGTATCCCCAGAGGCAGCTGGGTTGGCAGGAAGGCGAGCACCACCTTGACGAAGAGCGGCGTAAAAGACGCCTCACCCCGGATGCCGAGCGACAGGATGAGCGCGGTTGCGGCGTAGGTCGCCCAGTCGGCGAGAAGTCCGGCGACGAACCCGGCGACGGCGAGGCTTCCCCCCAGGCGCCGGGCGCCACGAAAGGCGAGCCACCCGGCAAAGGAGCCCACCACCCCCATGGAGAAGGTGTTGGCGCCCAGCGTGGAGAGCCCGCCGTGGGCGAGGAAGAGCGCCTGGATCAGCAGCGAGACCGCGGCGATCAGCACGCTGACCAGAGGTCCCACCAGGATAGCGGCAACGCCGGTGCCGCAGGGATGCGAGCAGGTCCCGGCGGTCGGGACCGGGATCGGCATGCAGGAGATGATGAAGACCACCGCAGCCAAAAGACCCACCAGCGGCTTGAGGGAAAGGTCCTCGCGCGAGATGGCGTTCAGGCGCCTCACCCCGAGGGCGACGAAGGGGGCCAGCACCAGATACCAGAAGGCGGCCCAGTGGAAAGGGAGTATCCCTTCGGAGATGTGCATGGCGAAGGCCGGGGTGGCGGAGAGAAGCGGCAGCGCAACCAGCGTCATCAAGCCGAATCCCACCCGTCCACCTTTTTTCAAAACTCCCCTCAGCATCAGATCTTGTCACCCCGCAGGTCGCCCGCGAAGATCTTGCCAGCGCCGCGTGAGGCGCAGAAGTCGCCGCACATGGTGCAGGTCTGCTCGTCTTCGGGGACGCGGCTCTTCCTGATGGCGGCGGCGTCCTCGGGGAACAGGGCGAGCTCGAACTGGCGCTGCCAGTTGAGGTCCCTCCTCGCCTTGCTCATCTCCTTGTCACGCTCCCTCCCCTTTTCGGGGTACTTGTTCATGTCGCCGATGTAGGCTGCGATCTTAGCGGCCTTCACCCCCATCCGGACGTCCTCCTCGTTGGGAAGTGCCAGGTGCTCGGCCGGGGTGATGTAGCAGATCAGGTCGGCGCCATAGCGCGAAGACTGGGCGGCGCCTATCGCCGCGGTGATGTGGTCGAAGCCGGGGGCGACGTCGGTGGCTATCGGCCCCAGCATGTAATAGGGGGCGCCGCCGCTCATCCGCTTTTGCAGCTTGATGTTTCCCTCGACCTCGTCGAGAGGCACGTGTCCCGGCCCCTCCACCAGCATCTGGCACCCCATGTCGCGCCCCAACTCGGCCAGCTCGCAGTTGATCAAAAGCTCCTGGATCTGCGCACGGTCGCTGGAGTCGTGGATGGCGCCGGCCCGAAGACCGTTTCCGAGCGACAGCACCGTGTCGTAGCGCTTCAGGATCTCCACTACGCGGTCGAATTTCTCGTAGAGCGGATTTTCCCGGTTGTTGGCGATCATCCAGGCCGCCATGCTCACCCCCCCCTTGGAGACAAGGCCACCGTAGCGGTACCCCTGCTTCCTCAGGCGCTCCAGGGTGTAGAGGTTGATGCCGCAGTGCACCGCCATGAAAGCCATGCCGTCGGCGCACTGCCTCTCGATGATGTCGAAGAGCATCTCCTCGTCGAGCTTGTTGGGGTCGCCGTACTTCCTGGCCGCTTCGCAAAAGGCTTGGTAGAGCGGAACATTGCCTACCGGGAGGTCCACCGCCGCGATCACCTCGCGCCGCACCCGGTCCAAGTCGCCGCCGACGGAGAGTTCCATCAGGGTGTCGGCCCCGGATTCCTGCGCCGCGAGCCCCTTCTTCACCTCGGCCTCGTAGTCGATGATGTCGGAGGAGGTCCCGATGGAGGCGTTCACCTTGGTCCTCAAGCCGACACCGATCCCGGCCACCTTGGGCTTTCTGACGTGGTTCCAGGGGATCACTATCTGTCCCAGGGCCACCTTTTCCCGGACGTAATCCGGCGTCAAATGTTCGTCTAAAGCGACCTGCGCCATCTGCGGGGTGGTGATGCCGGCACGCGCCGATTCTATCTGCGTCATCAAGTAAGGCTCCTTTTGCGGTATGCCCTTGCCTCTCCCACGAAATGAGGAGCCAGGTCAGGCGAGCTGCCGAAGTGTAGATGTATGTACGAGGCGAGGCAATTCTTGTAGCGGTACCCTTCCGGCGCGAGATCAACTCCCTTGCGGGTGACCCGGTACAGGCGCTCCACGTCGGGGGGCATCTCTTCCATCTCGGAATAGTGGAACTCGTGGCCGCGGGCGATGCTCCCCCTGCGGCCGATGATGCAATCTTCCAGCAACTCCACCTCGCGGTACCCGAGCGCCTTGCGGCGCGGCAGCATCCGGCTCTGCACCGGGAAAATGCCGGCAAAGCTGTGGGTTTCCTCTTCCGCGGCGACCCCCTGGGTCAGGTAGATGAACCCTCCGCATTCGGCGTAGACGGGCATCCCCCCCTCCACCGCCGCGCGGATCTCTTCTTTCAAAGGTTGGTTGGCGGCAAGCCGCGCCGCGAAGAGCTCAGGGTAACCGCCGGGGAGGTAGATGCCGCCGATATCTTCCGGAAGCGAGCTGTCGGCAAGCGGGGAGAAGTAGCAGAGCTCGGCCCCGCTTTGCTCCAGAAGCCGCAGGTTGTCCTCATAGACGAAGCAGAAGGCGGCGTCCCGCGCCACCGCGATCCGCACCCGCTCCGGGTCGGCCGAGGCGCTTACGGCAGCTGGCGCGGCATCTTCCCAAAGCCTGTCAACGTCCAGGTCCAAGAGCGCGTCGAGGTAAAGGTGATGTTCCACGACCTCTACCAGGTGGTCCAGGAAGGAATCCGAAAGAGGGTTGTCCTCCGCCGTCACCAGCCCCAGGTGGCGCGACGGGATGCCGAGTGCGGGGTCCCTGGGGAGGCAGCCGATCACCTGCACGCTTGGCAACGCAGCGGCCAGCGCCTCCCGCAGGATGCGTTCGTGGTTCTCGCTGGCGACGTTGTTGAAGATGACGCCGGCCACCCGGAGCGCCGGATCGAAGCAGGCGAAACCGTGCACCAGCGCTGCGGCGCTTCTCGCCTGGCTGCGCGCGTCCACCACGAGGACCACCGGTGCGCGAAGTTCCTTTGCTACCTGCGCGCTGCTCCCTGATTCGGAGATCCCGTCGATCCCGTCGAAGAGCCCCATTGCCCCCTCGACGACGGCGATGTCCGCAGCGGCCGCATGGTGCAGGAAGCTCTCCCTCAGGAAGCCGGGATCGCAGATCCAGCCGTCCAGGTTAACGGAGGGGACACCGGTCACCAGCCGGTGGTAGCCGGGATCGATGAAGTCCGGCCCGACCTTGAAGGGGGCGACCTTGAGGCCGCGCCTTTTCAGGGCGGCCATGATCCCCAGGGTCACGGTGGTCTTCCCGCAGCCGCTGGAGGGGGCCGCTATGACGATGCGCTTCGTCACCACGCCGTTAGCCGTTCACCAACTGCACCACCGTGTTGCCATCGGCGTAGTAATCAATCAGGTTCATGCCGCAGTACTGCTGGTCGATGCTGAAAAAGGATGAAAGGGGCGCGCCTATGGCATCCATGAGGATGATCCGGTTCACTCCCCCATGTGCCACCACCAGCACCTCCTCCCCCCTGTGCCTCGCCACGATCTCCTTCAGGGCGGGAAGCACCCGTCCCGCCAGATCCCCCAGACTCTCCCCCCCCGGCGCGCGGAAATGCTCCAGGTCCGCCAGCCGCGCGGCCCACTCGTCGGGGCGGTCCCGCTGGATATCGGTCACGGAAAGCCCCTGCCACTCCCCGCAGTTGAGCTCCCTGAACTGCGGCACCTTCCTGGGCTCCACGCCGAGGTAGGGGCCAAGGATCTCGCCGCCGCGGACGGTCCTTATGAGGTCGCTGGTGTAAAGGGCGCTGATCCGGTCCGGGTCGAGGCGCGGCTTCAAGAGCTGGTACTGCTCCTCCCCCCGCGCGGTCAGGCGCACGTCATACTGGCCGTTGTAACAATGCGGCCTTTCCACCTCGCCATGGCGGATCAGGTGCAGGCGTGTTCTCTCCATCATCTGCGGCTCCTATGCTCCTGCTCCCCCCTGACGCAAAAGTGCCAGGAGGACCAGCAGGAAAAAGATCTCGTTCAATTCGCTGGCGCAGCCGATCACGTCTCCGGTCACCCCACCGAGCCTTTGGTGCGACCATAGTTTCAGGCACCAGGTGAGGAGAAAGAGAAAGAGCAGGCATATCACGCCGGTCAACCCCAGCAGGAGATACCCAGCGACAAAGGTGAGAAGGCAGGCGACCATGAGCTGGGTGAGCCCGGCCCCTCCCACGAAGGCTGAACCCAGCCCGTCCTTTCTGGCCCGCTTCGCGCCCACCGTCATCTGCACCTGGGCACAGCGCGCCGCCATCGGGAAGAGGAAGAGCGCCTCCCGCTTGTACTGGAGCGGCACCGCCAAAAGCGCCTGGTACTTGAGCCCCAGCCCCAGCACCAGGGCAACCGCGCCTACGGCCCCGACGCGGGAGTCCTTCATGATCTCCAGGAAACGCTCGCGGGAGCCGCGGGCGGCGAGCCCGTCGGCTACGTCGGACAGGCCGTCCAGGTGCAGCGCCCCCGTCGCCACGCTCATCAGCGTGATCAGGACCAGGTCCCCGACGCTCCGGGGAAGGAGCGGGGCGAGGAGGTAGTCCACCCCCGCCAGGAGCGCCCCCAGGGCGAGCCCCACCAGGGGGAAGAAGGACATGGAGAGCCCCAGGTCCTCCTCCTCGCAGCGGACCGCGAAAGGCAGGGGGAGGATGGTGAGAAACTGGAAGGCGATCAGGAAAAGTCTCATCGGGTAATCTCCTAGGAGGAGGCCACTCCGGCCTCTTCAAAGGTCGCCATCTCGTTCAGGACCTTCACGCCTGCCTCGATGAGCCCCATGGCAAGAGCAGCGCCGGTCCCCTCGCCTAACCGCAGTTGCAGGTCGAGTATCGGCCTGGCGCCGATCCGCTGCAGCATCATCTGGTGGCCTATCTCCACCGAGTTGTGGGCGGCGAAGATGTACTCTTTGACGTTCGGATGCATCTCGCAGGCGATAAGCGCCCCCGCGGTGGAGATGAAGCCGTCCACGACGACCGGGATCCGGTTGGCGGCAGCACCGAGCACCAGCCCGGCGATGCCGGCGATCTCCAGCCCCCCCACCTTGGAGAGCACGTCCAGTGGGTCCTCCGGGTTGGGGCGGTTCAGGTCGAGGCCCGCCTGGATCACCTTGATCTTGTGCTCCAGCGCCTGGTCCCCGATCCCGGTGCCGCGATGGGTCACCTCGCGCACGCTGCAGCCGGCGAAGGCCGCGATGATGGCGGAGGAGGGGCTGGTGTTGCCGATCCCCATCTCGCCGGTCCCCACCATGGCGATACCCTCGGCCTTGGCGCGGTCCGCAAGGGCGATGCCGACCTCGATAGCGGCCACCGCCTCCTCGCGGGTCATGGCGCTTCCCTTGGCGAAGTTGCGGGTCCCTTTGGCGATCTTCTTGATGATGAGCCCTTCAGTCGGCTCGAAATCGTAATCGACCCCGACGTCTACCACCCGCACCTCTGCGCCCGCGTGACGGGCTAGGACGTTCACCCCCGCGCCTCCGCGCAGGAAGTTGAGCACCATCTGGGGGGTCACTTCCTTCGGGAAGAGGGAGACCCCCTCCTCCACGATGCCGTGGTCGCCGGCGAAGGTGAAGATGACCTTCCTTCCGATCTTGGGGGTGAGGTCGCCGGTGATGGCGGCGTAGCGGCGCGCCATATCCTCCAGGAGTCCCAGGGACCCCTGCGGCTTGGTCTTGTTGTCCAGCTTGGCCTGCGCCTGCGCCAAAAGCGCCTCGTCTAACGGCTGGATTTTAGCCAGCGCCGATTCCAGAAGTTCCATGGTTCCCTCCGTTGCATTAAAATTATTCTCTTTATTCCCTGCCGCTATCCCTTCAGCTTCAGCGGCAGCCCGGCGAAGCAGACATGCACCTCGTCCGCCCGCGCCGCGATCAACTCGTTCGCCTCACCGGAGAGGTCCCGAAAGGTGCGCGAGAGCGGGTGCTCGGGGACGATCCCCATCCCCACCTCGTTGGTGACGATGACCAGGGGGGTCTGCAAGCTCTTGAAGCTCTCGGTGAAACGCTCCACCCGCGACAGCGCCTCGGCAGCCCCTCCCTCGCAACTAAACAGCAGGTTCGAGAGCCAGAGTGTCACGCAGTCGAGGAGGATGACCTGAAAACGGCCGTCGTTGGCGCGGACCTTCTCCTCGACCTGCAGCGGCTCCTCCATGGTATGCCACTCCTCGCCGCGGCGCCCCTGGTGGCGCGCGATGCGCTCGGCCATCTCCGCGTCCCCCGCCTCGGCGGTCGCGAGATACCCGCGCATGGCGGGGTACCCCAGGGCGAGCGTCTCGGCGAACCTGCTCTTGCCGCTGCGGCTCCCGCCGGTCACCAGTACCACTTTGGACATAAAAAAACCCCCCTTCCGATGACGGAAGGCGGGTCAAAAATCGTGTCTATAAACGATTCCGGCTTAGCCCCTCTGCCACGGAGGTTGCGACAAGCGTTCATCCTGGCAGGTTTCCTGACTCACGGGTCATCTTACTCGCCGCGCCTTCCCGATTTTGTCAGTGGCGTAGTTGCGGCTTTCATAACCGTTCACAGTTGCGGGACAGCGAGGGATTCACACCCTCTTCCCTTTTAACCCCTCTCGGGGCACCCGGATGGTTCTTTATTCGATTACGGTCTGTTTACTAACAGAGCCGGCGGGGAAAGTCAATCAATAACCGGATCGAGCTGCGCCGGATCCTGCGGGATTTCCGCTGTTTCCGCCGCCTCAGGCGCGAGCAGCGCATCTATGCGGGCCCACACCGCGTCCTTCCCTTCCCTGGAGAGCGCCGAGAAGTAGTTTAGATCCTCCTTCTTCAGCTGCAGCTTCTCCATGATGACGGAACTCTGCTTGGCGCGTTCGTTCTTGGAGACCTTGTCGCACTTGGTGATCACGATGATGGGGGGGACGGAGAAGGCGCGCAGCCAGGCGAGCATCTGCTGGTCCTCTTCGGTCGGGGTCCTGCGGATGTCGAGGATCAGCACCACCCCGCGCAGGTTGCGGCGCTTGGAGAGGTAGGTCTCCATCATGGGGCGCCATTCCTTCTTGACGGCCAAGGGGACCTTGGCGTAGCCGTAACCGGGAAGGTCCACCAGCATGAAGTCGTCGTTCACCTGGAAGAAGTTGATCAGCTGGGTGCGGCCCGGGGTGGAGCTGGTGCGGACCAGGTTCTTCCGGTTCACCAGCACGTTGACCAGAGAGGACTTCCCTACGTTGGAGCGCCCGGCGAAGGCGATCTCGGGGAGGCTTCCCTCCGGATAATGGGAGGGTTTCGTGGCGCTTTTAATAAACTCGGTTTGCTTTACTATCAATGAGAGGACCTATCCCGTTTTTTCCGGGCAGTATAGCCCTCTGAGCCCCCCCTTTCAATCATTAAATCCCCGCTTGCCTTAAGCTAACGTTTTGGTATATTTTGGAACCTGACCGGCAACCGGCCCCAGCGAGGACACCTTAGGCATGAACAAAGAACTCGAAACAGCGATCATGAGCGCGGCCGATCTGCCGACCATTCCCATCGTAGCGATAAAGGTAATGCAACTGATCGAGAGCGACAGCGCCACGGCGGACGAGCTGGCTAAGATCGTTTCCTCCGACCCCGCCGTCGCAGCCCGGGTGCTCAAGATCTCCAACTCCTCCTTCTACGGCTGCCGCCGGCAGATCCAGACACTTTCCAGCGCCATCGTCATCCTCGGGTTCAGCACGCTCAGAAGCCTCGTTGTCGCAGCTTCCGTCAAACAGGTCTACAAGCCTTACGGGCTCACCGAGAAGATGCTCTGGGAGCACTCCTTCGCGGCCGGGCTCGCGGCAAGGATCATAGCCAACCGCACCCGCATCGCCAACGAGGAGGAGGCCTTCCTCGCCGGGCTGTTCCACGACATCGGCAAGATCATCATGAACACGCTGGACCGCAACAAGTTCCAGGAAGTCATGCAGCACTGTTACAACGAGGGGATCTCCTTCGGACAGGCCGAGCGGAGCGTCTACCCCTTCAGCCACGCCGAAGTGGGAGCGCACGTGATCAGGAAGTGGAACTTCCCGGAGATCCTCACCAGCGCCATACTGCACCACCATACGCTGGAATTCGACGAGTTCGAGGATCCGACCGTGGTGAACCTTACCGCCATCACCGCCCTGGCGAACCTGTTCTGCCTGAAGCTGGGCATCGGGATCCGGGAGCCGGAGGAGGATATCGATCTGGGGAGCTCGAAACCGGCCCAGATGCTGAAGATCGGTCCGGAGACCGCACAACAGTTGCTGGAGACCTTCGACAAGGCCTTCCAGGAAGACAAGGCCCTGTTCATCAGCTAGCATCAGGAGCCGGCTTTTTCCCCGCTGTCCGCCACCTCTTCCAGGGAACTGCGCCGCTTCGCCTCTTCGGAGATGCTGACGCTGTCCATCCCTTCGGACTTCCGGGACGGCTTCTCCCGCTTGCGCTGACGTTCCTGCCCACCCGCGTCCGGGTCGATCCTGATGCTACCCGGAATCCTGTCGACGACGTAACTCATGAGCGCACCTCCCCCCGCCGTTGCCGGCCTTGGCAAAGCATTGCCGCGCGGCATCTTAACAGCAACCAAACCCTAATGGAAGAGAATTAATCGAGATTCTTATCTGGACCTGACGCTGCCGGACATTCCCCTTGCCCAGCACACTGCAGCGCAGTATAATTCCCAGCTTAGCGAAATCTCATATGGGAAGGATCACATGAAACTCAATACCAAGCTGGTGATGATCATGCTCACCATGCTTATCGTGGCAACAGCGATGCTCTTCATCCTGAACCAGGTGAGCCAGAACGACCTGGTGGGGGAGATCCAGGAGAGCTCGACCGTGGTGTCGAAGGCGATCCAGCTAAGCGTGGAAGACCTGACCTCCGAGGTCGAATCATCGCGCCTGACCGAGTACCTCCAGCAGGCGAAGAGCAAAGGGGTCAACGAGATCAACATCATCAACAACGAGGGGGAGATCATCAACTCCTCGGATCCCGCCCAGGTCGGCAAGAAACGGGAAATCAAAAAGCTGGAGAAGGGGCTCAGGGCGTCGCGCCGCGGCGGCGGAGGGGGCTCGCTCAAGCCCTATGACCTGGTGGTTCCGGTCATCGTAGGGGACGAGCAACTCGGTTACGTGCAGGTGAACCTCCTTCTCGACAACATCCGCGACATCCAGCACGCCAACTTCGTCAGGCGGCTCGCCGCCACCACCATCGTGTTCATGATGGGGATGATACTGATCATCTACCTGGCGCGCCGCTACACACGGCCGATCCACCGGCTGGCTGCCGGGGTCAAAGACGTGTCGGGGGGGGACTTGAGCGTCACCTTCCAGGTGGGAAGCGGCGACGAGATCGGGGAGCTGGCCGAGAACCTGAACGAGATGGTGGAGAAGCTGAGGGAAAAGGAGCAGCTTGAAAAGCGCCTCTACGAGGCGGAGCACCTCTCCAAGGTGGGGCAGCTGGCAGCGGGTATCGCCCACGAGATCAGGAACCCGCTCAATTACATCAGCCTCGCCATCGACCACCTGAAGAGCGAATTCCTCCCATCCTGCCCCGAAAAGGCGCAGGAGCTGGATTCGATCGCCAACAACATCAAGGAAGAGGTGCGCAAGGCCAACTACATGGTGCTCAACTTCATGAATTACGGCCGCCCCTTGAAGCTGCGGCTGCAGCGGGTATGCTACCCTGAGCTCGTGGACAAGGCGATGCAGATCATGCAGGACCGGCTCGACGAGAGGGGGATCCAGGTGGTTCGGGAGATCCCCCAGGACCTGCCGCCGATGCTGGCGGACCCGGAGCTCATGCGCAACTGCCTCTGCAACTTCATCAGCAACAGCACCCAGGCGATGCCGGAGGGGGGGAAGCTGACCATCGGCGCCAGCATGGACCCGGATTCCGGCCTCTTCCGCCTCACCTTCAGCGACGAGGGAACGGGCATCGAGCCCCAGGACCTGGAGAAGGTCTTCCAGCCCTACTTCACCACCAAAGAGGCGGGGATCGGCCTGGGCCTCGCCATCACCGAGCGCATAGTGAGGGAGCACGGCGGCAGCATCACGGTTCAGAGCACCAAAGGGGAAGGGACCACCTTCTCGGTCACCCTCCCGGCAGCAGCGGCGTAAAGGCCGCCCCGCCCCCCTGTCCAGACGGGGGCAAGAAAAGAGCAAGGAGTCGCAATGAGTGGCAGCATCCTGATAATCGACGACGAGAAGGGGCAGAGGGACATCCTCAGCGCCATACTCACCAAGATGGGGTACAAGATCGACACCGCCTCGGGGGGGGAAGAGGCGCTGCAGCAACTGCAGCACCGAGAGTTCGACCTCCTCCTCACCGACCTCAAGATGCAGGGGATTTCGGGGATGGAGCTCCTGGAGCGGGTCCTGACTGAAAACCCGTCCCAGTGCGTGGTGATGATGACAGCCCACGGCACCATCGACTCCGCCGTGGAAGCGATGAAGAAGGGGGCCTTCGACTACCTGGAAAAGCCGCTGGAGCGCGAGGACCTGATCCTCACCGTTCAGCGGGCGTTTGAGCGCATCGGGCTTTTGAAGGAAAACAAGGCGCTGCACAAGAAGCTCGCGGAGACCAAAAGGCTTCCCAACATGATCGGGGAGCACCCGAAGATGCACGAGGTGGTCCGGGTCATCAACAAGATAGCGCCCACCTCCACCACGGTCCTCATCTACGGCGAGTCGGGGACCGGCAAGGAACTGGTGGCGCGCGCCATCCACGACGGGAGCCCGCGCCGGGACAAGGCTTTCTTCGCCATCAACTGCGCCGCGATTCCCGATTCGCTGATGGAAAGCGAGCTCTTCGGTCACGAGAAGGGGGCGTTCACCGGCGCGGGCACGAGGGAAATAGGGATTTTCGAGGCCGCCGAGGGGGGGACCGTCTTCCTCGACGAGATCGGCGAGATGAACATCGCCATGCAGGCGAAGCTTCTGCGCGCGATCCAGGAGAAGGAGATCCGCAGGGTCGGGGGGAAGGTGAACATCCCCGTCGACGTCAGGATCATCTCCGCGACTAACAAGGACCTGGAGCATGAGACCCGGCGCGGCAACTTCCGCGAGGACCTCTTCTACCGGCTCAACGTCATCAGGATCACCCTCCCTCCCCTCAGGGAGCGCGGCAACGACATCGTGACGCTGGCCGATTTCTTTCTGAAGAAGTACAGCGCCTCCTGCGGCATCCCCTTGAAGGGGATCGCCAAGCCGGCGCTGAAGATCCTGCTCGACTACAGCTGGCCCGGCAACGTGCGGCAACTGGAATCGGTCATAGAGCGCGGCGTGCTCATGGCCGAGAGCGAGTACATCCAGCCCGAGGACCTGCCGGCCGAGGTGCACCACGAGGCCTCCCCCGCCGGGAGCCTCCCCTTTGACTTCCCGGCCGAGGGGATATCCATCGACAACCTGGAACGGGACCTGATCATGAAGGCGATGCAAAGGGCGGATTGGGTCATCGCCAAAGCGGCACCACTACTCGGTATGAGCTACAAGACGCTGCAATACCGGTTGGAAAAGTTCGGCATCGGCAGACCGGAGTAGCCTCAAGTAGCCAGGAGCGCGGTATGAACCTGAGCTCGACGCTGCACAGATTTACCGTCGTCCCCTCTCTTCCCAAGGAGCTTGCTGGGCTGCAGCGCATCGCCTGCAACCTCTGGTGGAGCTGGGAACCTGAAGCCATCGGCCTTTTCAAACGGCTGGACCCCGAACTCTGGCGCCAGACGCGCCACAACCCCCTCGAAGTGCTGGGAAGCCTGCAGCAGGCGACCTACGAGAGCCTAATGGCGGACGAAGGGTTCATGTCCCACCTCTCACAGGTCGAGGAGCGGCTTAGCGAATACCTCTCCTCCCGCACCTGGTACGAGCGGCACGGCAACGCCGGCGCCCGCATTGCCTACTTCTCCATGGAATTCGGCCTGCACGAGTCGCTCCCCATCTACTCCGGGGGGCTCGGCATCCTGGCGGGCGACCACCTAAAGTCCGCCAGCGACCTGGGCCTCCCCCTGGTCGGCGTCGGTCTCCTGTACCGGCAGGGTTACTTCCGCCAGTACCTGAACCTGGAGGGGTGGCAGCAGGAAATCTACCCCGAAAACGACTTCTACAACCTGCCGCTGCACCAGGAGAAGGACAGGGAAGGAAAGCCCCTGGTCTTCTACCTTGAGTACCCGGGGAGAAACGTGCTGGTCCAGGTCTGGCGGGTGCAGGTCGGGCGGGTGGCCCTTTACCTGCTGGACACGAACCTCGAGGCGAATTCCCCCGCCGACCGGGAGATCACGACCAGGCTCTACGGCGGCGACCAGGAGATGCGGATCAGACAGGAGATCCTGCTCGGCATCGGCGGCATCCGCGCGCTCAGGCTTATGGGGATCGAGCCCAACGTCTGCCACATGAACGAGGGGCACGCAGCCTTCCTGGCACTGGAGCGGATCCGCACCCTGATGGAAGAGCGGCAGCTCACCTTCCGCGAGGCGATGGAGGCGGTGAGAGGGGGCAACGTCTTCACCACCCACACCCCGGTCGAAGCAGGGATCGACCATTTCCCCCCTGATCTCCTCGACCACTACATGGGGCATTACTACCGCGGCCTCGGGCTCTCCCGGGAGCAGTTCATGGCGCTTGGGATGCAGAACCACGGCAGGAGCAACGAGAGCTTCTGCATGGCGGTTCTGGCCATGAAGCTCTCGCTGCACTCAAACGGCGTGAGCGAGCTGCACGGGGCGGTGTCGCGCAGGATGTGGGCGGACGTCTGGCCGGACCTCCCCGAGGAGCAGCTGCCGCTTACCTACGTCACCAACGGGGTGCACCAGAAGAGCTGGCTCTCAGAGGAGATGACCGGTCTTTTGATCCGGTTCCTCGGCACCAGGTGGCTCGAGCAAAGCGCCGACCAGCTCTGGCGCAAGGTGTCGCGCATCCCGGACGCGGAGCTCTGGCGCACGCACCGTCGCGGCACGGAGCAGCTGGTCGACTACGCGCGCCGCAGCTTAAGGGCGCAGCTGGAGAAGCTGGACGCAAGCCCCAAGGAGATCGATGAGGCGGGGGACGTCCTCGACCCGGAGATACTCACCATCGGGTTCGCGCGTCGTTTCGCCACCTACAAGCGGGGGACCCTCCTATTGCACGACAAGGAGCGGCTTTCCAAGATACTGAACCATCCCGAGCGGCCGGTGCAGATCGTCTTCGCCGGCAAGGCGCACCCGGCAGACCACCAGGGGAAGGAGCTGATCCGCCAGATCGTGCAGCTGTCGCAGCAGCCCGAGTTCCGGCGCCGCATCATCTTCCTGGAGGATTACGACATCTCGGTGGCCCGGCGCCTGGTACAGGGGGTGGACATCTGGCTCAACACGCCGCTCAGGCCGCTTGAGGCCAGCGGCACCAGCGGCATGAAGGTCGCTTTCAACGGCGGCCTCAACCTGAGCATCCTGGACGGGTGGTGGTGCGAGGGGTACCGCGGCAACAACGGCTGGGCCATCGGGCGCGGCGAGGTGTACGACGACCTCTCCTACCAGAACCAGGTGGAGAGCCGCGCCATCTACGACCTCCTGGAGAAGGAGATCGTGCCGCTTTTCTACAACCGGGGGAGCGACGGCATCCCGCGCGGCTGGACTACCTTCATGAAGAGCTCGATGCAGACGCTCTGCCCGGTGTTCAGCACGGACCGGATGGTGCAGGAGTACGCCCGGCGCTGCTACCTCCCCGCCTTCGAGCACTGGGAGCGGCTGAACCGGGACGACCTGAGGCTCGCGGTGGAGCTGGCACGCTGGAAGGAGCGGCTGCACGGCATGTGGGGGGAGCTGGCCATCGTGGCGGTAAACGCCGAGATCCAGAAGGAGGTGACGGTAGGGGAGATGCTCCCCATCTCGGTGCAGATCACGCCGGGGCGGATCCCGCTTTCCGAGATCGCGGTGGAGGTCTACTTCGGGGTGCTGGACTCGCGCGGCGCCATCATGGGAGGGGAGATCGTGCCGCTCAAGCCTGCGGCCGACCCGGAAAAGGCCGGGCACTTCAAGGGGGAGCTGGAGTGCCGCTTCTGCGGCAGGCACGGCTTCATGCTGCGGGTGATGCCCAGGCACCCGGAGCTTGGGACCGTGTACGATCCGGGGCTGATACTTTGGGGGTAGGTTGACTTTCGTGGCGCCTCCTGCGGGGGAGGCGCTACCGCATCCTCAGGCTGTACACGTAGGCCAGGATCTCGGCTACCGCGGCGAAGAGCGCTTCGGGAATCATATCCCCCTCCTCCACCTGGCTGTAGAGCTCGCGGGCCAGGAACCTGTTCTCCACCAGCACCACGTTGTTCTCCTTGGCCATGATCCTCATCTGCAGCGCCATCTGGTCCACCCCCTTGAAAAGCACCACTGGGGCCGCCATCTTCAAGCGGTCGTACTTGAGCGCAACCGCGTAGTGGGTGGGGTTTGTGACCACCACGTCGGCGGTGGGTATGATCTGCCTCATGCGGCGGCGCGCCATCTGGAACTGCTTCTGCTTTATCTTCGCCTTGATCCCCTGGTCCCCCTCGGCGTTCTTGTGCTCGTCCTTTACCTCCTGCTTGGTCATCTTCAGGTTGTCCAGGAAGCGCCAGTTCACGAAGACGATGTCGAGCACCGCGAGGACGATGAGCACCCCGCAGGTATGCAGCACTATCTTGAAGGCCAGGTGCCCCAGGAAATTGACGATCCCCGCCACATCGCTGTCCACGAGGTAGATGATATTTTCCATCTCCTCGGTCATGACCTTGTACCCCATGTAGCCGACGATCCCAAGTTTCAAAAACGACTTGGTCACCTCGAAGATGGAGTCCTTGTTGAAGAGCCTTTTCGCCCCCTGCAGCGGGTTCAGCTTCCCCAGGTCGAACTTGAACTTCTCGGAGGTGAGCTGCACCCCCCCCTGGCCTACCTCCACCGCCACGGTCACGGCGAGGAGCAGCAACAGGAACGGCCCCAGCATCGTTGCCATGTACCCCAGCTGCTTGATCATCAGGCCGTGCACGGACGCCTGGGTCAGGGGTTTCGCGGAAAGGCCGCCGAAGGTCTCCTGCATGATCCGCTTCATGGTGGAGAGCATGGTGCCGGAGCTGACGTAGAGAACTATCATGGCGCTGAGAAGGGTGACCGCCGAGGTGATCTCCCGGCTGCGCGGGACCTGCCCCTTCTTTTTGGCGTCGGAGATCTTCTTCTGTGTCGGTTGTTCTGTTTTGGAATGTTTGTCTTCCGACATGGCCTACCTACCTGAGCAGCTCGAACAGGGTCCGCATCTGCCCGGTTAGGGTGCCGAACGAACCGCTGAGGACCCGCACGAATACCGGCAGCGAGATCCCGAGCACCAGGAACCCGATGCCGATGTTGAGGGGCATGCTGACGATGAAGACGTTCATGGAGGGGAAGCTGCGGGCGGCGATGCCGAGCGCCACCCCTGTGGCCAGCAGCGCCACGGCAACGGGCGCCGCGAGCTTCAGGGCCACCACGAACATCCCCGAGCTGGCGCTGACAAGAAAGCTGAGAAGCCCGTTACTGGCGTGCCACGCCCCGACGGGGACGATGCGGTAGCTCTCCGCCATCGCCGAAAGGAAGAAGTGGTGCACGTCCAGGGAGAGGAACACGAGCGTCGCCAGCGCTCCCTGGAACATCCCCATGGTGGGGACGCTGGCCTGGGTGGCGGGATCGAACATGGTCCCCATGGAAAGCCCCATCTGCATCCCGACCTGGAAGCCGCAGAACTCGACTGCGGCGAAGATTAGCTGGGAGAGGATACCGAGGGTGAGGCCGATCAGCACCTCTTTGATCACGACAAGCATCAGCGAGATCGAATCGTTGGCCGCGACGGCCGCTTCCGGGCGGATGATGGGGAAGAGAAGGAGCGCCAGGGCGAAGATAAGCGGCGTCTTCACCCGAGCCGGCACCACGCGGCTGCCGAAAATGGGGATGGCCGAAAAAAGACCTGCGACGCGCGCCAGAACCAGGGCAAAGGGGATCAGGTCGTCCAGTGCGTTGATCGGCAGACCGGGGAACAAGCTAATGCCTCATGTTGGCGATCATGCCGTAGATCTCGTGGGTGAAGTCGCTCATGTAGGTCATCATCCAGGGGAAGAAGACCACCATGGCGACCATCACCGCGACGATTTTCGGCGCGAAGGCAAGGGTCGCCTCGTTTATCGAGGTAACCGCCTGGAAGATGCTGACCAAAAGCCCCACGACGAGGGCGCAGATGAGAAGCGGCCCGGCCAAAAGCAGCACGGCCTCGAAGCTCCTTCTCCCGAGTTGCACGACCAGTTCAGGTGTCATTGGAAAACTCCGTTAACCAAGCGATGGTTAAGATCAAGGGATTGTTGCGGCGCCCCCGTTCCCTTTGGCGGGGACGGGGTGCAAAAGGGGCCATGAGGTTTCGCGCGAGGGTTACCCGAAGCTTTTGACCAGCGACCCGATGACGAGCCCCCAGCCGTCCACCAGCACGAAGAGCAGTATCTTGAACGGCAGCGATATCATGACCGGCGGCAGCATCATCATACCCATGGACATGAGGACCGAGGCGACCACCATGTCCAGCACCAGGAAGGGGATGAAGATCAGGAAGCCGATCTGGAACGCGGTCTTCAGCTCGCTCACCATGTAGGCGGGGATCAGCGTCAGGGTCGGGATCTCGTCGGCGCTCCGGGGCCTGGGGAGCTTGGAGAGGTTTATGAAGAGCGCCAGGTCCTTTTCGCGCACCTGGGAGAGCATGAACTTCCGCACCGGCGCGATACCGCGCTTGAGCGCCTCCTCCTGCGTTATCTGCTGGGCCCGGTACGGTTGCAGGGCCTGGCTGTTCACCTGCTCCCAGACCGGCGCCATGATGAAGAAGGTGAGGAACAGGGAGAGCCCTATCACGATCTGGTTCGAAGGGGCCTGCTGGGTCCCGAGCGCGGAGCGGAGGAAGGAGAGCACCACCACGATGCGCGTGAAGGAGGTGGTCATCATCAGGAGGCTGGGAGCCAGCGAGATGACGGTCATCAGGAAGAAGATCTGCAGCACTACTGAAACGTCGGCCGGCTTGCTCACCTTCCCCATCCCGACGCTTACCGTGGGGAGCGCCAGCGGTTCAGCCAGCGCGGTTCCCGCCAGGAGCAGGATTGCGACTACCAGGAGCAGCGCTCCCGCCATGCTTTTCTTTCTCACGCAAAGTCACCATTTTTCTTGAACTGCCCGAGAGGGATCCCCCCGGGGGAGCTCCCGCGGAGGAGCGTCTTGACCCTCTCTTTCAACTGGACCGGGATCAGCGTCTCGTAACCCCGCTCGGGGACCACCTCGATTTCCTCGAGCATCTCCACCTGCTTGATGAACTGCATCCCTTCACCGCTGTTGCTCAAGAGCAGGTACTCCCCGCCGACCTCGACCAGCACCAGGGATTTCTTGGGGCCGAAGTGCCTCGTCTCCACCACGCGGATGTAGCCCGCGCCCCCGCCCTGCGGCACCTTCAGGAACCGCCCCGCCAGGTAATAGAGGAGCAGTATGATGCCGATGACGAGTATCAGGGAACCCGCCGTCTGCGCCAGGCTCCCCAAAAGATCAGGGCTCGACCCTTCCTGCCCGGCCCATGCCTGCACCGGGAGGAGGAGCGTTGCGCCTATCAGCAGCGCGGCGTTTCTCATATGACCTTGTCCACCCTCTCGTTGGGGCTCACGATGTCCAGGAGCCTGATGCCGAACTTGTCGTTCACCACGACCGCCTCGCCCCGGGCCACCAGCTTCGAGTTCACGAACACGTCCAGCGGCTCGCCCGCCAGCTTCGTCAACTCCACGACCGATCCCTGGTTCAGCTGCAGCACATCCTTCACCAGCAGCTTGGTCCTACCCAGTTCCACCGTCAGTTGCAGAGCTATATCCAGTATGAATTCCAGATTCTTCATCTGGGGGCTTTCCTGGTGCTCCTCAAGTGTCAGCTTTTCCGTCAATCTGCACCCCCTGCGCTCACGGCGCGGCTGATCTGCACGGCTTTGTTGCCGTTGTTTGTTCCGGCTACTCCGAAGAACTTCTTGACCTCGCCCACCTTCACCACCAGCTCGTCCTGGCACCCCGAATCGAGCATCACGGTGTCACCCGACGTAAGCTCCAGGAGTTCGGCCAGCGTTATGGTGGCTCCGCCCATTTCCACCGAGACCTCCATGGGAGCCTCTAGCAGCTCCTCGGAAAGCCGGTAGGACCAGAGCGGGTCGACGACCATCATGTCCATCTGCACGCCGCGCTTCAGCTTGTCCCGGATCGGCTCGATGGTGAGGAAGGGGATGGCAAGGATCATGTTCCCCACCGTCTCCTCGATCTGCACCTTCATCGACATGGTCACCACCTGGTACTCGGGCGGCACGATGTTCACCAGGCGCGGGTTCATCTCCAGACGGAGCAAAGCCATGCTCGCCTGGCACAACGGCGCCCAGGCCCTTTCCAGGTCCGCCAGCGCGTCCTTCACGATTTTCTCCACCAGCCTCAGTTCGATCGAGGTGAAGAGCCGGTTCATGCGGTTGCCCGAAGCGACGCCGCTCCCCCCCAGGATGCTGTCAACGATGGTGAAGACGAGCGTGCTGTCCAGAGCGAGCAGCGCGGCCCCCTTCAACGGGTCCATCTTGTAGATGGCGATGCAGGCCGGCGAAGGGAGCACGCTCAAGAACTCGCCGAACTTGAACGGCCGCGCCTCCTCCTTCTTTATCTCCACCATCCTGCCGAGACGGTTCGACATGGTCACCCTGTTGTAGCGGATGAACCCGTCGTAGACGATGTCCAGGTTGGGGATGACGCGGTGCGCCTCGATGTCGAGCAGGTCGAACTGCTCCGCGTGCCCCCCCGCCTTGGCCAGCTCGGCATCGGGGACCAGCGTCCCCTCGAACACCGCGGCAACCAGGGCATCGATCTCTTCCTTCGTCAGGATTTTTTCCATCGAACCCATACCCTTTTATTGCACCACGAAATCGGTGAAATATACCTTAGTCACCTTGCCGGGCACCGTCTTGGCCGCTGCCGCAAGTATCTGTTCCCTCAGGGTGTTCTTCCCCTGCAGGTCCTGGATCTCCTGCATCGTCTTCGTGGTGAGCAGGATCAGGATCGCGTCACGAAGCGGAGCCAGGTGCGAATCGATCTCGGCCTTGGCGAGCGAGCTGGAAAGTTCAAACTCCACCTTGAGCTTCAGGTAGCGCATCTCCTGCCCGTCGTAGATGTTGACGATGAAAGGTTCCAGGGCGTAGCTGGAGCTTGCGGCCGCAGCCTCGCCTTCCTTCGCGGCGCCTTTCTCCCCGCTTGCAGCAGCCCCTTCGACCTTGGCCGGCTCCTGCTGGTGCTTGGCACCACCACCCTTGCCGCCGATAAGGTACATCCCCCCACCGCCCACGGCCAAGGCCGCCACCACGGCACCGATGATGATAAAGATCTTCTTGTTATCCTTGGGTTGATCTTCCGCCTTTGCCTGCTCGGCCATACCTAGCGTCTCCTTTGTCTGTGACTGGTATCTACGGGTAGATTCCCCATGCAACCGAAGTGCCAGATTGCGGCGATCGGGAACAAAGGGGCATCGCCTCCCGCTCCGCCCCCGGAAAAGGCGACGCAAATGCAGTGGTTTGCCGCTCTCCCCTCCCCCCGGGCCTGTTTCTTGGGCTCGACTGGCATCGCCCACGCGGCGGCGGGTCATTTTTTTGACCCGCCCATAAAGGTGTCAAGGGATCCGTAGTGTCAAAACTCCATGAGGGGCATTGGAACTGGAAAGGGATCGGCAAATCCTGCTGTTGCAGACGGTTGTCGGGACGGATGATTGAGACGCCCTGGGGGGAGGGCTTGGCACTGGACGGGGGGGGCTTCCGGGGAGAAAGGAGCTCAAGCCGGGGGCCCGGGCGCGGCTGCCGCGCCCAGGCCTGGCCTGATGCTGTTAGCGGATCAGCCCCAGCACTTCCTGGGTCATCTGGTCCGTGGTGGTGATGGTCTTGGAGTTGGCCGAGTAGGCCCTCTGGGTGATGATCATCTTGACGAACTCGTTGGCCATGTCGACGTTGCTCTGCTCGAGCGAGTTGGAAAGCACCTGCTCGCTGGTCCCGTTAGGCTGGTTGTCGGGAATCGAGAAGGCCGCTGCGGGGACGCCCGCGTCGGCGGTCGCCTGGTACAGCGAGCCCCCAAGCTTCGAGAGGGCGGTAGGGTCGGAAGCGGTCACCACCGCGATCTTCTGCACCGCGGCCTGGTTGGCCGGGAGAGCCGGAAGGCCGGCGGCCCCGGTCGTGTTGTAGTAGTTGAGGGTTATGCCGTCGCTGGCAAGGTAGGTGATCAGGCCGTTCGGGTCGACCTTGGTGACCTTGCCGAAATCGGTGGTGGCGGACCCGGTGGTACGCGAGAACTGGATCGGGTTCCCCGTGGTGTCGAGCACCTGGTAGCCGTCGGGGTTGACCAGGTAGAGGTTGTTGTCCACATGGAAGGCGCCGGCGCGGGAGAGGTAGGCGCCGCTTTGCAGCGCAACCGGAGCCGCGGTCACCGGAGATTTGAGCGCGAAGAAGCTGTTACCCTGGATGGAGAGGTCGGTCACGTTCTCGGAGCTCTGGGAGGAACCCTGAGTGAAAAGGTTCTGCACCGTCTGCAGCTGCACGCCTTTGCCCACCTGCGAGTTGTTGCCGATCGACTCGGAGAGGCGGTCGGAGAAGAGGCTCCTGGCCCCCTTGAAACCGACCGTGTTGACGTTGGCTATGTTGTTGCCGATCACGTTCATGGCCTCGCCGTTGTTGAGAAGACCGCTTACGCCGGTAAACAATGCGGATGTGATGCTCATGTGTTGCCTCCTTGATGTTGGTTCTGGGCACCTCTGTCGGTCGGTGTCCCTGGGGCTTCCTCTTGGAGGTCCAGCCCGTTTGTTGTCGTTGTCGTTTGCCTTTTCTGCCGCTTCCTAGAGGATGACGGCCGAGTCTATGTTGGTGAATACGTTCCCGTTCAATGACTGTCGATCCATCGCCGTGACCACTGTCCGGTTTTTGACACTAACCACCAGGGCCGCGTCGCCCAGCAGCACCAGGGATTCCTTCCCCCCTTTTTGCGCCACGCTGTCTACGGCACCTCTCAGTTGCTTCATGTCCTCTTCCGACAGCGAGATCCCGCGCGAGCGAAGCCTTTCCGTGGCGTGCTGCGACAGCCGCACCGGCTGGCCGGGGAGCTTCCCCTCCAGCACCTTTTCGAAGGGAACGGTCCCTCCCACGGATTTGCCCGGCTGGACCGCGCCCGTCTGACGGGGCTTTACCGGGGCCTGGATCGGTTGCGGAAAAAGTACGCTGTTGTCGATCACCTTACACCCCCTGGGCTACGGAGGTCACATCGGTCAGGTTCAGCTTGACGTTGCCCAGCGAGAGGATCAGGTTGGTGCCCGATATGTCGACGCCGTCCACCCTTCCCTTGATGAAGGGGGTGGCGGCCACTTTTTCGCCGTTGACATCGACGGCGGCTGCGTTGAATGTGTAGGCTCCCGGTGCGACTGCCGCCCCGGAATTGTCGGTGCCGTCCCAGGCCAGGCTGGCCTTTCCGGCCGCAAGCGCCCCGGCATCGAGCGTCTTGACGACGTTGCCGTTTTCGTCACGGATGGTCAGGTTCACCTGGCTCGCGGAGCCCTCCAGGAAGAGGTTCAGCTGGGCAGTTGCTCCCTGCTGCAGGTCCACCTGGGATCCCAGCGCCTGCACCTCCTTGCCGATCAAAGAGACCGCGGCAAAGCTGGTGCTGTTGTTACCCTGGTTCAGCAGGTTCTGCAGGTTGGTGTTGGTGTTGTAGGCCTGCTCGACCTGGGTCAGCTGGGCCAGTTGTCCGATGAACTCGGTGCCGTCCTGCGGGTTTAGCGGGTCCTGGTTCTGCAGCTGGGTCACGAAGAGCTTGAGGAAATCGTCCTTGTTCATCCCGGTGGACTTTTTCATGGCTGCTTCGGCTGCGCTCGCGCCAGTTGCCCCTGTTGTCACATTGGTTATCACTTTTGTTCCTCCTTCCTCTAGAGTCTCAGGTCGAGAAGACCGCCGCCGGCAGGTGTCGCGTAGGTGAAGCGCCGTTCTTCCAAAGCCTCGTACCCTGCAAGGCGCACCGGCTTTGGCATCGCCTGCTGCCTGAGGCTTTCCCGCTGCTCGGCTTGGCGTCCGAAAAAGTCGCCGCCCCCTGTCGAGACGTCGAACCCCTCCATGGCCAGGTCCTTGCCGGAAAGGGCCTCTTTCAGACTGTCGAGGTTGTTCATCAGGAGATCCCTGACGGTCCGGTTTTCCGCGTGCACCTCGACCTTGAACCGGTTGTCCTCCATGTGGACCTGGATCTTCAGCTCGCCCAGTTCGCCGGGGTTGAGCCTGATGCTCATGGTGCCGTTCCCCTTGCCGTCGTGGACCATGGTCCCCTGCTTGACCTGGGCCAGGACGTCCCGGTGCAGCGCCCCCTCTTCCCTAGTCGCCTTGGCGGCGGCCTGGGGTTGCGCCGGTTGTTCGACCTGCTGCGCCTTGCTTACTGCTGCCTCACCGGCCCCTTCGATGCCGGCAACCTTCCGGGGTGCATCCTTCGCTCCCCCAGCGTGGCCATCCGCGTGGTCGGCATCGCCGGCGACGCTGAAACCGCCCTGCGGTTTTACTGCGGGACGCCCTTGGGTCACGGTGTCGCCGTTCACTGCTTCAAGCGGCTCCTCTGCCGCTTCCCGCAGCTCCTGGCGCTGCCCCTCCCCCTTGGCCTGACCGGTGCGTGCCTCGGTTTTCCGCTCCTGCCCGCCGATTGCGGCTGCTGCCGCCTGCGGCGCCGAGTCTGCCGGCTGTGCCATGTTGCCTGTTGCCGTTTGGCTGCTGTTGCTTGCTGCCTGCTGCGCAGTACCGGTTATTGTCTGCTGCGCGGTGTCGGTTGCTGCCTGCTGCGTGGTGCTGTTTGTTTCCTGCTGCACGGTGCTCGTTGCCTGCTGCGCGGTGCCGGTTGTTCCCAGTTGCGCAGTGCCGCTCGTTGCCGGCTGAGCGACCTTCGACGTTTCCTGCGGCGCCACTTCACCGCGGGCCGCCCCACCTTGGCGCAGAGCCTCGCCTGCTACTTCCTGCTCTGCCCCTTGTGCATCTTCTCCCTGCGGGGCCTGTTGGGCTGCAACCTCCAAAGGCTGCCGGTTTGGCGTTTGCGCCTTGGAAACGGCAAGCCGGTCGGCTATCTCCTGCTGCAGGGAGAGGCCGGCAGCTGTGCGCCCGACGGGCTCCGCGGCTGCAGTGTTGCCCGGTTGCGCGGGCGAAGGCCCGCTTGCTTTTGCGACATCGGGGAAACTCTGGGCTTTCTCCGCGGAAAGTCCCCCCTCCTTTTGAGCCCCAGCCATCCTGGGCTCCTTGTCGCCTGCCATCGGATGCGGCCTCTGCACTTCGTTGCCGCGCCCCTCTGGCGCCGCCTCGCCCCAGGCGGGTTTTCCCTGGTGCACCGCGGTTTCCGCAACCGCCACCCGCTCCCCGTCAGCTTCGGACCGGGCAGGGGCCTCAGGGAGTTCAGCGGGTTTAGCCGAAGAGCCCTGGGGTTCGGCAACCGGGGTGGTGCCGGGTTGACCCTGCTGCTCCGCGACGGGTGCGCCCGCGTTCACTGTCACGGAAGTGACAGCGGCAACGACCTGCATCGCCGCGTTCGTCGGATCGGCAACCTGCGTCAGGTCCGTATCCTGGTCGATGGCATCGCCGCCTGCGTTTTCCTCGGCGGGAATCGGCGCCAACTGCGGCATCGGCTCCTGAAGTGCCGGCAGGACCGGCTCGGAAATCTGCGGCGCCCCTTGGAACACCGCATCCAAGAGGGTCTCGGGCATGTTGCCTCCCGCGCCTGCTACGGCTTTGCTTCTTTCGTGCAGCAGCTTTTCGAACCCCTGTCCCTGTTCCGGCGCCGCGGCTGCCGCGAACGGGTTCGAGGCGGCAGGCAGGGCATCGACTGCCTGTACTGCTATCTGCATCATATTCATCCTTTCTCACCTCCTTTTTTCCTGGATTTGACTCCCAACTCCGCCGGCTGCCCCCGAAAGGGAACCGGGCTATCTACCCCCCAGGTTCTGGCGGCTCCACTCGAGCACCGTCGGCTGGGTGATCAGCGGTATCAGCTTCACCACCGTCTTTTGATCCATGTTGTCGAGGAGGGTGATCACGAGCTTCGGCTCCAGCTTGTTCAGAAGATCGGCGGCGTCCTTGGGCTTCAGGCTCTTGTAGATCTTGACCATCTTCTTGTAACGGTCGCCGTCCTGGCTCTTTCTGGCCGAGATCTGCTTCTCCAGCCCCTTCTTGGCGGCGTCGAGCTCCCTGACCTTTGCCTCCAGCGCGGCGTTCGCCCTCTGGAAGGCTTCCTCCTTCGCTTTCAAGGCGGCCTCCCTCTCGGCCAGCCGCTTCAGCCTTTCCTCGGCCCTGGCCGAGTCGCCGGAGATCACCACCGCGCCCGAAGGGGTGCCGGTGCAAAGGATCAGGAGCGCGAAGAGCGCAAGCGTCATGCGGGTCAGGTGCCATCGACTTCTCACTGCCGCGCCCCCCTGCCCTGGATCGCCACCTCGTCCATGAAGTTCCGCTCCTTCTCCAGCAGCTCCACCCTATGGGCGTGCAGCTTCTTCTGCTTGAAGATCTCGAGCACCTTCTTCTCCTTGGCGGCGACGATGAGCGACTCCCGCTTCTCCTGCACCGCCTGCTCCAAGGCGGGAAGCTCCTCCTTGATCCTGTTGATCTCGTTGCGCTTTCTAAGGCGGTAATCGCCGAAAAGCTGCAGGTCGCTTGCCTGGATCCCTTCCATCTGGCGCTGCGTGAACTCCCGGTCCAGCTCCTCGATCGCCTTTTCCTCGCAGTTCAGCTGGTCGCTGACCGTCTCGTGGCGCTGCCTTGCCGCCAGCAGCTCCAGCTGCTGTATCTTTTCCACTTCCTTGCGGAACTTAAGCACCTGTTCGAGCCTGAACTCGTATCCGGCCATGATTTATTGCCTCCGTTTGCCTGTCACTGGGACTGCCCGCCGTCGAAAATGGCGGCCAGCGCCTCAATGGACTCCTCGACGCCGACGCCGTCAGTCACATCCTGCTTCACATAGGCTATCATCCGGTCCATCTTCGCCAGGGCGTAATCGATCTTCGGGTTGGTCCCCGCCTTGTACGCGCCTATGTTGATCATGTCCTCGGCCTGCCGGTAAGCGGCCAGGATCTCCTTGAACTCCCCCGCCAGCATCCGGTGCTCCTTGGAGGTGACGTCGGACATGACACGGCTGGCGCTGTTGAGGAGGTCGATGGGGGGGTAGATGTTGCGCGCCGCGAGCTCGCGGTTCAGGATGATGTGCCCGTCCAGGATGCTCCGCATGGCGTCGGAGATCGGCTCGTTGAAATCGTCCCCCTCGACGAGCACCGTGTAGAGCCCGGTGATGCTCCCCCCCTGGAAGTTGCCGGAGCGCTCCAGAAGCCGCGGCAGGGCCGCGAAGACCGAGGGGGTGTACCCCTTGGTGGTGGGGGGCTCGCCGATGGCCAGCCCCACCTCGCGCATCGCCATGGCGAAGCGGGTGGCGGAGTCCATCATGAGGAGCACCTTTTTCCCCTGGGACTGGAAGTACTCGGCTATGGTGGTCGCGATGTAGGCGCCGCGCATCCGGACCAGGGGGGGCTGGTCGCTGGTGGCGACCACAACCACCGATTTCCTGAGTCCCTCCTGCTGCAGGTCCTTCTCGATGAATTCCCTGAGCTCCCGCCCGCGCTCGCCGATGAGGGCGATGACGTTGACGTCGGCCTCGGTGTAGCGGGCGATCATACCCAGCAAGGTCGATTTCCCGACCCCCGATCCAGCCATGATCCCCACCCGCTGTCCTTCGCCGCAGGTGAGCAGGCCGTTGATGGCGCGGATCCCGAGGTTCAAAGGCTTCCTGATGGGACGCCGCTTCATCGGGTTCACCGGCGCGGCGTAGATCGGGTACTCGTCCGCCACGGCGATGGGTCCCTTGTCGTCGATGGGAGCGCCGAGACCGTCGATGACACGGCCCAGAAGCCCCGGGCCTACGCCTAGCGCCGCTTTCTCGCGGCTCACCGAGATGACGCTGCCAAGTCCCACGCCGCGCAATTCGCCCAGCGGCATCAACAGCGTCTTGTCCTCGCGAAAGCCCACCACCTCTGCCGGAATCGGGGGGTACCCCTGCGAGTGGACCTGGCACAGGCTCCCCACGGCGCTCTCCGGGCAGTACCCCTCGATCACGAGTCCCACCACCTGGGTCACCCTGCCGTGGAAACGGACCGGCTTCATCGAGTTGACCACCGGGAAGTAGCGCTTAAGGTCAGGCATAGGCTGTTTCCTCGCGCCGGGTGTTCCTCTCCTCGTGCAGCCGGTTGCTCACCTCTTCGAGCTGCGCCTCGATCCCCGCGTCGATGTTCCCCCGCGCCGTCTCCACGATGCACCCTCCGCTGCCTATCGTGGGGTCCTCCTTGATGGAGAGCTCCCCCTTCGCTTCCATTAACCGCTGCAGTTCGCCAGTGCGGATCGCCACCGCGTAATCTTCCGGGTGCAGCCTCACTACCACCTCCCCGGTCTGCGAGGCGAGCTGCAGTGCAGACTGCACCATCCGGGCCAAGAGCCCCGGGTCCAGTGAGATTTCCTGCTGGATGACCTTTCTGGCGATCAGCATGGCAAGCTGCAACAGGTCCTCCTCCGACTCCTGGAGCAGCTGGGCCCTAAGCGACCCGGTGGCCAGAAGCGCCTGCGCCAGCGCCCCGCTCACCGTGGCGAGGTCCGCCTCAGCCTGCTCCTTCCCCGCCTTGAGCCCCTCGGCATGCGCCTGCCGGATGCGCCGCAGCGCCTCCTCCTCCAGCATCATCGGCAATTCCGGCTCGGGCTCGGGCTCGGGCTCCGGTTCCTCCTCGACCAGCGGCTCTTCGGCGTCCGGCATCCCGATGCGGATGCGCTGGAAGCCGCCCCCCTGTTCGACCGGTTTCACCGGGGCGCCGAACTGCCCCGGCACCCAGGGACGCACCTCGAAACCGTCATTCTTGATGATGTTAGACAAGGACATCGTCCGCCCCACGGCCGCCGACCACGACCTTTCCTTCCTCTTCCATCTTCCTGACAACCTTGATGATCTCCGACTGGGCCTTTTCCACGTCGGACAGGCGCACCGGCCCCATGACCTCGAGGTCTTCCTTGATCATCTCGGCGGCGCGGCTGGAGATGTTGCGGAAGATCTTGTTCTTCACGTCTTCGATGGAAGTCTTCATGGCGAGCGTCAGGGTGTCGTTGGAGACCTCCCTCATGATGGTCTGGATGGCGCGATCGTCCAGCTTGAAGATGTCCTCGAAGGTGAACAGGTGCTTCCTGATCACCTCGGCCAGCGGCGGGTTCATGGTGTCGAGCTTGTCCAGGATCTTCTTCTCGCGGCTGCGGTCCAGGTGCGAGAAGACGTCCACCACCTTCTCCACGCCGCCGACCTTGAACCTCTGCACGCCGCCCAGGGCGGTGAGCTCAAGCCTGATCACCTCGTCGATCTCGGCCAGGATCTCAGGCGAGACCTGGTCGACCTCGGCGATCCTGATCACCACCTCCGCCTGCAGGTCCTGCGGCAAAAGGGAGATGATCTCGCTGGTCTGCTTGGGCTTCAGCTTGGCGAGCACCACGGCGATGGTCTGGGGATGTTCCTGCGAGAAGAAGTTGGCGATGGTACGGGGGTCCATGCTGGAAAGGACGTCCGCCATGTCCCCTATCCCCGAGGTGCGGATCTCCTGGAGCAGGTTCTCCGCCCGCGCGGGACCTAGCGCGCGCTCGAGGATCTTCTTGACGAACTCCTCCCCCTGGGAGAAGAAGCCGGTCTCGGGGTTGGTGATGTCGGTGAATTCCGCGACGACCGCGGCGATCTCCTCGCGCGGCACGTGCCCCAGTCGCGACATGCTCTGGCTGATCTTCTTGATGTCGAAGTCGTCCAGGTGCTCGAAAACTGCGGCCGTGGCCTCGGGTCCCAGGTATAAAAGGAGTATGGCGGCCTTCTCGGCTCCGGTCATTCAGCACCTCGCTGCTGCATCGTGTTATTCACCTGATCGCTTTCCTATTTCTGCGCCAGCCAGTTCTGGAGGATCTGGGCCACCTGGTAGGGGTCCTGCTTCACCTTCTCAATCAGTTCATTCTGGGTCATCTTGAGCATCTCCTGCTCGCGCCTTTGCTCCTCGATGAGCTGCATCGCCTCCATGTCAGGCTCAAGCGGCACGAAGCTGGTCGGCTTCTCCACCTTGAGCCCCTTCATCAGCGGCCTGACCACGAAGAACAGCAGCGCCAGGAACGCGAGCCCGATGAGCCCGTTCTTCAGCAGCGCCTGCGCGAAGGGAGCTTCCCACCAGGGCGCCGGCTCATCCTCGGCCATCCCGCTGTCCTGGAAGGGGATGTTGGCGACGGTCACCTGGTCGCCGCGCTCGGCGTTGAAGCCGACGGCGCTTTTCACCAGCGCCTCGATCTTCTGCAGCTCGTCCGGGCTCCTGGGCTGGTACTTCGGCTGCGCGCCCGGCTTGGCGCCGGGGGGAAGCTCGTACTTGCCATCCACCAGCACCGCCACCGACACCTTGCTGAGGCTCCCCACCGGCTCGATGGTGCGGGCGGTGGAGCGGCTCACCTCGTAGTTCAGCGTCTCGTCGGTCTTGGAGCCGCCGCCGGTGGTCGCGCCGGCCGGGCCGCCCCTGAGGTTGGACTGGACGCCGGGTGCCCCTGAGGCAAGCGTGGTCAGCCCCCCCTTTTCCTCGCTCCGCTGCTCGCTGCGCACAGCGGCCGTTTCCGGGTCGTAGCGCTCCTCGTATTTCTCCACCTGCTTGAAGTCGAAGTTGGCCGAGACGCGCGCCACGGACTTGCCGGTGCCGACCACCTTGTCCAGAAGGGTCTGCAGCTTGTCCTCTTCCGTCCTCTCGAACTGGCGCTGGGTCTCCTGCCTCACCGTGGCAAGTTTGTCTGTTGCGTCCCCCGCGGAGCGCTTGCTCAGCATCTTGCCGCGGCTGTCCATCACCGAGACGTTCTCGGGGTCCATCCCCTCGATGGAGGCGGCCACCAGGTGCACCACCCCCTGCATCTCGGACTCGCTCAGGGTGCGGTTGGAACGCATCTTCAGCACCACCGAAGCGGTGGGAGGTTTCTCAGATTCCTTGAAGAGCGACTTCTCCGGGATCGCCAGGTGCACCCGGGCCGACTCCACCCCGGTCAGCTGTCCGATGGTCCGGGAGAGCTCCCCCTGCAGGGCGCGCTGGTAGTTGAGCTTCTGCACGAACTCGGTCATGCCGAAGTTCTTCCGGTCGAAGATCTCGAAACCGACCCCACCTCCCTGAGGCAGCCCGTCGCTCGCCATGGTGAGTCTCAGCTCGTGCACCTTTTCCGCCGGGACCAGGAGGGCCTTGCCATCCTCGGAGATCTGGTACGGGACTTTCAGCTCCTTGAGCTTCTTCACCATCTCCCCGGAATCCTCCGCCGACAGGTTGGCGAACAGGGGACGGTAGTCCGTCTTGTTGGCCACGGCGATCAGCACGGCGAAGGCGATCAGGGAGATGAGAGCCGCCCCGCCGATCATGAGCCGCTTGGATACGCTCAGAGCGAGAAAAGGTTCCAGTAATTTTTTAAGGCCTTCCGGCATGGCATCCCCGTGTCACGGTTGTACTTTTCTTCACGGCGCCAAGGACAGCGCCGCAGGCAGCCCGGGAGGGGCTAGACCGGCATCCTCATGATTTCCTGGTACGCTTCCACCGCCTTGTTGCGGACCTGGGTCAGCATCTGGAAGGAGAGGCTCGCCTTTTCCACGGCGATCATCACCTCGTGGAGCCCTTTACCCTGGCCGGTGGCGAGGCTCTGAATGGACTGATCCGCCTGGACCTGCAGGTCGCTCACCTTGCTCACCATCTCGTCCACCAGCTTGCCGAACCCCTGGCCCGGCGCCGCAGTGGCCCCGGCGGCCGGACGGAGAGCGGTTTCCGATACCCCTGCTACGCCTGATATAGCTGCAATCTGCATTACTCTGCCTCCTTTTGGTTAGCGACCGATCTCCAGCGTCTTCAAGGCCATGCTCTTCGCCGCCTGGGTGGCGGTGACGTTGGCCTCGTAGCTGCGGCTCGCCGATATCATGTCCGCCATCTCCTCAACCACGTTGACGTTGGGGTAGGCTACGTATCCTGCCGCGTTCGCGTCGGGGTTGTTCGGCTCGTACTGCATGCGGGGGGGCTTCTGGTCCTCGACGATCTCGGAGACCTCGACCGTCCTCGCCTTCATCGCATTGCCGAGCGTGCTCTGGAAGGAGCCCTTTCCCTGGTTGGGCGCGGTCGCGGTGAAGACCGCGTCCTTGCGGCGGTAGGGGCCCCCTTCCGCCGTCCGCGTCGAGTTGACGTTGGCGAGGTTGCTGGAAATGAGGTTCATCCTGGTCCGTTCCGCCGCAAGCGCCGACGCGCTTATGTCCATTGCCGAAAAAAAGTCCATTAGAGAGTACCCCTTATCGCCTGTTTCAACCCTTCGAATTTCTTGCTGAGCAGCTGCACCGTGGCGTTGTACATGATCTGGTTCTCCGACAGCCTGCCCATCTCGGTCTCGAGCTCGACCGCGTTGCCGTCGGGGCCCCGGTTCTTCCCGGGCACCTCCACCAGGTCACCCTGCACCTGGTCCACCCTGGATGCCTGCCCCTTGAGCGGGATGTGCCTGGGGTGCGCCTGGGTCACCGCCACCCTCCCCTTGCCCAGGGCGCTCTGGAGCTGGGCGTCGAACTTAAGGTCGGTGGGGGTGTAGTTCGGCGTCTCGGCGTTGGCTATGTTCGAGGTCACCAGTGAGTTGCGCTTGGCCCTTAAGTCCAGCGTCTTGCCCAAAAGTTCCACGGTATTTCCAAAAAGTCCCTCTATCGGCATAAAGCGCCTCCCTTTTCGCACTTCCTGCTACAGCAAAACCCGTACCATGCCCGGTTTTATCCTGTCTCCAGGGAGTTACGCCCTTTTTCCGCCCCGTCTGTCAGAATTATGACAGCTAGCGCAGTTCCTTTGAAAGATTGAGCCGCCACTTTAGGTCCTGCAAAGAGATGGTGGCGAGCTTGACCCAGCTCCCCGAGCCCCCTTGCCGCACCGCCTGTTCCCAACTCTCGGCCGCCCTGGCCGGCATCCCGAGCTGCAGGTACAACTCGCCGATCTTGTACAGGCACTGCTGGTTCAGCTCCCCGTCCGTGATCTTCTCCGCCTGCTGATAGGCGGCCAGAGCCCCGCGGGGGTCCTTGAGCGCCTCCCGCTCGGTCGCCTGGGCGAGATAGGCGTCGCTGAGAAGCGGCGACGTTCCCGCCGCCTGGATGAACCGGCCAAGCGCCCCCTCGGCTCCCTTGTGGTCACCTGCATGGGCTAGCGCCTTCCCGAAATAGTAGGAGCTCTCCGCGAACTCAGGCAGCGGCTTTTTCCCCTTCAGGAAGCCGAGCAGGGAGAGGGCCTCGTCGAGATCCCCCCGCTCGAAGGAGAGCTTTGCCAGCTGCTCGCGCAGCCTGTAGCCGCGCGCTTCGTTGGGGAAGCGCATCAGGAACCTGCGCGCGGTGGACTCGGCCAGGGAGACGTCTCCCAGGGCGAAGGCGTCCTCCACCATGCGGGCCAGCAGGAAGGGGCCGTTGTCCCCCACCCAGCTGCGCTCCGCCAGATAGGAGAAGAACCGGATCTCCTCGGCGCGCTTCCCGGTGGCCTCGAAGGCGGCGGAGAGGCGTTCGATGAAGCCGCGCTCGGCAAGGCAAAGGGCCAGGGCGTCGCGGTGGTCCTGGCAAAGCTGCACCAAACCCGCGTCGTCCTTGGCCTGGGCCAGTTCGTGGTACACCGGCAAAAGGAGCTGCTGGTGCATCTTCTTGACGATGGTGGAGAAGATACCCCTGGGGTAGCGCCTGTCGTAGGTCGCCACCGAGTCCAGCGCCTCCGCGGCGGGGCCGTAGAGTGCCGGGAGCAGCGCTATCTTGAACAGTGCTTCGTCCCTGAGCGCCTGGCCTCCCGGGGCGGCGTAGATCGCCTGGTAGCGCTGCTGCAGCAAGGGATAGCGCCCCCGCTGGATCTTGAACAGTTCGCGGTCGGCCAGCTTCATCAGGGCCCTACCCGCGGCCTCGGTTCCCTCTGCGTGCTGCGCCACGGTGCGGTACATGGCAAGCGCCTGCTCGGTATCGCCATGGCGCTCGCAGATCTCGGCCAACCGGTTCATGAGCGGCGCCATGTAGGGAGTCCCGGCCTGTTCGCCGATGAGCCGCACCAAAAGCGCCTTCCCCTGGACCTGGTCGCCGGTCTTTGCCAGCACCTCGGCGTAGAGCTGCATCATCTCCGGTGCCTGTTCCAGGTGCCCCGGTGCGAGCGCGATCCCCTCCCTGAAGGCGGCGAGCGCTTCCCGGTTGCGCTCCTGAAGGGCGTAAGCCTCGCCCAGGCGGAAACCCGCCAGGGCCCTCACGGCCTGCGGCTTTTGCCCGAACTGGGTGAATACTTGCACCGCCTCCGCTCCCTTGCCGACGTAGAGCATCTCCTCTCCCGCCAGGAAAAGGGCGACCTCGTCGGCCGTGAGCAGTTTCTTCAAGAGCTTGGGGTCGGTGGGAACGAAGGGGAGCGCCGCGCGGGGAGAAGTACCGACCGCGTTCACCAGCTCGGCCGCGCCGCTCAGAATCGCTTCGCGTCCCGGGAGGATGTCCGGCTGCACCGCCTCGCCCCCCTTGTTCGTGCTTATCACCAGGGAGAGCAAGGTGGCGTCGCCTCCCCCCACAACCTGGGCTACCGCCCCTCCACCCTTCACCGGGATGACGACACTCACACCGCCGTCGCGCAAAGAGGTGAAGACGCCGGCCACCCGGGGGTCGCTGTAGGAGCGGAACCTGCGGAACAGGGGCGCATCCGTTTCGCGCACCACCAGCCGGACCCGGTCCCGGGTGCTGCTCAGGGCGTAGTCCGGGGGAGCCGCGAAGAAGAGGTCGATCTTGGTGTATCCCTTGTGGGGCGCGATCTTCATGCGCTGCAGGCGGTTTTGCTGCTGCGCCTGGGCCGCGGCGGACAACGCGAGCAGAACCAGCAGAAGCAGCAGGGCGCAAAGGGATCGATGATGGGAACGTGGATGGCAGGTCATGAGAGCGGGTGAGGCAAAAGGCGTGCCGTGCCGCGAGTGGCGTGCAAACAGCGGATTTTACAGTGATATTTCGGCAGGAAGCGGGTGGCGGCGGCTGAAGCGGTTGCAGCATGGCGAGCCGAAGTCAAAAAAACACACCCCGGAGAGCGGTTTTTTTGACTCGGCGGGGGAGATGTCAAACAGAGAGTAATCCCGAGACCTTAGCGTTCAGGTCCGACGCATCCAGCGGATAGCTGATGATACCCCGGGCCCCCGCCTTGAGCGCCTTGAGCACCGAGACGCGGGTCCACTCGGGGGCGCAGAGCACGACCGCCCCCCCGGTTTTCTCCACCATCGGCACCACGCGCTTGCAGATGGAGAGGTCGCGGTCGGCAGTCTGCCGCAGCGATATCAGCGCCAGCTTTATGTTCCCCCCTGAGAATAGCTGCGGGAGGTCCGCCGACAGGGGGGCGTCGAGGAGCGCCAGTTTCGTCTCCAGGCCGTCGATGAGCTCCTGCCGTCTGTTGTCGTCGCCAAGGACCAGGATCGACGGTATCTCCGCCGGCGCCTCCTCTGGGGTCTCCTCGGCCTGTTCCGGCGCCTCGGCTGCAGCCTCCTCCGGCTGCGGGTCGAAGAGGCAGGCAAGCGGGTGGGGGATCAGGATGTCCAGATGGTCCATCTCCTGACCCTCGATCTCCAGGGGGGCGCGGTACATCATGTAGTTGCCGTCCGGGAACGGGAGCTCGTCGTCCAGGGGGTCGACTTCGGGGACGTACTTGATGGGGGGGAGGAGCTTCAGATGCACCTTCTCCGGGAGGTTGGGCTGGAACACGGAGTTGAAGGAGCCGATGATCTGGTTGGCGATCTCCCCGAAGGCGTCTGCGTCGTCTGGCTCCTGGATGCTCAGCCTGCGCTTCTCCTGGATCCGGGGCCCCGGTATGCCAAGCAGGATGGAGCTCATCACGATGGTGTCGGCCAGCGAGAACAGCAGGTAAAACCGCCCCGGATAGGCCTCCCGCGATTCGACTCCGACGACGTAGATCGCCCTGTCGTCCCCACCCAGGTAGCTCTTCCTGTCGGCATTCAGGACGTCGGAGGCGGCGACGGTCAGGGGCTGGCCCAGCAGCATGCTGCTCTCCTCCCCCGCCTGCTTCATCGCCGCGTCCAGCATCGATTGTAATTTGTCGTACGCCATTGTCTGTACCGCCTTCTATACTTCCTTGCGCAGCTTAAGCCCGACCAGGAACCGGTCTCCCTCGTTGGTGAAGGGGATGATGACGCAGTCGCTGTCGGCCATGGAGTTGACCGTGTAATCCTCGCCGGAGATGACGGTCGGGATGGAGAGGTTGATGTCCAGCCCCCCTTTGGAGAGGATCTGCTTCACGTACCCTCCCAGCATGTTGGCGATCTCGCCCAGGGCGTCGTTGACGTCCTCCCCCACCTCCTCGACGTCCATCCCGAGCATGTTGGAGGTGATGCGCAGGGCGAAGCTCTGCGGGCAGTGGATAGAGAGGATGCCGGTGTAGGTGCCGGCGAGGCCGACCATCCCGGTGACCGAGCAGTGGAACGCGGTGACCGGCTCCTTGAGGGGGTAGCTGTCCTCGAGAGCCATCATCACCATGGTGTCGAAGACCTCCTTGGTGGCGTTGATCACGTAGCTGGCCAGGTCCGCCTCCTCAAGATGCGTAGCGTGCGCGATTTCCTGGTTCAGCGACATCATAGCAACCCTCCCAGCTTCTCGTTCAACTGATCGGGGGTGAAGGGCTTCTTGATCGAGTCGCTCGCGCCGTTGCTGATGGCTTCCTTGAGTATGTCCTCGCCACCCTCGGTGGTGATCATGACGATTGGGGTCTTGACCCCTTTGGCCCTGACGCTCTTGATGAACTCCAGGCCGTCCATGTTCGGCATGTTGATGTCGGAGAGGATGAGGTCGATCGTCTTTCCTTCCATGGCGGCAAGCCCTTCGATGCCGTCGCCCGCCTCGTAGATGTCGTCCACGGCGAGTCCCGCCTGGCGCAGGCTGCGGGAGATGATCTTTCTCATGGTCGAGGAATCGTCGACTATTAATACGTTGCCCATGTTTGTGCTCCTCCTTGGCTGATTGATAAGTGGTATCGCTCGCAACAGCGTCTTTTTGCAGTTGTTTTGGCTCGATGCTAGGCTAATCGGTTTTTCGGCCCCGAACTTTAACGCTTAAATGGCTTCCTTCTCTCGGTGCAGCGGCAAAAGGACCGAGAAGCGGCTCCCCTTGCCGGCCGTGCTCTCCACTCCGATGCTCCCGCCGTGTGCCTCCACGATCGCCTTGCTGATGGTGAGGCCTAGCCCCGTCCCCTTGAACCCCCTTGCGGCCTGGGCCCGGAAATACTTGTTGAAGATGCGCGGCAGCTCCTCGGGGGGAATCCCTATGCCGGTGTCGCTCACCTGCACCCGGAGAAAGCCGTCCCTCACCTCGCTGCTCAGGGTGATGGTGCCGCGCCTGGGGGTGAATTTCACCGCGTTGCCGATCAGGTTGGCGAAGACCCGGCTGATCTGTTTCGAGTCGAGCTCCATCGGGGGGATCTCGTCGCAGAGCTCGCTCTGGAAGCTGGAGCCATGCACCGCCGCCTCGCGCTCTCCGTCGCGGCTGCAACCCTCCAAAAGCGGGCGGATGTCGCAGCTGTGGCGGTCGATCTGCAAAAGCCCCGCCTCCAGCCGGTAGGCGTCCAGCACGTCGTCAATCATGGTGAGCATCTTCACGGAGCTCTTGTCCATCTCCCCGAGGAACAGGTGCAGCGAGTGGTCGATCTTCCCTTTTTCCCCCAGAAGGGCCTGGATGTAACCCATGATCACGGTGAGCGGCGATTTGAGGTCGTGGGTCATCATGGCCACGAACTCCTCGCGCTGCCGCCTCTCGTTTCTTTCCGGGGTGATGTCGCGCAGCTGGTACAGCTCCCCCTTGCCGCAATCGGCAGGCAGGCGGCAGGAACGGATCTGGACCACCGTCCCCTCGACGCTCATCTCCACGGGAGCGTCCAGCGAGTTCTCGCTCAGCACGCGGTAGAGCGGGGTACGCAAGGGGAGCATGTCGACCCTGCGCCCCAGCACCTGGCCGCGCTGGACGTGGAGCAACTGTTCGGCCCTGTTGTTGATGAAGAGAACCTTGCCGCTTTCGTCCAGGTAAACGACGCCGCAATCGATCCGCTCCAGCAGCATGGCCGGGATTTTTTCAGGTTCCACCTGCATGGTACCTCCGCCTGGACCTTAAAACCTGTCCCTGGTTTATCGGAAATGGTTGTGCATATCTTGAGCCAAAAGGCCTGAAAAATTTTACCAGATTGTGGAGAGCTTCCAGGAGGGGAGGAGGGGGGAGGCGAAAAAAAAAAGCCGCCGGGAGACCCGGCGGCTTTTCAGCGGGAAGAGCCGATCTGCAGCGGGAGGCCGTTTCTGTACCATCCCACCAGGCCGTCGGCCATGTTGTACACGTCGCGGTATCCCTTGGAGGAGAGGAAGCTTGCTGCGGTCTGCGAGCGGGCGCCGACGGCGCAGTAAACCAGCACCGGCCGGTCCCGCGGGACCTCCTGCACCCTCCGGCCCAGCTCCCCCAGCGGGATGAGCAGCGATCCCTTCAGGTGCGCCTGGCGGTACTCCTCGGGGGTGCGTACGTCCAGGACCACCATCTTCGCGTTTTTGGCCAGAAGCGCCCGGGCCTGGGCGGAGTTGACGTTGACGGCGCCGGTGGCGAAGGATGGGGCCACGGCCAGAAGCAGCAGGGAAAAAAGTACGGCAAAAACTTTCATCATTGATCAACCCCTTACATTTATTCGACTTCGAGCAGGTATCCTACCTGCAAAGGCTTGAACCCGCCAGGGAATTCGTGGGCCAGGCGAGCCGCCGCATGGAAACCGGTGCAGTGGCCGGGGGAGACCTTCTTCAGCCCGTACTTCTTGAGTGCCTTGATGGTGGCGTCTATCTGGGGCTGCGACGAGAAGGCGAGATGGCACCCCCCCACCACCCCGTACACCTCACCCACCCCGGTCTTCTCCCGGGCGAGCTCCAGGGTGTTGACGACCCCGGCATGGCAGCACCCAAGAAGGAGCAAAAGCCCCTTCCCGGTGACGATGACCAGGGACTGGTCGTCAAGCACCGTGTCGCGCCGGCAGCCGGCGAGGTCGCAGAAAAGGCCGGCGTCCCCCTCCTCGAAGCTGGTGCGCCTGGGGACCTCCCCGGTCAAAAAGACGCCGGGAAGGACCTCGCGGAAGGCGTCGCCGTAGGAGAAGCTCGCCCCCAGCCCGGCCAGGAACTCCTCGGAGTATGGGATGCCGACCGAGCGGGCGCTCCCCTCGCGCAGCACGTAGCGCTTGGCGAAGACCTCCGGGTGCGCCAGCACCTTCTTGGGGCCGGCCGCCTGCAAAAGCGGCCACAGCCCGCCGGCATGATCGTGGTGCCCGTGGGAGAGGACCACCTGCTCCACGCACCTTAGGTCGACGTTCATGCGCTGGGCGTTGTGGAGCAGGGTTTGGCCTGCGCCAGTGTCGAAGAGAAGCGACTCGTCCCCCTGCTGCACCAAGGCGGCAAAGCCGTGCTCGCCGAGGGTGCCGGAGAGCGCCCCGGCGCTGTTGTCGCAAAGGATCCTGATGCGGCAGCTCACTTTTGGCATCCCTGCGGCGGAAGCTGCGGCACCCCGAGCTTCTTCAGGATGGTCATCATCGGGCACCAGTTGGTGAAGCCGGACTGCAGGAGGTTCAACCCGATGAACGCGGTGAACCAGAGCCAGCGGGGGTCGTGGTAGTGGGCCAAAGCCAGCGAGATGAGGGTGAAGCTCCCGGCGATGAGCCTTAACAGTCTGTCGATGTACATGGTATGCCTCCTATCCTTTCGCCTGGGCGCAGCTTCTTTGCTCCAAGAGCTGCGCCACCGTCCCCGCCACGCTCGCGGTGATGCCGGGGCAGCCGCTTTTCCCTTTCGCCGAGAGCACCTTGCAGCAGGTGGCCCCGTACTGCGACTTGAACCAGCTGTGCAGCTCGCGGGTGAGCTCCGCGGCCGTTCTGCGGTCGCCCTCCAGGACCAGCCCGAGCGCCATGGTCCCCCCCGCCACCGCGCCGCAGATGCAGCCGGAGCCGGAGCCGCCGCCGAAACCTGCGGCCAGCCGCAGCAGCTCGTCGCTTGCCTCAGGCAGGAACTGGTTCTTCACCGCCGCCAGCACCGCCTCCGCGCAGTGCATCTTCCCCGAGCGGTAGAGCCCCTCGGCATCCGTTGCGACCTTGCCGGCCACCGTCTGATCGATTTTTTCCGCTACGTTTTGCAACAAGAAGCCTCCTTTAAGGCAGGCCAAGGTGGGGTACAGGATTTGCGCTCCGCCTTGGCTGCGTCAGCGTTATATCTTAATATTTCTATCTCCCATTTCTCAAGCTAAACCTGTGCCTCGGCCTGTTTTTCCGCCTCGCCACCCTTTTTGTGCTTCTCCTTCCAGGACTCCACCATGAAGTACAGGATCGGGATGGTGATGCGGGAAAGGGTGGTGGAGGCGATCTCGCCGCACATCATGGCGAGGGCGAGCCCCTGGAAGATCGGGTCGAAGAGGATCACGAAGCTCCCCACCACCACGGCCGCCGCCGTGAGCAGCATGGGGCGAAAGCGTATAGCCCCCGCGTCGATGATCGCCTCGTCGAGCGCCATCCCCTCGCGACGGCGCAACTCGGCGAAGTCGATCAGGATGATGGAGTTCCTCACGATGATCCCGGCGAGCGCGATGAAGCCGATCATGCTGGTCGCGGTGAAGAAGGCGCCCATCAGGGCGTGCCCTGGCAGGATCCCGATCAGGGTGAGCGGGATGGGTGCCATGATCACCAGCGGCGTGGTGAAATCCTTGAACCAGGCCACCACGAGGACGTAGATCAGCACCATGACCGCGGCGAAGGCGGCCCCCAGGTCGCGGAACACCTCGTAGGTGATATGCCATTCGCCGTCCCACTTGATCCCGGGGCGCTCCTCGCTCCAGGGCTGCGTCGCTGCGCGCTGCTCTATGTGGTAGCCGCCGGGAAGCGGTATGTTGTCGATATCCTTCTGCATCTTGAGGATGGCGTAGACCGGCGCCTCGATCACCCCCGCCACGTCGCCGGTGACGTAGACCACGCTCTTCAGGTTCTTGCGGTAGAGCGATTTTTCCTCCACCCCCCTCACCACGCGCACCAGTTCCGAGAGCGGGACGTTCCCCTTCGTCCCCGCGAGGTAGATGGAGGAGAGCGAGGCGATGTCGCTTCGGGAGGCGAGCGGGAGCCTCAGGTTGATGTGGACCGGTTCCTTTTCCTGCGGGACGTGCATGATCCCCACGTCCGTCCCCTCCACCGCCATCTTCAGGGTCTGCACCACCTGGGCCGCGTCGACGCCGGAGAGCGCCGCCTTCTCGCGGTCCACCTCGAAATGCAGGTTCGGCTGGTCGCCCTCCTGGTACCAATCCACGTCGACGACCCCCGGGGTCGAGGTGAAGATAGCCTTGATCTTCCTGGCGATCTCCACCCGGCTTTCCTGGTTCGGGCCGTACACCTCCGCCACCAGGGTGGAGATGACCGGCGGGCCTGGTGGGATTTCCGCCACCTTGATGCGCGCGTGGTAGCGGTCGGTGATCGCCTTGAGCGTGGGGCGGATCCTCCGGGCGATGTCGTGCGACTGCCCCTTGCGCTCGTCTTTGCCGACCAGGTTCACCTGGATCTCGGCGACGCTCGGCCCCTTGCGCAGGTAGTAGTGGCGCACCAGCCCGTTGAAGTTGAAGGGGGAGTTGGTCCCGACGTAGCTCTGGAAGTCGGTGACCTCGGGGACCTTCCTGAGCGCCTCCCCGAGTTCCGCCACCATGCGGGCGTTCTCCTCCAGCGTGGTCCCCTCCGGCGCGTCGACGATCAGCTGCAGCTCGCTCTTGTTGTCGAAGGGGAGCATCTTGACCGTCACCGCCTTGAAATAGATGAGCGCGCAGGAGAAGAGGAGCAGCACCACCACCGTGGTCAGAAACCCGTAGCGGACCTTCTTGTCGTGCAGAAGCCTCCCCATGATGCGCCGGTAGAAGCGGGTCATCCAGCTCTCTTCGGGTGGGGCCTCGGTGCCGTAGTGGGACTCGCCCTTCATGAAGCGGTAGGCGAAATAGGGGGTGACGATGAGCGCGATCAAAAGCGAGAACACCATCGCCATGGAGGCGCCCACCGGGATCGGACGCATGTAGGGACCCATGAGCCCGCCCACGAACCCCATGGGGAGGATCGAGGCGATGACGGCAAAGGTGGCCAGCATGGTGGGGTTGCCGATCTCGTCCACCGCCCTGACCGCCGCCTCCAGCGGCTTCAGCCTGGTCGTCGTGAAGTAGCGGTGGATGTTTTCCACCACCACGATGGCGTCGTCCACCAGTATCCCGATAGAGAAGATGAGGGCGAAGAGCGTGATCCGGTTCAGCGTGTAGCCGATCCGGTTGAAGATGAACATGGTGAGGGCGAGGGTGACCGGGATCGCGATGGCCGCGACTGCCCCGGCGCGCCATCCCATGAAGACAGCGATGAGGATGGTGACCGAGATCGCCGCGAGGAACATGTGGAAGAGGAGCTCGTTGTTCTTGTCCTTGGCGGTCTCGCCGTAGTTCCTGGTCACCGTGACCTGCATCTCGGAGGGGATGATCTTCCCTTTCTGGAACTCGACCCGTTTCAGCAGGTCCTCGGCGACCCAGGTGGCGTTAGCCCCCTTCCTCTTGGCGATCGAGATGGTCACCGCGGGGTAATCAGCCGCCCCGCCCGTGAGCCCCTTTTGCGCCGCCGCAGGCCCCAAGCCGAAGAAGACGTAGTCCTTGGGTTCCTGGACGCCGTCGGTCACCGTCGCCACGTCGGAGAGGTAGACCGGGCGGCCGTCCTTCACGCTCACCACCACCCTTCGGGCGTCGTCAGGGGTCGAGATGAAGCTCCCCGCGTCGAGCTTGTAGTCGCGGTTGCCGGAGGAGACGTCGCCCGCGCGCTGGGCCACGTTGCCGCGCTCGAGTGCGCCCATGACCGCGGCCGGCGTTAGGGCGTAGGAGGAGAGGCGCGCCGCGTCCAGGCTCACCTTCAGTTCGCGCGAGACTCCCCCCCTGATCTCCGAGTTGGCGACGTCGTCCACCTTCTGAAGGTCGTCGCAGAGTTCCCTGGCCACCCGCCGCAAGGCATGGTGGTCGTAGCGGTCCGACCAGAGGGTGAGGGAAAGGATAGGTACGTCGTCGATGGATTTGGAGACCACCAACGGTTCCGCGGCGCCCGGGGGGAGGAAGTTGCGGTTGCTCATCACCTTGTTGTAGAGCTTGACCAGCGAGTTCTCCATGTCCTCGCCCACGAGGAAGCGGACCGTGATCATCCCCATCCCCGGCTTGCTCACAGAGTATAGGTACTCGACCCCCTTGATCTCCCAGATCTTCTTCTCGAAGGTGGTGATCAGGCGCTCTTCCACCTCCTTAGGGGAGGAGCCGGGCATGGGGAAGTAGATATCCACCATGGGAACCACGATCTGCGGTTCCTCCTCGCGCGGCGTGGCGATGATCGAGTAGAGCCCGAGCAGCAGCGAGGCTGCCACGATGAGCGGCGTCAGCTTCGAATCTATGAAGGCGCGGGCGATCTTCCCCGCGAAGCCCAGGTTAGTCATCAGTTTCTCCAGTGGTTATCGGCAAGCCTTCGTCGCAGTTGTCTATCACTGCACCTTCGCGCCGTCTACCATGCGCTCAATGCCCTGGGTGACCACTTTATCGCCGGCGGCGAGACCGGAGATCACCTCTACCCTGCCGTCCAGTTCCCGACCCACCCGGATCAGCCTGAGCCTCGCTATCCCTTCCGGAGACACCGTCCACACGGAAGTAAGCGATGCCCGCTGCACCACGGCTGCGGCAGGAACGGCTACGCCCTGCCGGGAGCCCGTCTTGAAAAAGGCCTTGCCGTAGCTGCCGGAGCGAACCCCGCCGGAGGATAGATCGATCTTGACGGTGAAGGTGCGACTCGCCGGATCGACGACGGGCACCACCTCTGAGACGGTCCCCACAGCGGGGGTCCCCTCGACCGACACCGGCACCCGGTCCCCCGGCTTCGCCTTGCCGAGGAGCCCTTCCGGCGCCGCCACTTCCAGCCTGAAGCCGCTATCCCCCTCCACGGTCAGAAGCGGCGTCCCCGGAAAGACCGTCTGCCCCGCCTCGACCTGCTTCGCTACCACCACCCCGGAGATGGGAGCGGTGACGCGGCCATAGCCTGCCACCGCGCCTGCCGCCCTCGCGGTCTGGCGCGCCTGCGCAAGCCTTGCCTCAGCCCGGGCCACCCCTTGCGCCGCCACTTCCTGCTCGGTTCTCCTGGTGTCAAGCTCCTGACGGGTCAACGCCTGCTGCTCGAAGAGCCTGCTGTAGCGCTCGAAGGTGACGTCGGCGAGCTTCTTCCTCGCCTGCGCCTCGGAAAGGGCCCGCGACGCCTCGTCCACGCCGGAGGCCGCTCCGGCCGCCGCAGCGCCGCTTTCTACCGCCTCTATGGCGACGAGGAGCTTTCCTCTCCCCACCCGGTCCCCTTCCCTGACGTAAACCCCTGTGACCGTGCCGGAAAGCCTGGCCGAGAGGACAGCGGAGGTGCGGGCCCGGACGGTGCCGACCGCCTCCTGCACCTCGGGTAGATCCTCGGCCGCCACGGCGGCGACCGTCACCCCGCGCACCACTGGCGGCGCGCTCTGGACCGCGTGCTCTTCTTTTTTGCCGCAGCCGGCAGCGGACAGTATCATCAGGGCGAAAACTGCGGCCCGGTAGCTTCTCATTGGATGACCTCCTTCAGAAATACCCCCGCACGGAAGTAGACCTCGCCGGTCGAGGCGAGCAGGTTGTTCTCCACCTCGACCAGGGTGGCGCGGGAGCGGTTTAGGGCCGCTTCCGCATCCATAAGCTCGACCAGCGGGGAGAGGCCGTTGCCGAAGCGCAGCGCCACCAGGCGCACTCCTTCCTCGGCGTCCTGCACCGCCCGCCTCGCACTCTCGAGCCTCAGCAGCGCCTCCTGGCGCCGCAGCACGCTCTCGGCTACCTGGAGCGAAACTTCCCTGCGGTCGTTTTCGAGCATGGCCGCCGCAGCCTTGCGGGAGAGCTCGGCCTTTTCCTTCTCATGCGAGCGCCTGGCGCCGTCGAAGAGCTCCCAGCGCAGGTTGACGCCCAGGTTCCAGGAATCCTTGTCCATCCCCAGCGGGAGGTCGCGATCGTTTATCTGGTAGGCGCCCCGGGCGTAAACGGTGGGGAGATAGGCGTCCTTTGCCTGCCGTACCGCGAGCTCCCCGAGCTGCACCGAGGTCTCGGCCGCTTTCAGGTCGGCACGGTTTTGCTGGGCCAAGGCCACCAGTTCCTGCTGGGCCAGGACCGGATCCCTGACCTGGGGAAGCTCGCCGATATCCAGCACGCCACCCTGCTCACCTCCGACTGCCAGGTTCAGCCTCATGCGCGCGAGCAGCAGGTCGTTTTGCGCCGATGCGAGCCGCTGTTCCGCCTCGGCCAGCGCCGTCGCGGTGCGCAGCCGGTCGGATTTGAGCCCGAGACCGTCCTCTTCCCGCAACCCTGCCAGGCGGTCGTGTTCCTTCGCGTTGGCCACCGCCTGGTCGGCGATGCCGCGGTAGGCCTGGGCGCGCCGCACCCCGAGATAGGCGAGGTAGACCCGGAAAGCCACCTCCTCGCGCCTTCCCTGCAGCGAAAGGCCCGCCGCCTGCGCACTCTTGCCCGCCATGCGCACGCCGTTGCCGATGCCGAGATCGAAAAGCGGCTGCTCAAACGAAACCGAAGTGCGGAAATCCGCGCGCGGCGATGGGTTGTTCAGGGTATCGGCAGCGAAGTCGCTAGCGGGATCGATGCGTCCCTCGTCCAGCTTCATCATGAAGACGCTGGAGGGGGTGTTGGAGAGGACCACGCCGCTTTCGGCTTGGACCCGGGGAAGGTAGCGGCTCTTGCTGACGGCGACCTCCTGCTCGGCGGCGCCACGCTGATACGACGCAGCTTTCAGCAAGTTGTTGCTCTGAAGCGCACGGTTCACCGCCTCGCGCAACGTGACCGTCTCCCCGAAGGCCGGCGCCGCGAGGAGTGCAAACAGCATTACGATCAGCGGCATTATCTTTGGGCTCACCCGGCATCCCCCCTTCACAGGTCGTGTAAACAAATTTATATATATGCGAAGCTGAATATAAATATTCCCCCTTGGTATGTCAAGGCAATTTCTGAGGCGGCAGGTTTCCTGGTCACGCGGACCAAGTTTAGCAGGTCTCGCTCGTTTTTCCCGCATTTTACCGGTCTTTGTCACTGCAGTTACGGCCGGTTCCCTGTACCAGATAAAAAAGGCGCCCATCGATAACGATGGACGCCGGTTATTGTCTTTCATAGCCGAGCCGCTGAGTCAGTGGCTTAGGTTCTTGTACCTGTTACGCTCCCGCCTGAGTCAGCAGGTAACGCCCGACCCAGTTCTTGGAGAACTGGAAAGCGGTGCGGCCGCAGCGCTTGGTCTTGTCGTGCGACCACTGGATGGCGTCGAGTTCCAGTTCCTTGGTCCAGGGTATGGTGAGGCTACGGGTCGCAGCCTCCCGCTCCACGCATTGGCGCACCGCGTCGAGATAGCGGTCCTGGGTGAAGACGTGGAAGGGGACCCAGAGGCCGAAGCGGTCCGAAAGGGAGACTTTCTCCTCCATAGCCTCGCTCTGCTGCAGTTCCCCGTTCACGTACTTGCCACCGAGAAGGTCGGTCTCGTACTGGGGGAGCAGGTGCCGGCGGTTCGAGGTGACGTAGATGAGCACGTTTTCCGGAGCCGAGTAAACCGAGCCGTCCAGTGCGCTTTTGAGCATCTTGTAGGAAAGCTCCCCCACCTCGAAGGTGAGGTCGTCGCACAAAAGGATGAAACGGTAGGGCTCGTTCTCCACCGCGCTGAAGATCTCGGAGAGGTAGATCAGGTCTTCCTTCTCCACCTGGATCACGCGCAGCCCCTCGCAGCCGTACTCGTTCAGGAGCGCCTTGACCATCGAGGATTTCCCGGTCCCGCGCGACCCCCAGAGGAGGGCGTTGTTCGCGGGGAGCCCCTTCAGGAACTGGCGTGTGTTGTTGATCATCACCTCTTTTTGCTTCTCGCAGCCGAGGAGTTCTTCAAGCCTGGTATTGTCAGTCACCTTCACCGCTTCGAGATAACCCGAGAAGGAGTGGCGGCGCCAGTTGGCGGCATGGCACTTGCTCCAGTCCACCGCTTTCACGGCCCTGGGGAGCAGCATTTCGACAGAGCTGAGCACTCGCTCAAGCTGGGCAACGACCTCTGGTTTCAGATTCAACATGTGCTGTTTCCATCCTGTGTGTTGTGGCGACGAAACGCGAAAAAGCGTACCGGGCCGGATTGATCTTCCTGCTTGTGCCGCTGGGAAACGGTAGGCAGGGTAAAAAAGTCCAACTTGTATACGTCATTACACGCCCCACTGTCAATTAAAACAGCGTTCAATTTCGTCAACACGATTCGAGGAAACAGACGAGGAGGCGGGGGGATGCCGATGATTATGGCGGGTGGGGACGGTGCAGCTCAGGGTTCGGCAGTCATCTTTTGGCACAGCGCCCAGCCGGTGAGCCCGGGAAGCCTCACCCCCGGCGGGCTAAAAGGATCATCAAGGAATTTTCCAGCTTGAGCCACATTTCCAGGATCGAGGTGAGGATACGGCCACCTTTCCAGCAACCGACCCCCGCAGCGACGAGGGAGCGGTCGAGCAGCTTGAATAGAAAGTACTTGGGGAAAAGCAGCGACGCGAAGAGGTGGCCCGCGGCGACGACGGCGAGCCCCGCCGAGGCCAGGTGTCCCTCCAACTCCTGCAACCTGTAGCGCCGGTAGTGTCCCAGGGAGAAGTCATGGCCGCTGTAAAGCGCGGGGAACGCGGGGACGGTCACCAGCACATGCCCCCCCTTTTCCGTGTGCCGCGCCACGACCTGGGTCAGGAAGTCCCGGTCCTCCGGCACGTGTTCGAGCACGTCCAGCAGCAGGGTGAGGTCGAAGCGGCTTCCCTCCGGAGGGAGTTCCGTCTGGTAGGCGATCCACTCTCCCCGTTCCCGCAATAGCGCGAGCTGGCCCGGGGTGAGATTCGGGTCCACTGCCGTCACCCTGCTCCCAGGCAGATGCCGGAAAAGGGTGCGGCTCAGATAGCCGTCGCCGCAACCAAGGTCCAGCACCGACATCCCCTGGTGCAGGCAGGGCTCCAGCAATCCGGCCAGGGCCGCAGCCCGGGCCGTTTCCCAAGGGTGCCTCCCTAGCTGCTCGTCGCGCATCTCCTTGAGGTCCATGCAGCCTCCCTTGCACCGCGATTAGCCGGATAGTCCGTTTGCGCCGGGGCCGTCGCCGGGCGCTGCAAAGCAGCAAATATTAGAATGTATCAACCTTATTTTGTCAAACGACGGTTCGTCTTTCGGGGGGCTAGGAAGCCGCGAGCTGCAACTCGCCGGTGTGGGCGAGCCAGGCGAAGGCGAGGGCGAGGAGGTCGGCTACCCCTCCCATGGTGAGGTTGCGGCTGATGTACGCCTCGTTTCTTTCGGCGAGAAAACCGATGAAGTCGCCGCGCTGCAAGACCAGCAGTTCCAGCTTCCGCCCGTCCTCCCGGACCGTGGCCAGTCCCTCTTTGCCGCAGCGGTGCAGGGCGGTCGTGTCCTCGACGGTTGCCATCAGACGCCCGAGCATCGCGTAGACCGCTGTGCCGCGGTTGCCTCCCCCAGCAAGCTCGTGCCTGAAGGCGGGGAGCGCTGCACCGAAGAGCGAGGGAAGCCCCGCGAGCGCCTCTCCCCTCACCCCCTGTGCCTCGGAGTTGTGCCGAATGCGGCTGCCGTTGGTCGCCTCGGGCTGGGCATGGTCGAAAAACCGCTGTGCCAGGCGCGCCACGGCGAGACCAAGCTCCCCCTCGTCGCGATGCGCAACCTGCGCGCGGGCCGCGAGAAGGAGCCCGGAGAGGAAGATGTACCCCTTGTGGCAGTTGGTGCCGGCCGTCTGCAGCATCGCCGTCTCCGCCTCCACCCCAAGCCGCACCTGCGCGGACAGCTCCTCCCCCCGGGCGAGACTTTCGGCGACCTCGGCCAGGTAATTCGAAACGATCTTCAGCGAGGTTTCCATCCGCTGCAACGAAAGGTCACGGTGGGAGCCGGAATCGATCAGGTCGACCAGTCCCGGCTTGGGGGTGAGGTAGAGCTCCATGAAGGCGCCGCGCACCAGGTTCAGGGAGAGCGTCCCGAGCTCAGAGCGCATCGATGATCCTCCTGGCATGGTGCATCAGCTCCTCGCTTCCGTGCCGGCCGGCATGGATACAGGCAACGGCTGGCTCGGGGCAGACAAGGCAGGTTCGGGGAGCGATCTTGAGGTTGGCCCTGGAAACCGGGCGGCCGGCATGGTCGTAGATGTCGAGGTCGAGGAGCCGGCCCGCCGGGTGCCTCGACTCTAGCGAGATACCCAGCCGCTTCACCTGGGTCGAGGGGAGGCGGGTGCGGTAGATGGCGAAGGGGCCGAGGTCGTCGCCCCCCCGGACCGAGCCCTCCGTCTTCAGCGCGCCCAAAAGGGCCTTTTCCCCCCACTGGAACAGGCGCTCAGCCCGATCCCCGGTCTTCTCCGTCCCCGGCAGGTTCAGGGAGAGCATCACCGTCGCCGGGAACGGGGTGGGGAACATCCCGTCCAAGAGCGCCTGCCGCTGGTCCCTCGCCTGCAAAATGCTATTCCTTAACGCGTCTAACCGCATCTATGATGCTCCCGTCCCGGTACTCGATCACCGCCACCACCTCGTCCTCGAACTCCAGCGCCCTGGGCGTCCCGGTCACCCGGCAGATCTCACGCTGCAGCTCGCCGATCTCCTTCACCGGGAGCTTCCTCCTGATCAATTCTTCCTTGAGCTCGGGATGCTGTTCGTTCACCGCGATCCCCCGCTCAGTCACCACCACGCCGATGGTCTCCCCCGGGGTGGTGACGGTGGTGACCCGGTCGCGCACGATGGGGAGGCGCCCGCGGATCGACGGCGCGACGATGATGGAGAGCTTGGCGCCGGCAGCCGTGTCGGAGTGGCCGCCGGTGTTGTGCAAAAGGTAGCCGTTCGACTCGGTGTTCACGTTGACGTTGAAGGAGGTGTCGACCTCGGTCGCCCCGAGGATCACGCAGTCGAGCCGGTTCACCACGGCCCCCGCGTTGAACGGGTTCGCGTACATGTCGGCGCCGATCTCCTGGTGGGCGCGGTTTTTTGCGATCGACTTCACCGCCTCCTGGTCGAAGCACTGCACGTCCATCAGCGCGTCGAAGAGCCCCTCCTCCAGCATCTCCACGAAATAGCCGGTGATGCCGCCGCAGCCGAAGCTCCCCTTGATGTTGCCGCGTCGCATGGCGTTTCTCACTTTGTCCGAGACTGCGAGCGAGATGCCGCCGCTGCCGGTCTGGAAGGAGAAGCCGTCCTTCAAGAGGCCGGATGCCTCGATCACCTGGGAGGCGTAGCTGGCGATCTGGAGCCCTACTGGATCCGTGGTGATCCTGGTGGTGGTGGAGACGATCTTTGCCGGATCCCCCAGCCGGTCCACCGTCACCACGTAATCCACCAGGGTCTGCGGGATGCTCACCGGCACCACCGGGAAGGGGACCAGGTTGTCGGTGACCGCGACGACGCAGGCGGCGTGGAGTGCGTCGGTCTGGGCGTACCCCAGGCTGCCGCAGGCGGAGGGGCCGCTGTAGCCGTTCATGTTGCCGTATTCGTCGCAGCAGGGAGCGGCGATGAAGGCGACGTCCACCTGCACCGATCCTTCCATGATGGCGCGGGCCCGGCCGCCGTGGGTCCTGACCACGATGGGGCAGGAAAGCTCCCCCCGGCTCGCCATCTCCCCGATCAGGCCGTTAACGCCGCATTGGAAGCCGGCTATGACGCCGCTTTTGATGTGGGGAATGATCTCGGCGTGCACCGGGTGCACCGAGGAGGAGGCGATCCAGATGCCGCGGATCCCCATCGCGGCGATCTCCGCCACCAGCCGGTTCAAGAGGAAGTCGCCGTTGCGCAGGCTGTGGTGGGTGGCGATGGTCATGCCGTCTTTCAGCCCACTCGCCTCGATCGCCTCCCTGAGGCTGGAGAGGAGCTTCGACGCGCCGGGGTTTACGCGCCTCAAGCGTCGCGCCGCGACCTTCCCCTGCGGGGTGATGGAGTAGGGGTCGCCGTAGGGAACAAGCTTTCTCCCCGCGTAGCTCTCCGGAATCTCGCGGCCCAGACTATTGAGCGCCATGTATCGCCTCCTCGTCTATCAGGGTGTCGACCATGCCGTGGGCGTAGGCGGTCCGAAGCACCCGCGCCGCCCGCTTCACCACGGGGGCGTCCACCATCTTCCCGCCAAGGGAGATGACGCCGGTCCCTAGCTGGCGCGCCCGCTGGATCGCCTCGATAACCTGCAGGGCGTACTCCACCTCGTGCTGTTTCGGGGCGAAGACCTCGTGCACCACCTCGATCTGGCGCGGGTTGACCAGGCATTTCCCGGTGTAGCCGAGCCTCTTGGCCAGCTCGGTCTCGGCCCTGAGCCCCTCCATGTCCCCCACATCGGCGAAGATGGTGTCGAGCGCCTGGATCCCGTTCGCCTTCGCGGCCCAGAGAACCCGGGTCCTCGCGTTGAAGAGCTCCTCGCCGCCGCGGCTTCTCTCGATCTCCATGCTGGCGGTGTAGTCCTCGGCGCCGAAGGCAAGGGCGAAGATGCGCTGCGAGCTGCGGGCGATCCCCACCGCGTTGATGACCCCCAGCGCGCTCTCCAGGGAGGGGAGGATGCCGAAGCGCCCGATCTCGACCTCGAGCTCCTCCTCGAACTCGGTCAGAAGCGTGTCCAGCCGCTCCACGATCTCCGGGGTGTCCGCCTTTGGGAGGCGGATGCCGTCCGGCATGGCCGGGAGCACCACCTTCAGGTCCTCGTACCCCCACCGGGTGTCCAGCGGGTTGATCCGGACCAGGAGCTCCTTGTTGCGGTCGGTGTACTCCATGAGGAAGCGCTTCACCAGGTGGCGCGCCGCGTCCTTCTCGGAGAGAGGGACCGCGTCCTCCAGGTCGATGATCACGGAATCGCAGTTGAAGATGGGGATGTTCTGCAGCATGGAGGGCATGTTGCCCGGGACGTACAAAAGCGAGCGCCTGAGCTTGTAATCCGGCATCAAGGTGCCTCCTCGTCGATGTAGATGGTGGGGATCCCTCCCACCTTGGAGACGTGGCGTTCCACCCCGGAGACGTCGAGCTCGGTGAGGACGATCTCGCAGGTGGCGAAGACCTCGGCGTCGTAGAGGTGCCCCCCGACGACCTCGCCGGAGGACTTGGACATCATGATGTGGAAGTGGAAATCGAGGAGGTCGGCCTCGCCGGGGACGATGTTTCCCTGCAGCCCCAAAAGCTCGCAGGGACCCTCGATGTCGTGGATGGTGATGCGTGGTTCGGTGATGGGGAGCTTCGCGCCGGTCTTGATCCCCCTGAGCCTCACGTTCTTCACGCTACCCAGGGCCGAGACGATCATGGCGTAGCGCACGTCGGTCAGGTGCGCGAACTGCAAAAGCCGCGTGGTGAGGCTTTCCCCCGGGGTGATCTTGATGATGAAGCGTCTCCCGTTGGAGCACTCCTTGTACCAGAGACCTTCCATGTCAACCCTCCGCCCGCATCAGGGCCGTTTCCAGACGGGCCTCGATGGCGTAGTCCAGCGCCCCCCGGTCGGTGATGCGCACCTCACCCGCCTCGACCCCGTGCTTGGCAAGCACCTCGTCCACCTTGGCGCGGATCAGTTCCCCGAACTGCTTCAACACGGTGGACTCGATGGTCACGGTGAGGCTCTCGGCCGGCTCCAGGAAAACCATCAGGTCGCTCGACTGCAGCGTTCCCGCCTGCACCTTCTTCATGATCTTCATTTGCTCCCCCCTTTGTCCCAGATCTTGATCCCCTCGCTGGAGAGGAGAAAGTCGAGCGTGCTCACCGGCACCAGTTCGGCGATCCCCTCCAGTTCGCCCCGCATCAGCATCTCCCGCACCCTCGAGGCGCTGACGGCCGCTCCGACCGCGCTCCTTCTTTCCAGCTCCCGCACCGCGATCCCCAGGGGGGGCAGAATCCTGTGCATGGCGCGGTTGTACTCCGCCGTGGTGCGGCTGAAGGGCTCGGAGCCGATGAAGCGGGTGGCGATGTGGAAAAAGGGCGCGATGCGGGTGGCGAAAAGTAGCAGGTCGAGCTCCATCTGGATGGCCCCGGCCGGGTCGTCGCTTTTCAGGAAATAGGTGGGGAAGGTGACGCTGGAGACGGCGTACCAGGAGGTATCGAGGACGGTGACGTTCTTCAGATCGGCGGTCCCCTCCTGCACCATCCTGAGGCGCGCCGGGAAGGGGAACAGGGAGCGCTCCTCGCGCACCACGAAGAGGTAGAGGTGGTCGACGCTTGAGGCCGCCTCCTCCACCAGGTAGCGGTGCCCCATGGTGAAGGGGTTGCAGTTGGCGACCACGGCGCCGTTGTTGCCGGGGAAAACCTGCCTGCCGTACCGGGTCAGGTAGCGCCGCAGCCCGTCTCCGTACTCCAAAAGAGCGGTCTTTCCCGAGGCGACCAGGAGGTTGAAGTTGAGCGCCTCGAAGCTTGTGGCGAGCGCCGGAGAGGTGAAGACGAAGAAGGAATCGATCCCCTCCTGGTAACCACGCCCAACGAGCTCGGTCACCACCTCGTCGAGCAGGGTCCCCCCCTGGTGCGCGGGCGCGACGACCAGCATCTTGAGCACCCGCCCTTCTCTGGCTCCGACCGCCACCAGCTGCCCGGACTCGAACACGCCGACCAGGTCGTCGTAGGGAAGCTCGAAGCGCAGGCCACTTTGGGCAACCAGCGCCTGCGCCTGCTTCAGATCATCGGTGGATAGTAGCGAAGTGACCATGCGGGAAAGACTAGCACCATTCCACCGTAAACCAAACCGTGTATACCGCAAAAATTCCTTATCTTCCCGGGGGCCTGGGCGCCCTGTCCGCGGTTTCCGCCCCCACAGAGAAAAATCTAGGATTATCGGCAACGATTGTGCTATTTTGCCGAGTTGCCGATTTCCCCAGCCACACCCTGGTAAACGACACAGAATCGAGGACTTAATGAGCACAATTTCCATCGTGATACCTGCACACAACGAGGCAGGCAACATAGGCGCCCTGGTGCAGGAAATCCTGGCCACCAGGCTCGAATGTGAGATCGTCGTCGTCGACGACGCCAGCACCGACGAAACCCACGCGACGCTGCTCGCGCTGAAAAAGACGGTCCCCACGCTGAAGATCGTCCAGCACGACCGCTCCTACGGCCAGAGCGCCGCAGTGTCTACCGGGATCAGGCATGCCAGCGGAGAGTTGATCGCCACCATGGACGGCGACGGCCAGAACGACCCGGCCGACATCCCGAAGATGGTGCAGGCGCTCCTTCAAAGCGGTGACAAAAATCTCAAGATGGTCGCCGGGTTCCGCAAGAAACGCGACGACGCGGCATGGCGCATCATCTCTTCCAAGATCGCCAACGCCTACCGCCGCTTTTTCTTAAGGGATGAGACCCCCGACACCGGCTGCGGGCTGAAGGTGTTCTACCGCGCCGCGTTCTTGAACCTTCCCTTCTTCGACCACATGCACCGTTTCCTCCCCGCCCTGATCAAGATGCAGGGGGGCGAGGTGATCTCGGTGGAGGTGGGGCACCGCGCGAGAACCCACGGCGTCTCCAAGTACGGCACGCTGAACCGGCTCTGGGTCGGGATCGTCGACATCTTCGGAGTCTGCTGGCTGCGCATGAGGGCCAAGAACGTGAAGATCACGAGGTGCGACTGATGGTGCTCTCCGAGAAGATGTGGGTAGGGATAGGGCTTGCCGGGCAGTTCTTCTTCACCATGCGCTTTGTCGTGCAGTGGATCGCCACCGAAAGGAGCCGCAGGAGCGTCATCCCCGAATCCTTCTGGTATTTCAGCATCTTCGGGTCGCTGATCCTGCTGGTGTATTCGCTCTACCGCAAGGACCCGGTCTTCATCCTGGGACAGGCCTTCGGCACCACGGTCTATGTCCGCAACCTCTTCTTCATCCACAAGGAAAAGAAAGATGTCGCAAACGCCTCAAGCTAAAGGGCTCTGGCTCCCCTTCCTGATCCTCGCCGGGACCTGCCTCCTTTTCTCGCTGGTCCTCCCCTTCTTCCCGGTGGATGAAACCCGCTACCTCTCAGTGGCCTGGGAGATGAAGGTGCATGACTCCTTTATCGTCCCGATCCAGAACGCGCTCCCCTACTCGCACAAGCCCCCCCTGCTCTTCTGGCTCATCAACCTGGACTGGCTGCTCTTCGGGGTGAACGAGGGGACGCTCCGCTTCATCCCGCTTATCTTCAGCCTCTTCAACGTCTGCCTGGTGTACCGGATCGCCCTGCAGCTCTGGGAGGACCGCAAGCTGGCGCTGAACGCGGCCGTCATCCTCGGCTCCACCTTCGCTTACCTCCTCTGGTCCTCGATCATCATGTTCGACGTGCTCCTCTCCTTCTGGGTGCTGATCGCCGTTTCGGCACTGATCCGCGCGGGCAAAGAGGGGCGGTTTGGCCCCTTCGCGCTGGCGGGGGTGGCTATTGGGGGCGGCATCCTCACCAAGGGGCCGGTGGTGCTGGTCTACATCCTGCCGGTGGCGCTCTTCGCCTTCTGGTGGCGCCCCCGCGGCGAGGTCACCCCAAGGTGGTACGCCTGGACTTTCCTCTCCCTGCTGATAGGGATCGCAGTGGTCCTCGTCTGGCTCATTCCGGCGGCTCTCACCGGGGGGGAAGTGTACCGCAAGGCGATCCTGTGGGGGCAGACGGTGAACCGGATGGCCAACTCCTTCGCCCATAAGAGGCCGCTTTGGTGGTACTTCCAGTGGGTACCGGTCCTTCTGGCCCCCTGGATCTTCTTCGCCCCCTTCTGGCGCGGTTGCCGCCGCCTGACGCTCGACGCGGGAACCAAGCTGGTGCTCACCTGGATCGCCGGCGGTTTCGTCGTCTTCTCGCTTTTGAGCGGGAAACAGGTGCACTACCTGATCCCCCTGATCCCCGCCTGCTCCCTGCTGATGGCGAAGGCGGTCAGTTGCTGCGAGGAGAGCGGCCGGCGCTTCCAGCTCCCGATAGCTGCCTTCTACCTGTTGGTCGGCGCGGCAATCATGACGCTCACCTTCCTGAAGCAGGGGCGCGCGCTGCACAGCTTCGACCTGGGCGAGCTGAGAATCGCCGCAGGCGGTCTCCTGCTCCTGGGCGCGGCGCTCTCTTTCCCGAAGCCGCGCGACACCTCGGCCGCGCTGAAGCTCGTGGCGGCGTCCACGCTCCCCTTCGTCGCCCTGGTCGTGGTCGGCTGCCACACCTTCTCCGGTCGCTACGACATACACGCGGTCTCGGCTGCGGTGCTTAAGAAGCAGCAGGAGGGGTACCAGGTGCTGCACCAGGGAAAATACCACGGCCAGTACCATTTCATGGGACGGCTGCAGCAGCCGCTGTTGGAATTGGAGGGAAGCGACGAGATCCGCCGCTATGCCCAGACCCACGAGAAGGTGGCGCTGGTCACCTATCCGCGGGAGGACCAGGCGGTGCCGCCGGATGAGGCCTTTTTCCGGCAGCCGTTCAGGAGCAAGCAGGTGGTCCTTTGGAACAGCCGGGGGATCCTGCAGAACCTCGAAGGCGCCAAAGCCGCCGTTTCCACGGCCCAGGGGGAATAAAAAAAAAGGCCCTCCAACATCAGCTGGAGGGCCTTTTCCACTAAATGGCGAGAGCGATCACCGGTACCCTGCTTCCTTCCAGGCGTTTACCCCGCCCTTGAGAGCCGACACGTTGCGGTATCCCTTCTCCTCGAACTCAGCTGCCCGACCGGCAGACGTATGTTCCTGCGGTCACTGGCAATAGAAGATCAACTCCTTCTCCTTCGGTATCTCGGAGAGCCGTGAGTTGAACTCTCCCATGGTCATCGACTTCTCCAACCTGATCCCTCCGCACATCTCCTCGCTGTCGTAAGCGCAGACGAAGAGGGCCTCTCCTCCCTGCACCTTCCGGCGTGCTTCCTCAATCGAGATCCGTTTTGCCTCTGCCATGTGGTCCTCCTTTTAGCACGATGAAACCAGACCGTAAAAGAGTAGCAGAGAAAGCCACTCCGTATAGGGGAGCGATCAGCGCGAGATGTTCGCCCGCCTCTGGCGCGAGGACGACTTGGTGACCTCGAAACTGAATTCCCCCTTGAGCTCCGTTTTTCCCAGCATGCGCGCCAGGCTCGCCTTCACCGTGGCCTGGTCGTCGTCGAAGTCGCCGTGGTGGCGGGCCGTGGAATAGTCGAAGGGTGAATCCTTCAGGTCGTTCGGCGCCCGCACCCAGTCCGCGTTCTTGCCGGAGAAGAGATCCCGAAGCCTCGAGTCGCTTTCGATGGAGCGCTCCAGTCCCAAAAGCGGCACGCCGTCCCTGAAAAGCGGGATGTGCGGCTCGGCCTCGAAGGCGTTCGACACCAGGTAGAGGAGCGACTTGTTGTAGATGCGCCCGCAGTTGTCGCACTGCTCCGCCTTGTCGTTCAGGGTGAAGAGGGCGAAGCGCGCTATCTGGCCGCTGTCGATGGAGGGGAGGTAGCTTTTTTTGAAGAGCTCCGTGGTACAGGCCGGCGCCCAGAGGGTGCAGCTCTTGATGGGTCTCCCCATTTTCGCGAGCCCCTCGACCACCGGCGCGTGGAAGATCGATCCGGCGCTGTGCCCAACGAGATGGATCTCCACGTCTGCTGGGAGCTTCCTGATCTGCTCGAGGACGATGCGGGCGCCTCCCTCCTCGCCGGTCCCCGCCGAAAGCGCGTTTTGCTTCATCTCGCTCCAAAGCGGCTTTCCCGCCAGCCGCGCCACCGGCTCCAGCGCGTCGTCCAGGCGGTCCAGCATGAAATCCTTGCTGTCGTCGATGAACCCTTCCGACCTGCGCTTTCCCATGGCGTCCTGCAGGATGTTGCAGATGGTGGTGGACATGTCGCTGTGCCAGATGAAAGCGAGGGGATAGATCTCGGCCTTCAGCAGCTGGGCGCGGTACTCGGCCACCCGCTGCACAGCAGAGGCCTCGTCCACCAGCCCGCCGTGGGCGTAGAGCAAGAGCCGTTTCCTGTTCCATCCGGCCGTTAGAGCAGGGAAGTCCCTGGTGAAGATCTCCTCCACGTCGTGCCAGCTGGTGCCGAAGCTTCCCCCCGGCCGCAGCACCCCGTTGTTGCCGATGCTCACGATGTGGCGGCGCAGCTCCGTGCTGGAGTAGGCGCCGGAATGGCTGACCGCGGCGGAGCTACCGATCGCGGTCGACTCGGGGGTATGGAGGTTCATCGGCACCCCGAGCCTGGCCACCCAGACGTCGTCGGCGTTGGCGAGCCAGTCGTCGTAGCCGATGCGGGCGAAGCCCCCCTTGCCCCAGTCGCGCCCCCAGGAGTTCTGTATCCAGAAGCCGTCCTCGTCGTACCCTACGATGGCGAAGGCGTGCCCCCCGATGATCGTGTCGGACTTCTTGATCACCCCGTCGGAGCCGACGTTTTCCCAGCCGCTGTGGACGCTCGCCGTGGCGAAGAGGACCCCCACCTCAGCCAGGGCGCTGTGCATCGCCACCAGGTCCTTGTGGTTGACCCGGAAGTAGGCCCCCAGCGAGCGCTTGGGAGCATCCTTGAGCGCCTCCTCGGTCAGCCGTCCCCCCTTCTCGCAAAGCCCGGTGGCGCAGACCCCGTGCTTGTGCCACCCCTTAATGGCGCCGCGCGCGCTCGACCCCTCGTAGTTCTCCCCGGGCCACTCGTCGTAGCGCCTGGCCAGCTGGTACAGCATCCAGGGGCTCACGCTGACCGTGTCGGGGATCACCCTGCGTTTGCGCAAGAGGTAGTTCACGTTCGTGGCCAGGCCGAAACCGGTGCAGGCCCCTTCGGTCCCCTGGTCCAGGATGGGGACCTCGTATCTGAGGTACTCTTCGAGCCCCATCCGCATCGGGACCTCCAACAGCGTCGGAACGAACATCCTGTCCCTGAAATCCAGCGTGTCCGGCCTGACGTACAACTTCCGTCCATCCTTCGTCACCAGTTTCGCTTTCCCCATGACGCCCTCCCTCGTTGTTTGACACCCCCAGCCTCGGCCCTGGCCCTCCTCAAACTCAACGCTCCGGCTGCCGCCCTACCGTTCACGGTCCCGCGACCGACCTCTTCACCACCTTGATCTCGCCCGTACTCATGTCGTACACCCAGCCGTGGATTTTCAGATGCTTGTCAGTCATCGCCTTCCGCACGAATGGGTATTCCTGCAGATGCTCCAGTTGCAGCCTGACGTTCTCCTCGACGATCAGGTTCATCCGCTGCTCATGCGGCATGTCGATGTGCAGCGCGTTGATCTTTTCGTCCACTCGTTCCTTTGCCTTGTAGGCGTTGTTCAGCCAGATGGGGATGTATTTGTCGTCGCCGTCCTCCTCCAGGAGCGCGTTGATCCCGCCGCAGCCGTAATGGCCGCAGATGACGATGTCAGGGATCTTCAGGTGGTTGATGGAGAATTCCAGTACCGCGCTCAGGTTCCAGTCGTTGTTGGCCACGATGTTGCCGACGTTGCGGTGCACGAACACCTCTCCCGCCCTGGTCTGGGTGATGGTGTTCACCGGCACGCGGGAATCGGAACATCCGATCCACAAGACGGTCGGCTTCTGATCCTTGGCGAGCACGGTGAAGAACTCCTTCTCCTTCTCGAAGGTCTCCTCCACGAATCGTTTGTTCCCCTCCAGTAATGTTGCGATCATGACATCCCCCCAGAGAACGTGAACTGCGCCACGCGACGCCGCAAAGCAAGGGCAAAGGCCCGCCAGGGGGGGCCTGCCACAGCCCCCCTCATGAGCTCTACGGGATGGTGCTATTAAGGTACTAGCTGATCGTGAAATGTCCAGCGCAGCAGCAAGCCAAAGCTGCTGATTTAGCGAAAGAATCTATTGCTCATCCGCAGTGCCGGCAGCAGAAGTCGCCCAGGCAGGTGAGAGGCCGGATCCTGGGATTTCTTTCGCGGCATGAAAAATAGCGGCGTGATCGTTGAGGAAGAGGCCGACACTGCTAAGATAAGCTTCGGCTTTATGCAAAGAACGAGTCCCGACACAAAGGAGGGATACGATGGAGCTTTCCCGAAACAGCGACCACCCGCTCAACTACGCAGTCGACCAGCGGTCGAGCCTAAACCCTCAGTTGCGGCAGTTGAACCTGAAGCTTGGCCTTGAAACGGCGCTGGAGGTCGTTTACGATCCTCCCGCGACGCTGCTTTTGGGTGGCACCGTCGCCTTGCTCCTCAAACGCAGGTTCGCGCTGGCCTCGCTTTGCGCCGCCGGTTTCCTGCTCCGGCATACGATGGCCAAGCGCCCCCAGGCGCCTAAATGGCGCCTGCTCAAAGACCGGGAAAGAAAAGAGATCGAGTTCGAGCGCAGCGTGCTTAAGGCCCAGCGTGGCGACTACGGCAACCTTGAGGTCATCGCCTTCAAGTAACCCGGCGAAATTTCGCTACAGTGTCGCCGTCACCGGCCGATACGGTCGGTAAGCAAACCAGGCCAAGGAAGGAGCGACGACATGTTACTGGAGTGGGACGGGGCACTTGAACTCGGTATCGGGGAGATCGACGAGCATCACCGCAAGCTGATCGACATTTTGAACCAGTGCTACCAGGCGCTGATGCTGAACAACCACACCCGCCAGCTTGAAGAGATCGTAACGGAGCTGAAGGATTACACGCAGTACCACTTCGGGGCCGAGGAAAAGATCATGAGCGACACCGGCTACCAGGCAGCGGAGGCGCACATGGAGGCGCACCGGCAGTTCGTCGCCTCCATCGCCGAATTCGACCGGAGGGCCAGTGCCGGGGAATCCTTCGTCGCCATCGAGGTGCTGACCTTCCTCAAGGAATGGCTGGTAGCCCACATCCTGAGCACTGACCGGGCGTTGGCCGACTGCATCAAGGCCGGCTGACCCGGCCTGGGGTGAAGGCGCAAACAAAAAGGGACAGGCTACTTTTCAAATCAAGTAGCCTGTCCCTTTCGTTTTCACTCCGGTTGGCATCAACTCAGGAGGGACCGTCGCTTTCCGAATAGATGCCGGTGAGCGAGGTCTCGGCCAGGATGTGCTGGTTCATCGCCACGTCCAGCTGCCCCTTGCTGGCGGTCCCGGCAAGGTCTAGGACGGCGTCGAGGGCGTAGAGCCTGAAGATGTAGCGATGGGTGCCGGAAGGGGGGCAGGGACCGCCGTACTGGTTGTGCCCCCAGCTGTTTTTGCCTATCACCGACTCGCGCGGCTCGGAATGCTCCACCAGTTTCCCGATGTTGGGCCAGATGTTCCAGACCACCCAGTGCACCCACAACCCGTTGGGGGCGTCAGGGTCCTCCATGATCAGCGCCAGCGATTTGGTCCCGCGCGGGACGTTTTCGATGACCAGTTCCGGGTTGATGTTGTCGCCGTCGCAGGTGAACTTCGCGGGGATCTTCTTGTTGTCCTGGAACGCCGGGCTGCTCAATCTCATCTTTTCCATGGTTCTCCCCCCTTTTTGGTTTTGCACTCCCCGCGCCGCGACAGCCGCGGCGCTAGCCGGTTAACGATCCGCCCTCTGAGGTTGGGGCAGCGCTGTTATCTTGATCTCTACGATGAGGTCGTCGACCTGGGCGAAAAGCTCGGTAGCCGAGCCCGTCGGCCTCATGAGCTCCAGGGACCATTGCCCCTCGACGCTGTTTCTCCCCAATGGACTTGCACTGGCATGGGACACCATGCCGCAGAATTCCGAACAGCGCACCGAGCGCCGGTTTTCAACCCGTCCCAGAAGACACGGCGGGAGCCGGGACTGATCCACCTCCACCTTCTGCCCCCCCCGGACAAAAAGCGCCGCCTCCGGAAGTCTCAGCACCAGCGACCAGGGAACCGTTCCCGCCTCTCCGATCAGCGATGCGCTCACCCCCTTCAGGCGGCAGTTGTCGAGCCCCTGGAACAGCTCCGGCGGAACCTGCAGCTTCACCGCGAAGCTGTCCCTCGCGTGTCTGAGCTGCCCCCAGGCGTTGCGGTTCATCAGGGCGCGGACAGAGAACGCCCTGGTGAAGGCCTGCTCCCTGCGCTGGTATTTTCCCAGCCATTCGAGCGTGTTGCGGGTCCAGATGGAAAAGCTGGTGATCGAGGCGCTCAGGGTATCGGCCCACGCGGTCAGCGGCGAAGGATCGCCGTCGTAGCCGTAGATCAGGCGGATGCCGTCCTCCGCAACGGCTATCCGGTTCACCGCCTCCTCGTAGTCGCGGCAGACCCGCTTCAGCACCAGGTCCCGCTGTTCGTCCAGGGCAAAGGGGCGCCCCGGCCCCGCCAGCTCCCTTTTCCTGCGCACCGACTCGGCCCGAAGCTCCAGGAAGGTGGTGATCTCGGCGGCGGCCGGCTCGCTCAGCGCCTCGGCCTCCCCCTTCTCCTGCTCTTCCCTCGCCTCGTGCTGCTCCCCGTGCTCTTCTTCCCCGTGGGGAGCCACCTCCCCGGAGGGAGGGTCCACGCCCCCCTCGGCCGCCTCCGGCTCCGGCGCAGCTTCCGGCTCCGGCTCCTCCGTCCGCTCCCGCTTCCGGTCCAGCTCGATCTCTTTCTCCAGGATGTCGATGTCGTTGCTGTACCCCTGCCAGGCGCGGTCCAGGGAAACGTATTCCTTGAGGTCGACCAGGCAACGGTCCAGGAGGGCCGCAGCCTCGCAAAGCAGGGGTTCGGCCTGCCACGGGCTGAAGTTGGCCGCGAGCATCACCGGGTCGGGGCGGTAGGCTGCCACGTTGCACGCCAGCTTGGTCATGGGATCACCTCCTGTTCACCGGCGAAAGCGGGAACGACAAGGGGGGCGGCCTGCGCCGCCCCCCACTTCTCTACAACAGGCTGGTCCTGCTCCCTTCGGAGAGGCGGGAGAGCATCTCCTGGCAGATCTTCTCGCAGTTGAGACAGGAAGCCCGGCAGATCCTGCAGTGCTGGTGCATCTCGGAGTGCTCCTCGCATTCCTGGGCGCAGGTCCGGCAGGCTATGGCGCAGCTGTCGAGCTGGGCCCGCAAAAGCAGCGGCGCCGGCTCGGTCTGGCGTGCAAGGACCCGAGCCGTCGCCTGGCAGATGTCGGCGCAGTCGAGGTTCAACCTGATGCATCTGGTCAGCATCTGCACCTGCTCCTCGCCCAGGCAGGCATCCGCACAAGAGGTGCAGACGTCGGCGCACTCGACCAGTGCGTTGACGCATTCGGTTACGACCGTGAGGTCCAGGGTGGACCTTCTGGGATGGGCGTTTAGCATATCCATTGTTTTCATTGAGGTTCTCCTGTTTAAGGTTGGTCTGGCGCTGAGACAATTAGGCAATTCTAACCATGCAAGAGCAGAATTCAACGCACAAACGGGGAGAAGTTACCTTTTCCTGACGGAAAATATCGTCCCTGGCAGCCGCGCCCCGCGCGAGCCGTCGGCTTCTCCCCCCAAGAATGGGGCGCACGCTTTTTCCCCGAGCTCATTGTCAGGGTGCGATTTCTTCATATAATGAGAGCTGGAAAAAAGACCGCAACTGTTCCGGAGGCGCCATGGAAAGAAGACGATTCATCAAGCTGCTTGGCCTTTGCTCGATCTTTTTGCCCGGCTCGCTGCGGCAGCTCTTGGCGGCCCAGGGCCCGGTGGTGGCCGTCTCCCAGGGGAGCGACCACGCCGCAGCGGCCCGCAGGGCGATCGCCGCGCTTGGGGGCATGCAGCGCTTCGTCAAGGCCGGGCAGACCGTCGTGGTGAAGCCCAACATCGGCTGGGACCGGGCGCCGCAATACGCGGCCACCACGAACCCGGCCGTGGTGAAGGCCGTGGTCGAGGAATGCCTGAAGGCTGGGGCGAAAAAGGTGAAGGTGTTCGACCGCACCTGCAACGACGCCCGGCGCTGCTATGCCAGCAGCGGCATCGAGTCGGCCCTCAAGGGAATGAAGAACGTCGAGGTGAAGCACCTGGAGGAAGAGCGCTTCAAGAAGGTGGCGTTGAACGGCAGGGTGCTCAAGGAGTGCGAGCTCTACGGCGAGGCGCTCTCCGCCGACGTCTACATCAACGTGCCGGTGGCGAAGCACCACGGCCTGAGCCGCCTCACCCTGGGGATGAAGAACGTGATGGGGATCATGGGGGGGAACCGCGGCTCGATACACAAGAACCTGGACCAGGCGCTGGCCGACGTGAACGGCTACTTCAGGCCCCAGCTCACCGTGATAGACGCCACGAGGATACTCACCGCCCACGGCCCGCAGGGGGGGAACCTGGCCGACGTGGAGGTCCTGAACCAGGTGCTGGCCTCCACCGACATGGTCGCGGCCGACGCCTACGCCACGACGCTCTTCGGGCTGAAGCCCTCCGACATCGCCGTCACCAGGACCGCCTACCAGCGGGGGCTGGGGGAGATGAACCTTGACCGGATCAGGGTAGTCAAGGCATGAGGCTTCCGCGCCCCCCCCGCATCTCGCAGCTTTTCTTTCTCCTGCTCTTCCTGGTACTGTTCCTTTTGACCGAATACCGCGGCAGCGACCGGATCGTCGCCGCGGTGAACGGGTTCTTCCGGGCGGACCCTCTCACCGCCGTCAGCAGCATGCTGGCGGTAAAGGGTTACCTCCCGCTCCTCTTCCCCGGGCTCCTGATGCTGGCCCTCTCCCTTTTCCTCGGGCGCTTCTTCTGCGGCTGGATCTGTCCCTTGGGGACCGTCCTCGATCTCGCGACTGACAGGATCGGGAAGCTCGGCCCGATCAGGGTGCTTCAGGGGAGGGCCAAGTACTGGCTCCTGCTTCCTTTACTCTTCGCCTCCCTGTTCGGGTTGAACGTAGCCGGGATCCTCGACCCCATCGCCATCCTGTTGCGCGCCCTCACCTTCTTCTTTCACCCGCTTTTGGGCGAGACCGCACGCGGCGGCTGGAAATCGCTCTACGGCCTCCTCGGGGACCGCCGGGACCTGCTCGACCCGGGCTATCACCTGCTGCGCGACTACCTCCTCCCCTTCCGGGAGACGCTCTACCCACTGGCTTTTCTGTCCGCGCTCCTCTTCTTCCTGGTCCTATTCCTGGAGCGCTACGAAAAGCGCTGCTGGTGCCGCCGGCTCTGCCCCCTGGGGACCCTCCTCGGGCTCGTCTCCCGCTTCGGACCCTTGCGGCGGATCCCCGCGAAGCTCTGCCCCGACTGCCGGGCCTGTCGCGAACATTGCCCGACCTCCTTCGACCGCGAGCTGCTGCAGATGGACGAGTGCATCCTCTGCCTTCAGTGCGCGCTCAACTGCCCCTCGCAGCGGGTCCGCTTCGATTGGAGGGGGATGCGGCCTGAGACGGGGCCGGTGATGGAGCGACGGGTACTTCTGGGGGGGCTTTTCGGCGGCTTTGTCCTCGCCAGGACCTTCCGCTTCCGCGAGCCGGAAGCCCAGGCGAGGATGCTGCGTCCCCCCGGGGTGCGGGAGGAGGGGGAATTCCTGGAGAAATGCGTGCGCTGCGGGGAGTGCATGAAGGTCTGCCTGAGAAGCGCGCTCTACCCCGCTTTGCTGCAGGCCGGACCGGAGGCGCTCTACACCCCGGTCCTGGTGCCGCGACTGGGATACTGCGAGTACAACTGCACCCTCTGCGGCCAGGTCTGCCCTACCGGCGCCATTCCCGATCTCGCCGTCGAAGCGAAAAAGCGCGAGGTGATCGGCAAGGCGGTCTTCGACAAGAACCACTGCCTCCCCTTCGCCAAAAGGGTGGACTGCATCGTCTGCGAGGAGCACTGCCCCATCCCGCAAAAGGCGATCCGGTCGGAGCTTGTTGAGGTGACCGGCTTCCAGGGGGAGAAGCTGCAGGTGAAGCAGCCGTACCTGGTCACGGAGCTTTGCAACGGCTGCGGCATCTGCGAAAACGTCTGCCCCTTGGAGGGAAAGTCCGCCATCGAGGTCTTCGCGGTGAAGGACCGCACCCCTATCCCCCTCTCCGCCGACGCTCCGTCGGCACCACCCTCACGCCCCCCCGGCGGCGCCTCCCCCGATCCCTATGCCGGGAGCAACGGCTGATTCGTCGGGAGTCATCACCGTCCACAGAAGCGAACGGATGGCGCCAGCGCTTTTGGACTGGAGGCCGGTGAAAGCATAAAAAAAACGGCGCCTTCTCCGGGGAGAAAAGCGCCGTCTGTACCTCACGGTGAACTGTGTGGGCGAGAAGCCGCGGCAGTTCGATCTCACAGCTTGAACTGCCGCACGAGCCTTTGCAGTTGCTCCGCGGACCCGTTCAGCTGGTGCGCCGCGGTCGCCGATTCGTGGGCTCCCGAAGCCGTCTCCCTGACCACCTGGGAGATCTGCTGCATGCTGCTGGAAATCTCGCTGGTGGTGGCGGTCTGCTCCTCCGCGGCGGTGGCGATCTGGTTCACCTGCATGGCGACGTCGTGCACCTGCTCCAGTATTTCGCGCAGGGCGGCGCCGGACTTGGCCGCCTCCTCGGTTCCCGCCTCCACCTGCCCGACACCCTGCTCCATGGCTGCCACGGCCCCCTTGGTTTCCCTCTGGATGGCCTTGATCATCTCGTCGATCTCCCTGGTGGCCCGGGTGGTGCGCTCCGCGAGGGCGCGGACCTCGTCCGCCACCACCGCGAAGCCACGCCCCTGTTCACCGGCACGGGCCGCCTCGATGGCAGCGTTCAGCGCCAGGAGGTTGGTCTGGTCGGCGATGTCCTCTATGGTGACGATGATGGCGCCGATCTGGTCGCTGCGCGCTCCCAGGCTTTCAACGGTCCGGGCCGATTCCTGGACCTTGGCGGCGATCTCGCCCATGACCGCGACGGTTCTCTCCACGAGACTTGCGCCGCCGCCGGCCGATTCGGCGGCAAGCTTCGCCCCCTCGGACGCCCTCTGGCAGGTGAGAGCTATGTCCCCGGAGGTCGCCGACATCTCCTCCCCCGCGGTAGCCACGGTGGACGATTGCGCCGCGACCTCTTCCGCGCCGTTGGCGATCCGTTCCGCAGTCGAGCTCAGCTGTTCGGAAGCGGTCACCACCTGGCTTGAGGTGTCGGAAATCTGGCCGATCATGTCGTGCAGTCTCTCGATGATCCCGTTGAACTCCCGGCTCATGATCCCGAGTTCGTCCTTGCTGTCGAGTTCCACCTGCCGGGTCAGATCCCCCTCGTGCACCGCGGTCATGACGACTTTCATGGCATCGATGGAACGCATGATGCTCTTAAGCAGCAGGATCCCCACTACCATCAGCAGCAGCAGACCCGCGACTCCGACCACCACCGCCTCGATGATCGCCATCCTGCGGTCGGCATCGAACTCCGCGTCAGCCGCCTCCATCTCCTTTTGCATCGAGGCGACCACCTTGTCGATCCCCGCCTCGACCCGCACGACCTTTTCATCGATTTGAGTATCCAGCGCTTGCAGCTCCGGCGTGATGCCGCCGGTCGTCTTTAGAAGAGGAAGCATCTTCCCCTCGAAAAGGTCCACCACATCTTTGAGAGCGGCCTTGGTCTCAGCCGTGATCTTCTTCTCCTCCGCCGTGTCGATCGATGCCTCCAGGGCGCTGATGCCTTTGAAGACCTCCGCTTTTTTCTCACTCCAAAGCTTCGCCGTCTCGTCAAGATTCCTGTTTATCTCGGCATCGGCGATGATCCGGTACAAAGCGAGCCCCCCCATGGAGGACTCCTTGGCCAGCACCGCGTCCCTGGAGCGTTTCGCCCCCTCATCCTGAAGGCGGCCGAGCGTTGCTATGTTGCTGTACTCGAAGGCGACGATGCCGATAATGGTAATAAGCAGAACAACGAGATTGAGTACGATCTTGGACCTGATGGTGGACATACGTTCTCTCCTTTGTCACTTCTTCAATAAGTCAATGACAACAAACGGTATCGGTGCAGAACAGCACCGCTGCATAGGAAATAGCGAAGTGGAGCTTGCACAAAATCCTGACTGCCTATAAAATCAGGAGGCCGTCACACCCGTGCAATCTAAAGTCAAAAATAGTCCATAGAGACTGGAAAATTTTGATTAACCCACACCAACCTTCCCCTTTACTTGGCATCACCTCTGAAATACTGCTAAAGTAATACGTTGGTAGCAGGCAGTGGAGTTTTCACCTACAAAAAGTGAAGAAGCAGCAAGGGAGACGGGAACATGGCGGAAGGTCTCGAACTGAGGAAATTTCTGGCCCCCGAGTTCATATTCGGCGCGGGAGCCCGGGAGCTGGCAGGGAGATACGCCAAGAACCTGGGCGGGCGCAAGGTCCTTGTGGTCTCGGACCCCGGGGTAGTCGAGGCGGGGTGGACCAAGGACGTGACCGACAGCCTTGAGGCCGCAGGGCTTGCCTATGTCCTCTTCACCGACCTCACCCCCAACCCCAAGGTCGAGGAGGTCATGGCCGGGGTGGCGCTGTACCAGGCGGAGCACTGCGACCTGCTGGTGGCGGTGGGAGGGGGAAGCCCCATCGACTGCGCCAAGGGGATCGGCATAGTCAGCACCAACAAGAGGCACATCCTCGAGTTCGAAGGTGTCGACATGGTGAAATCCCCCATGCCGCCCTTGATCTGCATCCCCACCACCGGTGGAACCTCCGCCGACGTCTCCCAGTTCGCCATCATCAGCAACCCGATGGAGCGGGTCAAGATCGCCATCATCAGCAAGTCGGTGGTCCCGGACATAGCCCTCATCGACCCCCTCACCCTCACCACGATGGACCCCTACCTGACCGCCTGCACCGGCCTCGACGCCATGACCCACGCCATCGAGGCCTTCGTTTCCACGGCCCGCTCCAACATGACCGACCTGCACGCCCTGGAGGCGCTGCGCCTGCTCTCGGCGAGCCTCATCCCCAGCATCCGCAACCCCGAGGACCTGAGCCTTCGCGGCGACGTGATGATGGGGAGCCTGCAGGCCGGGCTTGCCTTCTCCAACGCTATCCTGGGGGCGACCCACGCCATGGCGCACAGCCTCGGTGGAGCGCTCGACCTGGCGCACGGGGAGTGCAACGCCATCCTTTTGGACCACGTCATCGAGTTCAACTTCGCCACGGCCGAGGAGCGGTTCGAGCGCATAGCTCAGGTCATGGGGCTCGACCTGCGGGGCCTCCCCGCCCAGGAGAAGAAGAAGGCCCTTTTGCGGCATGTCAGGGAGTTGAAGGCGCAAGCGGGGGTGGCCCGGACCCTGGCCCAGGTGGGGGTGGGACGCAGCGACGTCGCCCTCTTCAGCGAGCACGCGCTCAAAGACCCATGCATGGCGACCAACCCGCGCCGCCCCTCCAAGAGGGACATCGAGGTCCTCTATGAAGAATCCCTCTGACCCCGGGCCCGATCCCCAGGACGCCCTGGCGGCGCTGCAGCAAAAGCTCGCGGGGCTCGGGGAATCCTCGATGCGCAAGAGCTACTACCCCGAACTGCAGGAGCGCCTGGAGGAGCTGGAGCGTTTCAAGGCGTTCCTGGATCACAGCAACGACGCCATCTGCCTGGTAGAGGCCTCCACCGGACGCATCGTGGACCTGAACGACTCGGCCAGCCGCCAGACCGGCTGGAGCCGGGACGAGCTGCTGCAGCAGTCCCTCTTCGATCTCTCCAACCTGCAGCAAAACGCCGCAGCAGAAGCTCTGATCCTTTCCTCCGAGGAGATGGCAAGCGTCCGGATCCTCGCCGTCACCGAAGTTCACCGCAAAGACGGCGGGATTTTCCCCGCCGAGATCACCCTGAACCGGATGCAGTTCCGGGACCGCTCCTACGTGCTGGCGGTCGCCCGGGACATAACCCAGCGCAAGGCAATGGAGGAGGCGCTCAGGGAGAGCGAGGAATTCCTCAAGAACATCGTGGACCACATCCCCGCGGTGGTTTTCGCCAAGGAGGTGCAGGAACTTCGTTTCGTCACCATCAACAAGGCGTGCCAGGAGGTGTTCGGCTTGAGCCGCGCCGAGGTGCTGGGACGGACCAACTACGACCTCTTCCCGAAGGAGCAGGCGGAGTTCTTCACCAAGGTGGACCGGGAGACCTTGGCCAAGGGGGAGCTGGTGGAGGTCCCGGAGGAGATCATCAGCACCCCGAACGGCGACCGGATACTGCGGGTAAAGAAGATCCCGCTCTTCGACAACCAGGGGAAGGTCCGTTTCCTGCTGGGAATCGCCGAGGACATCACGGAAAGGAAGCAGCTGGAGGAAAAGCTGCTGCAATCGCAGAAGATGGAGGCCATCGGGCAGCTGGCGGGGGGGGTGGCGCACGACTTCAACAACATCCTGATGGTGATTCTGGGGTACGGGAGCATCCTCGTCAACGAGGAGACGCTGCCGGCGCGGCAAAAGGAGCAGGTGGAGCAGATCATGAACGCTGCGGACAAGGCGGCGAAGCTCACCTCGGACCTCCTCGCCTTCAGCCGGAAGCAGGTGATCAAGCCCTCCACCATGGACTTGAACGACATCATCCTGCACGTGGAGAAGTTCCTCTCCCGCATCATCGGCGAGGACGTCCAGCTCAGGGCGCGGCTCACCCCGCGCGAGCTGCAGGTCGACGTCGACCGGGGGCAGATAGAGCAGGTGCTGATCAACCTCGCCACCAACGCACGGGACGCCATGCCCAAGGGGGGGCTGCTCACCATCGAGACCTCGGCGCAGAGAATCGACGAAGCCTTCGCCCAGGCCAACGGCATCGGCGTCCCCGGCCCTTATGCCGTCATCTCCATCTCCGACACCGGGGTAGGGATGGACGAGCAGACCCGCAGGAGGATCTTCGAACCGTTCTTCACCACCAAGGAGGTGGGGAAGGGAACGGGCCTCGGGATGTCCATCGTCTATGGCATCATCCAGCAGCATAGCGGCTTCGTCAACGTCTACAGCGAGCCAGGGCTGGGGACCACCTTCCGCATCTACCTACCCTTCAGCGAACAAAGCGCCGAGGCGGCCTTGGAGCCCGAGGTCGCAGTCGCCCCTCCGGGTGGAACTGAGACCATACTCGTTGTTGAGGACGAGCCGGACCTGCGCCTGCTTTTGCAGAACATCCTCTCGGGGGCGGGGTACCGCGTGCTCCTGGCGGAAAACGGGCAGGTCGCCGCCGACCTCTACGCGGCCCGCGCGGGAGAGATAGCCCTGGTGCTGATGGACATGATCATGCCGGGGATGAGCGGCAAGGAAGCCTGCCACGTCATCCGCGCGGTAGACCCGGCCGCGAAGGTGCTCTACACCAGCGGCTACACCATGGACATCATCAAGAGCCGGGATCTGTTGGATGAGGGGACGGAACTCCTGATGAAACCGGTGCGCCCCGTGGAACTGCTGAAGAAGGTTCGGGAGATGCTGGACAGGTAAGTCAATTGACAATGGACAATTGACGATTGACAACGGGTTTGCTTTTTGACAGGTCGCGGCGTTAAAAGGGTGCCCGGCGGCGGGGGCAGGTTAGTTCGGAAACCATGCGGTATTTCAGGAAAGCGGAAGGATCAGCTCCGGCAGCGTAAAAGGAAGAGCTTCTCCGCGTAACTCTCCGCCATAGCCAATTCCTCCGGTGAGAGTGCTGCGGCGGGGACGGGTTTCTTGAAGCGGCGTAGAAAAGCGCAATCACGGCGAGTCAGCGGCTGGTTTGCCTCCCCCAGGCGCCCGGCTATCAGCAAGGGCGTCAGGTGCGGCCGCGACAGCACCCCCTCAAGACAACGGTTGAGCCGGAAGCTTCCCCCCTCCGAGCATCCCCCCCTGACATCCTTCCCCAGGTAGAGCACGAAGTTCCCCGGGCTCTCGCGCCGTTCCTCCATCTCCCTGATCCTGGCCGCCTCCTGTTCCGGGTCGGAGAGGGCGCCGCGGTGAGCGAACAGAAGCGGCTTGAGCCCACTCCCCCCCACGAGATCCAGGAAACGGTCGATCTTGAAGCTGGTAACCAGGGGGTGCAGCAGCGCATCCGCGAGCCCCGATCGCGACGACACCTCCTCCGACTGCTCGAAGAATTCCCGCAGGCGCGATCCTTTCCTGCTGCGGGCGACCATCTGCAACACATGTTCGGGGGAGCGCACCCGCAAAAGACGCAGCGCCCGCCGGATCGAGTCTTCCTCCCAGCGGGTATAGGTGCTGTAGACCATCACCCGCAGTATCCCCCCCTCTCCCAGCCTCTTTCCCAAGGCGACAAGTCCCGCCAGCGGGTCTTCCAGGTGGTGCAGCACCCCGTAGCAGTCGATGAACCCGAAAGGTCCGGGGGCAATGAGCGGGTCGAGAAGGTCCCCCGCGAGAAACTCAGGGCGCGTCATGCCGTGCAGCAGGCAGTGCAGCCGTGCACGGCGCAGGCTTTTATCCGAGAGGTCGAGGGCGGTGATGGCGCTGCCAGGGTTGGCGAGGGCAAAGGGATAGGGGGCGAAGCTGCCGCAGCCGGCAATGAGGATGCGGCGCAGGTGGTCCGGAGGTAGTTCGCCGTTGAACCGGGCCCAAAGGGCTTCCAGGTTGTTGGCGTATGTGTCGCAGCGGCGCACGGAGGCCAGGAGGGGGTAATCCGGGTAGGGGTACAGCTCGTAATGGCGGCGCACGCTGTCGGGCATGGCGGGCACTCTAGCAAGATCCTTCGCTCAGGGCAAGGCGGAACCGACCTGTCTGACCTGTCTGACCTGTCTGACCTGTCTGACCTGTCTGACCTGTCTGACCTGTCTGACCTGTCTGACCTGTGCGGCCTGTGTGGCCCCCGCTTAGAAGGTGAACCGGTTCACCATGGTGGAAAGCTTGGCGACCTGGGCCTCCAGCTCCTTCGCTGCCAGAAGCGAGTCGGCCGCGCCGGAGGCGTTCTTTTCGGTGACGCCGGTTATGTGGGCTGCCCGCGCGTTGATCTCCTCGATCCCCGCCGTCTGCCCTTCGATGCTTTGCAGGATATCGTCGGCAAAGCGGGCTATCGCCTGCGCCGCCTCAACCGCGCCTTCCAGCTCGCGATCGATCTCGCGGGAGATTACCACCCCTTGCCGCGCCAGATCCTGCGAGGACCTGGTGAGAGCCCCGGTGCTCTTCGCCGCGTCGGCCGACCTGACGGCAAGGGCGTGGATCTCGTCTGTCATCGCCTTGAATTCGTTGCCCGCCCCCTCGACGTGGGCCGCTTCGACCGCAGCATTCACTCCCAAAAGGTTCGAGAACCTGGCGATCTGCAGCAGGCTCGCTACCAGCGCGCCGAATTCCTCCTGGTGCTCCTGGCCCAGCTTCTTCTCGAACTCCTTCATCGCATTGGCCGTCTGGGAGCACTGCCGGGAGAGCTTGCGGATCTCCTGGGCCACGACACCGAAGCCGCCCGCCGAGATCCTCATCCGGGCCGCCTTCTCGACGGTGCTCCCGGCGAGGACCCCGGTCTCCTGGGCAATCCCGTCAATTTCCCCGGCTATGGAGGCGGTGCTTTCGGCCGCGCCGCTGATCTCGTCCATGGAGGCAAGCATCCGCCCCATGGCCTCCTTGGCCAGGCGGATCGCGTCCGATGCCTTCTTGGCGTCGGCATTGGCTTCCTTGGAACGCTGCGCGCTCTTCGTGGCGCTCTGGGAGAGCTGCGCGAGACTCACCGAGGTCTCCCCCAGCTCCTTGCTCTGCTCGCTCGCCCCCTGGGCGAAGGAGGAGCTGACGCTGGAGATGCGTCGCTCCACGTCCGAGACCAGTCCTACCGCCTCGGAGACCTGGGCTATGGCGTCGTTCAGCGCACCCGCCGTTGAGTTCATCGCCTTTCGGATCGCGGCATGCTCTCCCCGGTATTTCCCGCTCATCCTGCTTTTAAGGTCGTAGCGCGCCAGTCGCTCCAGCACCTCCCCCGCCTCGTGAATAGGTGCGATGACCGCGTCCAGGGTCCCGTTGAACCCTGCGATCAGCTCCTTCCAGACTCCCTGGTAATCCCAGTCGTTGCCGCGGGTCCTGAGCTTCCCCTCCCCGATGCTATCGGTCAGGTGCACCGCCTCGGCGTGGATGCCGTAGAGGATGGCCAAAAGGGTGTTGATGTCCTGCTTGATCTGGTGGAACTCGCCCTGGTACTCGTCGATCACGAACGGGGGGAGCTTGCCGTGGACGATCTCCTGCAGCGCGCCGCCGGCGAGCCGCAAGGGGGCGACCAGTGCGTCGATCATGCCGTTGATGAGGCTGACCGTTTCCACGTCGTCGCCCTTGAGCCCCTTGAGATCCGCGCGCACGTCGAGCTTTCCCGCCATCATCGCCTCGGAGAGCTCCTTCACCACCTGGTTCACCGCCTTACTCATGAACGCCTCCCTGTACCAGCCTGCGCACCTCCGCCACCGCGTGGTCGATGGCCCCTGCCACGGCGCCGGTCATGAACTCACGGGTCCGGTTGAAGCAGCGCCCCTCGATCCCCACGAGCGTCACCTGCTCCGGCATCTTCTCGGGAAACAGCAACCTGCCGATCTCGATGATCTCCCTCAAACCGACCCCGTGCACCGAGATCTCCGGCCCCGCCTCGGGGAGCTCCTGCCACGGTATCACGTGCACCGCCCCCGGGACCTCCCCCAGTTGCACCGCGTCGACCACGATCAGGTGCGCCTCCCCCTGCAGCATGGCAAGAAGGTCGAAACCGCCCACACCCAGGTACTCCAGCCGGGCCGCCAGCGGCTCAAGCCTTCGGTATACCTCGTAGCCCGCGGCATCGTCCGCCACCAGCTCGTTCCCTATGCAGACCACTATTGCGCTGTCGTTTTGAAGACGCATCGTTCACCCACCGATTCAGGAACCGACTTGACCGGGCGGCAGAGGAGCCCGTTCGCGATCCCGTCGAGATAGTAATGGAACAGGCGGCAGAGGGACTCGCCGGGCTCCTGTTTCCTCAGCCGGCACATCTCCCTCAGGATGCACCTGTCGAAGAGCAGCCGATTTTCCTCCAGGGAAAACTCGAACCCCGCCTGCATCTGCCGGGAAAGCGCCTCGATCACCTTTTCCAGGGTCGGCTCCGGTATTTCCAGCGGCAGCTTCTTCGCCGTGTCCCTCCCGGCGATCCTCCCCACCGGTGCAGTGTTCCCGCCCATGATGTTGTCGATGGTGCTGGCGAAGGCATCCAAGAGGAACGCCACCTCGTTGCGCGCCTTGTCGTAATCCTCGGCGGTCAGGTCGACGCTGTAGTTCTGGTCGCTCGTGTTCATAGGAATTTCCCCATCTTCCTGCAGAACTCCTCGTCCCGGTAGAAGTTCTTGACCAGGTGGAAGTCGCGGTGGGTGATCGCGCCGGAAGGGCAGATGTAGGCGCAGGAAAGGCAGGCGATGCAGTCTTCGGCGTGGTCGACGCTGCAAAGCCTTTTCTCCTCATCCAGTTTGAACACCTTGGTGGGGCAGATGTCGATGCACAGCTCGCACCCCCGGCAGGACTGCTCGTGTACCATGATCTCAACTGGCATCTCTTACCTCCGAAGGGTCTTGACCGTCTCGGCGCCCCGCCTGACCGCTATCTCCAGCGGCATCCGCCCGAGGGCGTGGGTGGCGCAGGAGAGGCAGGGGTCGTAGCAGCGGATGCTGAACTCGACGGCGTTCAGGAGCGCCCGGTCGTCGGGGCGGTCGATCACGTGGGACTGGGCGGACTGCTCGATGGAGCGGTTGATGAGGGAGTAGTTCTGCTGGGTCGCGACGATCAGGTTTGCCGCACGCACGATCCCCCGCTCGTCGATCTGGTAGTCGTGGATCAGCGTTCCCCGCGGCGCCTCGACGTGCCCCACTCCCCTCCCCCCCTGGAAGCGGACCGGGACCCGGGTCTCGCCGCCGATCGCCTTGTCGCGCAGGATCTCTCCCGCCCGCTCGACGGCCCATACGATCTCGATCAGCTTGGCGTAGGTCTGGAACACGGTGGTGTGGCAGGGAGCCCCGCCGAGGCGGGCGAACTCGGCGAACTCGGCGTCGGCGAGCTCGGTCCCGAAGCGGCGCGCCGCGTTCATCCGGGCCATGGGCCCCACCCGGTAGTCGTGCAGCTCGCCGTCGAGTTCCACCTGCACCTTCTTCATGTAGGACCACTCCACCACGGACTCGCGCAGGTACCGGTCGTAATCCTCGATGCCGAACTCGACACGGGTGGCGCCGGTATCGTCGATGACGCGGAGCTTCCCCGCGATCAGGGAGACCCCTTCATCCTGCACTGTTCCCATGCCGAAGCTGGGTACGATCCACTTCTCCCCCATCTCCGGGTGCGCCTCCAGCGCCCGCATCAGGAGCCCCTTCACCGCCGGAACCACCTGCGGCAGCACCCCTCGCGCCTCGTCCACCCACTCCTTGAGCGCCTTTAGCTTCTCCTGGTCGAGGGTAAAGGCGATGCCGCCGGCAACCGAGGTCACCGGGTGCGTCCCCCTCCCCCCCACCATCTCGTTGATCTTCTGGCCGATGCTCCGCAGGCGCAGCGCGAGTTTCGCGAGCTCCGGGTTCGCCTGCACGATACCCACGATGTTCCGGACCCCCGGGTCCGCGTCGAGCCCGAGTACCAGGTCCGGCCCCTGGAGCACGAAGATGGACAGCGAGTGCGAGTGGATGATGTGCCCAAGGTACATCAGCTCCCGCAAAAGGAGCGCTGCCGGGGGGGGCGTGACCCCTGCCGCGTGGTCCAGAGCGTTACAGGCGGCAATGTGGTGCGCCGTGGGGCAGACCCCGCAGATGCGGGCAGTCACGTGCGGCATCCGGTCCGCCTCCATCCCGATCAGGATCTTCTCGAAGCCGCGCAGCTCGTTCACCACAAGCCCCGCGCTTTCCAGCGCCCCGGCCTCGTCCAGGTTGATGAACACCTTCGCGTGCCCCTCGATCCGGGTCACCGGGTCTATCTTCAAAGTTCGCTTCATCGGCATCCCCCGGCCTCGTAATCCGCCTGCTCGTCCTCGATCCAGCGCTTGATCTGAAAGGTGGGCTTGCAGCCGATCATCGAGGCGGCCATGGTGTAGGAGTAATGGGACTTGGAGGAGCGCTCGATCGAGCTGACGATCTCGTCCCGGTCTATCTTGGTGAGCCGCGACATGCGGTCGGCGATCTCGGTCCTGATGTCGCGGTTGGGTTCGGTGAGGATCTGCATGGTGGCCCCGGCGCAGCCGGTGCAGGGGACGCCGTTGGTGGGACAGGGGGCGAGGCAGCGGTCGATGGTAACCGACCCCATGCAGGTGTACCCCTGGCTCAGGAAGCAGCGCTCCGGGTCGGGGATCCCGTCGAAGCTCGACCTGATTTCGGAGACCTCGGTCTTCTCCATGCTCCGCTTGCACTTGGCGCAGACCGAGCGGCGGCTTACTTCCGGCTCCCTTCCCGCAACGAGGGCGGTCAGCGCCTCGAAGATGAAGGCCGGGTGCGGCGGGCAGCCGGGAAGGTAGAAGTCGACCGGGATCACGGTGTCCAGAGGCGAAACCACAGATTCGAGCGGCGAGACCTCGCGGTTTGGGGGGGGAGCGGGAATCGTGGTCTTGTTCTCCAGGTAGACCGCCGCCGCTATCTCCTCCGGGGTATGGATATTCCCCGCCCCCGCCGGGCCGCCAAAGACGGCGCAGGAGCCCCAGGCGATGACGATGTCGCAGGATTCGCGCATCTTGAGGGCTGCGTGCCGGTCGTGCTCGTTGCGTATGGCGCCCGACACCAGCCCGACAGTCGCGGGGGGGTACCCCTTGATGTCGGTCAGCACCGGGCAGCGCTGGATGCGCACCGCCTCCAGCACGTTCAGGATCTTCTCGTGCAGGTCGACAATGGCGACGTGGCACCCGGAACAGTCGCTCAGCCACTCCGTGTTGACGGTAACTTCACCCATGAAACCCTCCCGGCGCAAAGACTATGGATTTCGTACCACGAGCTTCTTGTAACAGGCGTTCTCGCCGGCGTGCACGATCTCCAGGGACGACTCGCGCCCCATGATGTTCTGGAGCGCACCGGCGAAGAAGCCGTACATCATGTTGCAAAGCGATCCCTTCTGGACGTGCCCGAAGCGAAACAGCGACTGGCGGATCATGCAGTCCCGGAAGACCAGCATCACCTCCAGCCCCTCCTCCCCCTGCCGCACCATTTCCTTTTGATCGTGGGTCTTGAACGGCTCGAAGAGCCAGAGGTAGTCGTTTTGCTCCAGGACCCGCCTGGTCGCCGCCAGCGCCTCGTCTATCTCCCCGGTCCTCGGGACCCCCTGCGAAAGCTTCTTCCCCAGGTTCACCCCGGCAAGGTACGAGATGTTGCCGGCCGATTCGCCTATGGCCTGTTCCGTTCCCGACGCTATGGCCCCGAGAAAGACCATCGCGTCCTGCAGGGCCAGCCTGTCGTTGCTTTTTGTCTCCATGGAGTGCTCCTCAAGCTAAATGCTTCAGATTCATGACCACGACGAGCCTTGGTCCCAGCGACAGGATCCCTTCCATCCAGGGCTCCGACCCAACCTCCAGCGGGGGGAGGATGTCCCCCCTTGCCACCCGGATCACGTCGGTCACCTCGTCGATGACAAAACCGGTAAGCACCCCGGCGAAATCCATCACCGCGATGCAGTTCGACTCTTCCACCGCACTGTCGGGGAGGCCGAACCTCTTCTTCAAGGACACTATGGGCACGATGCTCCCTCTGAGGTCGATCACCCCTTCCACGTGGCTCGGGGCGTTGGCCAACTTGGTGACGTCGGTCAAGTCCACGATCTCGCGGACGTCCATGACGTCGACGCCGTACTCCTCGCTCCCGAGGAGGAAGGTGACCATCTGGATATCGGCGGCTGACGAGGTAGTTTTCAAACTATCCCCCTGTCTGTGCTGCGGGAAAAATTGGATGCTCTGTCTTTGGCTTCGGGTATCTCAAAGTCAGTTGAAGAGATGGCGGGGAGAATGACTGCCGGGAGGCAAACTGAAACGGCGTTCGGCAAATGAGATATGGGGGACTTATCGGGAGCGATTTGCCTTACTTAAATTTTATTTTTTAACAGGAACAGATAATTTGAGGCTTAAAATGCCCAATCCCGCCATTCCGTATACGGGATAATTCGAAGCAGAACCTTCGGTTTCTCCCGTACGGGTTCAGCAGTCGTACATTTGCTTCACGTAAGCCTGACTTGGCAAAAGCAAAATTAAAGAAAGGCCCAAAGGCTTTGCGCCTCTGGGCCTTCATTTTGTCACTGCGGCCGGTCTGCGAAACAGCGGTTAATTTGTTACAGCACCCATTTCACCATGACCTGCGGCGCGTACTCGTTGATGCCGCTGAAACCGTACTTGTTGCGCCAGTAGATGAACTCGGTCCCCACGAAGAGGTTGCCCGGCGAGCCCCAGAATTTGCCGGCGTCGAGCAAAAGGCGCGGTTGGGCGTCGATGTTGAAGGCGGAGTTCCCTTCGCTCCCGGCGATATCGATGAACCCTTCGCAGACGAAGTTCGCCTTGCCGATGTTGAACGGGACCTGCCATGCCGGGGTCACCTGGTAGGTGACACCTTCCTTGTCCATGCTGTTGCGCACGTACAGGTTCAAGTCCGCGAAGTTGAACTTGGGGAGGTTGAGGCTCAAGCCCATGCCGTAGAGGTAGTTGTGGAATCCCCCGCCCGACGGGTAGGTGCCCACCTCCAGGGTGCCGGCCAGGAGCACGTCCTTGATCAGCGGAGCGGAGAGGTCCAGCCCGGTGATCTTTCCGAGGCTGAGCCTCGGGGAGATCTCGCCGTACAGGGAGATGTCGTCTTCGGTGGGATTGGTGATGTCTACGAAGAGGAAGTTGTCGCCGTACTTCCAGGCGTCGGCATGTTCGATGGTGATGGTGGCCTGGTTGTTGTCCTTCTCTCCAGTCGGCGCGATCCTGAAGTTGTCGCCCCAAAGGTACTGGAGGTTCGTTTCCTGCCACAGCGCCGCTCCGGCGCTCGCCTTTTCGGGCGCGGCAAACGGCAGCAGCAGGGCTACTGCCAAGGTAACGGTTTTCAGGCTTCTGGACAGGGAACTGCGGATGGATCTTTTCATCAGGTGCTCTCTCCTTTGGATTCCATGCTTGCTCTGCTGCAAAAGGCGGCTGAAACTAGCACATTTTTCGGTTTGATTCACCTTTTTTTGGTCACATTAAACAAAGGCAACACTCCTCCTGCACGGCCGTCGACAGGCACATCGGTATACAAACATGGCAAAAGGCTGCGGCTATGCTAGCATTCAAAGGTCTTTGACTGAATGAGACTTTAAAAGCAGGAGCTTTGAATGCTGACAATGCAGGAAATAAAGAGCCACTACTACTTCACCGATACCGATGCGAAGCTTCTGGAAGAGTTGCTTCCCCTGGCCCGGCAGAACTGCGAGGCCATGGTTGAGGAATTCTACGGTTACCTTTTGAAGATTCCGGAGACCGCCGCATTCCTGCGGGATCCCAAGGATCTCCAGAAACTGCGCCAGACCCACGCGCAGTGGTTCCTGTCGCTTTTCTGCGGCAGGTACGACAACGGCTACATGATCACGCTGCAGGGGATCGGACAGGCGCATGTGCGGATCAAGGTGAGCGCGCATTACGTTAATGCGGCGATGAACGTGGTGCGCAGGTTTCTCATCGAGCTGCTCCAGGCGAACTTCCCGGAGATCGAGGCCCGACGCAAGTACCGCATCGCGGTGGAGAAGATCCTCGACATAAACCTCGACATCATGAGCACCTCGTATCAGGAGGAGGAACTGCGCAAGGTGTTCGTCTCGCACCGGCTGGAATCGAAGTTGATCCACGCCGCCGAACGCTTCACCTACGGCCTCAACCTCATTCTGGTCGTGGCGCTGATCATCGTGTCATTGTCGGTAGTGGGCTTGTTTTTCTGGGACCTGGTGCACGTATTCAGCGGGAGCATGGAGAAGGGGATCCTGTCGGCGCTGGGTTCTTTGCTCATCCTCTGGATGATGATCGAGTTGATGGATAACGAGATCAAGACGCTCAAAGGAGGCAAGTTCAACATCCTCATCTTCATCGGGGTGATCATCGTGGCACTGATCCGCGAGATCCTGATCTCGACGCTGCGCCACGACGCCCTGGAAACGCAGGCGTTCCTGGCCGGGACCCTGCTCATCCTGGGTATAGTCTACTTCCTTGTGGCCAAAAGCCAGAACGGCAACATCCACTAGGGTCGCACCCTCAAGATCCCTGGAACCGCAAAAGGAAAGGGCACCTAAGCCGGTGCCCTTTTCTTTGCGCGTTTTCAATTCCTTTCCAGCTTTACCCCACATCCTGCTTTTTCCGGGGCTCGCCGCCGTTTTTCGCATCCACCGCCGCCCCTGTCACTGCCTGAACCAGCTTTTTGCAGGTGGAGACGAGCTTCGACAACTTGCCATCCTCGCCGTAGATCTTGTCGTAGAAGATGTTCTCCATGACATGCATCCTGGCTATAGGCGTCTTTGCCTTTCTGAGCTGCATATCGATGGTCCATTGCAACTGCTGGAGCCTCAGGCTCTGTTCGGGGGTCCTCGCTGTGCAGGCTGTTTTGATGGCCTCTGCTGCGAGCTGATCGAACAGAGCAGGATTTTCCTGGTACAGCCTGCGCATTTCAGCTGGAGTGTAAAGACTCAGGAGAGATTTAGTACTCATGGCATCCTCCGTCGTACCCCTCGACTCTGTATCGGGTATCAGGGTAACACGTACAGAAGCATTTATTTCCTCTAACTCTGCCTCAATAAAGAAATTAATGCCAGCATTTTCGCATACTCCTACCAGGCTGCGCAGCTTATTGATAAATCGCCGGTTCAGCCCGGTCTTCGCGCTTGGACGCCTGGCAATTAAAATAACCTATTGCGCAGAAGGCGACTTCGGTTTATATTCCCGCACCGCCTACGGGAATTTTGGCACAGGGTGCGTCGCAGGATTGCCAGGCGGCGGCCAATTCATCACAGGAGGGGAAAAGATGCCTGATTGCGAACTTCTTTCCGGTTGCATCTTCTTCAACGACCGGATGGCGAACATGCCTTCTACCAGCAACGTCTTCAAAATGATGTACTGCAACGACAATTTCGAAGGGTGCGCGCGCTATACCGTCCGCAAGGAGGCCGGCAAGGAAAACGTGCCGGAAGACCTCTTCCCGAACCAGATGGACAGGGCCAAGCAGATCCTCAACAAAGGTTGACGTCCGCTTTGGGGAAGTAGTATTGGAAGTCGAAGGCCGCGGTAGACCCGGGGCCTTTTTTCATGGGGCAGCCGCAGGGTTATGAAGCGGCCAGTTGGAAAGGTAAGAAGATGGTTTCAAAAGAACACGACCACATGAAGCGGAGAGCGGCGCGGTTCTCGGTGCTCTCCAACACCTTGCTGGTGGCCGCGAAACTCGTGGTCGGCCTCGTCTCCGGTTCCGTTTCTGTGCTTTCCGAGGCGATTCACTCCGGCATCGACCTCGTCGCCGCCGTCATCGCTTGGTACTCGGTGCGGGAGTCGGCGAAGCCCGCCGACGACGATCATCATTTCGGCCACGGCAAAATCGAGAACGTCGCCGGCACCATCGAGGCTCTCCTGATCTTCGGCGCCGCCTTCTACATCATCTACGAGGCGGTCCACAAGCTGAAGACGGGGGTGGTCGTCGTCGAGAACCTGGGGCTCGGCGCCTCGGTAATGGCCGTCTCGGCCGTCGCCAACTACCTGGTGTCCCGGCACCTGCTTAACGTCGCCGCGGCCACCGACTCGGTAGCGCTCGAAGCCGACGCCATGCACCTGCGTACCGACGTCTACACCTCGGCCGGCGTCCTTGGAGGTCTTGTCCTCATCAAGCTGACCGGGATAGCCCTCCTCGACCCGATAGTCGCCATCGTGGTCGCCCTCATGATCATCAAGGCAGCCTGGGACCTCACGAAGAGCGCCTTTTTCCATATCCTGGACGTGAAACTGCCCGAGGACGAGGAAGCCGTGATCCACGATGCGCTGGAGAACCACCGCCAGCAGTTCATCGAGTACCACAAGCTGCGCACGCGCAAGTCGGGTCACCTCCGGCATATCGACATGCATCTGGTGGTCCCCAGACAGATGACGGTCGAAAGCGGCCATGCGCTAAGTCACGAGATCTCCGCGGATATCGAGAAGAACCTCGCGTACAGTCACGTCCTGGTCCACATAGAGCCCTGCCCAGGGGGCTGCGACAGATGCGCCATCGAGTGCCCCAAAGTGAGCTAGCAAGCTGACGGATGTGACGGGGAGAGAAACGGGAGGGGGGCGCGAGGCAGGAGACAGTTGTTGCGACACTTCCAAGGGGCGGGGTCATCTGCCTGGGACGCCGACCCCGCAAGTGAAGATCTCGAGGTACTGACGCACCAGCAGTTCGTCCTTTTCCGGAGTATGGTTGATCAGGTTCTTGGTCGCCAGGCTGCTCAGGAAGAAATAATTGACCATCCCCGCCAGCGCCAGGGCCGCGTTGGTCGGGTCGACATCCTCCCTGAACTTCTTCTGCCGGATCCCCTCCTCGATCACCCCGGCCATGGTCACGATCACCTCATCTATAACCGGCATTACCAAAGGCTCGAAAAAAGGCGTGGGGTTGGTCAACTCGCTCGTATAAAAGCGCAGCAGGTACGGGTTGTTCCTGTGACGCCGAAAGGTCCAAAGCAGATAGCTCTCCACCATCGCCACCGGGTCCGTCACGCGCTCCCTGATCTCGTGGATCTCCTTGAAGCAGTCGAACTGCTGCCGCAACACCTCCTGGTAGAGCCCTTCCTTGCTGCCGAAATGGTAGGAAATCATCGAGATGCTGGTCCCCGCCGCCAGCGACAGTTCCCGGATACTCACGCCGTGCAGCCCCTTCTCCGAGAACAGCCGTGTTCCCACCTCCATAAGCTTCTTGTGGCACTCAGTTTTTTCCATGACGACTCCGGCAGATAGGGTATTGGGGCGTAGAGAGTAGCAAAATCGCGAGGGAAATACCAATTTTATTGCAAACAAAACGGCGTGCTGTTATGTTGTATTCGAACGAACGTTCGACACTAAACGCGCTGGAAACACGCGAAATAGCTAATCAGGAGGGAAGATGTCCGAATTGCACAGCAGAATCAGGAAGTCCAGCCTTCACGCCAGGATCAAGCCGGTGGATGATGTTATCCCCATGTTCAAGAACGGGATGAACGTAGGTTGGTCCGGGTTCACCCCAGCAGGGTACCCGAAGATGGTCCCCATTGCGCTCGCGGACCACGTGGAAAAGAACCAGCTGCAGGGAAAATTGAGGTTCAACCTTTTCATCGGCGCCTCCGTCGGTGTCGAGACCGAGGACCGCTGGGCCTCCCTGGACATGATCGACCGCCGCTGGCCCTACCAGACCGGGAAGAACATCCAGGCCGGCATCAACGAGGGGCGCATCCGCATGGGTGACAAGCACCTCTCCATGTTCGCCCAGGACCTGGGCTATGGCTTCTACACCAAGGACAACGGCGGCCGGCTCGACATCGCGATCATAGAGTGCTCTGCGATAACCGAAAACGGCGACCTGGTGCTCACCGCCTCCTGCGGCGCCGTTCCTGAGATCGTGCAGATCGCCGACAAGATCATCATCGAGATCAACACCTCGATCCCGAGCTTTGAGGGTCTGCACGACATCGTCGAGCCGATCGCTCCCCCTAACCGCCTCCCCTACCTGATCTGCCGCGTCGACGACCGTGCCGGCTCCCCCTACGTCCGTGTTGACAACGACAAGATCGTCGCCATCGTCGAGTCCAACCGCCCCGACAACGGCCGCGCCTTCAGCGAGCAGGACGACACCTCCGAAGCCATCGCCAACAACATCATCGAGTTCTTCTCCAACGAGGTGAAGCTGGGAAGGCTGCCGAAAAACCTGCTGCCGCTGCAGTCCGGCGTAGGCTCCATCGCCAACGCCGTCATCGGGGGTCTGGCCAACGGCCCGTTCTCCGGCCTCAAGGTCTGGACCGAGGTGCTGCAGGACACCATGCTCGACTTCTTCGACTCCGGCAAGCTCGACTTCGCCTCCACCGTCTCGCTCTCCTTCTCGGTCGACGGCTTCAAGCGCTTCTACGACAACTGGGACAAGTACAGCGACAAGGTGATGATGCGTCCGCTCTCCATCGCCAACCACCCCGAGCCGATCCGCCGCCTGGGCTGCATCGCGATGAACACCCCGGTGGAGTTCGACATCTACGCTCACGCTAACTCCACGCTGGTCGGCGGGACCCGCATGATCAACGGCATCGGCGGTTCCGGCGACTTCCTCAGGAACGCGTACCTCTCCATCATGCACACCCCGTCGGCGCGTCCGACCAAGACCGACCCGACCGGCATCACCTGCGTCGTGCCGCACGTGCCGCACGTCGACCACACCGAGCACGACCTGGACGTGCTGGTCACCGAGCAGGGTCTCGCCGACCTGCGCGGCCTCGACCCGAAAAGCCGCGCCAAGCTCATCATCGAGAAGTGCGCACACCCCGACTACAAGCCGCTTTTGCAGGATTACTTCGAGCGCGCGGCCAAGGACTGCCTGGGGAGAAAGGCCGGCCACGAGCCGCAGCTTCTCGACCGCGTCTTCAAGATGCAGGTGAACCTGGCCCAGAAAGGGACCATGAAGATCGACAGCTGGGACATCTAGGTTCAAGTCATCAGTCGACAAATGACGGCAGGGGGGTCTTAGACCTCCCTGTCGTTTTTTTTTGCACCGAGGATCGGCAAAATGTTTGACGAGCGTGGTGCAAAAGGGTTAAATCACACGATTTAGAAGGAGGATCCGTAATGGCAAGCAAGATCGATCCGGCGACCCTGGAATCCGGCAGCGCCATCTCGATGCTGAAGACGCTGAACATCCAGCTGAAGGAGATCGGGGTGAGCCACGCCTTGATGGAGGTGACGGTCTCCGATATCCATAAGAACTACCTTGGCGGCGCGCACGGCGGGCTGATCGCTACGCTCATCGACACGGTTTCCTTTTTCCCGAAGCCGCTGCTTCCCTCCGGCAAGCCATGCACGACCACCAACTTAAGCGTCAACTATCTTCGGCCCGCCGCTGTGGGCGATCAACTGACCGCCCGCGCTGAACTATTGCACCTGGGACGCAGGATGGCGAGCGTCGCAGTGACGGTAAAGAACCAGCATGGAAAGCTGGTAGCCCACGGCACGACGACGCTCATGATCGAGCCTTAGCTCTCTCGATGCCACTGGAGCACCACCGGTTCCCCTTCCCTGGAACTTGTGCGAACGGCGCCTCAAGCAATGTCATAGCCCCGTCTGGAGAGCTGGATCAGCAGCGGCCTTTCAGGCTATAAGCGTTGCCATCTTTTTGTACAGTGTGCCGCGAGCTTTGTTCCTGGCACCGGTTGCCTTTTTCGACACGCGAGCAGCAGTTGCAGCCCCCGACCGAAGTATCTTATTTCCGCATCTCTTAAGTTGAACAGTACAGAGAAAGCTTAAGCTGTAATCAACGAATACGTACTAGCTAAAATTTTTGCTATCATCTTTCGATTTCAGTGGTAGACTTCCCAAGATGAAACTTCATGCCCTTTTAATACAATCCATCCTTTTCGTCCTCATTTGGTGTTCATCGGCAGCCGCCATTGGACCTGAGAGGCTCGTCTACGACGTCAGCTGGTCCGGTCTTAATGCCGGGTCGGCCGTCCTCGAGGTGGCAGCGCAGGGGGACGACTTCCACATCCTCAACACCATCACCTCGAACTCCTTCGTCTCGGTCTTCTTTCGCATCGACGACAGGTCCGAATCCGTTGTCACCCGTACCGTAAAACCGAAATCGTTCCGGGAGAAGATAAGCGAGGGAAGGTTCCGCGCCCACAGGGAGGCGACCTTCAACTTCACCAGCCTCAAGGCAGAGAGCAAGGATTTGCTCAGCAACACGGTCAAGCGCGCCGACATCACTGCAAGGACCTACGACAACCTCTCCAGCATCTATTTCCTGCGCTCCCACCAACTGGCGCCGGGACAAACCATCTCCTTTGACATCTATGACACGAAGCAGCTATGGAAAGCCGAGGCAAAGGTCGTACACCGCGAGGAGATAACCACCCCGCGAGGGAAGATCAAGACCATCGTGGTAACGTCGCAACTGACCCGGGACGGTGTCCATGCCAAGGTCGGCAACCCTACCTTCTGGTTCACCGACGACAGCCAGCACATCCCCGTGCGCATCAAGACCCAGTTGAAGGTCGGCGAAATCACCCTGACCCTGGCGCGCGAGAAGTAGCGCCGTCCCCACTTGCCTTTTGCAGCTGGAGTGAACACAAAAAGGGGAGCCCTGACTATTCAGTCGAGGCTCCCCTTCTCTTTCAATCTATAGATCTATCTTCCTAGTTGCGTCTGCCGTGCTTGTCGTAATGCGACATTGTAGCATTGAGCAGGCTGCAGAGCTTGCAGACATCCCCTCCTGACCTGGGGAAGAGTTCGAAGTAGGTGGGCGCCTTTGGCTTTTGCAGGAGGTGAACGCAGGAAGCCAGCATCAAAAGAGCTACGGCAATGGCGTGGTATCCCAGGAGGGCGCTGTCATTGCTGTAGGCTTCTAGGAAGGAGCCGTACCAAGTGGGCATGCTGAAAGTAGTGTCTAACGTGCCAAGTGTTTCCATGATCCAAGAGCCGATCCTGCTTGCCAGTACATGCATAGCGTTTCTCCTGAGCATCTTGAAGCTATCGGTTTTTCAACGTATCTGACTCCCTTACTGCGTACACTGGTTCATCGATGCGGACGTCCTGCCGCCGGGCCTGCCTGCCTTACTAACGCGTCTTTTTTCCCATCGGTTTATCACACTAGGCATATATCGGCGTAGTTGCCAGAAACTAAAGAGTTTTTTCTTCGGCCATGCATTTTTATTCATTCCCGCTCATTTTCTATGCTTCTGGCAGCACCTCCAGCCATGGTCTTTTTTCCCAACGGTAGCACCGATTAAGCTCGGGGAATTCCTTGCATCACCGACGGGGCGACCTAGAATATCCCGATAGGGCATTAGGGAATGCGCACACAGAAGGATCTCAGATGAGGAGGCAGCTATGCATGAACGCGAACAGAACATGGTCCTTGGAAGAGGATGGCTGCTCGCAGCAGTCGTCACCTTTGTCTTCGGGTTTGCCGTCTTGGGCTACCTCGCCTTCCGCAACAACACCGAAGGCCCGCCTATTCCCCGTGAAGTGCGCTCTTCAGAGGGCCAGGTTCTCTTCACCGGAGACGACATCAAAGAAGGACAGCACCTGTTCCAGAGGTACGGGCTGATGCAGTACGGCACCCTCTTCGGGCACGGCGCCTACCTCGGGCCCGACTTCACCGCGCAATACCTGCGCATCAGCGGGGAAAAAGCGAGGCTCTCCTACACCGAGCAGAAACTCTCCCCGGCAGAGGCAAGTGAAAGGGTGCGCTCCGAGGCGAAACAAAACAGCTACGACCCGGAACAGAGCGTGATCACCTACACGCCAACCCAGGCGGCGGCTTACCGGGAGATGATCTCCTACTACCGCGACTGGTTCGGGCCATCCTCGACGCAGCAAGGGTTGCGGCGCCCCTACCTGAAGGACCCCGAAGAGGTCCGCAAGCTCACCTCCTATTTTTCCTGGGCCGCCTGGGTCTGCGCCGCGACGCGTCCGGGCACCAACCACTCCTATACCAACAACTGGCCCCCCGACAGCCTCGCCGGAAATCAGCCCACCCCTGGCGTCCTGATGTGGAGCGTGATCAGCCTGGTAGCCCTTCTTTGCGGGACCGGCCTGATCCTCTTCGTGTTCGGCCGCTTCGAGTGGCTCGGGTGGCATGCCTCAGACACGGAACTGGCCGCCACGCACCCCGTCCCGGAAGAAGTGCCCCTGACCCCTTCGCAGCGTACGGTCAGCTGGTACTTCCTCGTGGTGGCCCTGCTGTTTTTGCTCCAGGGACTCCTTGGCGGCGTCAACGCCCACTACCACGTCGAGCGGGCCGGCTTTTACGGGCTCTCGCTTGCCGAATGGCTCCCCTACAACCTCTCCAGGATGTGGCATGTGCAGCTGGCGCTATTTTTCGTCGCCTCCAGCTTCCTCGCCATGGGGATCTTCCTCACCCCCATGATCGCCGGGAAAGAGCCGCGGCACCAGGACAAGCTCTCCCTGGTCCTGCTGGGCGCGCTGGTGGTGGTAGTTTTCGGTTCCTTGTCGGGTGAAGCAGTGAGCCTGCAAGGTCTTCTGGGCACCAGCAGCCCCTGGTTCTGGATTGGGTCCCAGGGATGGGAATACCTCGACCTCGGTCGCCTTTGGCAGATCCTGCTGACCGCGGGGATGCTCATCTGGTTGCTGATACTCGTCCGCGGCATGCTGGACAGGCTGAAGGGGGAGCACCCCGGCAACATGCCGTGGCTTTTCATCTACAGCGCCATCTCCATACCCCTTTTCTACGCCGCCGGGATGTTCTACGGCAAGGGAACCCCCTTCAACCAGATCGAGTTCTGGAGATTCTGGGTGGTTCATCTCTGGGTGGAGGATTTCCTGGAGCTCTTCACCACCATCATGGTGGCCTATGTCTTCATGCTCCTCGGTGTGGTCAGGGCGCGGGTGGCAACGACCATCGTCTACCTCGACATCATCCTCTACTCTATAGGGGGCGTGATCGGCACCATGCACCACCTCTATTTCAGCGGCACGCCCGAAGTCCACATGGCGCTCGGCGCCTTCTTCTCGGCCATGGAAGTGATCCCCCTGCTGCTCCTCACCTACGAGGCCTGGAAGTTCATGCGGCTGGGAGCTCCCGCGGGGGGCTCCATGCTGAGCACCACGGCGGAGATGTTCCCGCACAAGTGGGCGGTGATGTTCCTCATCGCCGTGGGATTCTGGAATTTCCTCGGGGCGGGCGTCTTCGGTTTCCTGATCAACCTCCCCATCGTCAGCTACTACGAGATCGGCACGCAGTGGACCGCCAACCACGGTCACGCCGCCATGATGGGCGTCTACGGGATGCTTTCGCTCGGCTTCTTCATGTTCGTGGCCCGCTACTTCCTCCCTCTGGACAAGGCCAGCAACACGGCCATGGGGATCGCCTTCTGGTGCACCAACCTGGGGCTTGCCCTGATGCTCTTCATAAACCTCTTCCCGGTCGGGATGCTGCAGATCAACCAGATCCTCGCCACCTCGTACTGGGAGGGGCGCGAGCCGGCCTTCTTCATGCTCCCGATGGTGCGGATCTTCGAATGGCTGCGGCTGCCCGGCGACGCGCTCTTCATCATCGGCATCCTGCCGGTCGTCTACCTCGCCGTACGCATGTTCCTGAACCGCAACCGAGGAGTTGCAGCCCCTGCGGCAGCCAAGCAGGGTAAAACAGCACCATGATCGAGCTGCTGCGACAGCAGCCCCCCGCAGCTATGTAGCGTAATTGAAGCTAGGTTCCATCGTGAAAAAAGGCCGCCTCTGATCAGAGGCGGCCTTTTTTGGCTATAACACAGGGGCTCCCGAAAGCCTGCAGCTACAAAAGCCACCTCACCACGGCGACAGCCACGACGATGCCGATAAAGTCTGCGGTCAGGCAGACCGGAACCAGGTACCTGGTCTTCTTGATGCCGACCGTGCCTAGGTAGACCGCCAGAACGTAAAAGGTCGTTTCTGCGCTCCCCATGATGACCGCCGTCATCTTTGTTGCCACGGACTCGGGACCGGTCGTCTTTACTATGTCGGTGAAAAGCGCCGTCGAGGCGCTTCCCGACAGGGGCTTGATGATGGCCATGGAAACGACTTCGATGGGGATCCCGGCGAAGGAGAAGAGCTGGTAGAAGCCGTTTCTCAAGGCGTCGAAGGCGCCCGAGGCCTGGAATCCCTTGATCACGATGAAGATGGTCAGAAGGTACGGGAAGATGCTCAGGATGATCCCCGGCCCTTCCTTCGCCCCGGCGACGAACGAATCGTAGACGCGAACCTTCTTGAAGGTGCCGTACCAGATGGTGAACAGGATGAACAACGGGATGATGAGCAGCGAGAGGTAATTGATGCCTTCGATCATTTGAGCACCTTCCTGAATCCGAACAGTATCAGTAGCGCCGTCACCGCGGATATCACCGTGGCGATAAGCACAGGGAGCACCACCCCCGCGGGGTTGGCTGCGTTGTAACTGGCGAGAATCCCGATGACCGAGAAGGGGATCAACTGGATGCTGGCTGTGTTGAGGACGATGAAGATCATCATCTCGAAGGTTATCTCCCCCTTGTGCTCGTTCAGGGTGTCGAGCTCCTGCATCGCCTTGATCCCCAGCGGCGTCGCGGCGTTGCCGAGGCCGAAGAGGTTCGCCAGCACGTTCAAGGTGATGGCGCTGATGGAGGGGTGGTCGCCAGGAATATTCCGGAAAAGACGCGAGATGACCGGCTTGAACAGGTGTGCGATGCGGTAGATGAGTCCCGAATCCTCAAGGATCCTGGTGATCCCCATCCACACCGACACGATCCCCAGGAGAAACAGCGAAACCTCGACGGCTGACTTGGCGCCTTCGAAGATCGATTTAGTGAACGCCTCCAGGTTCCCGGTGCATATGGCAAAGACGATGCTGACTGAAAAGAGGATCAACCAGACCGCGTTCATGGACGCACCCCCGGAAGCTCCAGCTTCCTTATCACCAGTTGCTTCTTCCGCGTGTCGAGCTCCACCTCCGCTCCCACCGGCATGGTTATCTTGTCGGGGACATGGCCGATGTGGGGGCAATGGACCACGGGAATGCCAAGTTCCATCTGCGAGGCCAGGATCTGGAAAACCTCCCTGCTCTTCAGGCCGCCGAAATCCCCGAGGATGATCCCCTTCACCCCTTTGAGCTTCCCGGCCAGTATCCACTGGGTCAGGGCGCGGTCCACCTTGTGCAGCTTTTCGTCGACCTCCTCCAGAAAGAGGATAGAGTTCTCCGTCTCCATCTCCCAGTCAGTGTCAATCAGCGCTGTAAGCGTCACCAGGTTCCCCCCTTTGAGGATGCCGGCGGCGCTGCCGTGACGGTACACCTTCACCGGCGCCCCGTGGAACAGGTTCTTCTCCGGATAGCCCCTCACCGCGTTCATGAAGGATCCGACGGTGAACGCGGTCGGGGCGTTCAGGCTGACCAGCATGGGCGCATGAAGCGTCACCATTCCCGTCCGTTCATGAATGGGGTTCAGAAGGGCCGTCAGGTCGCTGAAGCCGGCGATGATCTTCGGGTGCTTCCTGAGGTGATCAAAATCGATGAACGGCAGGGATTTCATGGCGCTGTAACCGCCGCGCAGGGCGAGGATCATGTCGGTGCCCGTGTCGGCGCAGGCGTGGTGTATCTGGTCAGCCTTTTCTTGGGGCGAGGGGAGCATGGTCGGGAAGTGCGGGTTCAGGACGTTGAAGCCAAGCTTCGACAACTGCCTGACCCCGGCGGTGAATTCACGCTTTTTCTTGATCAGGTAGCTGGGCGAAATGATATAGACATTGTTCACTCAATACCTCTCCATCTGTAAATACCGTTGTCAGCCATGCCATCCCATTGGGAAGCATACCGAGCCGACAACACGCGGTATTGTTACATTCTCGCCCACTCCACCGCAAGTCAAAAACCCGACCTCCCGCCGCAAACTTCACCTCCGGCATAAATACACCCCCGCCTCACCAACGTTTTTCCCTGTATCTGGGCCTGCCGGCGTTGTCAGAGCCGGGACCCTTGCTCTGCTGCGTACTCTTAAATCTGCACACAAATAACAGTTAAGATATTTACATTGGGGAAAATTACTATATCGTATATGTCGTGGCTCGGCCGCCTGGCGCGGCCTGACATGAGGGTGAGAAGAGCGTGCTGGATCTGTCACGGGCGGAGTCTTCGCCTTAACCTTAACGCAAGAAAGGAGAACAGGACATGACACAGCTGAAAGACAGGCTAAAGGAAAAGATCGAGGCACACCGCCCCCGCATCGCCCGGCTGACTAAAGAGTTTGGCTCAGTCATAATCGACAAGGTAGACATAGCGCAATGCATTGGCGGTGCCCGTGATATCAGATGCCTTGTTACAGACATCTCGTATCTTGATCCGCAGGAAGGGATCCGTTTCAGAGGCAAGACCATCCCTGAGACTTTCGAGGCCCTCCCCAAGGCAGCCGGCTCCGAATACCCCACGGTGGAATCGTTCTGGTATTTCCTCCTCACAGGGGAGGTCCCGACCCCCGAGCAGGTGCAGGACGTTGAGACCGAGTTCAAGACGCGCCAGCAGGTTCCGGAGTATGTGTTCCAGGCTCTGCGCGCGCTCCCGCTGGACAGCCACCCCATGGTGATGCTCTCCTCCGGCATCCTTGCCATGCAAAGAGACTCCAAGTTCGCGGCCGTCTACAGCAGCGGCAAGTTCAACAAGATGACAGCCTGGGAGCATGTCTACGAGGACGCAAGCGACATAGTGGCCCGCATCCCTGTCCTGGCTGCCTTCATTTACAATCTCAAGTACCGGGGCGACAAGCAGATCCCCATCGATCCGAAACTTGACCTGGGTGCAAATTTCGCCCACATGATCGGCCAAAGCGAGCAGTACAAGGACGTGGCGCGCATGTACTTCATCCTCCACTCCGACCACGAATCTGGCAACGTCTCGGCACACACCACCCACCTGGTCCACTCTGCCCTTTCCGACCCCTATTACGCCTATGCCGCTGGCCTCAACGGGCTTGCGGGACCACTTCATGGCCTGGCCAACCAGGAGGTGCTGGGATGGATCCTGGAATTCCAGAAGAAGCTAAACGGTGCGGAACCTACCAAGGAGAACGTGACTGCAGCCTTGTGGGAAACGCTCAATGCCGGGCAGGTGGTGCCGGGCTACGGACACGCAGTCCTCAGAAAGACTGACCCGCGCTACATGGCCCAGCGCGAGTTCTGTTTGAAAACAGAAGGTCTCAAGGATGACAAGCTCTTCAAGCTAGTCTCAATGATCTTCGAGACCGCCCCTGGCGTTTTAACCGAACATGGCAAGACGAAGAACCCGTGGCCCAACGTTGACGCGCAATCCGGCGTCATCCAGTGGTACTACGGCCTGAAGGAATGGGATTTCTACACCGTGCTCTTCGGGGTCGGGCGTGCTTTGGGGTGCATGGCGAACGTAACCTGGGACCGCGGCCTTGGCTATGCCATCGAGAGACCCAAATCGGTCACCACTGAGATGCTGGAGACCTGGGCCGCCGCCGGAGGACGGGACACCAACACGACTGCCGCCCCCCACCCGCCAACGCCTAAAGCGTAAAGTAGCCTGGCAACTAAAGAGGGGCCGCCTGTGGCGCTGGAAGTTTCTCCCCCTAGCGCCGAGGCTGGCCCCTGTTGTAATCACTTCCTATTCGGGCTCTCCTTTTCATCCGCGATGCAGGACGGGGCAGGTCATTAGATGGATACAGTCAAGCGTCAGCAATCGGTAGGAGAAGAAATCGCCAACAGCCTCAGCCATGCTGTGGGGTTGATCGCAGCCATTGCCGCGACTCCGCCGCTGCTATCCAGGGCGTTCAGCCTTGGACAGAAGGGATATGCCGTCGGTACGGCGATATATGCCGCAACCATGGTGCTGCTCTATCTTGCCTCCTCTATCTACCACGCCATGCCGCAGGGGAAACTGAAGGAGTTGTTCAAGACCATAGAGCACTCCGCCATATATCTCCTGATAGCCGGTACCTACACGCCGTTTTCCCTCGGTGCGCTGCGCGGCCCCTGGGGATGGACCCTCCTGTCGCTGGTCTGGACCTTCGCCCTGGTTGGAGTGGTGTGGAAGTTCTGCCAAAAGATGCCGCGGCCGGTAGCGTCCACCATCCTCTACCTGGCTATGGGGTGGCTCATCATCGTGGCGGCGAAACCGTTGCTAAGCCGCGTGCCGCTGGCCGGCCTTCTGTGGATAGCCGCCGGCGGCGCTGCGTACACGCTGGGCGTCGTTTTCTTCGCCTACGATTCCCGCCTGCGTTTCGGCCACTTCATCTGGCACCTGTTCGTCATGGCGGGGACCGCCTGCCACTTCTGCGCCATAGCCTGGTACGCCTTGTGACCTCCGCGTTGGCCATACCGGCTATCCCTTCCCCCATAAAGCCGCGTCCATGAACTGTCGCCGCAGGCGCTCTTCAGGGTTCTGTTCGTAGAACTCCTCCTCGCTGAAGGAGAAACGGTATTCCGCTAGGTATTCCTGCAGCACCTTGTTTGCTGCATTTACCCTCCGGATCATGTCGGGATCACCACCTGAGCCACCGGCATCGGGGTGATGCCGTTTTACCAGTTCCCTATGCCGGGCCTTGATTTCCGTGAGGCTCGCCCGTTCACCGAGCCCTAATACCCTCAACGCTTCCTGCAGGTCGGCGTAGGTCATCACATTCCTCGACTCGCGCTCAACTTGTCCTCAACTCCCCTCAACGTAGAAGTATCGCAAGGTAAGAGGGACATAGCTTTACTCAAGCGTCTTCACATCCACGACGTAGTACTCTGATTCTCCGAAACAGTTAGTGGGAATACCCTTATGTTGCTCGTAGGTAAGAGATACCTTTTTGCCGAGCGTCGCATTGATTTTTGCAACCACCGCATCGTCCCGCACGGAGAACGGGAACCTTTCCGGAATCGAGCCAGGGACCGGCAACATCTGCAGTTCACCTTCCCACGTCTTGCAGACCCACCCTTTTTCGGAAAATTTCTGGACGTACCCGACCCTGTCCCCCTTAGAGAAGCTGAAGTGTAGCGCCGCATAAACATACGCCACGAAAAGAAGAAGGACTGCGAGTATCAGTCCCGCAACTACCTTAATGGCTTTACTTCCGATTTCAGCAGCAGTCACTTTTCCCTCTACCTTTTCAGACTGATGAATTTTACATCTGATAGAGGATCACCCCTATCCCCTGCAAGTAACAATGTTACCAGATGAGAAAGATTCATTTAGGGTTATTGGGAAAATAGGTGCTCTGAGTGAAAAATTTCCAGTCAAAGGAAAACCATACCTTCAGCGTGCGGTTTTATGTTTGCCGGCCACCATCTTCTGCTTGCTGCAAAAAACCTTCATCCTGCATAGCCTGGTGCGGTATTCAGAATAGGGAGGGGTGCCGTTGAGAGGGGAAACGCAAAGAGGGCACCCGCTGCCGGGTGCCCTCTTTGAATTTGCTTCTTGTCGACTGTCTTAGAACAGCACTGCCTTCTGTGCCAGTTCGAGGACGGTGCCCGGAACAACGCCGAGAGCCAGGGTCGCGCCGACTGCCACGAGGAGGCAGAGGGCGACAGCCGGGGTGGCGCCAGCCCAGTCGAACTCTTCGGTCGGATCCTTCATGTACATGAACACCAGCACGCGCAGGTAGTAGTATAGGGAGGCTGCGGAGTTCAGCACGCCGATGATGGCCAGCCAGATGTAGCCGGACTTGATGGCGGCGGAGAAGAGGTAGAACTTCCCGATGAAGCCCGCGGTCGGCGGCATGCCGGCCAGGGAGAGCAGGAAGATGGAGAGGATGGCGGCCAGAAGCGGTTTCTTGTGGCCGAAACCAGCCATATCCTGCACGTTGCCGTTGCTCTCGCCTTTCTTGCCGATCAGAACGATGACGGCGAAGGCGCCGATGTTCATGAACGCATAGGAGAGCATGTAGAAGAGTATGCCTGCAGCGCCCTCAGCGTTGGTGGCGGTGAAACCGACCAGAGCGTACCCTGCGTGTGCGATGGAGGAGTAAGCCAGCATCCTTTTCACGTTGTCCTGGGACAGCGCGATGATGTTACCCACGGTCATGGTGAGGACGGCGAGGATCCAGAGAAGCTGGCCCCACTCTGCTTTCAGCATCGGGAAGGCGAAGATCATCACCCTGATGAAGGCGGCAAAGCCGGCAGCTTTCGGGCCCGCGGACATGAACGCGGTGACCGGGGTCGGAGCGCCCTGGTAGACGTCCGGGGTCCACATGTGGAACGGTGCGGCGGCGACCTTGAAGCTGAAGCCAGTGGCGATCAGCAGCATGCCGACCACGAAGAGCGGGTTGGTTGCCACACTCGGGTTCCCCATGACATAGGCGGAGATGGCCTGGATCTTGGTGCTCCCGGTAGCGCCGTAGGTGAGCGCCATGCCGTAGAGCAGGAAGCCGGTGGAGAAGGCACCCAAAAGGAAGTACTTGAGACCGGCCTCGTTAGACTTCACGCTGGAGCGGTTGAAGCCGGCCAGCACATACAGGCAGATGGAGAGGAGCTCGAGACCGAGGAAGATCACCATCATGTCGGTCCCGGCCGCCATCAGCATCATACCGACGGTCGCGAAAAGGATCAGGGGATAGAGCTCGCCCTGGTTGCACTCTTCCTGGGCCATGTACCTGTCCGAGATCAGGACGGCAAGACCGGCGGAGATCAGGAAGATGATCTTGAAGAAGGTGGCGAAGTTGTCCTGCACCACAGAGCCGTTGAACGCTGATACCGACGGCCCCCACCCGTTGACCACGCTTGCCGCGGTAACTGCGAGGCCGATGATGCTCAAGTAACCAAGGTAGGCCTTGTTGTTGCCCGGCACGAAGACGTTGACGAGCAGCAGTACCATGGCGATGCATGAGAGTAGGATCTCAGGCATGACCACTGCCAGGTTTATGGCCGGCATAGCAATTGTTTCCATCTATAATCCTCCGTCAGCTAGTTCTAAGCGGTCTATTTTACTTCTTGGGTTGCGGGGAGAGCCGGATGCCCTTCGGGAAGGCCCGGAACTGCTACGTGCCCTGCCGGAAGCTGCGGCGCGGCCGGTGCTGCTACTTGTGCCACCTGCTTCTGCACCTTGGTCTGAGCGATCAACCTGTCGATCGACGGAGCCATGGAGTCGATGATCGGGCGCGGGTAGACGCCCAGGAAGAAGATGAGGAAAAGAAGCGGCAGCATGATCGCTACTTCCCTTGCGTTCAGGTCCTTCAGGGTCTGGTTTTTCGGGTTCTTCAGCTCGCCGAACATGACCCTCTGGAACATCCAGAGCATGTAGACGGCGGAGAGGATGACGCCGGAGGTGGCGATGACCGCGTACCAGCGGAGTTCGCTCTCGAAGGAGCCCAGGAGCACCAGGAACTCGCCGACGAAGCCGTTGGTCCCCGGCAGGCCGATGGAGGAGAAGGTGACGATCATGAACATGGTGGCGAAAACCGGCATCTGCTTGGCGAGGCCGCCGAAGTCGGAGATCTGACGAGTGTGACGGCGCTCGTAGATGAATCCGACGATAAGGAACAATGCGCCGGTGGAAACGCCGTGGTTGAGCATCTGCAGCATGCCGCCGGTGACCCCCTGGGTGTTGAGGGCGTAGAGGCCGAGCATAACGAAGCCAAGGTGCGCTACGGAAGAGTAGGCGACCAGTTTCTTGACGTCCTGCTGCACCATGGCGACCAGCGAGGCGTAGATGATGCCGATCACGGACAGGGTTGCGATGAGCGGGGTGAACTGCGCGCTTGCTTCCGGGAAGAGCGGCATGGCGAAGCGAACGTAACCGTAGGTACCGCACTTCAGCATGACGGCTGCCAGGATAACGGAGCCAGCGGTCGGAGCCTCGGTATGTGCGTCAGGCAACCAGGTGTGCAGCGGGAACATCGGGACCTTGATGGCAAAGGCCAGTGCGAAGGCCAGGAACATCCACATCTGGGTGGTCGGGTCGAGGTTCAGTTCCCAGAAGCGCAGGATGCTGAAGTCGCCGCCGCCAGCCTTGAAGTAGAGGGAGATCAATGCGACCAGCATGAGGAGCGAGCCGACCGCGGTGTAGATGAAGAACTTGACTGCAGCGTAGATCCTGTTCTTGCCGCCCCAGATACCGATCATGAAGTACATCGGGATCAGCATCACTTCCCAGTAGATGTAGAAGAGGAAGAGGTCGATCGAGATAAAGGTACCGACCATGCCGACTTCGAGCAGCAAGAGGCAGATCATGTATTCCTTCACCTTCTCTTCAACCGCCGTGTAGGTGGAGAGGATGGCGATCGGCATGATGAAGGTGGTGAGGATGACGAGCCAGAGGCTGATGCCGTCGATGCCCAGGTGATAGCTCATCTGGAAGGGGCCGGCCGCGATCCAGGGCACGTTCTCGATGAACTGGAAGCCGCCGATGTCGGTCCCCGGTGCGTTGTACCCCGTGATCAGAGGCAGCGAGAGGACGAACGTCACCACCGTCACCGCCATGGCAACGGAACGGAGCACGCCGTGGCTGTTTTTGTTCACAAAGAGGAGGAGAATCGCCCCGATCAGCGGTGTGAAGGTTATTATGCTCAGTAACGGTAGCTGGTTCATTTACTCTGCTCCTTTTACTTACAGGTCAAAATTATCTTAAATCTGAATCTTAGCGGAAGAGATACACGCCTACGATGACCACCACGCCGATCACCATGGAGAAGGCGTAGTTGTGAACGAAGCCGGTCTGCACGTAGCGCAGGATGCCGCTGAAGCCGCGGACGACCGCCGCCACCCCGTTCACGATGCCGTCGACCAGCACCACGTCGAACCCTTTCCAGAGGAAGTTGCCCAGGGCCTTGCAGGGGTTGACGAACATGAAGTCGTAGATTTCGTCGATGTACCACTTGTTGTACACGGCGCGGTGCAGGACCGGGAAGGTCGCCACGAACTTCTCGGGGACGCTCGGAGCGATCAGGTACAGGCCTGCTGCCAGGCCGATGCCGGCGCAGGCGATGACCACGGAGGTGCCCATGAGGCCCCACTCGACAGCGTGGCTCGGGTGCGCGCCGTGTACGTTGTGCAGCACGTATGCGTTGGAGTAGGCGAAGACCGGCTCCAGGTAGTGCTCGAAGTAGTTCGGGAGACCGCCCAGCACGTCGCCGAGGATCTTGGGCACGCCGATCCAGCCGCCGACCAGGGAGAGGAAGGCAAGGCAGACCAGCGGCACGGTGATGACCCAGGGGGACTCGTGCAGGTGGTGGAAGGCCTTCTCGGAGAGACGGGTCTGGCCGAAGAAGGTCATGAACACCAGGCGGAACATGTAGAAGGCGGTGAGACCTGCGGCTACCGCGCCGCAGCCCCACAGCACGAGGTTCGCGCTGCCGTGGTGCGGGTTGGCGAACGCCTGCCAGAGGATCTCGTCCTTGGAGAAGAAGCCGGCGAAGCCCGGGATACCTGCGATGGCGATGGTCGCTATCAGGAAGGTCAGGAAGGTGATGGGCATCTTGGACTTGAGCCCGCCCATGTTCCTCATGTCCTGCGGGTCGGCCTCGGAGTGCTCGTGGTGCAGCGCGTGGTGCATGGCGTGGATGACGGAGCCGGAACCGAGGAACAGGCAGGCCTTGAAGAAGGCGTGGGTCATCAGGTGGAACACGCCGGCGGTGAAGGCGCCGACACCCATGGCCAGGAACATGTAGCCGAGCTGGGAAACGGTGGAGTATGCAAGGACGCGCTTGATGTCGTTCTGCGCGGTGCCGATGGTCGCCGCGAAGAGGGCGGTGGCGGCGCCGACGCAGGCGATGACGAGCAGCGCGGTCGGGCTCTTGATGTAGATGAAGTTCATGCGGGCGATCATGTAGACGCCGGCGGTGACCATGGTGGCCGCGTGGATGAGGGCGGAAACCGGTGTCGGGCCTTCCATCGCGTCAGGGAGCCAGGTGTAGAGCGGGATCTGCGCGGACTTGCCGGTTGCGCCCAGGAAGAAGCAGAGGCAGACGGTGGTCACGACGGCACCCGGCACCAGAAGGTCGGCGTTCTTGGCGAGCTCCACGAAGTTGATGGTCCATACGTTGTGGTTGACACCCAGGTACCAGAAGAGGGTGAAGAGGCCGAGCAGGAAGCCGAAGTCGCCGATCCTGTTCATCACGAACGCCTTCTTGCCCGCGTCGCCGGCAGACTTCTTGTGGAAGTAGTAGCCGATCAGCAGGTAGGAGCAGAGGCCCACGCCCTCCCAGCCGATGAACATGAGGAGCAGGTTGTTGCCCGCTACCAGGCAGAGCATGGAGAAGGTGAAGAGGTTCAGGTAGCAGAAGTAGCGGTAGAACCCTTCCTCGCCGTGCATGTAGCCGATGGAGTAGAGGTGGATCAGGAAGCCGATCCCCGTTACGATCATCAGCATGGTTGCGGAGAGCGGATCGATCAGGAAGCCGATGTCGGCCTTGAAGTTGCCTGACTGGATCCAGGTGAAGATGGTCTTCTGGAACACCCTCTCCTCACCCGGCAGACTAAGGAGCTGGAAGAGGATTCCGCAGGCGACCAGGAAGGAGCAGAAGACTGCCCCGGCTGCGATCCCACCGATGACCGTTTCGTTTTTAATCTTCTTGCCGAGTAGGCCGTTGATGACCGAGCCGATGAGAGGGCACAGTGGGATCAACCATACTAAATCAAACATCCCTGACTCCTTTATATCTGTAGTTCTTGAATTTCTTCAGCGGAGCGGCTGGAGAGCCGCGATCAAATCAATCAGCAACCAATCGCGGCGCAAAACGCCGCTCCTGCAACGCTTCGGAGCTTTCGCCCTAGAGCTTCATCAGGTTGATGTCTTCGACGTCGATGGACTCGCGGTTCTTGAAGAAGGCGATCATCAGGGCGAGGCCTACGGCTGCCTCGGCGGCGGCGACGGTCATGACGAAGAAGACGAAGACCTGGCCGTCGATGTTCCCCAGGTGCCTGGAGAAGGCGATGAAGGTGAGGTTCACCGCGTTCAGCATCATCTCGATGCACATGAAGATGACGATGGCGTTTCTCCTCGTCAGGACGCCGATGGTCCCGATGGAGAAGAGAATGGCCGAGAGTATCAGGTAGTTTTCGATCGCTAGCATGTCAGTACCCCTTCTGTAGCGTTAAATTTTCTTTTTGGCCAGGATCACTGCGCCGACGATCGCGGCCAGGAGCAGCACCGAGGTGATCTCGAACGGGAGCAGGAAGTCGGTGAAGAGCGCCTTGCCTATCAGCTCGACGTGGCCGACGCTGATGATCTGCGCCTTGTCCATGGTGCCGGTCGCGCCGGTCATGGAACCCTTCGAGAGGAACCAGACGGTCTGGAACAGCGCGAAGAGACCCAGCACGCTACCCGCGAACACCGCGTGGCTGCCGCGCTTGCCGCTCTCCGCCCTTACGTTAAGGAGCATGATGACGAAGATGATCAGAACCATGATGGCCCCGGCGTACACGATCACCTGGGTGGCCGCCATGAAGGGGGCATCCAGCATGACGTAGAAGGTCGCCAGGCAGAAGAAGGTCATCACCAGCGAAAGTGCGCTGTTGATCGGGTTTTTGCAGGTGACCACCAGGATGCTGGAAATAACGGCCACCGCAGCCACGACGAGAAAGAAGATCGATTCCATTGCTGCTCCTTTATTTCTTTTCTAAGAGTCTCTCTTTGGTAAAGGTGAAGTCGGCGCGCGTGTAGTTGGCGAGCTCGAACTGTTCCGTCATACGGATGGCGTCCACCGGGCACGCCTCCACACAGTAGCCGCAGAAGATGCAGCGCAGCATATCGATCTCGTATTTGGCCGCATACTTGTCGTGATTCTGGTCCTCGCCCGCTTCGACCGTGATGCACTTGGCCGGGCAGACAGTGGGGCAGAGGTAGCAGGCAACGCACTTCGCCTTGTCGTGGGATACGTTCAGCGCATGCAGCCCGCGGAAAGTGTTGGCGATCTGCGGCCGCTCGGTCGGGTACTGCAGGGTGACCGGCTTTTTGAACATATGTGATAAAGTAATCTGAAGACCTTTAATGAGCGGCATTATCATTTGCAGCACCTCGCCTTGTAGTGTGTTTCTAGAAGAGACTACTTGTTGAAGACCATGACCCAGACGCCGGTTGCGACCACGTTGAGCAGGGTCAGCGGCAGGAACACCTTCCAGCCCAGACGCATGAGCTGGTCGTAACGGTAACGCGGGTAGGTCGCCCTGATCCACATGCAGCAGAAGATCAGGAAGTACACCTTGGCCACGAACCAGAACCAGCCGGGGAGGAACGCGGGGCCGTGCCAGCCGCCCAGGAACAGGGTGGTGGTGACCGCGCAGACGGTGATCATGTTGGCGTACTCAGCCATGAAGAACATGGCGTATTTCATGGAGGAGTACTCGGTGATGAAGCCGGACACGAGCTCCGTCTCCGCCTCGGGAAGGTCGAACGGGGTCCTGTTGATCTCAGCCAGCGAGCAGATGAAGAAGATCACGAAGGCGAGCGGCTGCTTGAAGACGTACCAGGCGCCGTTGGCCTGGTCGGCAACGATCTTGTGCAGCGACAGCGACTCGGAAAGCATGAAGACGGCGATGATCGCGAGACCTGCAGCGAGCTCGTAGGAGATCATCTGCGCCGCGGAACGAAGGCCGCCCAGGAGCGAGTACTTGGAGTTGGAGGCCCAACCCGCGAGCACCACGCCGTAGACCCCGAGGCTCGCCATGGCCAGGATGTAGAGGACGCCGACGTTGATGTCGAAGACCTGCTGGCCGGCCTGGTCGTAGAAGGCCGCGATCTGCAGCGGGACCGTGTAGCCGGCGATGGTCACCGGGGCGCCAAAGGGGATGACGGCGAAGGATATGAACGCCGGGATCAAGGCGACCAAGGGAGCGATCAGGAAGGCGAACTTGCTTGCCTGAGTCGGGACGATCTCCTCCTTGAAGAACAGCTTGACGCCGTCCGCGATCGGCTGCAGCAGGCCGTGCCAGCCGGTCCTCATGGGACCCAGGCGCACCTGCATATGCCCGATTATCTTGCGCTCCGCGTAGGTGGCGTAGGCCACGGTCAGGAGCACGAAGACAAAGGCTACGAGCACTTTGGCAACCATGGCTATGTAGTACGCGACCGGCAGTCCTAAGATTAGCGTATCCATCTGATAGTCTTCCCCTCTGTTATGAATTTTGAGCTGTTAGCCGATGTATCTAAAGGGTCTCAGTTTCCGCTCCCCTTTGCTCATGGGGGGTGGAATCCCCCTCGAAGAGAGGGGGAACTAAGTTGTTGGCTGTGTGGTTACTTCTTGGCTACCGTGACGTAGGTGACCGCGGCACCGTCGGTGATGCTGTTGACGCTCCCCTCGCCGAAGTGGTAGGGGGCGAAAACGGTACCCTGCGGTACGCGCTTTCCTACTTTCGCCGCCACCTGGACGCTGCCGGTTGCCGAGGTCACGGTGACCATGTCGCCTTCGGCGATCTTCAGGCTCGCCGCGTCGGCCATCGAGAGTTCGGCGTAAGCGGTAGGGCAGACGTACATCGGGCCCTCGCCGAAGCGGGACATGGTGCCGGAGTGGTACAGCGCGCTGCCGGTCAAAAGGGCAAGCTTGCCGGCTACCGGAGCAACAGCTTTGGCAACGGCCGGGACCAGCTTGGCGGAGACCGTCACCGGAAGCACCACGCCCTCGTCGCCGAGCTTGCCCTGGGTCAGACCCTGGTAAGCGGGGACGGTGGAGGCGATCTCGGTGAAGATTTCTGCCTGGTTGTTGTAGCGCGCACCGCCGATGGCAGCGGAGAGGGTGTTGAGGATCTCGAAGTCGCTCTTGGCAAGCCCTACCGCCGGTACCGCTTTCCTCACCATCTGGACCCTGCGGCCCAGCGAGGTGAAGGTACCGCTCTTCTCGGCGAAGGAGCAGGCCGGAAGCACCACGTCAGCCAGCTGCGCGGTCTCGGTCAGGAAGAGGTCGGCGACTACCATGAACTCGACGTTCTCGAGGGCCTTCTCGACCTTCTGGCGGTTCGGGTAGGAAACCACCGGGTTCTCGCCGGCAACGAAGAGGGTCTTGATGTTGCCGTTGCCGCAACCCTCGATGATGGCGGAAGCGGAAAGGCCGGTCGATTTCGGGTAGATGCCGAGGTCGGCAGCACCCTGGCTGTTGTTCTTCTCGCCCATGATCAGGAGGCCGCACCCTTCCTTGCCGATCTTGCCGGTGAGGATGGCGAGGTTCGCCGCCGCGTTGGCGAGAGCCGCGTCGTGGCCCGGGTAGCCGAGGCCGATCGGGAGGATGATCAGCGCCTTCTCGGCGGCTGCGTAATCCTTGGCGAGGGCCGCAATCTCCTCTGCGGTGACGCCTGCCTTCTCCGCGGTCGCGTCGGCGACGGCGGCCTTCAGCTCGGCCAGGCCCGCAACGCCTTCAGCTGCGAGGCCCTGGTCGATGATCGACTTGCAGAGGGCGTTGAAGAGAGCCACTTCGCTGCCGGGGGTGTGGACCGTGGTCTTGGCGCCCGGGAGGCGGGTGAGCTTCCCTTTCTTGTCGGAAACGATGCGCAGGTCGATACCCTTGCGCTTGACACCCAGGTTCATCTCGAAACCGATTACCGGGTGGGTCTCGTAGGCGTCGCTCTTGACCACGAGGAGCAGGTTCGACTTCTGGATGTCGGCGATCTCGGAGGGAGATGCGGCGACGCCGAAGCTGGCCTTGGCGCCCTTGGTGAGGGCCGCATGGGCGTAGCCTGCGGAGTGATCGATGTTGTCGGTGCCGATGGTGCCGCGGAAGAGCTTCTCAAAGAGGAAGAGCTCCTCGTTGGTGAGTCTCGGGGTCGCCAGTGCCGCTACCGAAGCGGGGTCGCTCTTGCCGGCGGAAAGGCGGGAGGTGACCACTTCGAGCGCCTCTTCCCAGCTTGCTTCCTGGAGCTTGCCGTTTTTCTTCACCAGCGGGGTAGTCAGGCGCTTGGCGGAGTTGACGAACTGGTAGCCGAAGCGGCCGCGGGTGCAGAGCTGGCCGTTGTGGAAGCCCTGGTTCTCGTCGTAGACGGTGGTGAGGACCTTGCCATCCTTGGTCCCGAGCGTCAGCTGGCAACCGGTGCCGCAGTAGGAGCAGACGGACTTGGTCTTCTGCAGCGCCCACCAGCGCGCCTTGAACTTGAAGGGGCGGGAGTTGAGCGCGCCCACCGGGCAGACCGAGACGCAGGAGCCGCAGAACTCGCAGTTGAGCGGTCCGTCGAACTCGGTACCCATCTTCGCCTCGATGCCGCGGTTGATGAAGGTGTAGGCACCGTAGGAAACGATCTCGTCGCAGATCCTCGCGCACTTGCCGCAGTGGATGCAGCGGTTCATGTCGCGCTCGATGAGCGGGTTGTCGTAGTCGATCTCGTGGTTGAACTTCTCGTCCACGAAGCGGTTGGTGTTCACCTTGTACTCGAAGGTGAGGTTCTGCAGGTCGCAGTCGCCTGCGGCGTCACAGACCGGGCAGTCGATCGGGTGCTTGAGGAGCAAGAGCTCGAGCACGAGCTTCCTGGCCTTCACGATCTCGTCGGTCGTGGTCTGGACGATCATACCCTCGGTGACCGGGGTGGTGCAGGCGGGGATGAGACGTCCCTTCATCTGCTCGACCTCGACCAGGCACATGCGGCAGCCGCCGAACGGGTGCAGCTTCTTGTCATGGCAAAGGATCGGTATCTTGATGCCACACGCCTTGGCGGCGTCGTAAATGGTGGCGTCCTTTTCTACCGCAACCTGTGTTCCGTTTATCGTAAGATTTACCATCTCGACCTCTGTCTCCGTGAAATCGGTTCAACGTTCAATGTTCAACGCTAGATTCGGCTCGTTCCGGGTTCGACCTCGAAGTCGAACCCGGAACGTTGAACCGTTTTATTCAATGGCCATGAAGCGGCAGGCGTCGTAGCAGGACTTGCACTTGGTGCAGTTCTCCTTGACCAGTTCAGCCACCTGTCCCTTCTCCCACTTGATGGCGTTGGACGGGCAGGCCCTGAGGCAGGCGCCGCACTTAACGCATTTCTCGGGAACCACCTGCCAGAGCAGAAGCTCCTTGCAGGAGTTGGAGGGGCAGCGCTTGTCGATGATGTGTGCCTCGTACTCGTTCCTGAAGTACTTGACGGTGGAGAGGATAGGGTTCGGAGCCGTCTGCCCCAGACCGCAGAGCGACGCCTTCTTGATGGTCGCCCCCATCTCCAGCAGGGTATCGATGTCGGCCATCTCGCCGCGGCCCTCGGTGATCCGCTCCAGGATGTCGAGCATCGCCTTCAGGCCGATACGGCAGGGTACGCACTTGCCGCAGGACTCCATCTTGGTGAAGGACAGGAAGAAGCGGGCCACGTCGACCATGCAGGTGGTCTCATCCATGACGACCAGACCGCCGGAGCCCATCATGGCGCCCGCCTTGATCAGCGAGTCGTAGTCGACCGGGGTGTCGAGCACCTCGGCCGGGATGCAGCCGCCGGAGGGGCCGCCCGCCTGGACCGCCTTGAACTTGCGGTTGTTGGCGATGCCGCCGCAGACCTTGTAGATAACGTCCCTGACCGACATGCCGGCCGGAACCTCGACGAGGCCTGTGTGCTTCACCTTGCCGGTGACCGCGAAGATCTTGGTCCCCTTGGTGGTGTCGGTGCCGAGCGAAGCGTACCAGTCGGAGCCCTTGTTGATGATGTGGCGCACGTTGGCGAAGGTCTCGACGTTGTTGATGTTGGTCGGGAAGCCCCAGAGGCCCTTGACCGCCGGGAACGGCGGACGGGGGCGCGGCATGCCGCGCTCGCCCTCGATGGAGGCCATGAGAGCCGTTTCCTCGCCGCAGACGAATGCGCCGGCGCCCTTCTTGATCCTCATGTCAAAGTCGAAGCCCCACCCCTGGATGTTCTTGCCCAGGTACCCCTTCTCGTAGCAGGTGTCGAGCGCCTTCTGGAGACGGTCGATGGCCAGCGGATACTCGGCACGGACGTAGACGTAGCCGGCGTCGCAGCCGATGGCGTAGGCGGCGATCATCATCCCCTCGATGATGCAGTACGGGTCACCTTCGAGGATGGAGCGGTCCATGAACGCACCCGGGTCACCCTCGTCTGCGTTGCAGATCAGGTACTTGTGGTTCCCCGGAGAAGCGGCGCAGAAGGACCACTTCATGCCGGTGGGGAAACCACCGCCCCCGCGGCCACGAAGACCGGACTTCTTGACCTCGTCGATGACTTCGGCGGGCTTCATTTCCTTGACGCACTTTTCGATTGCCTTGAAGCCGTCTTCCTCGATGTAGGCGGAAAGAAGCTCGGGGTCGATCTGGCCGCAGCCGGTCATGACCACGCGCATCTGCTGGTCGACGAAGGTGTTGTAGTACTCCTTCGCCTTTTTCTTCTCGATGATTTCGTTGTTGACTATGTGCTGATCGAGAATGGCCTCGACGTCCGCGGGCACGACGAAGTCGTAAGTGACCCTGCCCAGTTCCGGAGTGATGACGTCGACGAGGACGTCGTTGGCGCAGAGGCCGCGGCACCCAGTCTTAACGATGTCGCAACGCTTCCCTACCTGGGCCACGATACCCTTTTCAGCGATCAGCCTGGTGAACTCGGCCTCGACCTGCTTGGCGCCGGCAGAAATACCGCCGGTACCCTGACAGATTAATATTTTTACTGCTGCGTTATCACTCATGACAAAAGGTCCCCTGCTCAAAAATTGACGTCGGCTACTTCATCGGCCTTTGGTTGTAGGTTTCCACGATCTCGTCCACCTTCTGCACCGTCATCTTGCCGTAGGTGTCATCATTAACCATCGCCAGGGGAGCCATGCCGCAGGCCCCAAGGCAAGCAACCTTTTCAAAGGTGTAGCGGAGGTCCGGCGTGGTCTCGGCGTGCCCGATTCCCAGGCGGCCGAAGAAAGTCTCCACGATACGCTCCGCCCCCTGCACGTGGCAGGCGGTACCGACGCAGACCCTGATGATGTAGCGGCCGCGGGGCTTCAGGTGGAACTGCGCGTAGAAGGTCAGCACGCCGTAAATCTGGCTCGGGTAGACGTTCAGCCTCTCAGCCACCAGGTCGATGGTCGGCTTGGGGACGTACCCGTAGGAATCCTGAATCCCCTGGAGCACCGGCATAAGGTTGCCCGGCAGAGTCAGGTATTTGTCAATGATATGATTGGCCTCGGCCAGATCGATTTCTTCGGCCGGAATTTCTTCGGCTGGAGCGTTAGACATTTACCCCATCTCCTTTAGTTATCGTTTGAATTACCGGTCTATTTCGCCAAGAACGATGTCGAGCGTTCCGATTACTGCCACGAGGTCCGCGATCATCGAGCCTTTGGCCATCTTCTCGATGGCACCCAGGTTGACAAATGAGGGGGGACGCACCCTCATGCGGTACGGTTTCGAGCTGCCGTCGGAAACCATGTAGTAGCCGAGCTCCCCTTTCGGGTTCTCGACACCCTGGTAAACCTCCCCTTCGGGAACGGGGAAGCCTTCGGAAGCGATCTTGAAGTGGTGGATCAGCCCCTCGATGGAGTTGTAGACGCTCTCCTTCGGCGGGTAGCAGACCTGCGGCGCATCGGCCAGGATCGGTCCCGGCTTCAGGCGCTTCATGGCCTGGTCGATGATCTTCACCGACTCGCGCATCTCCACGAGGCGGACCTTGTAGCGGTCGAAGGTGTCGCAGTTCTCGCCGACCGGCACCTTGAAGTCGTACTTCTCGTAGCCGGAGTAGGGGAGGTCGCGCCTGAGGTCGAAATCGACGCCGGAGCCCCTGAGGGCCGGGCCGGAGATGCCGAAGTCGATGGCGTCGTCTGCGGAGATGACCCCGTTGCCGATGGTCCTCTGCAGCCAGATGGTGTTCTTGGTGAGGAGACCTTCGTAGGTGTCGAAGTGGCCCGGGAAGGTGTCCAGGATCTCCTGGACCGCGGCCTCGAAACCGGCCGGGAGGTCACGGGAGAGCCCGCCCACGCGGAAGTAGTTCGAGGTCATCCTGGCACCGGAGACCATCTCGTACAGCTCCATGATCTTCTCGCGTTCGCGGAAGGCGTAGATGAAGACGGTCATGGCGCCGATGTCGAGGGCGTGGCAGGCGATCCAGACCAGGTGGCTCTTCAGACGGGTCAGCTCCGCCATGATGACTCGGATGGTCTCGGCCCGCTCGGGAACCTCGATGCCGAGGAGCTTCTCAACGGCCAGCACGTAGCCCAGGTTGTTGTGCATGGGCGCCAGGTAGTCCATGCGGTCCGTAAGCGGCAGCGCCTGGTGGTAGGTGCGGTGCTCGGAGAGCTTCTCGATGCCCCGGTGCAGGTAACCGATGTGAGGAGTAATCTTCTGTATCACCTCGCCGTCCAGCTCTACTACGAGCCTCAAAACGCCGTGGGTACTGGGGTGCTGGGGCCCCATGTTCAGTGTCATTATTTCGCTAGCCATTGATCGCCTCTATTTTTTGGAGATGGAAATCGTCCTGGTTTTTGACTAAGACAGCCGACCCTTGTACGGTTCGCGGTCCGGTCCCTGCAGCGGGTAGTCCTTCCTGAGCGGGTGCCCAACCCAGTCGTCGGTCATCAGGATGCGCACCAGGTTCGGGTGGTTCTTGAAGTCGATGCCGAACAGGTCGTAGGCCTCGCGCTCCAGCCAGTTGGCTGAATTCCAGAGCGAGGTGGCGGAGTCGATGGAGCAGTCCGCCTCGGTCACCGGCGCCTTCACCCTGATGCGGTCCTTGTTCGGGATCGACATGAGGTGGTAGACCACCATGAAACGCGGATCCTGGCCCAGGTAGTCGACGGCGGTGACGTCGGTCAGGAAGTTGTAGCGAAGGTCGTCCCTGAGGCACTTGAGCACCTCGAGGATGTTCTCTTTCTTCACGGTGACCGTCACCTCGCCCCGATATTCCTTGCAGTCGAGGAGGGCATTTGCGAAACGCTCTTTCAGTTTCACTACAGCGCGATTATTTTCTGCCATGTCAGCCTTACCTTTCCCTTTGGTCGTTGTAGATTAAGCAGCCGGTTCGAGTCTTTCGCCCAAGCCGATGGAAGAGCCGAAAGAGTTGCGCTCGTTGGCAATCTTATCCTGGAGCTTCATAAGGCCGTAGAGGAGTGCCTCCGGACGCGGCGGGCAGCCCGGGATGTAGACGTCGACCGGAAGCGCCTCGTCGATACCCTGCACGACGGAGTAGGTGTCGAAGACGCCGCCGGAGCAGGCGCAGGCGCCCATGGCGACCACCCACTTCGGTTCGGGCATCTGCTCATAGACAGTCTTGATGACCGGAAGCATCTTCTTGGTCACCGTGCCGGCGATGATGATGCAGTCAGCCTGGCGGGGTGAGGCGCGGAAGATGATACCGAAACGGTCCAGGTCATGCTTGGCCGCACCGGTCGCCATCATCTCGATCGCGCAGCAGGCAAGACCAAAGGTCATCGGCCAGATGGAGGACTTCCTGGCCCAGTTGACCAGGCTGTCGAGGGAAGTCGTGATGATGTTTTCGCCAAGCGGCTGATCTACTCCCATTCCAGTGCTCCTTTTTTCCAAACGTATACGTATCCTACGAAGAGGATGACTATGAAGACTCCCATCTCGATGAGGCCGAACATGCCGAGCCTCTTGAAGAGGACTGCCCAGGGGTACAGGAAGACCGCCTCGATGTCGAACAGGATGAAGAGCATCGCAATCAGGTAGAACTTGATCGAGAAACGCTCCCTTGCGCTGCCGACAGGCTCGCAACCGCACTCGTAAGGCGCAAGCTTCACAGTGGACGGCTTCTTCTGGCCGATGAGGCTGGAGAAGACCACCGAGCCCAGGCCGAACAACACCGCTATGACAACCAGCACCAAGATTGGCAGATAAGCACCAAGCATCCCTATCCTCCCGTACTCCTAAGGTTTGTTTTTTGTTGCATGCACGCGGAAAAGCCGTATACTGCACACTCCTTGAGCGTCAAACCCCAAACTTTTCGTAACTTGCGAAAGGATGCGGCGTCAAAAAGGTATACTGTATACAACATCGGGTCAGAAAATTATTTCATTTCACCCACTTTGTCAAGCACAAATTATCTTGAAATCTTTGCCTCATTCCGCAGAAACCGTATACTTTCCCGCGCACATGACTCATTAGCAGAGACCCCCTTCCGCGCTAATCGGAAGCCTCCCTCCCAAAACTTTTTAATTTCTTGACAGATAAGCCGCACGCGTGCTACCAAACAGCCCATTATTTGTCAATTAACAGCGAGTTAGGAGAATCAGCCCATGCAAAACAGCCGCTCGACCAAACTCTTCCAGCAGGCGCTTCAGTCCATCCCCGGCGGCGTCAACAGCCCGGTACGCGCCTTCAGGTCCGTTGGCTCCGATCCGCTCTTCATCAAGAAGGCCCAAGGCCCCCGCATCTACGATGAAGACGGCAACGCCTTCATCGACTACGTCGGCTCCTGGGGTCCGATGATCCTCGGGCACTGCCACCCGCAGGTGGTCGCCGCGATCAAGGCCGCGGTCGACAACGGCGCCAGCTTCGGCGCACCGACCGAACTGGAGATCACCCTGGCCGAAATGGTGATCGACGCGGTTCCCTCCATCGAGATGGTGCGCATGGTGAGCTCCGGCACCGAGGCGACCATGAGCGCCATCAGGCTCGCCCGCGGCTACACCGGCCGCGACAACATCCTCAAGTTCTCCGGCTGCTACCACGGCCACTCCGACTCGCTTCTAGTCAAAGCGGGATCCGGCGCCGCCACTTTCGGCGTGCCCGACTCCCCCGGCGTCCCCGCCGACCTCGCCAAGCACACCCTGACCGCGACCTACAACGACCTCGATTCGGTCCGGGCGCTGGTGGCTGCGAACAAGGGGAGCATCGCCTGCATCATCGTCGAGCCGGTGGCGGGCAACATGGGGACGGTCCCCCCCAAGGAAGGGTTCCTGGAAGGGCTCAGGAGCATCTGCAGCGAGGAAGGGATCGTGCTGATCTTCGACGAGGTGATGTCCGGCTTCAGGGTCGCCTACGGCGGGGTTCAGGAACTCTACGGGGTGACCCCCGACATGACCACCCTGGGCAAGATCATCGGCGGCGGGCTTCCGGTCGGGGCTTTCGGCGGGAAAAAAGAGATCATGTCGCTTCTTTCACCGGCAGGCGGAGTGTATCAGGCCGGGACCCTTTCCGGCAACCCCCTGGCCATGACCGCCGGCATCGAGACCCTGAAGCTCCTCAAGCAGCCCGGCTTCTACCAGAAGCTGGAAGAAAAGAGCGCTTTCGTTGCGGAGGGGATCGCCAAGGCCGCCAAGGACGCCGGCTTCCCGATCTACTCCACCCGCGTGGGTTCCATGTTTTGCGCTTTCTTCTCGAAGGACCCCGTCTACGACTGGGACAGCGCCGCCAAGTGCGACACCAAGGCCTTCGCCAACTACTTCAAGGCGATGCTCAACGAAGGTATCTACCTGGCGCCGTCGCAGTTCGAGACCGCTTTCGTCGGCGCCTCCCACAGCACAGAAGACCTGGAGCTGACCATCGCTGCCGCGGCCAAGTGCTTCAAGGCGCTGTAGCGGGCGGCGGCATTAACCCTTGTTCAGGGGAAGATGGATCGCGATCTCCCCTGCTTGCGCTAATGCGCCCCTTGCAGTCGGAGGTCATTTATATTTATTAATTAAGAAGGGCGCCCAGCTATGCTGTGGCGCCCTTTCTTGTTTCCTTCCTTTTGGCTCTTCCGGGAGCTTATACCGTCATGATGCGTTTCCTGAGCGACAGCATCTCGAAGCTCAACCCGGCCATCACCGCGACCCGCTGCAGCTCGAACGCCCCGCCGCCGAGCCTTCCCCCTTGGTCATTTACGCAGACAACCCCCAGCACCTGCCCCCCCAGCACCACGGGGACCAGCAGTGCAGCACCCGGGACCTCCCCGCCCATCGCCCTCAGCAGCAATCCATCACCTTGGTTCGTCCCCAGCTCCCCTAGAAAGAGCCGCTTTTCCTCCACTACCCGTTTCAGCTCCCTTGTCTCGGTGACGGCAGCGGCAAAAAACGGGAAGCCCTTGAGGTGCGCACCACGGTCCACCGCCTGGACCCCGTGGGCCGCCCCCCCTTTCAGGCGCAGAAAGGCTCCCCGGTCAAATTCCCCCGCCAGGTAGGCCAGCAGCCCCTGCACCACGTCGGACTCGCCGGCCGCTTGCGCCAGCCGCTCAGACAGGTCCTTCAAGCTGACACGCTCCCAAGCATGGTCGACCTTCCCTCCATCCCAGGCGGGACCGCCGCTCCCCCGCTCCGCAAGGGTGGCGGCGAAGCGGCTCCTGGCACCCCCTTCGACCGGGATGTAACGCATGGGGCGCTTCACCCCGAAGATCCGCTCCAGTGCTATGCTGAGCCTGAGTTCGGAACAGACCTTGGGCAGGACGACCATCCCGGTCATGAAGGCGATATCTTCCAGGGCCTTGAAATCGTATGGGTTCGTCATCGCCACGGTTAGGCGCTTGCCGTCCAGAGCGAGGGGGAGCACGCGGTACCGTTGCACCAGTTCCAGCGGGAACATCTTCAAGAGCGATTCCGGAATGGAACCGAGCTCGGCAGGGTGGACGCAGGGGACCCCCAACTGCTCGCTCAAGACGCGGGCCAACTCTTCCTCTTCGACAAGCCCCATTTCCACGAGGTTGGTACCGAGCCTCCCTCCGTATATGGATTGCGCGTGGAGAACCTGTTCCAACTGCTCTTCAGTCAAGGTCCCAACCTTTAGCAGTATCTCGCCAAGCCGAGCGGACATGTGGCACCTCCTGGCAGGAGCAGACGGTTTAACTGAAATGATGACAGGGCAGCGGGTGCGCCATATTAAATAATTTTCACATTCTACCCAGCCGAGCGGCAGGCGCAACCGCTGCAACTCCACCCGACTGTGCCTTTGCCGCCGCTTCGGCTGCCGGCAGACAACGATACTGCGGCAGTAATCGGATGAGGCAAAGGTTTCGAAGCGTCCACCTGCAAAGCTGGTAAAATGAGCGGCAGCGCGCCGGGCACCGATGAAAAAAGGCGTGACACCGCGATAAATCATTATTTTAATTGATTGGATAAACAGGAATTTATTGACATCGCCACCGCTACCGTGCTATTTAGCCTTGGTTTTCCTACCCGTAGTATGTATACGGGAAAGAGAGCGACCCACATGGATGAGGACAAGAAGGACCTGCTGAGAACGCTCGGGATGGTCTCCACGATGGGAATTTCCTTCGCGGTTGCCATCGTCATCGGCGTATTCGCCGGGCTGAAGCTGGACGAATGGTTCGGGACCAAGCCCTGGTTTTTCTACATTTTCCTTTTCTTCGGCATTGCGGCAGGTTTCCGCAACATCTTCATACTAGCGGGAAAAGAACTGCGCGATGACCGGGACGAGACTAAACGAAAGTAATCTCTTCGCCTGGCTGGTCGGGGGAAGCCTCCTGGTGAGCGCCGTTGCAGGCGCCATCTGCGCGCTCCTTGTCTCCGGCAAGTTCGGCGGCTCCCTTTTCATCGGGGGGTGTCTTGCCACCGCCAACTTTCTCTGGATGAGAAGGGGGGTGGAAGCGGCGTTGCAGCTGCAACCGAGGAACGCCTCGCGCTTTGCCGTGCTGCGCTACCTGCTGAGACTAGCCGTTATGGCGGTCGTACTCTATCTGCTGATCGTCCGGCTCGGGCTCGACATCTTCGGCCTTTTGCTAGGGCTGTCGGTCCTGGTCCTGAACATAACGGTATTTTCAATATATTTGTCCACCCGTAAAGGAGGCTAGCAGCAATGGTTCATCCGTATCTATTCCTTAATTTCTTCCGCGAACTGCTTCACCCCCTCGGTTTCTCCGAGGCTGGGGCTGACGCAGTCGTTTATACCTGGCTGATCATGATCGGCCTGGTTGTCCTTTCCATCGCTGCCACCAAAAGGCTGCAGGCCGTTCCTTCCGGTCTCCAGAACTTCATGGAGGTCATCGTGGGCGGCATCGAGAACATGCTGGTGGAGACCATGGGCGAGCACGGCAAGCCGTTCTTCCCGCTGGTCGCGACCCTGGCGCTCTTCATCCTGGTGTCGAACCTGATCGGTCTGGTCCCGGGCTTCTTCCCGCCAACCGCCAACATCAACACCACCGCAGCCTGCGCGGTCGTCGTGTTCGTCACCACCCACATCGTCGGTGTCAAACACCACGGCGCCGGCTACATCAAGCACTTCCTGGGCCCCATCGCGTGGCTCGCCCCGATGATGTTCTTCATCGAGGTGATCGGCCACCTGAGCCGCGTGATCTCCCTGACGCTGCGTCTCTTCGGTAACATGAACGGCCACGAGCTGGTCCTGATCATCTTCTTCGGCCTGGCTCCGTTCCTGGTACCGCTGCCGATGATGCTCATGGGCGTCTTGGTCTCCTTCATCCAGGCCTTCGTGTTCATGCTGCTGGCGATGATCTACATCCAGGGCTCGCTGGAGCACGCACACTAGAAAAACAGATTAAGACTAAGATTGAGGTTAAGAAAAGCCTCTCCTTAGTCTTAATCTTTATCTTAATTTCGCTTTTTAATTCCTATACTATTTAGGAAAAATACGCAGCAAAGGAGAAACAAATGGAATTCTTTACTATGTGTGTACTCGCAGCAGGCATCGGCATGGCTCTCGGCACCCTCGGCACCGGCATCGGTCAGGGTCTCGCAGTTAAGAGCGCAGTTGAAGGCACCTCCCGTAACCCCGGCGCTTCCGGCAAGATCCTCACCACCATGATGATCGGTCTGGCGATGATCGAGTCCCTCGCCATCTACGCCCTGGTTGTCTGCCTCATCATCCTCTTCGCTAACCCCTACAAGGACATCGCCCTCGAACTGGCGAAATCCGTAGCGAAGTAATTTCTTCTCTGAAGAAGCAAAAAGGGCGTGCCGAAAGGCGCGCCCTTTTTTTGTTACCCCAGCCTGACCTGTCCGACCTGTCCGACCTGTCCGACCTGCTTCACCTTCGCGCGGCCCCTGCGCCTTGACTTTTTCCGACCCGTGTGGAATATTCCCACCCATGAAAATACTTGCCGACATGCACACCCACACCCTTGCATCAGGGCACGCCTACTCCACCATAAACGAACTTGCCCATGCCGCTGCTCAGGCAGGGTTGCAGGGGCTGGCGATCACCGACCACGGTCCCGGGCTACCTGGCGGCCCGCACCGTTTCCACTTCAACGCCCTGCGCTTCGTGCCGCAGAGAATCGGAGGGGTCCGCATCTTCCGGGGTGTCGAGGCCAACATCATGGACCCGCAGGGGACCCTCGACCTGGATCAGACCCTTCTGGAAGAACTGGATTTCGTCATGGCCGGGTTCCACGAGGACTGCGGCATCTGCGGGCAGGACATCGACCGCAACACCCGGACGCTCCTCGCCGTGATGGAAAACCCGCGTGTCAAATGCATCTCCCATCCAGGAAACCCCGTCTTCCCCCTGCGCTACGAGGAGATCGTGATGGGTGCTCTTGCCACCAGCACCGCGCTGGAACTCAACAACTCATCGCTGATGTCGGTGAGCCGCAAAGGAAGCGTGGGGAACTGCAGCGAGATCGTCAGGCTCTGCGCTCAACTGGGGGCTCCCATCATGGTGGGGAGCGACGCTCACATCGCTCAAGGCGTCGGGGTCTTCGACGATGCGCTGAAACTGATCGCTGAGGCAGGGGTGTCCGAGGGGCAGATTATAAACGCGTCGTGGCAGAGACTTCTGGACTTTTTGGAGATAGAGGAATAGTGGACAGAGGTAGCGCGCCCTCTCAAGGGAACGAGGTCACGAAAATTAAGAAGGCTTTCCGGTTGCTCCCCGGAAAGCCTTTTTTGCTGTCATCTCCTGTACTTTTCATCCCTATGGACCTTTGGAATCTTCGTCAGCGCCCCTTGCCCGACATGGAGGTCGCGAGGACGGCCAAGCCGGCGAAGAGAAGGGGGATGCCGCAAAGGGCAAGCGGGGTGAGCCGCTCGCCGAGGAACAGGATCCCCAGGAGGGCTGCCACCAGCGGCTCCGCTAGTGAAAGGGTCACAGCCGACGCCACCGGGACGCTGCGCAGCCCCCTGGCGAAGAGCCAGTAGGAAAGCGCGGTGACCACGACGCCAAGGTAAAGCACCACCGCGATGCCGCTGGGCTGTGCCAGCCATTGCAGGTTCGATACGAAGAGAATCGGCGACAGCAGCAGCGCCCCAAGCGAGAAAACCACCGCCATCACGGCTTCAGAACTCCGCCCGGGGAGAAGCACCTTGATGGACATGGTGTAGCAGGCGTAGGAGAGACCCGCCCCCAAGGCGAGCAGTATGCCGACGATGTCGACGGCGATGGCTCCGCCTCCCCCCACCAGCAGTCCGCAACCCGCAAGCGCCAGAACGGTCGCCGCCCCCCAGGCCCTGCCCGGCCGCTCGCCCCTGAAGATCAGTCCCAGCACCCCGGCTAGGACCGGGGAACTCCCGATTGCCACCAGCGTACCGACTGCGACGCCCGTCCGGCTCACCGCTGTGAAGAAACTCAACTGGTACGCGGCGACGAAGGCGCCGGCAAGGAAGGTGGCGCGAAGCGGCCAGCGGCCGGTGCCGAGCCCCCCCCTCAGGAAGGCGAGCAGCATCAAGGCCGCCCCTCCGACAAGAAGGCGCAGCGCTCCCAGGCTCCAAGGGCTGACCCCTGCGGGCGCCAAAGCCTGGGAAGTCCCTGAGGTTCCCCAAAGGACGCCGGCGGCCAAAACCAGCAGGGCACCGGCACGCACCCCCGTGGCTGTCGGCTCGGCCGCGGACTGCGCCACTGTTTCCGACTCTGATTCCATAATTCCCTTGATAACGCCTGCCGCGGATGGAGCCCCTACCCAAGAGGGTTCTCAGAGGTACTCAGATTCTCCGTGGCAAGTAGTCTCGGTTTAGCTGTGCTCGCGGGTGGCGTGGAAGGTGAGCTCCTTCCAGTTTTCCATCGTGTTGTCGAGACGCCACTGGCTCCCTGCCAGGTAGGCGAGGTTCCCCTCTCCGTCCTGGTAGAGGCTCATCGCCTCCTTCTTCTGGAACTCGTCGAGCTTCTTCCTGTCGCCGGTCACCCAGCGCGCCGTAACGTAGGAGACCGGCTCGTACACCGCCTTTACGCCGTATTCGTGCTCGAGGCGGTGCATTACGACGTCGAACTGCAGCATCCCCACCGCTCCGACGATCCAGTCTGCGCCCATAAGGGGGCGGAACACCTGGGTGGTCCCCTCCTCCGCCAGCTGTACCAGCCCTTTTTCCAGTGACTTCGACTTGAGCGGGTTGAGGATCCGCACCTTCCTGAAGTGTTCCGGGGCGAAATTCGGTATCCCCGTGTACTTCAGATCTTCCCCCTGGGTGAAGGTGTCGCCGATCTTTATGGTGCCGTGGTTATGGATACCAATGATGTCGCCGGCATAGGCCTCGTCGACGTTGGTGCGGTCCTGCGCCATGAAGATGGTGGCGTTGGCGATCTGCACCTCGCGCCCCAGCCGCAAGTGCTTCACCTTCATGCCGCGCACGAACTTGCCGGAGCAGATCCTGAAAAAGGCGATGCGGTCCCGGTGCGCCGGGTCCATGTTTGCCTGGATCTTGAAGGTGAAGCCGGTGAAGGGCTCCTCGTAAGGGGAGACGATGCGGGAGGTGGCTTCGCGCGGCAGCGGCGAGGGGGCGTTCTCCACGAAGGAGTCGAGCAGCTGCTGCACCCCGAAGGTGTTGATGGCCGATCCGAAGAAGACCGGCGTCTGCTTCCCGGCCAGGTACGCCTCTGCATCGAAGGGATGCGCCGCGCCTTCGAGCAGCTCCACGTCGTTGCGCAGTTCCTCGACTTGGCTTCCCAAAAGCTCGTCGAGCAGCGGGTCGTCCAGTCCCTTGACCGTAACCACCTGCCCCACGCCGCGATCGGCCTCGGGGTCGTAGAAGGCGATCTCCTTGGTATATAAATGGTAGGTGCCGCGAAAGCGCTTTCCCATCCCGATGGGCCAGGTCATCGGCGCGCACTGGATATTCAGCGTACTTTCGATATCATCCAGGAGGTCCAGCGGTTCGCGCCCCTCTCGGTCCAGCTTGTTGATGAAGGTCATGATGGGGGTATTGCGCAGCCGGCAGACCTCGAGAAGTTTCTTGGTCTGGCTTTCAACACCCTTCACCGAGTCGATAACCATGAGCACGGAGTCCACGGCGGTAAGCGTACGGTAGGTATCTTCTGAGAAGTCGTTGTGGCCCGGGGTATCCAGCAGGTTGATCTCGAAATCGCGGTAGGTAAACTTCATCACTGACGAAGTGACGGAGATTCCGCGCTGCTTCTCCATCTCCATCCAGTCGCTGGTGGCATGGCGCGCCGATTTCCTGGCACGGACCTCGCCCGCCTGCTGGATGGCGCCGCCAAAGAGGAGCAGCTTCTCGGTTATGGTGGTTTTACCTGCGTCGGGATGGCTGATTATGGCGAAGGTGCGACGCTTTTTTATATCTTGCTCGTTGTACCGCATCTACTGGGACTCCCGTTCAAAATGTACTGGACAAAAGAAAGGCGAAGAGGGTATCTTCGCCGACTGACAGGGTATTATAATTGCACAGCGTGAACCCAAAGGGCAATAATTATTTTCTAGGCGGAACGATGAACGACACATACCAAAGGCTGAAAATAGCCGGAGCAGCGCAGGACAGCGCCGACATCATCGCCACCCTTGCAGCCATAGAGAATGGGACGCTGAAAGACGATCTTAGGCTGCTCAACTTTTACCGCGAGGTCCCGGTCAGCTATCCGGCCGAGGTGCTGACGGTGGAGAGGGACTCGGTCGAGCTGCTGGTGCACCAGGTGCAGGCAGTCGTGATCTCCCGGGACAGACTGACCGTACTGAAAAGCAGCCATTTTCCCAAGGATGTGGTGGCCGCCGTCACCTACGTCAACGTCGAGAAGTCCCGGGTGGTGCTTTCCAAGTTGAGCTACGGCGTAGTCCGTGCCGACCGCAGGATGTCGGTACGCGTCGAGATGGGGAGCTCCGTCAAGGTCACCTTCGAAGGCCAGGACGAAAAAGTCGACGGGACCCTGCATGACGTGTCTTTGACAGGGGCGTCAATCAAGGTCCCGTACGACCCCATGTTCCCGGTAAGCGAGAAGGGGGAACTCACCATCGCTCTCCCCGGCGGAACCATCAAGGTGCCCGCTTCGCTGCTGAAAGTCATCTACAACGACGACGGCTGCCGCCTGGTCTTCGAGATCTCCCCCTCCCGTGCAGCTGAAGGGAGCATCTCCCAGCACATCTTTCAGCGCCAGGTCGAGATCATCAAGGAACTGAAGGACCATCCGGCCATAGGCGGCTAGCGGTGCTTTTCGACAGCCACTGCCACCTGGACGATCCGCGGCTTTTTCCCCACCTGGGGAGGCTCATTTCGGAGGCAGGGGCTGTAGGGATCACCGGTTTCCTGGTCCCCGGCGTTGCACCCGAAGGATGGGGTACCATCAGCACCCTCTCTGCAACATTCCCCCAGATCTACCCAGCCTTCGGCGTGCATCCCATGCACGCAGACCTGCTCACCCCCAAAGCCGTGTCAGATTTATGCCGGCTGGCAGGAACCGCCAGCGCCATCGGCGAAATAGGCCTCGACTACCTTATCCCCTCCCCCTCGCGCCAGCTCCAGCAGCAAGCGTTCAGGACGCAGTTGCGCATCGCCGCAAAGGCGCAGCTGCCGGTGCTGCTCCATTGCCGCAAGGCATTCGCGGACCTTCTATACATCATGGAGGAAGAAGGCTTTTGCTGCGGCGGCGTCATGCATGCCTTCTCAGGCAGCCTTGAAACGGCACGCAATTGCCTGCGCCGCGGCCTGCACATCTCCCTTTCCGGAAGCGTCACCTACGCCAATGCACGGCGGCCGGTAGAGGTAGCAGCTGAAATCCCCTTGGACCGCCTGCTGCTTGAGACGGATGCTCCCGACCTGGCGCCGGAGCCCCACAGGGGAAGTGTCAACCTTCCGTCCTATCTTTTGGAGACTGCATCACGGGTGGCGCAGATCAGAGGCATGGCGCTCGGGGAGCTGGGTGAGACCACCACCGGGAACGCAGCCCGCCTCTTCAGACTCAAAGTCAATCTTCCCAGCTAAGCCTTCGAATTAACAATAATTAACCTCCTGATTCGCCTCATTGACCTTGTCAGGCTCTCCGTTATACTCATTGCCAAGCAATCCCACTGAAGCCTACGGAGGTGCAGCCATGTTCAAGGAGTACACACTGCAGGAGGCGCTGAAGCTCGCTATCAAGACGGAAAAGGAGAGCATGGACTTCTACCGGAAAGCGGCTTCAATTGCAAAGGACGAAGGTTCCAAGAAGGTTTTCACCCTGCTGGCCGGCGAAGAGGCAGGGCACCTGAAAGCGTTCTTCGACCATTACAAGGGGAGAGACCTGGGCGACCTGGAGAGCTTCATGGCTTCGCCCCCCGACCGGCAATCCGCAACACACCAGGCGCTGGAGCAATCCATCGCCGAGGGAACCGGCGAGCAGAAAGCGCTCGAAATCGCGCTCAAGGAGGAGAAGTCCTGCGTCGACTTCTACACCATCCTGGTTAAGGACATCGTCGACCCATTGGTGCGCCGGGTCTTCGAGACGGTGATCCGTGAGACGCAGGGACACCACGACATGATCGAGGACGAGTACATGCGGGTCATGACCATGGTGCACAGCTCGGACCAGAACATCTACGTCAGGGAGTAGGGGGGCGTGCTTCGGCCGAGGGTCGCTTCGCTGTGGACCTGATGGACGAAACGCACTACATAGATCTGGTGGACACGGAAAAAGTTCCTCAAACAAAAAGCCTTCGCACCAAACGGTGCGGAGGCTTTTTTTACGCTCTAGTCAACTTTCTGTCTTAGGCGACGTACTGGGTGTAGTACCCTTTCACCTTGGCCAGGTACTGCCGGGTCTCCCTGGGGAGTGCATCGGTGCCGTGGCGGTCGACGTTCCCCGGCCCCCAGTTGTACGCTGCCAGGGCCTGGTCGAGGTTCCCGTTGTAGCGCCGCAGCATGTCCTTCAGAAACCTGGTCCCCGCCATGACGTTCTGCTCGGCATCGAAGGAGTCGCTGACACCCAGCCCCCTGGCGGTTGCCGGCATCAACTGCATCAGCCCCTGCGCTCCGGCAGAGGAGACGGCGTTCGGGTTGAAATTGCTCTCGGCCTTGATGACGGCCCTGATCAGCCCACTGTCGATTCCGTAGCGGCTGCTCGCCTTTTCGATTATCGCGTCGACGCTGCCGTCGCCGGCACTGCTCGGGACTTCCGGCAGTTTGCCCGCCTCGAAATCGCTCTGCTGCACCTTGAAGGCTGCCTCGGGCCCATCCCCGCGCGCTGGGCTCTGTGGCCCCGACTGACCCTGGGGAAGCTGTTCCAGGAAGCGGCCCAACACTCCCTGCACGTCGATTTGTTTCGGGGGGGCGACGTGGTCCGGGTCCGCGCCTATGGCGAGCGCTGAGTTGAGCATCTTCAGGCGCAGCAGCTCCGCTGTCGCCTCAGGCGAGACCTCGCCCTCGCTTCCTTTCTGTGCCAGGTACTCCTCGAAACGCCCCGCATCCGTTTCGGATACCGTCCCGACCTTCCTTGCCGCCGCCACGCCGGGCGCTGTGACTACCGGATTTATCGACATGAAACTGCTCCCTTTTTACGGGGTGACCGATCCCTCCCCGTAAACGAGTTTCTTTTTCTTCAATTTCTCTATCAGCGTGGTCCGCTTCAGGTTGAGAAGCTCGGCGGCTTCCTTCTTGTTGCCGCCGCTTTTTTCCAACGCCTGAAGGATCAGTCGGTTCTCGAACTCCTCGACGGCGCTGTTCAGGCAGAAGCCGGTGTCGGGAAGGGTCATCGGCTCGCCGTGGAGCACGGGCGTGGTCCGGCCGCCGCGGTACTTCTCCGGGAGGTCGTGGATGTTGATGACCCCGGTCGCTTTGATGATCACCAGCCGCTCGACCAGGTTCTCCAGCTCGCGTACGTTGCCGGGCCAGTCGTAGTTGCTGAGTATTTCCATCACCTGCTTGTCAAAACCTTGAACCTTGCGCTGCTTGCTCCGGTTGAACTTCTCCAGGAAGCTGTTCAGAAGCAGTGGCACGTCGGAACCCCGCTCCCGCAATGGTGGAAGCATGATCGGAATCACGGAGAGGCGGTAGTAGAGGTCCTCCCTGAACTCCTTGGAGGCCACCATGTGGTCCAGGTTCTGGTTCGTGGCGGCGATGATCCTGACGTCGACCTTCTTGGAACGGGTCGAACCTACCGGCTCCAACTCGCGGCTTTGCAGCACGCGCAAAAGCTTCACCTGCAGGTTGGCTTTCATGTCCCCGATCTCGTCCAGGAACAGCGTCCCCTTGTCCGCCATCTCGAAGCGGCCGATGCGCGACGCTACGGCGCCGGTGAAGGAGCCCTTCACGTGTCCGAAAAGCTCGCTCTCCAAGAGTTCGTCCGGGATGGCGGCGCAGTTGAGCGCCACGAAGTTCTTGTCGGAGCGGTTGGAGAGGTCGTGAATGGCCCGTGCCACCAGCTCCTTGCCGGTACCGGACTCGCCCTGGATCAGGACGGTGGAATCGGAGGTAGCGACCTTCTCGATCATCTCGAAGAGCGAGAGCATCTTTTCGCTCTCCCCGATGATGTTGTTCAAGAGGGCTCTGTTCTTTATGCACGGTTTGGACCGAAAACTCTTGCTCTGCAAAGCCTGGTGCTCGAGCCCCCTCTTCACGTGGGTCTCCAGCTCCTCCAGGTTGAACGGTTTTTCCAGGTAGAAAAAAGCCCCTGCCTTGAGGAGATTGGCAGTCATCTCGAAGTTGGCAAAGGCGGAGTAGGCTATGGTCACTATGTCCGGGCGAATCGACTTCAATTGCTTGATGAACTCAAGCCCGTTGACCCTGGGCATCATGATGTCCGTTATCACCATCTGGACTTCGTGGAGTTCGATCTTTTGCAAGGCGTCCTGCCCGTCGAAAGCTTGGTAGACCTGGTACCCTTTGTAGCTCAGGAAGGCTGCTACGAAGTCACGGGTTTTCTTGTCGTCGTCAGCGATCAGAATTTTCGGCGTTTCCATCGTTTCCCCGATTTCGGTTAAAGTTGCTCTGAATCAAGCCGATACAAAAACGGTGTTGCCCGGAACTATAGCGGGATATTTCGGCAATGTCAATAAAATGACTTGCCTGTTGCCGCCTCCGGTGTCAATTATTTGCACTTGCCCCCGCAGGGGCGCCTTCCCAATCCGCTCATCCCCCTTAAACGCCGGTTCGAGCAGGGGTGCCGGGCGCAGCGCATGAGCAAAAAAAATATTCAACCTTTGGTTCAGGATACCGAATAGAGAAACTAATGCGGCGGGAGCCCGGCTTCCGCCGCCTATGATTTCACCGCACAGGGAGGGTCCATGGAGACCGCACTCACGAAGGTAAAGAGCGAGGAATACGGGGGGGAGCTGATCCAGCTGGTGAGCTTCAACCTCGAAAAAGAGGAGTACGGCATCAACGTCCTTATGGTGCGGGAGATCATACGCATGCTGAACATCACCCGCGTCCCGAACACCCCGCACTACGTGGAAGGGGTGATCAACCTGCGCGGCAAGGTGATCCCTATCATCAACCTGCGCAAGAAGTTCGACCTGATGGACTCGGAATACGATAAGCGGACCAGGATCATGGTCATGGAAGTGGTCGGCGAGCTGATGGGGTTCATCGTCGACGAGGTCTCCGAGGTGATCCGGATTTCCGAGAAGGAGATACAGCCCCCGCCCCCTGCGGTTTCCAGCGGCATCGAGCAGGAGTGCATGGCCGGGGTGATCAACCAGGCCGACCGCCTTCTGGTCCTGCTCGACCTGGAGCGGATGTTTTCTGCGGACGAGCGCAGGCTGTTCAGCAACGTAGGTTAAGGTACCCACGGGGGAACTCTCCCCCTTCCCGGAGCGCATCATGGCTATAGACTGCGAAGATCAGGAGCTGCTTGAAGGTTTCCTTGCCGAAACCACCGAGCTTCTGGAAAAACTTGACGACGACCTCATCGCCCTGGAGAAGAGCCCGGAAGATGCCGAGCTAATGAACCGGATCTTCCGCTCCATCCACACGGTCAAGGGGGCCTCCAGCTTCCTCGGGTTCGACATGCTGGTCAAGGTGACCCACAAGACCGAGGACGTACTGAACCGCCTGAGGAAAGGGGAACTCTTCCTCAACCCGGAGATCATGGATGTGATCCTCGAGGCGGTCGACCTGGTGAAGACGCTGGTGGCCGACATCAAGGGGGGCGACATTGTCGAGAGGGACCTCGAGGGGACCATCTCGAAGCTGATCCCGTTCCTCTCCGAAAACGCGACCGAGGCCACGGTGCTTGCCCCGAGCGCGGCTCAAAAGGAGAAGAGCGCAACTGCTCCTCCCGCACCCGAGTCGGCCGCGCAGCCGGCGCCGGAAGCGGCCCCCCAGGAAGCCGGCGCACCCGCGGCCGCAGCCACGGCACCTGTGGTGCAGCCCAAACCCCAGCAGGTCAAGGAGCCGCAAAAGCCCGCCCCCAAGGGTGAGGATCTGGCGGACAACTCCACCGTGCGCGTCGACGTGAAACGCCTGGACGACCTGATGAACCAGGTCGGCGAACTGGTGCTCGAGCGCAACCGGATGATCCAGCTGCACAGCGACTACCAGACCGGACTCGACCCGACAGGCTTCGGCGACGATTTCGGCAAGCTCTCCAAGAGGCTCAACTTCGTCACCTCCGAGCTGCAGATGCAGGTGCTCAAGATGCGCATGCTGCCGGTGGAGAAGGTGTTCAAGAAATTCCCGCGCATCGTCAGGAACCTGGCGCGCGATCTGGGCAAGGAAGTCGACCTGGTCATCATCGGCGAGGAGACCGAGCTCGACCGCTCCGTCGTCGACGAGATCGGGGATCCCCTGATCCACCTGATCCGCAACGCCCTGGACCATGGCCTGGAAACGCCTGACGAGCGCCTTGCCTCCGGGAAGGACCGTACCGGCACCGTGGTCCTCTCCGCCGCCCACGAAGGGAACCAGATCGTCATCAGCATCAAGGACAACGGCCGCGGAATAGACCCGGAAAAGATCTCGAAGAAGGCCCTGGAGAAGGGGCTCGTCACCGAAGAGGCGCTAGCCTCCATGGGGAACCGCGAGATTCTGGACCTCCTCTTCCTCCCCGGCTTCTCGACCAAGGAGCAGACCACCGACCTCTCCGGCCGCGGCGTCGGCATGGACGTGGTCCGCACCAACATCCGGAAGCTCAACGGCATCATCGAGATCAAGAACGACGTCGGGCATGGCACCGAGTTCATACTGAAGCTCCCGCTCACCCTGGCCATCATCCAGTCCCTCCTGGTCGAGGTCGAGAAGGAGGTCTACTCCATACCGCTCGCCTCGGTCATCGAGACCATGAGGGTGAGCAAGAGCGAGTTCCACATGATCGGCGGCCAGGAAGTGCTGAAGCTCAGGGACTCGGTGCTTCCTCTTTTGCGGCTGCAGCAGACCTTCAGCTGCCAGGAGGTTTACACCGACCGCGACACCTGCTACGTGGTCATCGTCGGCGTGGCGGAAAAGCGCATCGGCCTCATCGTGACCAGGCTGCTGGGTCAGCAGGAGGTCGCCATCAAGTCGCTGGGCAAGTTCCTGGCCAACCTCCCGGGGATCGGCGGTTCGACCATCATGGGAGACGGCAGGGTGGCGTTGATCGTGGACCCGATCGGCCTGATCGGTGGCGGGGCAGCCTGAGGGGAAGATAATGGCATTAGACATGAAACCATTCGACGCGAAAGCGGCCCCGAAGATCAACGAAAAGGACTTCGAGCAGCTTCGGGACTACATATACAACGTCTGCGGCATCTACTTCCACAGCAGCAAGAAGTACTTTCTTGAAAGCCGGCTGGCCCGCAGGATGGAGGCGACCGGCTGCAAGAGCCACAGCGACTACTACCAGTACGTCCGCGGCGCCGCTACCGGAAGGACCGAGCTCACCAAGCTTTTGGACGAGATCACCACCAACGAGACCTGCTTCTTCAGGAACATGCCGCAGCTGACCGCGCTGGAGAACAAGTTCCTCCCGGAGATAGTCGCGGCCAAGGGGAAGATCGGCTTCAAGAAGCTCCGCATCTGGAGCGCCGGCTCCTCGTCCGGGGAGGAGGCCTACACCATGGCCATGATCCTGCTCGAGAAAAGGGCAACCATCCTCAAGGACTGGATCATCGAGATCGTCGGCACCGACATCAACGAGACGGTGCTGGCCCAGGCCAAGGAAGGGATCTACAACAGCTACTCGGTGCGCAACACCCCCGACTACTACCTGAAGAAGTACTTCAAGGAGGATGCGCCCGGAAAGTTCGTGCTCTCCCCGGAGGTGAAAAAGCTCGCCACCTTCAGCCAGTTGAACCTCTACGACGACAACAAGATGCTCTTCATGAAGAGCTTCGACTTCATATTCTGCGCCAACGTGCTGATCTACTTCGACACCTCGTCCAAGAGCAAGGTGGTTCAACATTTCTACAACAACCTGCAGCCTTACGGCTATTTCTTCGTGGGGCAGTCCGAGTCGCTGCACGGGGTGAACGACAAATTCAAGACCGTACACTTCCCCGGCGGGTTCACCTATAACAAGTGAGGATGATGGTATGGAAAAAGCAGCCCTGATGCAGACGGCTGAGGAGATGGTGGAGAGCTTCGTCGACCTCCCCACCATCCCGCAGGTGGCCACCCGGGTCATCGAACTGCTGGATCGCCCGGGCGTCGAACTTGACGAGGTGGCCGACATGATCCTGGCCGACCAGGTCCTCGCGGCCCGGGTCATCAAGATGGTCAACTCGCCGCTCTACAAGCCGGCGCTCCCGATAAAGTCCGTGAAAAGGGCCCTGATTTACCTTGGGTTCCGCCACATACGCGAACTTGCCTTCACCTGCTCCTTCGTGGACGTCTTCGAGGGGAGAGACGGCGTCTTCGACATCAAGAGCTTCTGGGAGCACTCCTTCGGGGTCGGCGTGGTGGCGAAGATCATCGCGCAGCGGGTGCGCTATCCCGACACGGAGAAGGCCTACCTGGTGGGGATCGTGCACGACATCGGCGAGGTGTTTCTCTCCTACTACCGCCAGGACGCCTTCCGCGCCCTGCTCGACTCGGTGAAAGGACAGCCCTTCCGCCTGGTGGACAAGGAAGCCGAGTTCCTCGGGACCTCCCACAACGAGGTCGGCCTCTGCATCGCCAAGAAGTGGAACTTCCCGGCGGACTACCGCGAGGTGATCGCGCTGCACCACGCCCCCGAGGACGCGGTCATCGATCCTACCCTCTGCGCCATCGTCAACCTCGCGGACCTTTTCTGCTCGGTGCGCCAGCTCGACTACGGCGGGACTTCGTGGGTTTCCTTCAACCTGGCCGATGAAAAGGCCTGGGCCATACTCAAGGGGTACGCCCCGCACCTGGCAGACCTCGACGTCGAGCGTTTCTGCTACGAACTGGACGACCGCGTCCCCGAGATCCAGGACATGGTCAAATCGATCTTCCAGGGCATAGGAGCTTAAGAATAGCCATGTTTCCCGCCAGGCCTAACAAATTGAGGGTTCTCATCGTCGACGACTCTTCCTTCATGCGCATGGCGATCCGCGGCATCCTGGCCAAGTCGCCCGGGATTGAAGTGGTCGGAATCGCAGCGGACGGGTTGGAAGGGGTGGACAAGGCGCTGGCGCTCAAGCCCGACTTGATCACCATGGACGTGGAGATGCCCCGCATGGACGGCATCGCCGCCCTGAAGCAGATCATGGCCAAGCAGCCGACCCGGGTGCTGATGGTCTCCACGCTCACCTGCGAGGGGGCGCGCGCCACCTTCGAGGCGCTGGAGGCAGGCGCCATCGACTACGTCCCCAAGAACGTGAGCGACTGCAAGGACGCCCAGGCGGTGTTCCAGGCGGCCCTCCTCGCCAAGGTGCAGGAAGCCGCCCTTTCCGCTCTCCCGAAGCGCGTCCTGACCGGCGCAGCCTTACCCAGGGTGGCGCAGCCGCCCCAGGTCCGCCCTTCGCAGTTCGCGCACCGCAGGATCGGCTATGTCGGCATCGGCGCCTCCACCGGCGGCCCGGTCGCGCTCCAGGAGGTGCTCTCCCGCATCCCGGTCAACTTCCCTCACGGCATAGTGGTGGCCATCCACATGCCCAAGGCCTTCACCGGCCCCTACGCCGAGCGCCTGAACGCCAAATGCTCTCTCTCCATCAAGGAGGCCGTCAACGGCGATGTGGTGAAGGGTGGCCAGGTGCTGATCGCGCCGGGGGGTCAGCACACCACGCTGGTGCGCCAGGGGAGCAGTATCGTGGTCAGGACCGCTCCGACGACCGATTTCCCGCAGTACATCTACATCCCGAGCGTGGACCAGATGATGACCTCTCTATGCGACGCCAGCAACGGCTCGATGCTCGGGGTGATACTGACCGGGATGGGCAACGACGGGTTCAAGGGGATGAAGCACCTGAAGGAAAAGGGAGGGCTGACCCTGGTGCAAAACGAGGCGACCTCCACCATCTACGGGATGCCCAGGGCCTGCATCGAGGGGCACGTCGCAGACGTGGTGCTGCCGCTGGACCAGATCGGATTCGAGATAGGGAAGATCGCCAGCTAGCGCCGCCCGCGCACCAGGAGCCCGCGCTTTGTTACCTCGACACTGCAGCGCGAAAACCCCTCCCGCTTCAGGCGGAACAGGATGAACGGCGCGGCCGGCGCAAGGCAGTCAGGAAAGAACAGAAGCAGCTCCCCACCCACGTCCAGGAAACGCCCCATCCCCCCCCTGATCTGCAGCGGCTCGCACTCCCGCACCTCCCCCGCGACTCCCGGGTCCGGCGCCCCGCCCCGGGAAGGGAGCAGCGCCAGAAAGGAGAGCTGAAGCGTGCGCCAGGCGCGCCGCGGCAGCAGTCTCAGGGAGTCCGCCACCCGGCGCTTTTCCGAAAAGCCTTTCCCGCTCACAGATGCCGGGCCAGCACGTTGGCGATAGCGCAGAGCGCTGCGAGCTCCGGCTCGGTGAACTTGCGCAGCGAGAGGCCGCCGTCAGCCCCCTTGCGGCAGACCTGCACCACCCCCACCAGTTCCTCCCCTTTCAGCATCGGGGCGCTCATGATCCTCTGGATCGGCGCCGTCTTCTCCTTTCCGAAGGACTCGAACACGAAGAGATGCGGCGTCGAGGCGAAGTTGTTGTTGAGGCTGCCGCGCTTTTGGCGCGCAGTGAGGGCCAAAAGCGAGCGGTCGGCGGTGAAGGGTATGGAGCCGGACTTCCTGAGGTCGTCGGGCCAGATGAAGCTGAACGCGTCCTGATCGCCGCCCAGCGCGAAGATCGCCACCTCGTGCTTATCCACGGCGAATATCCTGCAGAGCGCGTCGACGGCGCTCTCCACCCTTTCCGCAGCCCCCGGCCGCGACGCAAGGAGCGCGTCCAGTCTGGCGCATATCTCTTCTAGTTTCACCTCTACCTCCTTTGCCTTTTCAGAACCAGCGGATCAGCTGGTGCTCCATGTCGATCTGGTGCGGATGTTTCCCCAGGAAGTCCATGCCGAGGAGGCCGTCGTGCCCTCCCCCGCCGGCAAAAGGTATCACCTCCAGCTCCATCGAGGGGTGGGCGAAGGGACCCGCCTTCAAAAGCTCGACCCTCACTACCCGCGAGCGGACAAGGCTTCCGTCCGCCACCTCGGAAACCGAGGTGCGGGCGGAACGTAGGTCGATGGGAAGCCGGGTGAAAGCGGCTTCGTGCACCACGCTCCTGGTGGCGCCGGTGTCCACAACCAGCTCGACCTTTACCGTGACTCCACCGTGCCTGAGCGTCACCGGCACCAGCAGCTGGCCGTTCACCAGGCGCACCGGGGTCACCAGTTCGCCGCGGATCTGTTCGCTGCGGATCGGGGGAGCCGGCGCCGGCGCTTCCCGCTCCTTCAGGGGGAGCGGTTCCCCCTGTCCTTGATGGGGAGGCGCCTCCGCCCCTCGCGGCCGAAGCTGCGGGGCCTGCAGCGGCGCTTGTGCCTGCGCCGTACTCCTCATCGATGCCGCAACTCCCGGCTTCCCCTCCCCTTCTCGGCCGGCGGGGCCCGCGTTGAAGAGATAGCAGGCGAGGGCGCCGATCGTCAAGACTGCTGCGCCCCAGGCGGCAATGCGGGTTACCTCCTGCTGCTTCTCCCGGACCCCCGATCTTGACTGCGCCAAGAGTTGCTGCGCGTAGACCGACAGTTTCTTCTTCAGCAGCGGATCGGCGCACCCTTCAGACAACTCGGAAAAGACGGCAATGCCCCGCTTCCCTCCCCCCCGGACCAGCGGAATGGCGATGGAACTTACCAGCTCCAGGACGCAGTCGCGCGCCTTCTGGTACTCCTGCGACTTCTTCGGGGGGCCGAGTTCGGGAAGGATGGTGCGGCTCACCTCGTAGAGGGCCGCGATAAGCAGCGACTCCCTGGCTGCAGGATCCGCCTGCTGCAGCTCCAGCGCCACCTTTTCCTTGGCCTTGGCACAGAGATCTTCCACAGTCACAGGTCACCTCAAGCGCAGGGCGAGCGTCGTGCGTCCTTTTCCTGGGAAGTGTCGACGAGGCTCAGGTTCGTCGCCAGCCGCAGCACGTACAGGACCGTCACGCAGGCGGCCCCCCAGGTAACCAGCAGAATACCCCACCAGATCCCCGCAAGCCCGAACCCCAGGAGCACCGCCAGCAGATAGAAGACCGGAAGGGGGAGAACTATCTGCCTCATCAGCCCGATCATCAAGGCGAAGCCCGGCCTCTTCAACCCCTGCAGCACGGCGACGCAGGTGTAGAGGATGACGTAGGCCACGAAGACGAAGGCCTCGATGCGGAGGTAGCCGACGCCGATCTCCACCACCTTAGGGTCCTCGCTGAAAAACCCCATCAGCGGCCGCGCGGCCAGGAAAACCACGACCGTCCCTGCCCCCATGAGCGCCACCCCTGCCCTGAGCGCGGTCTTGATCGTTTGCACCACCCGCTCCAGTTGCCGCGCCCCGCTGTTTTGCGCCACGAGGGCGAGCGTCGCCACGTTCATCCCCATCACCGGCAGGAGCGCGATCTGCTCGATGCGCGACCCGATGCCGTAGGCCGCCACCGCCTCGCTACCGAAGCGCCCGACGAACCAGGTGATCAGGAAGATGCCGCTGGCGACAGTCATCATGTTGAGACTCGACGGGAACCCCTGCCGGGCCAGTTGCGAGTATGCGTGCCGGTGCGGGACGAGCTCGCGCCAGCGAAAACCCTCCAGCATCCCAGACTGCTTCACCCTCGCCGCGAGGTACAAGTTCCCCATCGCCTGGACCAGTATGGTGGCCCAGGCGATGCCTGAAAGCCCAAGCGCAGGTACCCCCAGCCCGCCGTAGAGAAACCAGGGGTCGAAGAGCATGTTCAGAAAGAAGCCGACCACCAGGAAATTGCGGAAGCTGCGGCTGTCGCCTGTGGCGTTCAGGATCGAGTTCAAGACGTAGTTGACCAGGAAGAAGATGCTTCCGGTGAAGATGGTGTCCATGTACTGCAGTGCCAGAGGCAAAACGGTGCCGCCGGCTCCGAGGAGCTGGAAGAGCCGGGGCGCTGCAAGAAAGCCGATTACCGCTACCAGGACGCCGTGCACGATGCCGAAGGAGATGGTCTGGGCGGCCAGGTGCCTCGCCCGGTCGGGGTTCCCCGCGCCCAGCTCGTGGCCTATGAGCGCCGTTGCACCGGTGGAGATCCCGGCACCTATGGCGATGATGAGGAAGAAGACGGGGAAGGAGAGGGAAAGCGCGGCGAGCGCCTCGGTGGAAACCCTTCCGCCGTAGAAGGTGTCGACCACGTTGAACATGGTGTTGAAGAAATAGCCGACGCTCGTGGGGACGGCGAGTTTCCTGATCAACCCAGGGATCGGTTGGTGCAGCAGTTCGTGGCCGTGGTTCATGGCGCCCTCGACGAAGAATGGTGCAGACGCCCGCCCCGGTGAGGGTAGCCGGGGTCAGCCCGGCCTGCGGGGGAAAGAGTAAAGATTACACGCTCGCCGGGCAAAAAAAAAGAGCGGCAGGCCGCTCTTTTTAATGCATGGTAATCGGAAACGTTTTAGCGTCTGGTCGCCTTGCCGGCGACCTGGACCCTGATCAGCGCGCGCTCGAGCGCGGCCTGGTAGATCCGGAAGTTCTTGTCTTCCGGGGTCAGGGCCTTGAGCTCGGTCTCGGCGCGCCCGAGAGCGGCCTTCGCGCGCTCCAGGTCGATCTCGTCCGCCTTCTCGGCGGTCTCGACCAGCACCGTCACGGTGTCGTTCTCGACCTCGAAGTAGCCCCAGTTCAGCGCCATGTGGTGCAGCACGCCGTCCTTCCTGTAGGCCAGCTCGCCGATCTTCAGCGAGGTGAGGAAGGGAGCGTGGCCCGGCAGAACGCCGAATTCGCCGAGGGCACCGGTCGCGGTGATCTCGTCGACCTCTTCGGAGAGGACCTTCTTGTACGGTGTTACCAGTTCAACCTTCAGTTTTTCAGCCATATAAACCTCTTGAGGCGAAGGAGCGGCCGGAGGGGTCACCTCCAGCCGCTACCCTTGCACCGTGACCAGATTAATTACACCGCGAGCTTCTGGGCCTTCTCGATAGCTTCCTCGATGGTGCCGACCATGTAGAAGGCCTGCTCCGGGAGGTCGTCGTGCTTGCCGGCGATGATCTCCTGGAAACCTCTGATGGTGTCCTTGAGCTCGACGTACTTGCCGGGGGAGCCGGTGAAGGCTTCAGCGACGTGGAAGGGCTGGGAGAGGAACTTCTGGATCTTCCTGGCGCGGGCAACGACCAGTTTGTCCTCCTCGGAGAGCTCGTCCATACCGAGAATGGCGATGATGTCCTGGAGATCCTTGTACTTCTGGAGCACGTACTGGACCTGCCGGGCAACGCCGTAGTGCTCTTCGCCGATGACCTGCGGATCGAGGATCCTGGAGGTGGAGTCGAGCGGGTCCACTGCCGGGTAGATGCCGAGCTCGGCGATCTGACGGGAGAGAACGGTGGTCGCGTCCAGGTGGGCGAAGGCGGTTGCCGGAGCCGGGTCGGTCAAGTCGTCGGCCGGAACGTAGATCGCCTGAACCGAGGTGATGGAACCCTTGGTGGTCGAGGTGATGCGCTCCTGCAGCTCGCCCATCTCGGTAGCGAGGGTCGGCTGGTAACCAACGGCGGAGGGGATACGGCCGAGGAGTGCGGAGACCTCGGAACCCGCCTGGGTGAAGCGGAAGATGTTGTCAACGAAGAGGAGCACGTCCTGGCCTTCCTCGTCGCGGAAGTACTCTGCGATGGAGAGCGCGGAGAGAGCGACGCGGGCACGCGCCCCCGGGGGCTCGTTCATCTGGCCGTACACGAGGGCGGCCTTGTCGAGAACGCCGGACTCCTTCATTTCCATCCAGAGGTCGTTCCCTTCGCGGGTACGCTCGCCGACGCCGGCGAAAACGGAGAAGCCGCCGTGCTGCTTGGCGATGTTGTTGATCAGCTCCATGATGAGAACGGTCTTGCCGACGCCTGCGCCGCCGAAGAGGCCGATCTTGCCGCCCCTTGCGTACGGAGCGAGGAGGTCAACGACCTTGATGCCTGTGGTGAACGCCTCGACCTTGGTCGACTGGTTCACGAAGAGCGGCGCTTCGCGGTGGATGCCGTACTCTTTCTCGTTGCCTACCGGACCCATCTCGTCAACCGGCTCGCCGATGACGTTGAGGATGCGGCCCAGGGTCTTGCGGCCGACCGGCACGGAGATCTGCTTGCCGGTGTCCATGACCTGCTGGCCACGAACCAGACCGTCGGTACCGTCCATTGCGATGGTCCTGACGGCGTTCTCGCCCAGGTGCTGTGCGACTTCCAGAACCAGGTTGAACTCCTGGTCGTCGATCGCGGGGTTGGTTACCCTGAGAGCCTGGTAGATCGGCGGGAGCTTGCCCGGCTCGAATTCGACGTCGATAACTGCGCCGATGACCTGCGATATTTTTCCGAAGTTCTGACTCATGTTTAAACCTCTTCCTTTTGCGGCCGAGAGGGCCACATATTTTTATAAGTGTTAACCCTTGATCGATTCAGCGCCGGAGATGATCTCCATCAGCTCGGTGGTGATGGCCGCCTGACGGGCCCTGTTGTAGATCAGGGTCAGCTTGGCGATCATCTCGGTGGCGTTCTTGGAGGCGGCGTCCATAGCCGTCATCCTTGCGCCATGCTCGGAGGCGACCGACTCGAGGAGGGCCTTGAAGACCTGGACCTCGATGTGCTTGGGAAGCAGTTCGTCCAAAAGCGCGCCCTTGGACGGCTCGTAGATGTACTCGGTCCCGATTTCGTCCTCTTCACCGGCCTTCGGCGCGATCGGCAGCAGCTGCTCCAGGGTGATGTCCTGGCTCATGACGCTCTTGAACGCGTTGTAGATGATGAAGACTTCGTCGTACTCTTCCGCCAGGTACCCCTCGATCAGCTCGGCGGCCAGAAGCGCCGCGGTCTGGTAGGAGAGGGTGGAGAAGATGTTGCCGTGGTGCTTTCTGACCGTGTGGCGGTTTCTCAGGAACTCGTACCCCTTGCGACCGATGGTCATCAGGGTCATTTCCTTGAACTCGCCCGAACGCTCCTTCATGAAGCGGTCGGCCGCCTTGGACAGGTTGGCGTTGAAGCCGCCGCACAGACCGCGGTCCGAGGTGACCACCACCAAGAGGGCGCGACCGCCGTCGCGCTTCACCATGAGCGTATTGGCATCCGACTCCTGGGTCTTGGCGAGACGCTCAAGCACCTCCGCGAGTTTCCCCGCGTAGGGGCGCGCCGCGACCACGTTTTCCTGGGCGCGACGCAGCTTGGCGGCCGAGACCATCTTCATGGCCTTGGTGATCTGCCGGGTATTTTTTACGGATACTATCCGTTTCTTGATGCTTTTAAGGTTTGCCATTCGCTAAGTCCGTCCTTGGTTTAGGCAGTAAATTCCTTCTTGAACTCCTCGAGGCCGGCGATGATCTGCGCTTTCAGGTCGTCGTCGATTGCCTTCTTGTCGCGCAGGGTGGCGAGGACGTCCGCTTTCCTGGCGTCGAAGAACGCGTAGAGTTCCTGCTCGTACTTGCCCAGCGAGTTGACCGGGTAGTCGTCGACGTAGCCGTTGTTGGCGGCGAAGATGACCAGAACCTGCTTCTCGTTGGAGAGCGGCTTGTACTGCGGCTGCTTCAGGATCTCGACCAGGCGCGCGCCGCGGGCGAGCTGCATCTGGGTAGCCTTGTCCAGGTCGGAACCGAACTGGGCGAACGCTGCCATCTCGCGGTACTGAGCGAGAGCCAGACGGAGGGTACCGGCAACCTGCTTCATCGACTTCATCTGGGCGGAACCGCCGACGCGGGAAACCGAGAGGCCGACGTTGATGGCCGGGCGTACGCCGGAGTAGAACAGGTCGCTCTCAAGGTAGATCTGGCCGTCGGTGATGGAGATGACGTTGGTCGGGATGTAGGCCGAAACGTCGCCTGCCTGGGTCTCGATGACCGGCAGAGCGGTCAGCGAACCTGCGCCGCACTCGTCGGATACCTTGCAAGCACGCTCGAGGAGACGGCTGTGGAGGTAGAAGACGTCGCCCGGGTAAGCTTCGCGCCCCGGCGGACGGCGGAGCAGCAGGGAGAGCTGGCGGTAAGCGACGGCCTGCTTGGAGAGGTCGTCGTAGATGATCAGGGCGTGCTTGCCTGCATCGCGGAAGAACTCGCCCATGGTGACGCCGGTGTACGGTGCGATGAACTGCAGCGGTGCCGGCTCGGAAGCGGTAGCGGCGACGACGATGGTGTAATCCATGGCGCCGTGCTCTTTCAGCTTGGAAACAACCTGGGCGACCGTGGAGCGCTTCTGGCCGATTGCGACGTAGATGCAGACCACGTCGCCGCCCTTCTGGTTGATGATGGTGTCGATGGCGACGGCGGTCTTGCCGGTCTGACGGTCGCCGATGATCAGCTCGCGCTGGCCGCGCCCGATCGGAACCATGGAGTCGATCGCCTTGAGGCCGGTCTGCATCGGCTGGTGAACCGACTTACGCTTGACGATACCGGGGGCCTTCACTTCCACCTTACCGAAGGTGTCGGTGTTGATCGGGCCGAGGCCGTCGATCGGCTGGCCGATAGCGTTGACCACGCGGCCGACCAGAGCCTGGCCTACCGGGACCTCGACGATCCTGCCGGTGCGCTTGACGGTGTCGCCTTCCTTGATCTCGGAGAACTCACCGAGGATCGCGGCACCGACGTTGTCTTCCTCAAGGTTGAGGCACATGCCGGTGATGCCGTGCGGGAACTCGAGGAGCTCGCCTGCCATCGCCTTGTCAAGACCGTGGATACGGGCAATACCGTCACCGATGGAGATGATGGTACCGGTTTCGGCTACCGCCACCTCTTTGCCGTAATCCTTGATCTGCTTCTTGATAATCTCGCTGATTTCTTCCGCTTTGATTTCCATAGAACCGTCTCACCCCTTCTGTAATATATCCTGAATATTAGCTAACTGTGTCCTTACCGAGCCGTCGAAGACCTTGTCGCCGATCTGGGTCACCACGCCGCCGATAAGCGACGGATCAACCACAACCTTCAATTCAACTTTCTTCCCCGTCGACTTCGCGAGGGCGCCCTTGATCTCCTCGATCTGGGCCGCGTCCAGCGGGAGACCGGAGGAGAGGGTCGGCCTGATCACGCCGGAAAGCTCGTCGGCGTAGACGCCATAGCTCTCGGCGATCTGCGGCAGCACCATGAGGCGGCCGCGCTCGAGGAGGAGCATCAACAGGTTCGAGATCATCGGGGAGATGGAGGCCTTCGCCACCAGATCCTTCAGGATCCCCTTCTTCTCATCGATGCCGTAGGCAGGGTTGCCGAAGATGGCACCGAGCTCGCGGCTTTCCGTCAGAAGCGTGCTGAAACGGTTCAGTTCACCGTTGAACCCTTCCACGCTTCCCGCTTCCGAGCCAATCTGCACGAGTGCCTTGGCGTAACGTTTGGCAATAGCGTTCGTACTCAATGTAGAGTCACCACCTTGGAGATATATTCGCCCACCAGCTTATCCTGGTCGCCTTTTGCAATGTTCTGCTTGATCTTCTGCTCGGCAAGCTCGACGGCGAGCTTGGCAGCTTCGGCGCGGAGCTCGTCTTTCGCCTTCAGGACTTCCTGTGCCGCAGCAGCTTCGGCCTGGGCCTTGATCCTGGTTGCCGCTTCTTTGGCCTCGGCGATGATGCGCTCCTTCTCGAGCTCGCCTTCGCGCTTCATGTTGGCCGAGATCACCTCGATCTCCTTGTTGGCCTGGTCCAGACGCTGGGAGTACTCGGCGAACTTCTTCTCCGCCGCCTCTTTGGCTGCGACCGCTTCCTGCAGGGTCTTCTCGATGCCGGCGCGGCGCGCGGAAAGCGAGCCTTTGACGTCGGCCTTTTTGAGAGCCCAGACTGCAATGACGACCAGAATGGCGAAGTCGATCGTGCGCCACATGAAGTCTTTCATCTGCGCGCCGGAGTTTGCGTGGTGCGCCCCGCCTTCGGCAGCTTCCTGGGCGAAGCCCAGTGCCGCGAGGCCGAGGATCATGACGCATACGGAGAGGGTGGTAACGAAACTTTTCTTATGCATGCTAGAGACTCCTCCCCAGAACTTTTTCGCAGATTTCGGCGGACAGGGTCTCGGCGCTGGCAGTGAGGACGCGGCGCGCTTCCTCGGTCTCCTTGGCGACCTGTGCCTTGATGGAGGCGAGGCTAGCGCTGGCTTCGGCGCGGGCCTTGTCCAGGATGGCGGCCTCCTGCTGCTGGGCCTCCTTCTTCAGCGCGCCGCGCTCGTCGGCTGCGCCGGCGCGGATCTCGCGCATGCGGGCCTCGTAGCTGGCCAGCTTCTCCTGCACTTCGCGGTCGACCTCGGCGCTCTTTTGCTTTGCGCCGTTGATCTGGGCTGCGCGCTCGGCAAGCTGTTTCCTGATCGGCTTGTAGAGGAAGGCGTTCAGGAGCAGCACGAGAACCAGGAAGTTCACCAGCTGGAATACAAATGCGATGTCTAAATTGATCACCAAACCACCTCTATTCGAACATTTTTAAAGACGTATACGTCTTAGGATGTAGCGGGGTCCGCGCAAAACAGGTGATGACTACCACATAAATCCTTTTTGTGTCAAGCGATTTATCCTTTTGGATGAAGAATTGTATACAGTTTTGTCAGCCCCGGACGAGGCCGAGCGTGGTGACTTTGCTGTGACAATGAGCGCTGTAGCAGGAGACGCGGGGTGCTCTTTTAAGCCGGACCGACCAGTTGCTCTGAGCAAGTTCAAAACACTTTTTCGCAAATGTATGACAATTGCTGCAGCCGTGCTTTGTTCGCACCGGCCGACGCTACAGGTTCAGCAGCTCCACGATCCTGGCGAGTTCCTTCTGGTCCGCGTAGCTGATCTCGAGCTTGCCGCCGCGCCCGGAACTCTTGAGTGCGACCTTTGCCCCGAAGAAACGCTGCATCCGGTCCATGAGGTCCTTCTGGTCCGGAGTCTGGACCGGTTTCTGCGGCTTTTTCGCCGGTCCCGCCTTCCTGCGCTTCACCAGCGCCTCGGTCTCGCGCACCGAGAGGTGGTTCTTGACGATCTCGTCGCGGGCCGCCTTCTGCTCCTCGGGGTCCTCCAGGGTGAGAAGGGCGCGCGCGTGCCCCATGGAGATGCGGTCCTCGGCGACGTCCCGCTTGATCTCGACCGGGAGCCTCAGGAGCCTGAGCGAGTTCGCTATGGTGGAGCGCTCCTTGCCTACCCTCTTGGCAAGCTCCTCCTGGGAGAGGGAGAAGCGCTCCAAAAGCGCGTGGTATGCCTCGGCCTCCTCTACCGCGTTCAGGTCCTCGCGCTGGATATTCTCGATGAGCGCCATTTCCAATGCGGTCTCCTCGGAAACGTCCTGGATCACCACCGGGACCTCGCGCAGCCCCGCCTTTTGCGCGGCGCGCCAGCGGCGCTCGCCTGCGATCAGCTCGTAGTGCCCTGCCTTCTTGAGCACCACCAGGGGCTGGATGATCCCCTTCTCGCGGATGGAAGCGGCGAGTTCCTCCAGCTTCTCGTTGACGAAGGTCTTTCTCGGCTGTTCCTTGTTGGGCCTGATCTCCTCGATCGGACAGGAGAAGTACTTCTTGCCGTGGTCCTCCACGACCGGGAGCAGCGCCCCCATCCCCTTGCCGAGCCCCATCTTCTTAACCATGCGACACCTCCCGCCCGATGATTTCCTTGGCCAGGTCCATGTAGCTCGTGGCCCCCCTGGAAGTGATGTCGTACAGGCAGATCGGCTTGCCGTGCGAGGGTGCCTCGGAGAGGCGGACGTTCCTGGGGATCACGGTCTGCAGGCACTCCTTAGGGAAATGGGCGCGGATCTCCTCCCCCACCTGGCGCGACAGGTTGTTTCGCGCGTCGAACATGGTGAGCAGGATCCCTTCTATGATCAGGGAGCTGTTCAGCCCCTGCTGTATCAGGTTGATGGTCTTCAATATCTGCGAGAGCCCTTCCATCGCGTAGAACTCGCACTGCAGCGGTATCAGCACCGAGTTGGCGGCGGTCATCGCGTTGATGGTGAGGAGGTTCAGTGAGGGGGGGCAGTCGATGAAGATGTAGTCGTAGGAGCCGGAAACCGATTCGAGGATCCGCTTGAGCTTTCTCTCGCGGTCGGTGACGCTGACCAGTTCCAGCTCCGCGCCCGCCAGGTCCGAGGTAGCCGGGAACAGGTGCAGGTAGGGAAGCTCGGTGCGCTGGATGATCCTTGCCGCCGGTGCGTCGTCGATGAGCGCGTCGTAGATGCTTTCTTCGAGCAGCTCCTTATCGGCGCCGACGCCGCTTCCGGCGTTTCCCTGCGGGTCCATGTCCACCAGGAGCACCCGGCGTTCGGCGACGGCCAGCGAGGCCGAAAGGTTGACCGCCGTCGTGGTCTTTCCCACGCCTCCCTTTTGATTCGCCACACAGATGATCTTAGCCATGTTTTCTTCTCGATATAGAGTTGATTCGGGTGTTAGAGAACATTCAAAGCAGGGAAAACTACCATACTGCCGACTCTATGGAAAGGGTTTTTCTTCATACAGGCGGCAACCCCTTCTTTGACTTTGGTCAAGGCAGCCCTCTGGAAGCGGGTATACCCTGTCCCGGCGAAAGTTGATTTCAGCCTGAGACATCACTCCGGGTCGTTATGAGAGCCCGGCAAAGGAGAGCAGATGAAGAAACTGATTCCGGCATTGGCACTGCTGCTGATGGCGTCTGGCGCCTACGGCTTCGAGTGCAAGGTCTGCCACAGCAAGAACCCGGCTATGGTGCGCATGCACAAGGCTCTGCAAGGGAGGAACTGCTTCGACTGTCACAGGATGGGCGAGAAGCTGATGGGGAAAGGTATCCCCAAAGACAAGGCGGCCCAGATCAAGCGTCGCGAGAGCGAGCAGATCTGTTTCGAGTGTCACCTCCCACCAAAGGCTTCGGCAGGCAAGCCTGCCAGCTAGCTAAAGATTTGCTTCCCCAATTTGGACCAGTCCCCTCCGACCGGTCGTTACCCCTCACCCGACGTTGCCCTCCTGGCTCCGGTGAGGGGTCTTTTTTTTCGGCGCCCTTATGCCTGCCTGGTGTGGGCCTGCCCACCGTAGCTTTTGGCCGGGCTTACCCACCGTAGCCTTTGGCGAAGGTGGGAAGGTGGGTTGCGCATCCCCTCTCCTCCGCTATAATTTCCCCTTTGGTTCAATGAGGTTAGGAGGATGCATGACCCGCCCGGCAGATCTCCCCATCCGCGTCAAGTTCTTCGGACTGATGTCGCTGCTGCTTATCGCACTTTTGCTGGCAAGCGGCCTCTTCATCTTCAACCGGCAGAAAGAGTTCATCCTCAGGTTCGCCGTCGACAACGCCCGCAGCTTCGCCACCACCCTTATCGAAACCCGCGAATACATGTCCTCTGTCGTAAAGGGGGAGCCCGAGCAAAACTACAACCTCGTGCCCCAGGTGGTGGCGACCCAGGTCGCCAAGCGGGTTACCCAGAACAGCAAGTTCTACGTGCGCCAGGTCTCGCTGCGCTACCGCAACCCGGCAAACCGGCCGGACCCCTACGAGACGAAGCAACTGCAGTACTTCATCAACCATCCCAACGCCGAGGTCTACGGTATCGTGCAAAGCGGCGACGTAAGCCTGTTCCGTTACCTGCAGCCGATGCGCGCCACCGCATCCTGCCTCGAATGCCACGGCAGCTACGAAACCGCCCCCGGCTTCGTCAAGAAACGCTTCCCCCCCGGCCACTATTCCTACAACTACAAGGTGGGTGAGGTGATCGGTGCGGTTTCGGTCAGCATCCCGGTCAAGGACCTCTACGCGCAGCTCGGCGCCAACCTGAAACTCGACCTCTTCTTCCGCGGGATGGTCTACGTGATTGTCCTCCTGGTGATGGGGTTCATCATGAGCCGGCAGATTTTAAATCCCATCAAGCTCCTCTCTGAGCGGATCATCTCCGTGACCCGCACCGGCAATTTCAAAGACAAGATGCCGCAAAAGACCAGGGACGAGATCGGCATGCTCATTGGGGCCTTCAACGACATGATGGACGAGCTTTCCAGCCGGACCGTGCAGTCTAAGGAGGCGGACGAGCGCTACCGCCGCTTCATCGAAGTGGCCGCATCGGCGGTGATCACCTTCCTCAAGGACGGCAAGATCGTCATCGCCAACCAGAAGGCCGAGGCCCTCTTCGGACGCTCGCGGCAGGAACTCCTGGGGGAATCGATCTTCGGCTTCCTCGAGGGGGGCGCGGCGCTCAAGGAACGGCTCTCGACGCAGACGGAGTTCCGGGATGACCGCTCCCACCAGGTAGTCGCAGGGCTCGGCGGCAAACGGACCGAGGTGGAGATGGTGCTCTCCGTTTCCAGGACCGACCGGGAGCCGATGTTCACCGCCATCCTCAGGGAGCGCAAGGGATAAGGGCGCGGCCGCACCGGAAAGTTTGCAGCGCGGCTGCCGGTTATGCTAAAGTGTGCCGATCATCGGCAAGGAGAGTTCATTAAATGGCCAAAGCAGGGAAAGAGTTGTACGTGGGACGCCTCTCCTACGACGCTACAGAATACGATATTCAGAAGATGTTCTCCGTCTCCGGGACGGTGACCTCCATTCATCTGATCACGGACCCGGTCACCGGGGAGTTCAAAGGGTGCGGCTACGTCAGGATGTCGACGGAGGCCGAGGCCAGGGACGCAATCGATTCGCTGGACGGAGCCTGGCTCCTCGATAAGTCGATCACCGTATCCTACGCCAACCCCCAGAAGATGAAGCCGGGTGGAGGCGGCGCCAAGGCGCCCCCGAAACGCTGGGGCAAGGGTGCTGCGGAAAAGCCTGCCGCGGGCAAGGCGGCGGCTCCCAAGGCCGCAGCGGCGAAACCTGCCGTTGCCAAGCCTGCGGGGAGTAAACCCGCTGCCGCCAAACCGGCTGGAGCCAGACCTGCCGCTGCCAAAACGGGAGCAGCCAAACCCGCGGGAACGAAACCTTCTTCCCGGACCGGCGCCCCCAAGCCCGGCAACAGGACCGGAAAACGCTAGTCGGGCCTTAATCTGCCTCTCACCGTCAAAACTCTCCCTCCCCCGGAGGGGGAGAGCCGGGGAGGGGGCAACGTTCATTCCGCTCAAGCGATTCCCCCCTTCCAACCTCCCCCCTCCAGGGGGAGGAGCATTGCCCCTTCCTTAACACAACCCACCTTCCCTTCTAACCAGCTTCGGTCTATACTACGCCTCATGATTACTCAGGCGATGATCGAGAATTTCCCCTCCTCCCCCGGCGTCTACCTCATGAAAAACGCCGAAGGCACCATCATCTACGTCGGCAAGGCGCGCAACCTCAAGAAAAGGGTTAGATCCTACGCCGGCGACACCCGCGACTCCCGCGTCCACATCCGCTTCATGGTGCAACTGGTCCGCTCCGTCGACTACCTGGTCACCGACACGGAGAAGGAAGCGCTCATCCTCGAAAACACCCTCATCAAGCAGCACCGCCCCAAGTACAACATCAACCTGCGCGACGACAAGACCTACTTCTCGCTGCGCATGGACATGAAGGAAGAGTTCCCGCGCCTCTCCATCGTGCGCAAGATCCCTTCCGACGGCGCGCGCTACTTCGGCCCCTACGCCTCGGCTACCTCCGCCAAGGAGGTGCTGAAGCAGCTCTACAAGATGTTCCCGCTGCGTCACTACCCCATCGCCACCTGTATGGCGAGAAAGCGCCCCTGCCTGTACCACCAGATCAAGCAGTGCTCCGCCCCTTGCTGCGGCCTCATCTCCGCCGAGGAGTACGCTGCGCTGGCCCAGGGTGCTGCCCTCTTCCTTGAGGGAAAGAACACCGAAGTGGCGCGGCTGTACCGGGCCAAGATGAACCAGGCCTCCGAGCAGATGCGCTATGAGGACGCGGCCCGCTACCGGGACCTCTTGCGCGCCATCGAGGTGACGGTCGAGCGGCAGAAGATGGTGGCACAAAGCGGCGACAGCGACGTCTTCGGGGTGCACCGCGAGGCGGACCGGATGCAGATCGCCCTTTTGCACATCCGCGGCGGTACGCTCACCGGCGGGCGGAGCTTCCTCTTCGATTGGGAGCTGGAGACCGAGGAGGGGCTTGCCTCCTTCCTGAACGAGTACTACGACCTGGACGCGCCTATCCCGCCGCAGGTGCTGATACCGGTTCCCATCGCCGAGCCCTCAGCGCTTGAGGAGCTCCTCTCCGAGAAGGCCGGGAAAAAGGTCACCATCGCGGTGCCGCAGCGCGGCCCGAAGCTGGAGATGGTGAAGCTCGCCGGGAAGAACGCAGAGACGGCGGCAAAGGAGCGCCTGGCTCGGGAAAGCTCCTCCGCGACGCTCTTGACCGAGCTGGCCGAGAAGCTGAACCTCCCCTGCCCCCCGAGGAGGATCGAGTGCTACGACATATCGAACATCCAGGGGGAGATGGCGGTGGGGAGCCGGGTGGTCTTCATCGACGGCAGGGCCGACAAGTCCCTGTACCGGCGCTACCGGATCAAGGGTGTGCTGCAGTCGGACGACTTCGCCATGATGCGCGAGGTCCTTTCGCGCAGGTTCAAGGCCGAAAGCACCGAAGATAAGCCGGACCTGATCGTGGTCGACGGCGGCCTGGGGCAGCTGGGCGTCTTGAACGCGGTACTCGACGAGCTCGAGGTAACCGGGGTCGAGGCGGCCGGCCTCGCCAAGAGCCGCGTGGCCCGTGACATGGAGAGCGAGGAGATCGAGCGCAGCGACGAGCGCGTGTTCCGCCCCGGGCGCAAGAACGCGATCGCGCTCAGGCAGAGTTCCGCGCCGCTACTGCTGCTGGTGCGCATCAGGGACGAGGCGCACCGCTTCGCCGTCACCTACCACAAGGAGGTGCGCAGCAAGGTCTTGACGGGATCGGAACTGGACGGGGTTCCCGGCATCGGCGAGAAGCGGAAGAAGGCGCTCTTGAAGCACTTCGGGAGTCTCAAGCGGGTGAAGGAAGCGACGCTCGAGGAGCTGAAGAGCGCGCCGGGGATGACGGAAACTGCGGCGAGGGCGTTGGTGGAGCGTCTGCATGGCAGCCCCCTCCCCCTGGGGAGGGAGTAAAGGCCGACAAATAAGAAGGGGGCGCCGGATTTACCGGCGCCCCCTTCTTCGTTCATTCTCTCAACCCTCTCCTACTTCCCTTTCTTCAGATCGAAGAGGATCAGCTTGGCGACCGCCTTAAGAGTCTCGAAGACCCCCTCGCCGGTGGTGGCGCAGGCCTCGAAATCGGGGACGTTGGTGGGGTTCAGCTCACGGCGCAGTTCCTCGACGGAGAGGATGTTGGGGAGGTCGCGCTTGTTGTACTGCACCACGTAGGGGATCTTGTCCAGGTCGTAACCCTGCTCGATCAGGTTGATGCGCAGGTTCTCCACGCTCTCGATGTTGGCGTCCATCCGCTCTTCCTGGGAATCGGCCACGAACACCACGCCGTCCACCCCCTTGAGGATAAGCTTCCTGGAGGCGTCGTAGAACACCTGGCCGGGAACCGTGTAGAGGTGGAAGCGCGTCTTGAAGCCGCGGATCTCGCCCAGCGCCAGGGGGAGGAAGTCGAAGAAAAGGGTGCGCTCGGTCTCGGTGGCGAGGCTGATCATCTTCCCCTTCGCTTCCGGGGCGGTCTTCTGATAAACGAACTGCAGGTTGGTCGTCTTCCCGCACAGCCCCGGGCCGTAGTAGACGATCTTGCAGTTGATTTCACGGGAAGCGTAGTTGATGAATGACATCCGACGTTACCTCTTGTAATTGATGCATCGCATTGATTTCTATTGCTCGAACCCCGTCTTTAGCTGAACAGGTTGTCGATGTCGTCGTCGGTGATCTCGGCGAAGGGGAACTCGCTTTCGCCGCTTTTCTCTTTTTCCTCGCTTTTTTGCATCAGCCTGCCGAAGATCGCCGAGAGTTCCTCGGAGGCCTTCTTCACCCTGAGCCGCACCAGTCCCAGGGAGGAGCGGGTGTCGAACAGCACCACGAGAATGACCCTGCCGGCAACGATGGAGATGTGCAGGTTGTCCTTCTCCCCCTCGTGGAAGAGGATCGAGAATTCCTTTTCGCCGATCAGCTTTGCCAGGCCGCCGGTGGCGGCTATGTTCCCGGCGGTGAGCGAGGCAAGCGAGGTGGTGTCGAAGCGCTCGGTCTCGCCGCAACCGGTGATGAGCTGGCCGTTTTTGTCCACCAGGAAGATCACCTTGGCGTTGGCTTCCCTGAGAAGCTTTTCGATCACAGCGTTTATCTGTTTGAATTCCTCGTCGTACATAATCAACTGAGGATTCGCCATGGGTGACTCCTTGGGGGGTGCTGAATTTTTCCGCGAAAGCTATTCTATAGCAGAAGCCACCAGCCATTTCAAGGTAATTGACCTTAGCAATAACCGCTTCTTACACGCCTGCGATCCGCTTCGCCGCCTCCAGGAGAGAGGCCACCTTATCCGGTTCCCTCGCCTCGCTGTACAGCCTCAGCACCGGTTCCGTGCCCGAAGGACGGATCAGGAGCCAGGCGCCGTCCTCCAGTATGTACTTGAATCCGTCGCTGAAATTCGTCGCCGCCACCCGGTACCCGGCTATGGCGCCGACGGTGCCGCCGCGCAGCTTTTCCAAGAGCTGCTGCTTGGCCGGGACAGCGATAGGAACGTCGATACGGCGGTAGTGGAAGTGCCCGATCTCGTCCATGGTCTCCTCGAGCAGAGCCCTGAGCCCCTTCCCGCTCATGGCCATCGCCTCCAGAAGCAGGAGCGCCATAAGTACGCCGTCGCGCTCAGGGATGTGCCCCTTTACCCCCAGCCCCCCCGACTCTTCGCCACCCATCAGGATGTCGTGTTCCAGCATCATCTCGCATATGTGCTTGAACCCGATCGGGGTCTCGAAGAGCTGCAAGCCGTACCTTTCCGCCAGCCGGTCGATCATCTGGGTCGTGGAGACCGTCTTCACCACCCCTCCCCGCAGCCCTTTCCTCTCGTAGAGGTGACGGAGCAGCACGGTGAAGATCTTGTGCGAAGAGAAGTATTCCCCTTTCTCGTCCACCGCGCCGATGCGGTCGGCGTCGCCGTCCAGTGCAAGCCCCACGTCGAAGAAACCGTCGGCGACCACCTGCGACAGCTCACCCAGGTGCTCGCCTATGGGCTCCGGAGGGTGCCCGCCGAAGGCAGGGTTCTCGCTGCCGTGAATTTCGACCACCCCCGGCAGCAGGCGCGGCAAGAATCCGCACCCCGCGCCGAACATCGGGTCTGCAACCGTCTTGATGCCGCTGGAGCGGATCAAATCCAGGTCGACGTAGCTCCCAAGCTGGGCCAGATAGGGGGCGCCGGCATCGAAGTAGCGCACCTTTCCCGACTCGAGTCCTTCTGCAAGCGTCACCGCCTGCACCTGGCGGCCCTCCGCCAGGTTGCGCGCCACCATCTGCTCCAGGACCCTGGTGGTGCTGGGCCTTGCCGAGCCGCCGAAAGACTCCTTCACCTTGAAACCGTTGTAGCTCGGGGGGTTGTGGCTGGCGGTGATCATGATCCCGGCGCCGGCCCCCATCTCGTGGACCGCCCAGGAAACGGCCGGAGTAGGCGTGTAGCTCTCCGAGAGCCTGGTCTCGATGCCGTTTGCCGCTGCGATCCCCGCTACCCTCTCGGCGAACTCGCGGGAAAGAAAGCGCCTGTCATATCCGATCACCAACCCTTTTTGCGCAACCTTCTTGTCGTGCAGGTAATCCATGGTGGCCTGCGCCACCACGGAGAGGTTTTCAAAGGTGAAGGTGTCCGCGATCACGCCGCGCCAACCGTCGGTACCGAATCGGATCTGCAAAGGGGAAATCCTCCAAAAAATTTAATGTTCGGCATTTTCCACAGCGGCGGGCGCTCTGTCAACCTTTACTTGCGCTAATGCGGCCCGAAGTGGTTGACCGCCTGTTGTTATTGGCTTATAAAAGACCGATCGGATTCTATTTAAAGGGAGGAACTACATGCTGAAAAGAATCTTGCTGGTAGCGGTCCTGGCACTTTGCTTTGCCTGCAGCGCATTCGCTGCCGAGGCGAAGAACCCGGTACTGGTCCTGGAGACGAGCCAGGGGAACGTGAAGGTCGAGCTGTTCGAGAAGCAGGCTCCCATCACCGTAAAGAACTTCCTGGAGTACGCCAAAAGCGGCTTTTACGACGGGACCATCTTCCACAGGGTCATACCCAGCTTCATGATCCAGGGGGGCGGGTTCAACAAGGAGATGATCCCCAAGGCGACCCGTGCTCCCATCAAGAACGAGGCCAACAACGGCCTGAAGAACGACCGCGGCACGCTCGCGATGGCGCGCACAGGCATGGTCGATTCGGCCACCGCGCAGTTCTTCATCAACGTGGTTAACAACAACTACCTGAACCACAACCCGGCCGGCGGCGCAGGTTCCTTCGGCTACGCCGTATTCGGCAAGGTCTTGGAAGGGATGGACGTGGTCGACAAGATCGCCGGCACCCCGACCGGGGTAGTCAACGGCATGCCGAACGTGCCGGTGACGCCGGTTGTGATCAAGAGCGTAAAGATACTGAAGTAGCAAAAAGGGGCGCCTCGCGGCGCCCCTTCTCATTTCTCATCTCCCCTTTCGCTGCGCTAGCAGCATCACGTTTCCCGCCATGAAGAAGAGCGCCCCCAAAAGCGCCGCCCATGCTCCCGGCTCCCGGTGGATCTCGACGAGAGCCATCGGCATCGGGGCGAGCGCCACCTCTTTGAGGTAGATCCCGTACCCCTGGTGGAAAATCGGGTGGTTCGGCTGCACCTCAGCGACCTTTCCTTTTACCCGCAACTGCGCCCGGTAGGAACTGAGCATCCCCATCTGCCCCACCTCCCCTGAGATCCTCTCCACCAGCACCTGGTCGCCGTCCGGGAAGCCGATGGTCCCCCCCTCCGTCAGCTGCATCTGCTGTTTGAAGCCGCCGTAAGAGGAAAAGAGGTGGGCGATCACCACGAGGAGGAACCCCGCGTGCATCAGGTGGGGCGCTATGCTGCGTCCCTTCTTCCTGAGGGCGTCGATGCTGCAGATAACTGCGTTCAGGAAGAGGATGGCCAGGAAGATGATGCAGAGCCAGAGCCACCAGGAAAGGGAGAGCGGCGCCCGTTGCAGCCAGAAGAGAAGCGGCATGTCGTTCAGCCCCGACTCGCTGGCGCGGGTGAAGGAGCCGAGCGCCAGCGTGGCCATGACGCCGGTCATAAGCCACAGGCCGAGGTTGAGCGAGGTAAAACCAGAGTAGAGAGCTTTCAGCACTTGTTACGCTCCAAAAGTCAAATGCATCGCACGCGGATTACGCGGATGAAACGGATAAACGCGGATAATACCTAAAGCCTGATGGGTTAATCCGCCGTTATCCGCGTCATCCGTTAAATCCGTGTGCGACGCCGTTGTTGGTAAAAATTATTCTTTTGAATTCCGGCTTTTTTCCGAAGTTCAGAAGCAATCCTACTTCTTTATTTGAAGCTTTGAGATAGTTTGTCAACTGGGCGCAGTGCTCATTATGTATGGCCTCTGCAGCTTTCAGTTCCAGAACAATTAAATCTTGAACCATGACATCGGCAAAATAGTCACCGACCAGCTTGCCGTCGTAGTAAACAGGAATCTGTGTTTGCTGCTTCACCTCGAGCCCTGACTTCATCAGTTCGATCGCGAGAGCGTTTTCGTATACCTTTTCAAGGAATCCGAAGCCGAGAGTGTTGTAAACCTTGTAAAACGCATTCAGAATCTTGTCAGTGATGCTTTCGTGAATCATTTCAACCTCCCATGCAAGAGAAAGTAGAAAAGATTCTACCGTACAAATTCAAATGCATCGCACGCGGATTACGCGGATAGAACGGATAAGCGCGGATAATACCTAAAGCCTGATGGGTTAATCCGCCGTTATCCGCGTCATCCGTTAAATCCGTGTGCGACGTAGTTGATTTTGCATTTAAAAGCTATGCGAGCTGCGCATCAGCAAGCTAACACCGAGGTAGGTGAACAGGGTCACGAAGAAGCCCACGATCCCCATCCAGGCAAAGCCGCGATCCCAGGACTGCCCCTTCAACCGCAGGTGCAGATACAGCGAATAGAAGACCCAGAGGATGGAAGTCCACAGCTCCTTTGCTGTCCAAAGCCAGTAGGTCCCCCAGGCGTAGTACCCCCAGATCCCCCCTGAGATCATGGAAAGCGAGAAAAAGGTGTACCCCACCAGCGCCGCACGGTACTGCAGGTCCAGCACCTGCCTCTTTCCCTGCACGAGGAACAGGCCGCCGAAGAGCGCGGCGATGCCGAAGAGGGCGTAGGCGAAGAAGGCGAGCGCCACGTGCAGCTCGAACCAGTAGGTGTCCAGCACGGGGGGAAGCGGCATGTTGAGCGTGGGGAAAGGGGTCGCCAGGAGCGCGAAGAGACCGGCCAAAAGGCCGGAGCCCCAGGTGACGAAGCGCCCGTTCCCCGCCGCGCGGGCGTAGAGGAAGGGAAGCGCCATGAGCCCGATGGAGCTGGAGAAGAAGGCAAGGGTGTCCTGCGGCCCGATCAGCGGCAGCCTGCCGAGCGCGAGGCCCCGCGACCCGAGGTAAACGAGACCGGCGGCAACTGCTGCCAGGAACACGGGACGCCTGAAGGAAGCAAGGTAGAGCACGGCGGAGCTAATCAGCAGCCATTTCATCAAAGAACCCTCAAACCGTTGGAGGTTTTACTTGTAGCTCTTCCTGCGGAAGAGGCCGGTCTTCAGCGAGGCGATCCGGTCCAGGAAGAGCAGGCCGTCCAGGTGGTCCAGCTCGTGCTGGATGGCGACCGCCTCGAAGCCGGAGGCCTCTATCTCCCGCACGGTCCCGTCGGGCTCGGTGAAGCGCAGCGTGAGCTCGGTGGCGCGCTCGACGTCGCCGGTGTAATCCGGCACGCTCATGCACCCCTCGCGCATCACGGCGGCGCCGCTTCTGGCCAGGATCTCAGGGTTGATTATCAGCATCAGCCCGTGGTTGTTGTCCTTGCCGTGACGGTTCTTGGAAACGTCGATGACACAGACGCGCAGCGACACGCCGATCTGGGGGGAGGCGACCCCGACGGAGCCGGGCCCGGCATGCATGGTGTCGACCAGGTCATCCACCAGCTGGCGCACCCAGTCGTCGATCTGTTCCACAACCTGGCAGGGGGTCTTCAGTATCTGGTTCGGGTAGGTAACTATATTTCGTACAGCCATATCGTCAGAGCGAGACCGGTGTGATGAGCCGCACCGAAATCTCCACACTCAACTCCTTTTTCAGTTTTTCCAGCAGGTTGGTGACGTCTTCCACCGTCATACCGTTGGGAAGGGCCGCTTCGAGTACCAGCACGTAGACCGGGTCGTCCGGCGTCCCGATCAGCTTGGTGTTCAGGTCGGCGATGCTGACGCCGCGGTCGGCGAGCTCGCGGGTGACACGGTAGACGATGCCCGATTTGTCGCTGCCGTACACGGAGATCAGGCAAAGCTCCCCCACCGGTCCCTGGTAGCAGACCTCGTCGTCCTTCAGGGGACGGATGAAGGCGGAGAGACCGGTGTTGGCGTTCTTCAGCGCGAAGTCGGCTTCGAGCTGCTTCTTGGAGAAGGGCTTCTCGTGGGAGACGATCAGGATCATGGCGAACTCGCCTCCCAGCATGGTGCAGCTGGAGTCTTCCACGTTGCAGCCGAGCTTGTAGAGGACCTCGGAGGCGTCCGCGACGATGCCGGTGCGGTCCTTGCCGATGATGGTCACGGCGAAATGGGCCAGGTTGGGCTTGCGGCAAAGGTTCATTGTTTCTCCTTCTAAATATCCATCAGATCTTGTTGATAAAAACTTCACGCGGCTTGCTGGTGCCGTCGGAGGGGCCAATGACCCCTTCCTGCTCCATCTTCTCGATGATGCGGGCGGCGCGGTTGTAGCCGATGCGCAGGCGGCGCTGGATCATGGAGATGGACGCCTGCTTCGCCTCGGCCACCAGCGCCAGCGCGTCGTCGTAGCGCTCGTCGATCTCTTCCTCGTCGTCGCCCCCTCCCTTCTCGTCGGAGGCCTTCATCTCGAGAATCGACTTCTCGTACACCGGCTTTCCCTGCTTCTTCAGGAACTCGACCACGCGCTGCACCTCGGCGTCGGAGACGAAGGCGCCGTGGGAGCGGAGCATCTTCGAGGTCCCCGGCGGGAGGAAGAGCATGTCCCCTGCCCCCAGGAGCGACTCGGCGCCGTTGCCGTCCAGGATGGTGCGGGAGTCGATCTTGGAGGAGACCTGGAATGAGATCCTGGCCGGGAAGTTCGCCTTGATCAGGCCGGTGATGACGTCGACCGACGGGCGCTGGGTGGCGAGGATCAGGTGGATCCCCGCGGCGCGCGCCATCTGGGCGAGGCGGGCGATGGATTCCTCGATCTCGCGGCCGGCGACCATCATCAGGTCGGCGAGCTCGTCGACGATGACCACGATGTAGGGGAGATGGCCGTGCTCCAGCTGGTCTTCCTTGGCCAGGAAGGCCTGGATCGCCGCCTCGCGCGCCTCCATGTCCTCCGGGTCCTCGAGATGATCCGGCTCCTCGATCTCCTCGACCACCACGGTCTCGCGCGCCTTGTTCTCGGCAATTTCCTTCTCTTCCCGCTCCAGTTCGCGGTTGTAGGAGTCGATGTTCCTGACCCCCTTGTCGGACATGAGCCGGTAGCGGCGCCCCATCTCCTCGACCGCCCACTTGAGCGCGAGCGCCGCCTTCTTGGGGTTGGTGACGACCGGCAACAGGAGGTGCGGGATCCCCTCGTAGACGGAGAGTTCCAGCATCTTGGGGTCGACCATGATGATCCTGACGTCGGTAGGCGTCGAGGTGTAAAGGAGCGAGAGGATCATGGTGTTGATGGCGACCGACTTGCCCGAACCTGTCGCACCCGCAACCAGAAGGTGCGGCATCTTGGCCAGATCGGTTACCAGCGGGTTCCCCGCGATGTCCTTTCCGAGCGCCAGCGGGAGCTTCATCTTCCCCTTGTGGAACTGCTCGGAGTTGAAGATCTCCTTCAGGGAAACCATCTCGCGCTCGCGGTTGGGGAGCTCGATACCCACCACCCCCTTGCCCGGAATCGGCGCAACGATGCGGATGGAATGGGCCTGGAGCGCCATGGTGAGGTCGTCCTGGAGCCCCGCGATGCGGCTCACCTTGATGCCGGGGCCCGGGGAGAACTCGTACATGGTGATGACCGGGCCGGGGCAGATCTCCACCACTTCGCCCTCGACGCCGAAGTCCTTCAGCTTCTTCTCCATGAGGCGAGCGTTCATGGTGAGGGTTTCGCGGTCCTGGCGCTTGCCGGCCTCTGGGATCGGGTCGAGCAGGGAGAGCGGCGGGGTGCGGAAGTTCCCCTCCACCTTGATGAACTCGAACGCCTCCTGGACCGGCGCGCTCTTCTTCTCGTCCTGCTTCTTCTCCTTCTTCACGGCGGGCGCGGGAGTCGGCGGCGCCACCACGGCCGGCTTTATCACCGGAGCCGCGTGAGGCTTCGCCTTCTCACCTTTCTCACCTTTTTCCTTCTTCTCCGCCGCAAGCTCGCGGTTCAGCGCCTGGCGTTGCTTGTGCTTCGCCCACCGCTCCTTGAGCGCCGTCACCCACCAGTTGGCGAAGAGAACGAAGGAGAAACGGGAAAGGAGCATGGCCGAGGCCGCCAGCATGGGGAGCAGGATGAGGAGCGCCCCGAACTTCCCGAAGCCGCGCTTGAGAAGTTCCGCACTCTGGTAGCCGACGAAGCCGCCGCTTGGCACCCGCTGCCCCAGGAACTCAGTGAACTGCAGGTTGAAGGCGAAGAGCCCCGACACCGAGACCACGAGCAGCACGAAGCCGACCGCCTTGTAGCGGCGCCACCTGATCGGGTCAGGCCCGAAGGCCCGGTAGGTCAGGTAGATGAGGGTGCAGGGGAAGATGTAGGAGGCGAGCCCGAAAAGCTGCAGGAAGATGTCCGCCAGCTGCGCGCCGAAGCGCCCCCCAAGGTTGTGGGTCTGCATCGAGGTGGAAACGCTGTTGAAAGAGAGGTCCTCCCCGTTGAACGAGGCGAGCGCGACGCTGAGGAAGATCCCGGCGACGGCGAACGCCATCCCCTTCATCTCCTTGGTAACCTTCTCTTTTTTTTCTATCTTCTCGTCGGCCATAAAAATCCGTTAAGTGCGGTTCAAGTTCAACGTTGAACGGGTTCTTTACATCTCCAACACGAGCGGCAGTATCACCGGGCGCCTTTCCAGCGTCTTGTTGAAGAGCCGGCGCAGCACACGGCGCACTTCCAGCTTCACCTCGTTCCAGTCGGTCATCACCTCTGGGGTGACGAGGGCCAGGGTGTCGAGCACGACCTTCTTGGCCTCCTCCAGGTACTCCTGGCTGTCGTCCTCGAAGACGAAGCCGCGGGAAACGATGTCGGGGCCGTAGATGATCTCGCCGCTTGTCTGGTTGATGCCGATGATGACCACGACCATGCCGTCTTCCGAAAGGTGCTTTCTATCCTTCAGCACCACGTTGCCGACGTCCCCCACCCCTTTGCCGTCCACGAAGACGCGGCCGGTGTTCACCTGGTCCACGATGCACGCCTCGTCCCCGGCAAAGAGGATGACGTCGCCGTTCACCGCGAGGATGCAGCGCTCCTCCGGGGTCCCGACCTTCTGGGCCAGCTGGGAGTGCTTCACCAGGTGCCGGTACTCGCCGTGCACCGGGACAAAGAAACGGGGCTTGACCAGGTTGTGCAGGAGCTTCAGCTCTTCCTGGCTCGCATGGCCCGAGACGTGGACCTCGGAAACCTTCTCGTGGATCACCTCGGCTCCGCGCCGGTACAGGTGGTTCATCAAGTCGGAGATGGTTTTTTCGTTCCCCGGGATGAAGCGGGAGGAGAGGATGACGGTATCGCCGCGCTCCAGCTTGATCTGCTTATGGTCGTCCATGGCGATCCGGATCAGCGAGCTCCTGGGCTCCCCCTGGCTTCCGGTGGTGATCATGCAGACCTGCTCCTTGGGGAGCCTGGGGAGCTCCTTCAGGTCGATCAGGAGGTCGTCCGGGATCTTCAGGTAGCCGAGCTCCCGCGCGATCTGCACGTTGCCGATCATGGAGCGTCCGTTAAGGAGTACCTTCCTGCCGCTTTTTTCCGCCGCGCGCACCACCTGCTGCACCCGGTGGATGTTGCTGGAGAAGGCGGCGACGATGACCCTGCCGGAGCAGGCGGGGAAGATCTCCTCGAAGGCGTCCCCCACGAGCCGCTCGGAAAGGGTGTACCCCTCGCGCTCGACGTTGGTCGAGTCGGCGAAGAGCGCCAGCACCCCCTTCTCGCCGTAGCGGGAGAAGGTCGCCAGATCGGTCAGTTCGCCGTCGACGGGGGTCTGGTCCAGCTTGAAGTCGCCGGTGTGGATCACCACCCCTTCCGGGGAGCTTATGGCCAGGGCGCAGCCGTCGACGATGGAGTGGGCAACACGGATGAACTCGACCTCGAAGGAACCGAGCTGCACCGTGTCCCGCGGCTTGACCACCCTCAGGTCAACCTTTTGATCCAGCTCGAATTCCTTGAGCTTTTCCTTGACGAAGCCCAAGGTCAGCGCCGTCCCGTAGATGGGGGGATTGATATCCCTCAGCACGTAGGGGAGCGCACCGATGTGGTCCTCGTGCCCGTGGGTGAGCAGGATGGCGCGGATGCTGTCTCTCCTCTCGATCAGGTAGCCGATGTCGGGGATCACCACGTCAATGCCCAGCATGTAGGGTTCGGGGAACATGAGTCCGCAGTCGACGATGACGATATCGTCGCCGTACTCGAAGGCGGCCATGTTCAGCCCTATCTCTCCCAGTCCTCCCAGTGCTACGAACTTAAGCCCGGTGCTCTCTGTGCTGGATGGTTCCAATATCAATCCTTTATCTTTGTATCCCCGGCAGGGAATCGTTGCCTGCAATTCCTTGCCCCGGGGAGGAAGCTCTCTAGCGCTGTCCCTGCTGCAGCGGCACCAGTTGCGCGATCCGGGCGTCGCAGCGCTTGATCCAATCCTCGCCCGGGGTATAGAGGCCGGCAGCGGAGAGGAACGAGCTCCTCAGGGCGCGGTAGGCGATGAGGGCGCGGGGGACGTCGCCGCTTCTCTCGGCGGCCTCGCCGATGGCCCAGAGCTTCTGGGCGCTCTTTTCGACCACGGAGCTCCACGGGGTGTACATGTGGATTGCCGCCTCGTAGCCGGCCACGGCGGCGGTGAAGTTCCCGCTAGCCGATCCCTGCTCCCCCTTTTCGAACTGGGCGTGCTGGCGGTACAGCGTGTTTCCCCAGATGAGGACCAGCGAGATGAGGGCTATGGCGGCGATGTTGACCGCTGCGGTTTTTACCTTTTCCATTTATCGTTACTTCCTGTCCATCCGGTGCAGGGGATCATCCCTGGAAGAAGCGGGGCGCCACCGTGAGCAGGGTGCCAAGGAGGAAGCACGCCACTCCCGCTAGGACCGCCAGGGCCGCCAGGATATCGAACGGCGCGCGCAAGCGGTGGGATGCGGGGAATCCCCAGCAAACCAGGGCTATGCCCGCCGCGGCGAGCGCCAAGTAAGCCATCACCATTTAGTGAACCTCCAACCTTGCCGCGATAGCCTCGCGCACCTGCTCCATCAGTTCTCCTTCCGCGCCCGGCTTGACCGCTATGGGCGCGCCGAAGCTAACGGAGATGGTCCCCGGCCACAGTTCCAGGCGGTTGCGCGGGTTTATCGCCCAACTGCCGTTGATGGTGAAGGGAACGATGGGTACACCCGCCTTTGCCGCCAGCAGGAACGCACCGCGCTTGAAGGGGAGCAGCTTGCCGTCCTTTGTCCGGGTCCCTTCCGGGAAGATGACCACGCTGGTCCCCGAGGCGATCCGCTCAGCCGCCTGCTTCATGCTTTTGAGCGCCTTCCTGCCGTCGCTTCTGTCCAGGGGGATGTATCCCGCCCGCCTCATCGCGGCGCCGAACACCGGCACCTTGAACAGCTCTTCCTTGGCGATCCAGGAGAACAGGCGCGGGATGGCGAGGGTCAGTGCGAAGATGTCGAAGTTCCCCTGGTGGTTCCCCATATAGATGACGGGCCCCTCAGGTGGAACGTGGTTCAACCCGTTCACTTCAAGCCGGATGCGTGACGCGAACAGGGAGCCCAGGCTCCACATTCTGGCGCAGGCGTGCCCGACACGGCCGGAACCGTCGAAAAGCCCCCCGATCACCGCGGCGAGGCTGCATAACAGGGTGTACGGAACGAAGAAAAGTAAATAGATACAAGCTCTCAGCATGACCGGCTACGTTACTTTTTTTTATCTTAGGAGTCAAACCAATTATCGGTATGGCCATACCCCAACCCGCGCCAGTTCCAGCTTGGGCTTTACCCTGCCGGGGACCCCGCCTTTCTCTGTGCCCTTCGTGAACCTCAGGGCCCTCTGTGTTCCGCTTTGGTTTTTCGCCGCAAAATATTGCTTTGCTAGAGGTGGATTTTGATGTAGCATCGGCCCTTCGTTGGGGTATAAAAGACACTTCTTCCATTTTTTAAATATTCATCGATAAAGGAGAAACCGCACATGGCCAGTCTGAACAAGGTGATGCTCATCGGGAACCTGGGCAAAGATCCCGAGGTGCGCTACACCGCCGGCGGCACCGCCGTAGCATCCTTCTCCCTCGCCACCACCGAGAAGTTCAAGGGCAAGGACGGCAACTGGGAAGAGAAGACCGAATGGCACAACATCACCCTCTGGGCGCGTCTTGCCGAGATCGCCGGCGAATACCTTTCCAAGGGGAAGACCGTATATGTCGAAGGGCGTCTGCAGACCCGCAAGTGGACCGACAAAGAAGGGAAAGATCGCTACACCACCGAGATCGTCGGCGAGAAGATGCAGATGCTGTCCAGCAAAGGCGAAGGTGGCGGCGGTGGTCAGCGTCAGTCCAGGCCGCAGCAGGATTACAACCAGGGCGGCGGTTACGAAGAGCCGGTATTCAACCCGGACGACGAGATCCCGTTCTAGTCCGAAACCTTTACCCAGAAAAAGAGCCGCAAGTTTGCACTTGTGGCTCTTTTTCCTTCAAGAAGCAAGATTTACCCTCAGGCTCTGACCTCAAGTTCCCTCGTGACATTGCCTGTCGCTGCTACCAGTTACAATGGTCATTGAGTTTCTTAGGCATTGCCATATACAGAAGAGAGGACCTACTCAGAACAATCCACGACGGAGACTAATATGCCAATCCATTCTTTTTTCGAGAAGAAGCGAACTTGGTCACGGATCAAAGATGAACTTCTGAAGGCATATCTAGCACCATATCTTGCGAAGGTTTCCAAAACTCACAAACCGATCATAGTTGCAGATTGTTTCGCTGGCAAGGGACGTTTCGATGATGGTGAACCAGGGTCTCCATTGATTATCACTGAGGCCATTTCGTCTCAGCTGTCTGATCTCTCTTCACCTGAAATCAAGGCGATTTTCATAGAAAAAAAGTACTTCCGGGAACTGAAGACTAACCTGCCTGCATACCATTGGATTAATGCTCTTGAAGGAGATTACCAAGACCGAATTGAATACTTCATCAGGAACTACAATCCGCGACAGCGGAATTTGTTTTTGTACGTTGATCCTTATGGCATTAAGAACGTTCTCTTTTCCTATTTTGAAGCCATCGCCAAAAAACAATTCCGTACAGTTGAATTATTGCTCAACCTCAACTCACTGGGCTTTCTTCGGGAGGGGTGCCGGCTACTGAAATATCCAGTTTCAGAACATGATCTGCCTGACGTTTATGAACATGACGTTATCACCGTTGAGCGACTTGACGAGATTGCTGGAGGACAGTATTGGCGTGAAATCCTAAAAGAGTTTTACAGCCACCGACTTAAGATGCAGGAAGCAGAGGAACAATTTATTACTAAGTATTGTGATCGGCTGAGACAGGTTTTTCGTTATGTAATAAATATCCCAATTAAGACTAATTTAGACAACATCCCGAAGTATCGTATGGTTTTTGGTACCAATCACGAAGATGGGCTTTTGCTGATGGTAGACAATATGAATAATCGTTGGGCCTCCTTTAGAGAGGAAGCACGTGACAGACAGTCGCCGTTATTTGAGTGCGATCTCCCGGATCCAAACCATCTGCAGGCTGCATGGAACATTGAGGAGAACATTCTTTCGTTCATCAATGATGAAGTAGAATTAAAGGAGTTGCTAGTAAGGCTTGTTGAAGCTTTCGGTATATCTTTTTCAACGCGCCAATATAAGGAGGCACTGAAGAAGATGAAGGGAAACCAGGTTGACGTGAGGTGGTACCCACCAGAGACCCCAACGGGGAAGCCTCGCTCGAGTTGGGACCACACAACAAATGACTTTAAGATAATGATCAGTAGGAGAAGTGGATGGCAACCGTCACTGCTATAGAGTGGACTGAAGAGACATGGAACCCCGTAAAAGGATGCAGCAAGGTGAGTGCCGGTTGCACCAATTGCTATGCTGAAGTAATGGCCCATCGCCTTCAAGCTATGGGAGCCAAGGGTTATGAAAACGGGTTTCAAGTCACACTGCTCCCAGAGCGGCTTCAGCAGCCGATTCAAAAGAAAAAATCAACGCGTTACTTTGTTAATTCTATGGGGGATCTCTTCCATGAAAACGTTCCTGATGCTTTCATCGATGATGTCTTTTCCGTCATAGAGCAGACTCCTCAGCACATTTATCAAATATTAACTAAGCGCTCGCGTAGATTATCAGAATATTGCGGCTCTAAGAGACTTCCCACCAATGCGTGGATGGGCGTTACAGTAGAGGATAGAAAAGACGGTATCCAGCGGATTGATAATTTACGAACCGTAAACGCCTCTGTGAGATTCCTGTCTATCGAACCATTGCTGCAGGACCTTGGGACTCTAAATTTAGTCGGAATCAACTGGGTAATAGTGGGAGGGGAATCCGGCCCCAAAGCTAGACCCATGGACGAAGAATGGGTTCGATCGATTAAAGAGCAGTGCGATAAGCGGAATGTTGCCTTCTTTTTTAAGCAGTGGGGTACGTGGGGACAGGACAAGGTCAAACGCAACAAAAAGGAAAATGGTCGACTGCTGCTCGGTAGAACTTGGTCAGCTTATCCCAATGTGGCAGGCTAACGGGCAAAGGGCAAAAGGGACAGAGCCGAGGCAAAGGGACAGGGATAAGAATATAACTTTCTTCTGCTGAATCTTATAAACTTATACGGGGCCCCTGCCACCCTAGTTGTCACAAAAAGGATGATACGAGCCTGGGCCATAAATAAGCTCGGACGGAGAATGAGCAAGAATAAAGACCTGCCCCCCAGGCTGCCCAGGCTGGTGGCTACAGGCTGTTATTCTGCTGAATCTGCATTCCACAAAAGGTACATAAGCCCCTTCTCGTTCTAAAAAAAAGAAGGCCGGAGACATTGTCTGCCGGCCTTCTTTTTCAAGCTATTAGGCTTGATCTAGTTCTTTGCCTTCAGCAGGGCCGCTATGAAGGTCTTGTCGGCAAACAGCTTCTGCATCCCTTCGTTAAGTGCCTTCTCCAGCGCAAGCTCGGCATTCTCGCCGGTCATCAGTTGGATATTACGCTCGATTCCCTCCGCAACGAACTGATGTGAGTACAGGAAGTCCCCCTTCTTGTTCTTTATGGTGACCCCCATGTTCAGCTCCGCAACGGCGTCCCCCGCAAAGAATCCTGTCTTGAAGTCGTTGTAGTACTTCGTCAGATCGGCATCTATAGTGACGAGGGAGTCCTCACGGCTAAGTCCGAAACCGCGGGCCTTCAGCTCGTACTCGATGGCTTTCTGGAAGGTGACCGCTACATTCTCCGCGGGCAGGATTTGCGCCATTTCCATGCCGAACCCGTTCTTCTTGCTGCTTACCTTGACCTTCTCGTTGCGACTGTCACTCACCTGCACGTTGCAGATTACAGATTTGGCGTTCTCTACAGCGGTTACGCCGCTCTGCGGAGTGTAATTGATGTCTACTGTCGCAGTGGTGAGCGCACAACCGCCGAACATCAGAGAAGACAGTGCTACAACAACAAGAACGAATGACTTCATTTTTCCCATACTTTCTCCTTTAAAGCTTCGGTTAACGACGTTTTCGCGTCGAGGGGTGGTCTCCTAGGGCCAGCAATTCTCACAGGTCTGATGTTTATGCAAACTTTTACCCTGATGTTATTAAATAATGCAATGTATACTGTAAAGCTATGCCTCTATATCAACCTGGGAAACTTTTGTCTACAAATAAGACATCATTATTTAGAAGAAATACTTCTGCTGAAGGTCCGCAAGGGGCTGAGCTACTGGAGCGAGGGGACGTAGGTAGCTTGTGAAACTTATTGAACGGCGAAGAAACAAAAAGGAAAAGTAGCCACAAGCGTCCCCTATCCCTCCAACCACCAAGCACTTTATGAATCGCGCCCCTGGATATGCTATAGTGCCTGGGGGCAGAGCTGGTAGGGCAGATTCAACCTCTGACAACTCCCCTTTACTCCTCGCTTATGCTAACATACCGCAGTCCATCCTGAATTAACCTGGCAGATGCTCTGCATCGTGCCTAGCATCGAGCCGTTTCATGCCCTTTTCGTCGATCCAGCCCACCTCCCACTTGCTTCCGGTGTTTAAGCTTTTCCTGCTTCCTGTGGGAGGCGGAATCCCCGCAGGTGTTTTGCTGGCCCGCGCCCAAGGCCTGGCTTGGCCCGTCACCGCAGGGCTCTACCTGGTTTCGGATGTGGTCCTTGCCGTCATGTTTGAACCGGTTCTGCGATTTTTCGCTGCTGTTACTAGGAATATCCCCTTCCTTGTGCGTTTCAACGCTGCCTTAAAGGCTGCCACGGCACGAAGCGTTGCGCATGTCAGCGGCACCAGCACCGGTCCCCTTGCGCTCGTCATGGTAGCCTTCGGCGTAGATCCGATGACCGGGCGCGCCACTGCGCTTGCAGTGGGTCATGGATTCCTTGCGGGCTGGGCCTTCGCAATCGCAGGAGATATGCTCTATTTCGCGGTCATCGCCCTCACCACCTTGCGCCTCAACTCCTACTTCAAAGACCCGAACACTACGATGCTCATCGTCTTGGCCGCGATGTTCCTCGTGCCCATGCTGGTTCGCAAGTTACGCGGCCACCGAGAGTGATGCGGCTCCAGGTCGCGGCTTTTGTCATTTAGAAGCTGAGAAGGTTTTAGTTGGAAAAAATATCGGATTTAGTATATGTGTACGCAATCTAGGTTTAGCGTTATGTCCCCGCAATTCTATGAAGGTGGGTATCATGGGAGTCTTGTTCCAGGTTGAATTGAGCTTCATGCCGATTCAGGATATCTTGCAGTGGATCGACATGAACCGTCTCACTTGCGTGGTCACCATTTCACGCGAGAACAACAGCGGCGTCACCTTCTATCTGGAAAAGGGAAAGCTGGTCCTGGCCGGGTCCCAGAAAAAGGGTCTGCAATTCGGCCAGTTCCTCGTGGCCTCTGGCGCGCTCTCCGAAGTGCAGGTATTCCAGGCGCTAACGGAAAGTAAGAGCAAGGGGGTTTCGCTCACCAGGTACCTGGTTGAAAACTCACTGGTATCTCCCGGTGTCCTCACTGATATCATGTCCGACCTGGTCGAGAAACTGATCCTCGACCTCCTCGCCAACAACGCCGGTTCAGTCTCCATCACGACTCCGCTACCCGAAATTCTTGCCAATGGGCCGATCACCCTGGAAACGGCGCGCGTCCTCTTCAACGCAGTCAGGATCTACGACGAGCAAAACAGGGACTCGCTGCAACGGGACGAGGCGATCGAGGGGATCAACAAGCGGCTTTACAATGAGGACTTCCAGCTTCCGGTTCTTCCCGGCATGCTCATGCAGCTGATTTCGCTCATGGAAGATGACAACACCACGGTGCAGGAGATGGTCAAACTGATCATGACCGACCAGGTCCTGATCTCCCGCATCCTCAAGGTTGCCAATTCTGCTTTTTACTCGGTGTCCGGGCAGGTGGACTCGATCCACTACGCCATAGTCCGGCTTGGGATGCGCGAGGTGCTTAACATCGTGACTGGAATCCAGGTGCTCTCGATGCAGAACCGCGATATTCCCCAGGAAAAGTTTCAGGCTATCCTCGATGGCGCGTTGAAGACGGCATTTCTGGCCAGTGGGCTGGCCAGGCAGTTGAGGGAGGATCCGGAAGAGGCGTTCCTTGGCGGGTTGCTACTTGATCTCGGCAAGACGGTCATACTGAGTGTTGCCAAGGATTTCGAGATAGAGGAGTCGGTCTTCGATGAGCTCATGCATTCCCGGCATGCTGAAATCGGGGCAATGATAGCCAAGAAGTGGAATTACCCGGAGTCGATCCAGAATCTGATCCGCTACCACCACAACCGCAACTTCGGTGAGATCGTCAATAGGATGATCGCGCTTCTCCAGGTAGCAGACCAGGCCGTTCAGTCCCCATCCGGAAAGGAGATAGATCCGAAGCTGCTTGATTCCCTCGACCTCCCTCTGGAAGCGGTTATGGAGGTCCATTCGAAAGCAATGGATTCCTTCAACCAAATTAAGTCCATATAAGCCGGATCGGCAGTTACGCAGCGCGAATATTCCACCTATTCAGCCATCGACGGGATGGGCAGGCGTATCCAGCAACAACTGGTAGAATGCCAGGTCGAGCCACCTGCCGAATTTGAATCCGACCTGCGGCAAGGTGCCAACGTGCTTGAAGCCAAGTTGCTCATGCAGCGCGATACTCCCGGTGTTCGCAGCATCGATTGCACCTACCATTGCATGCACGTCGTTCTCTTGCGCCACCGCTATCAATTCCCGCATCACAGCCCGCCCGAGCCCCTGCCCACGATGATCCTTGTGCACATAAACAGAGTGCTCCACGGTGTACTTGTAGGCAGGCCAGCTTCGAAACGTGCCATAGCTGCCGAATCCCAGAAGCACACCATCGTTGTCCTCGATGCCGACCACCGGAAAGTTGCCGGCACGCTTCGCGGCAAACCAGTCGACCATGGTCTGCCGCGTCCGGGGCTTGTAGTCGTAGAGCGCGGTCGAGGTCATGATCGCATCGTTGAAAATTTCCAGGATCGCATCCGCATGTCGCTCGAAACTGCAGCGCACGGTCGAGTGCTCATGCTCTCTCATCGCGCTTTCCTCACTATTTCCATACCAGCACCTCCGCCAGCATCAACTTCTAACCATTTACCTGAATCTCCCGCCTTAGTCACGCTGAAAATTGTGCTCCTTGAGTCACAGATGAGAGGGGCAGAGTGTAAATGAAAAAGCCCCCCCGGCTGTCGCCAGGGGGGCATCGGTGAGGTTCAAGGTTGAAGACTGATCGGGTTGGACCAGGGGCCGGCCATGTCTCCGCGCTTACCCCTGATCCTGAGCCAGTTGAGCTGCGTGCGATTCAATCCGGTTATCGGTATCTTCTGGCACTTGGTCGACCATACCAGAAGCCTCCAGTTTCCTTCCAGGCCGGGGTCCGCTTCGCAGGCCCATACTTCATATCCCTTTGCCCCCACTATCTTTGTGATTGACACTTCAGGATGACCTTTCTTGTCGAAACTGACCCTGAAATCCCTAGGACGGTCCAAGACAGCCTGAGAAGAGGGTGTTCTTTCGGTTGAGTGATTGAAACCGAAGGATTCCTGCAGTGAGGGATCTTTCGCTGTGATCACCTTGGCCAAGCCCAGAAGAAGGGCGAGGTTTTGGTCGATCAACTGGCGATCCTCTTCGCAGGCCTTGATCTTTTCGGGGTCTCCCTTCAGAGAACCTGCAAAATTGGTCGCGTAGCGTTCATGAAGCTCGCTATAAAACTCGGGCGTGGGGATGAGCGATAACATCCGGTTGAACATCTCCCTGTTATAGTTCGCATTCATCGCTGCGGATTTGGAGATCAATTCAGGATGGCTCAATTTACTCGTCGGCATATGCCACCTCCGATTAATTATTTTTAATTCAACGAAATAATAGCCGGGCATCTGCCGATGTCAAAAAAAAAATTGGGGCCAAATACCTCCGGTGCTTTTTCATGGACAATTATTGGGAATGAACGTTTTGGAATCTGAAAATGCACCTTCTGAAGAAAATACGTCATTTTATGTTCCAAAAATGACGTATTTGAAAAGAATATGGTGTTTCCTGCCCAAGAATGACGCATTTGGGGAAAAAATGTTGTTTCGGCCATCCCATGTAGCGGAGCATGGGAGTTTAGGCTTGATTCCGAAGAAAATTCAAATTCCTAACAGGTTATCCTGCAGGCGACGAAAATTCAGAAAAAGAAGTTGACAATTCCTCATCTAAAGGTATCATCCCCGCAAGTTGAAACTTGGATAGACGATAATACTCAACCATCCGCGAGGGTGGGGCGGAAAGCCTATAGGGTCTCACCGAGACAGCCGGGTTGCCGAAATATCACGAGATATTCCGGTCCCGGCTTTTTTGTTTCCAAGGATGAAACGGGGGGCAAGTCGCGACAGGCGCCTTGAGAGGCGCGGGTATGATGCCGGGCGGTGTTCCCGGCACCAACATCGATGGTGGTAGACGATAATACTCAACCATCCGCGAGGATGGGGCGGAAAGCCTACAGGGTCTCACCGAGACAGCCGGGTTGCCGAAATATCACGAGATATTCCGGCCCCGGCTTTTTTTGCGCCATAGCTTAGGAAGGCTTCAGTCATGCACAAGATCTTTCGGCTGCCATTCATAGCGAACGTTGTTCGCCCCTTGTTTCTCTGCTGCTTCCTCCTGTACCTGAACGGATGCGCAGCCATGAACAGGGCTGCCGAGCCATCGTCTCTGAGCCCGGCTCCCATGCAGAGGGAGATCGAGCGGAACGCCTTTCCGGTAGCTGCAGGTGATGACGTCATCGGCACCCTGGCAGTGGTGAAGTTGGAGAAGGGTGACACCCTGCCCGACATCGCCCGGCATTTCAGCCTGGGTATCAACGCGATAAGTGCCGCCAATCCAGGTGTCGATGTCTGGGTGCCTGAACCGGGGAGGGAGGTGATACTCCCCTTGACCTTCATCCTCCCCGATGCCCCCCGCAAAGGGATCGTGGTCAACCTGGCAACCATGCGTCTTTTCCGCTTCAAGGGGAACGTCGTGTCGACCTACCCGGTAGGTGTCGGCACCTCCGAGCGGCCGACTCCTACAGGTAAGATGCGCGTGGAAAGAAAGGCTGCCCTTCCCACCTGGCGCGTGCCCGCTTCAATTGCGGAAGATCACAGGAAAAAGGGAGATCCTCTCCCTGCGGAAATTCCCCCGGGAGCCCTCAACCCATTGGGCGAGCGCGCGCTTTATCTGAGCAAGGCCGGCTACTTGATCCACGGCACCAACAAGCCGGCCAGCATAGGCCTTAAGGCGACGAACGGGTGCCTGCGACTCTATCCGGAGAACGTAACTGCGCTCTACGAGGAGACCCCGGTGAACACCCCTGTGTTAATCGTGAACCAGCCATATCTCGTTGGGGAACGCGATGGGGTCCTGTATCTGGAGGCCCATGCGCCCAGGGAAAGCTCCGGCGCCCTGGAGTGGGAAAAGCTGTCGGCAAAACTCAAGAAGCTGGAAAAGAATTACGGTCGAGGGCTCGACTGGAAAAAGATCTCTCAGATACGTATGGAAGCCAGGGGTGTTCCTGTCCCCATCTTGGCCTTAGGTCCAGACGGCGGGAAAGAGAGTGTCAAACCGGTAACTCTCGAACACCCGCCCCAGGTATTCGGCGCCCCGGAGATACCAGAGCTGCGGCTGGACGCCTGGTATGTCCTGGCTGCCAACGTGCGCGAGGAGTTGGAGGCTCGGCGGATTGCCGCCATCATCAACCACCAGGGTCCGCCCATCCCGGCACGGGTCTTGTCGAAGAGCGGCAACAGCTACCGTGTCATCGCCGGCCCCTTCGATAACGCCGGCGTGGCCAAGGAGGCGGTGAGACGCCTGAAACTCGACCTGGAACTCGATGGGATATTGATCGATCCTGTTGCAAAGATGTAGCAAATCCGGCCTGTCCATGGTGCAGGCCGGATGTCATGAACTACCCGCGGTGGCGTAAAACAAACCAACAATTAGGAGGTAACTAGTCATGAAGAAAGGTGCTCTTTTGGTCACGATGATGCTTGTTCCCGCTGTTGCCATGACGGGATGTGCGACGTCAGGGGATCTCGCGAAGGTGCAGACGCAGGAAAGGGCGATCGGCGCTAAAGCCGATCAGGCATTGCAGGAAGCCCAGGCTGCCAAGGCCACGGCGGATGCGGCCAAGGCACAGGCCGATGCTGCAGCGGCTCGGGCGGAAAATGCGGCAAAAGCGGCAGAGGAAAGAGAAAAGCTCGCCGCCGAGAAGGAAAGGCTGGCCGCAGAAAAGGAAAAGGCTGCCGAGGAGCGGGAAAAGATCGCGCAAGAAAAGGGAGAGCGGGCTGACGCCGCTTTTTACAAGTCGATGAGGAAGTAACTGCGTTTATTAAGAGTCTCCCCCTCCCCTATTCGCGGACCGAAGCGTTAAGGCGCGCAGGCCCGTCAAGGGAGGGGGAGACCGTCATTGCATTACGTCTCCAAGATGAAGCTTGGGAGGATTCAAAAACAAATCCCCCCTGCCCCCCCTTCGCAAAGGGGGGAACGTTAATTCGCGGACAGTGCTTGATGGGCAATATTCCCCTGGTTCCCGAATTCCCCGATGAACTTTAGAAAAGGGGGAAGTTTATTCACGGACAATGCTTGATGGGCAATGGGTGAAGGTGAAGGCGACGATGGAAGTTACAACTGTAAGCAGGAAATGGAAGCAGCTTTGCCTTTTCATTGTCCTCGCCGCATTAGTTTTCCCGGCGGGCGGATGCAGCCACCTCGACGGCTCATTCCGCGCCGCTTCCGCATTTGAAGAAGCCGGCGGCCGTTCCGACCGGGGTGATTACCCGGCCGCTTTGAGCGGATACGAAGAGGCCTTGAAGAAGTACCCCGCCGCCGGGGACAGGGCTTTGTTCGAAATGGGGATCATCCACGCCCACCCGAATAACCCGCAGAAGGATTACGGCAAAGCGCTGGAGTGCTACCGGACCCTGATTAAGGATTACCCCCGAAGCAGTTACAGGCCGGACAGCGAGATGATGATTTTTTACCTCGCCAATGTGACGATGAAGGATAAACTCCTCGACACCCAGCGAAACGAGATCGAGGTTCTCCAGCGCGAGGTAAATAAACAGCGGGACGAGATAGCAACCCTGCAGCGGGAGATCGGTAACAAGGAAGGCGAAATTGCCTCGCTGCAGCAGGAAATCACGGCGCTGGAGAAAGCCGCCTCTCCTCCCCCTGCGGTCATTAAGGGACCGGCCGACAAGATCCTGATAGAGAAGAAAGAACGACGCTTGACCCTGATGGCGAAGGGCGAGGTGCTCAAAAGCTACAAGATTTCTTTGGGGGGAAATCCCAACGGTCCCAAGGAAAGGCAGGGGGATAACAAGACACCGGAAGGAACCTACCAGATCGATTCGAGGAACAGCGACAGCCAGTATCACCTCTCCCTTCATATCTCCTACCCCAACGAGCGGGACAAAAGGCGAGCCAGGCAAATGGGGGTTTCCCCGGGCGGAGACATCATGATTCACGGGATGCGCAACGGCTTCTCGTGGTTTGGCGAATACCACACCTCCATCGACTGGACCAGGGGATGTATCGCCGTAACCGACAATGAAATACTGGAGATAAGTGAACTGGTGCCAAACGGCACTGTCGTGGAAATAACCCCATAGGCGCGTCCAGCAGCTTAAGCATGCCACCGGCGTTATCGTTGAGCGTCATCACCGAACGTCCCTCCTTGGCCGCAAGAACCTATCTGACGAACTGCCGATTTCAAACAAATACAAGTAAATACAAATCCCCCCGCCCCCCACTCAAAGGCATAGCACACGGATTTGACGGATAACGCGGATAGAATCAGACTGATCTTGAGAAAGCATCAGCGTCTAATCCGCGGTAATCGTTTTTAATCCGCGTCATCCGCGTGCGATGCCTCTGCCTTGGGTTGATAAATAGTTTTAACCGCTCCCGGTTTGTGCTAGTTATGTAGGACATTTTCCCAACCGTCTGTTCCCGCCAAGGAGGTTGACTATGAAGATCCGCAAAAAGATTCTCGATTTCGAGTATGAAGAGGTTCTGGAAGTCAAGTACCGCGAACTGATACGGGTGGGCTGCGCCGTCGCTGTCGGGTGCCCCGATTGACTCAAGAAGCACTTCGCGGTCGCGAAGCAAGCAGGCGCCACTGAAGCGGAACTGAACGAGGCCATGGCCTACGGCATGATCGCACCGTCCGGAAGGGCGAAAAACTTCGTGCTCGGCATGAAGGGGACACTGGACGAGTTGTAATCAGGCCGCAGAGTCTGATCCGCAGCTGGCGTGCAATAGCAGCTTGGGCCGGGACCTCCAGGGACCGGCCTTCACTTTTCGTAAGCGAGAGCCCATAGATCTTGAAGCGTCTTTTCATCAAAAAGAGAAGGAAGCCGGTCTCCATACGCCGCAACGTCGCCGCGCTTTCGATGCCGGTGCTCCTGTCGTCCCTGTTCCAGCGCTTGGTTTCCATTGTCGACATCTTCATGGTAGGCGGGCTGGGAGCTGCAGCCATCGCCGCCACCGGCCTCGGCCAGCTGCTAATCTTCGTGACCATGACGGTGTTCTGGGGGCTCTCCACCGGCGCCAACGTGGTCATCGCGCATCTGTGGGGAGCTGGGCGCCACCTGGAGGCGCGCCGGGCAGGGTTCGCCTCGCTTTTGCTTTGCGCCCTCCTTGCCGTGGCGGCGACGCTTCTAGGGAGCGGTTTCGGCAGCGAGGTGGCTACTTTCATGGGGGCGAGCCCCGACGTCCTGGCCTACGCCTCCCCCTACATCCGGCTGGTTTTTCTCTACTTCGCCTTCACCGCCGGGCTCAACATCCTTTCCGCCATCAGCCAGGGTACCGGCAACACCAGGACGCCGATGGAGGCGATCCTCCTGGTCAACATCCTGCACGTGGTCATCGCCTACCCGCTCATCTACGGCAAGTTCGGCTTCCCACGCTACGGTGTGATCGGGGCGGCTTACGCCATAAACATCTCGGAGGCCGTCGGTTTCAGCTATCTGCTGATCCAGTCGCTCAGGAAGGGGTATCTCAAGATCGGCCCCCCCGACCTGGTGCTATTGAAAAAGGTGTGGAAGATCGGCTACCCTGTCGCGCTGGAGCGGATCGCCCAACAGTCGGGGCAGCTTTTCTACTCCAAGTTCATCATCGGCTTCGGCACTGCCGCCTACGCGGCACACCAGATCGGCCTCTCCATCGAATCGCTCTCCTTCATGCCGGGGGCCGGCATGGGGATCGCCGCCGCCACCTTGATGGGGCAGTCGCTTGGGGCCAAAAAGCTCAGGCGCGCCCACATGAGCCACACCGAGGCGCTACGGCTCGCCATCATCGTCATGGCCTGCATGGCTTGCCTCTTTTTCTTCATTCCGCACCACCTGATCGCCCTCTTCACCAGCGACCCCGACGTCATCGAAAAGGGGAGCGTCTTCCTGAAGCTGGTCGCCTTCGCCCAGGTGCCGCTCGCCATCTCCTTCGTCTATGCCGGGAGCCTGCGCGGCACAGGCGACACGCACTACGTATTCCTGGTGACCCTGGTCGCCATGTGGGGGATCAGGGTGCTTCTCTCCTACGTCGCCGCGGTCCCGCTGCATCTCTCGCTCTACGCCGTCTGGGGTGTGTTCCTCGTGGACTGGTTCTTCCGGGCGGGCGCCTTCTACTGGCGCTACCAGCGCCGCGACCTGCACAGCGTGATCATCTAGGCGATGCAGCTCTCCTTCGCACCCACAGTTGACGGCGACGAGATACAGAGACGGCTGGAACTGCTCCTGGTCCCGGGCCCTCTCCTCGACGCGCCGCTTTCCTTGAGGATTGACCGCCTCGCCCGCTCCTTCGCAGGCTACGCGGCGAGTTATCCCCTGCCGCTTTGGGCTCCGGGGCTCGTGATCGACAACGAGATGCGGAGCCTGACCGAGGCGCTCCTCCCGATGGCTGAGATCCGCCCTCTTTTCGAGCGCCTGCTTAAGAAGGGGTGCCGCTTCTCCCCTCTTCTCTCCGGCTGCTACCTCCACAGCTCTGCCAGCTGGATCGATTTCCTGCAGCGCCTGCACCCTCCTCTGCCGCTGGCTAACCCCGCCGCCACCCTCTCCCGGCTGGCCGAAGACTTTGAGGCGCGGCGGCGTTTTCTCTTCTCGCTGATGCTCCCACACCACTACGGCGGCGGCTTCGACCGCTACCCCCTGCAGTCGCAGTGGCTTTCCGGGTGGCTAAAGGAGCGGGCGGGAAGTTTTATCCGGGGGATCCGGGTCCTGGACAGCGCCTGCGGCAGCGGCGAGGGAACTTACCAGGTTGCGGAACTGCTGCAGGAAGCTGGTTATTCGGGGAGGAGTTGCGAGGTGCACGGGTCGACTCTGGAAGAGATCGAGCTCTTCGCGGCGGCTCATCTCTACTTCCCGCACGACCCGCAGCGGGAACGAGAGTACCGGGCGCGGACGGCGCCGCTTTTAAGCGCGGCCGATCCCCCCAGGCTCGAGTTTTATCTGGACCGGGTCGGTTCCGTCCCACAAAGGGAGCCGTACCACCTGGTCTTATGCAACGGCCTTTTGGGCGGGCCGCTGCTGCACGATGAGGCTGGGCTCGACGCGGCCTTCGCCGGCCTTGCCGCGCGTCTTCTCCCGGGCGGGGTCCTCTTGGCCGCCGACCGCTTCCACGCCGGGTGGCGGCTGCGGGTGCCGGCGGAGAGGCTCAAGGAGTTGATGCAGGCGCACGGGCTCACGCCGATCGAGGTGCCGGAAGGGATCGCAGGGAAGAAAGAGGCCGTTCTCGTGCAGTACCCCAAAGGCGTCGCACGCGGATGACGCGGATGACGCGGATGACGCGGATGACGCGGATTCCTGCGGATTAATCTGGATAAACAGTGTGAGGGTCTTTGGTACAGAGACGACGGCCACTTTCACCCCGGACTTGCTGATCAACAGGGGATTTTGCAAAAAAAGGGACGCAGCCTGATGGCCCGTCCCTCTTACTTTAACTTCTCAATCCGCTCTATTCTTAATCTCAATCTTAATCTGATTCCCTCTTACTCTACGCCTTAAGCAGCACGCCTCCCCATGACAGCCCGCCTCCGAACCCCATCATCAGCACCGTCTCGCCGGGCTTGATAACGCCGTTTCTTCGGTTCTCATCGAGCGCGAGCCCCAGCGACGCAGCCGCGGTGTTTCCGTAACGGTCGAGGTTCAGCAGGAACTTCTCCTTGGGGATCCCGGTCTTCTTGGAGATGAAGTCGATGATCCTGACGTTCGCCTGGTGCGGGATGATGTGGTCTATTTGCTCCGGCTTTATCCCCGCCCGCCCCGCCAGGTCGGAGATGATGCGCGGGATGACGTCGGTGGCAAAGGTGAAGACGCTTTTGCCGGCCATCTTGAAGGTGTTCTCCTTGAGCGCGATGCTCTCGGCGCTGATCGGCTTGCGCGATCCGGAGGAAGGAACCTGGATCAGCTCCCACCCCCTGCCGTCGCTCTGCATCATGGTGTGCTGGATCCCCTTGCCGGACGTCCCGGCACCGAGAACGACGGCGCCGGCGCCATCGCCGAAAAGCGGGGCGGACCCCTTGTCGTCAAAGTCCAGTATTTTCGAATAGGTATCGGCGCCGATCAGCAGCACCTTGCGGTATTTGCCCGACAGGATCAGGTTGTCGGCGACCTCCATCCCGTAGATGAAACTGCTGCACACCGCGTTCATGTCGAAGGCGAAGGCGCGCTCAGCTCCGATGTTCTTTTGCACCATGCAGGCGGTGGCGGGAAGGATCATGTCGGGGGTGGAAGTGGCGACGATGATGCAGTCGATCTCGAGAGGGTCGAGGTCGGCGTTCTCCAAAGCGCGCAGGGCGGCGCCGGTGGCGAGGTCCGAGGTCGCTTCCTCTTCTGCGGCGAAGCGGCGCTCGCGGATGCCGGTCCTGGAATGGATCCAGGCGTCTGCATCATCAACTAGGTACTCAAAGAAGCTATTGGGGACGACACGGGCGGGGACGTGCCCGCCGGTGCCAAGGATTTCCGCATGCAGCATGTCAGTGCGCCTCCCTTGCTTCCCGCGAATGGGATCGCGGAAACGTACTGTTTATCTCATAATAAAATACCGTTTGTCAATTAATTTGACTCTCCTTATCGAAAATGGCATCCACCACCCCGTAGACCCACAAAAGAAGGAACCCCACCATGAGCCATTTGGCATAGGGGGAGTCGGTCTGGATCGACGCGAGCACGCGCTCGGCATCCATCCCCCCGCCCCGCGCCGCGAGCATCAGCTTTCCCGCGCTGCGCATGGCTATGAAGAGCCCTCCCAGGATGAAGACGTTGTCGAGCAGAATCATCACGCCGCCTTTGACGCGGCTGCCGCGGTACAGCTGCCCGAGCCCCGGCAGCACCAGCGCGGAAAGCGCCACGGCTTTGATCTTGTTTCCCATCTTTGTTTTCTCCTTCTAGCTAACGGCGCGGTGCCCGCGCCGGGTTGGAAATCATCGTTTTTATGTTGTGAAATGCTGGAATTTCTGCTAGTTGTTCACCACTATGGACAAATCCTCATCCATGAAAAGACGCGAAGCCATCATGCCGCTCCTCAAGGATCCGGAGGTGGAGGTGCGCCTGGCTGCCGCTCGCGCGCTGGAAAAGCTGGAGGCGGCCGAGAGCCTGGAAGAGGTCTTCGAGCGGCTGAAACGCGGGGACCGCGCCACCAAGGTGGCCGCCATCTACGCGCTGGGACAGATCGGGGGAGCCAAGGTGCTGCCGGTCCTTTTTTACTGCGCGGGAAGAAGCGAGGAAGACATCAAGTGCGCGGCGATACGCGTGCTGGGCGAGGTGGAGCTCCCTGAGGCGGTGCCGGTCCTTATGGGGCAGCTCAAAGAACCGGCGCCCGAGGTGCGGGCCGCGGCCATCGAGGCGCTTTCCCACTACCGCGACCCCGCCCTGGTCCCCCGGCTGCTCCCTTTCCTGGATGAAAACGACGGCATGGTCGACGCCGAAGCCGCACTGGCACTCGGGCGCATCGGTGACGCCTCGCTCGCCGAACCGCTGATGAAGCTGGTGAACTCCCCCCACGAAAGAACCCGCGCCGCCGCGGCGACAGCCCTGTCGCTGCTCCCCTGACCCTCCCTAGAAGTAGCGCGCCACGTCGATCCCCTTTACCAGAGGATCCACCAGGTCCACGATGCAGTCGCCGCTCGAGATCAGGCTTCTCAGTTCGGGCTCGTCGAGCATGCTCCCTTGCCGGTCCATGACCACCTTCACCACCGCGGCGCCGCAGGGCTGGCTGCTGGGGGCGAAGACGACCGCGATCTCGTTGCTGTCGAGACGGACCAGGCTTCCCGTCGGGTACTTCCCGGTCAGTTCCATGAACCGTTCCACGACGGCGCCGTCAAGGCTACCCCCCACGGCCTTCCTGATCTCCTTCATCGCCTGGTCGGGGAGCATGGGGCGCTGGTAGCTTCTGAGCGTGGTGGTGGCGTCGTAGAAGTCGGCGACCGCTACGATCTTGCTGGTGGTGCCGAACTCCTTATCCCTGGCCCACTCCGGGTAGCCGGCCCGGTCGTAGCGGATGTGGTGCCCAAGCACCGCCTCCGCCACCTTCTCCGACACCCCTTCCATCTCCCGCACGATGGCGGCGCCGTATTCCGGGTGCTTCCTCATCTCCACGAACTCGTCGCTGTTCAATTTTCCCGGCTTGTTGAGGATGTCCTTGTCCACCCGCGTCTTGCCGATGTCGTGGAGAAAACCGGCCAGCCCGCTTTCCTCCACTTCTGGCTCCCGGTGCCCCATGGACGCCGAGAGCGCCATGGAGAGCACCCCCACGTTGACGCTGTGCTGGAAGGTGTAGTTGTCGTAATCCTTGATCAGGGCCAGGCCCAGGAGCGCGGCGGGCTCCTTGATCGCCGCGGAGGCGAGGCTGCTCACCACGGTGAGCATGCGCCGGGAGTTGGGTATGCGCCCCTTGCCGATCTCCTCGAAGATGTCGCGCACCGCGCTCACCGCTTCGTTGTAGGTGTGGGAGAGGGAATCCTCCTCCATCACCTCGATCAGTTTTACGCCGGCCTCCTTGAGCCCACGGGAGAGTTCGCCGGCCTCGCCGCTTCCCTCCGCGAGAAGGCGCGCCAGCACGGACAGGTCCGGCGCCAGCACCCCCGGCTTCAGGACCAACCCGGCAATCCCCTTCTCCTCCAGGCGGTTGATCAGCTCCTGCAGCGGCGCAGGGGGGGCGAAGAAGAGATGCTCGCCCACGGAGAGAACGCCGTCCACTACTGCCAGCCGCAGGTCTCCGCCGTTTCTCTGCAGCACCAGCATCAGGTTTTCCATCTCCCGGAAGGGCTGCAACGAGGCGGGGTGCCCCGGAGGGTAGAGCCCCGCCCCCTTGATCGCCCCCGACAGCAGAGTCGCCAGGCGTTGTGCATGCTGCAGGCCGTCAATCATGGGTCCCTCCTGAGATCCTTTCGATGGCGTCCAATGCCTCCCGGCAGGACTCGGCGAGCGCGCCGGAGCCGCGGGCGAGCGTGCTGAGGGCGGCAATCGCCGTCTCGTCGCCCAGCATCCCCAGCGTCGAGGCGACCGCCACCTTGAGTTCGAGCCAGCGCCCCATGACCGGCCAGCCGCGGGTGCCGAGCATCTTGAGCAGTTGCGGCGTGACCCTGCGGTCGCCGATGCGCCCCAGTGCCGTCACCACTTCCTTCTTCACTCCGAGCTCCTTCAACAGGAGGTCGCGGCGCTCCAGAAGCTTCAAAAGCGCAGGCACCGCCTCGCGGCTCCGCATAAGCCCCAGGGAGAGTATGGCGTGGCGCACCACACCCTCGTCCTCCTCTTCCAGCAGCGGCAGCAGCAGGAGCACCGACGCCTCCCCCCCTATCTTCATCAGGGCCCGGACCGCTTCCTTGCGCACCCGGACGTCGTGGTGGTACAAGGGGCGCTTGAGGGCAAGGACGCAGTCGGCGCAGCGCAACTCCCCAATGATCGCCACCATGTTGCGCACCACGTACCAGCGCTCGTCCTTTAGCATCGCGACCAGAGGCGCTACGGCGGACTGCCCCATGGCAACGAGCGCTGCGGCGAGCGATTTCCTTTCGAAGAGCCCCTGGGCCAGGCAGATTCTCTGGATCACCCAGTAGGCCCCTTTCCCCCCAAGGACCGCCAGCACCCGGTGGATCGAATCCCGCACCTCGCAGTCGCGGCTCTCCAGCGCGTTCATCAGCTGGTCCGCCGCTCCGTCCGCCAGTTGATCCAGCGTGAACAGGGCGTACTCCCGCTGGGGGAGGCTCCGTTCCGGCTCCTGATGCTGGCGCAGCAGCTCCTCCAGGATGGTGAGGACCGGGACCTGCTGCGGGTCGGCGTGATACCCCGCCATCAGCTCCCGTCCCAGATCCTGGTAGCGCATGTCGCTTTGTTCCCCCGCCATCAGCAGCAGCAGTTCGCCGATGCCGCGCTGCTGGTTCGCGGGTGACGGGGGAGCCCCTAGAGAGGGGATGCTATCCCAGCCCTCCTGCTCCCCTTCCTGGTATGCGGGGCGCTTGGCCCAGATGGAGGCCAAGTCCTTTTCGTTGACCCAGATGGTCCGCACCCCTTTGTCTTCCAGCTCTTTGGCAAGGCCGCCGGCGGCGGCCCCCTTCTGCGGGTCACAGTTGAGCAGATGCACGAAGACCCCCAGGTCTCCGGGGATGAGGTCCTGCATGAAGCTTATGTTGGCGATCCTGCGGATGAAGCACTCATGCGCCAGCTGCTGCACCATGCTGTTCCCCTGCACAGGCTCTCCCGTCAAGATAAAGCCCTGCCGGTTCACGCCGAGCACCAGCTCGCGGTCCGCTACGAGCCTTCTCAGGCCGTCGTAGGCGCGCTGCAGGGTCTCGGTGCGGTACGGGTGCCCCTTGGGGTAGAAACCCGCCCCCTTCACCGCCTTGTGCAACTCGACCAGCGCCTGGACCAGGAACCCCGGGTTCTCCGCCGGCGGGACGAGCTTGAGCAGTTTCTTGTTTACGACTGGCAAAGATGCCTCCCCTGACCCAACCCTTACACATTAGAGCCGTGCGCGATTTTATCTCACCGAGCGAAAGCTTGTCAAACTAATAGGGGGCGCGGCCGCAGAAGTGCGCCGCAGTTGACACCTGTGGGCAAAAAGCTTAGTATTGCGTAGTTTTTGCCCCGTTCGGGGTGCGGGGACGGGGGATATGGCCAAGGTAAAAGTAAAGACAGGGTTCGTCTGTTCCGAGTGCGGCGCGGATTACCCGAAGTGGCAGGGACACTGCACCGCCTGCGACGCCTGGAGCACCATCAAGGAGGTCCGGCTCGGATCCGAGCGCTCGGCGCGGCGCGAAGGTTTCGCGGGTGCCACCTCTTCGGTGACCCTTCTTTCCCAGGTCGAGTGCAGCGAAAAGGCCCGCTTTTCCAGCGGCAGCGAGGAGTTCGACCGGGTCCTGGGCGGTGGCTTCGTCCCCGGCTCGGTGATCCTGATCGGGGGGGACCCCGGCGCCGGGAAGAGCACCATCCTTTTGCAGACCATGTGCTTTGCCGCCGCCTCCAAGGAGGTGCTCTACGTCTCGGGCGAAGAGTCGCTGCAGCAGATCGCCGGGCGCGCAAGGAGGCTTCAGCTTCCCCTGGACCGGGTGAAGATGCTGGCCGAAAGCTCGGTGGAAGCGGTCCTGGAGGCCGCGAAGTCCGAGCGCCCCGAGGTGGTGGTGATCGATTCGATCCAGGTGATGCAGTCCGCAGCGCTGGAGGCGGCGCCCGGAGGGGTGTCCCAGGTGCGCGAGTGCGCAGCCGCGCTCACCTGCTACGCCAAGACCTCCGGGGTGGTGCTGATCATGGTCGGGCACGTAACGAAGGACCAGTCTCTGGCCGGCCCCATGACCCTCTCCCACATGGTCGACACCCAGGTGATGCTCTCCTCCACCGAGGACTCACGGTACCGGCTGATGCGCACCACGAAGAACCGCTTCGGTCCCGTGAACGAACTGGGGGTCTTCGCCATGACCGAGGGGGGGCTGCGCGAGGTGAAAAACCCCTCGGCCATCTTCCTCTCCCGCAGCGAGAGCGCCGCGCCCGGAAGCCTGATCAGCGTTCTTTGGGAAGGGACCAGGCCGCTTCTGGTCGAGATCCAGTCCCTGGTGGTGGGGGCGCAGTACGGCTCGCCGCGCAGGCTCGGCATCGGGCTGGACCAAAACCGCATCGCCATGATCCTCGCCGTCATCACCAAGCACGGCGGCCTCGTGCTCTCGGACCAGGACGTCTTCGTGAATGTCGTGGGGGGGATCAGGGTCTTGGAGACCAGCGCCGACCTGGCGGTGGCACTCGCCATAGTTTCCAGCTTCCGGAACACTGTGCTCCCCCAGGACCTGCTGGTCTTCGGGGAGGTGGGGCTCTCCGGCGAGATCCGCCCGGTCTCCAACGGGGAGATGCGGCTCAAGGAAGGGGTGAAGCACGGCTTCACCCGCGCCATCGTACCCAAGGGGAACGCCCCGAGAAAGGGGATCCCCGGGCTCGAGGTGGTGGCGGTGAGTTCGCTCCCCGAGGCGCTGGAAGCGATATGAACCCGATCTAATGAGCGACAAAAGGATGCCTGCGCAGCGATCCCTGCGCTTTTACCCGTGATTTTTGTTCATCTCCAGGCAAATTTCGCTTTACTAATGGGGAAAAATCCTCTTTAATGTCGAATTGATTAGAAAAGGACAGGTGTCATGAATACGGAAAAGCTCGAGTACTTCAGAGGTATCCTGCAGGAAGAGAAGAGATCGCTCCTCGAAGAGGCAGGCCGCACCGTCTCCGAGATGACCTCCGACACGACCAACTTCCCCGACCCCACCGACAGGGCCACCCAGGAATCGGACCGCACCTTCGAATTGAGGATCCGTGACCGGGAGCGGAAGCTTATCGTGAAGATCCAGGAGGCGCTGGCCCGGATAGAGGCCGGAACCTTCGGCATCTGCGAGGTCTGCGAAGAGGACATCAGCGAGGCGCGCCTCAAAGCCCGCCCGGTAACCACGCTCTGCATCGACTGCAAGATGGAACAAGAAAAGAAAGAACGCTTTCGGTAACCAATAAAACCCCCTAGAGCTGTCGTTTCCTTCGGAGTTCCCATGGCTGCCCGGAAGGGACAAAACCTCCTGGAGCAAGCGTTAACTATTGCCCAGTCCTCCGGTCGCTCCCCTCAGGTCCGGCTCAACTCCCTGCTCCGCCTGGCGGCCCGTGGACACGGAATCGCCTCGGCCACCATCTATGTTCCCGACGTGAAGGGGCGCGTTTTGCAGCGCCGCTTCAGCACGCTCCCCCTTCCCTGCGGTCATAGCTGTCACATCCCTTACGGCGCCGGTGGCGCCGGGCGCGCAGCCGCCACCCTTGCCCCCCAAAACTTAACCGCCGACCAGCTGCACGGCGACGAGCCGCGCTCCGGCAACGGCTCCACGTCAGCGCTCCCCCTTGTCGACGGCGACCGGCTTTTCGCCGTGCTCGCGCTGGAAAGCGCCACCGGGGAACCGGTCAAGGAAGCCGCCGAAAGGGCCCGCGTCCTGACCCCGGTGTTCTCGCTGGCGCTAGCGAGCCTTGCTGCGGCCGAAGAATCAGAGGAGGCGCAGCGCAACCTGTCGCTGCTTTCCGCGCTCGCCAAGCTCTTGAGCTCGCCGCAGCCGCGCGGCGTCTTGCTGAACCAGCTGATGCAGCTTTGCACAAGTTCCGGCCTCTCAAGTTGCGCCATCGTCCGGCTGAAGCAAAGGGGTTCCAGCAGGGAGCGGGTGATCCGGAGCAGCCGCAGGGGTATGGGGCCGAAGCTTCCCTACCTGCTGGAGCAGGAGCGCACCATAGCCGACCGGGCCTGCGCCACCGGCGTCACCTGCGCCGAGGAACTCGGGGCCGACTCCAGTTACCGCTATGCCCTTTGCACTCCTCTTGGCAGCAATGGCGCCCAGCTTGGCACCATGACCCTTTTCGGGGGGCCGGAACTCGCCTCCCCCAAGCAGGTCGAGCTTGCCGAAACGGTGGCGCGCCTTCTCTCCGGCGCCATGGCCGAGGCGATCTGCAAGGAGCAGATCAAGACCTACGACAGCGTGAACGAGAAGAAGCTGAAGGAGCTCTCCCTTCTTTACCGGATGAGCAACACCATGCTCTCCACCATCCAGCTGAACAAGCTGATCCACCTCACCCTGACCGCGCTCACCTCCGGTCCCACCCCCTTCTTCGACCGCGCCTCGCTCTTTCTCACCAACGAGCGCTCGGGGGTGCTTCTCGGCATGCTGGGGGTCACCAGCGAAACCTCCCATCCCCTCTCCACCCCCAGTGGGGGAGGCGACGACATCCTCTCCAGCCGGTGGGACATCTCCGACCACGATATGGCTGAGCAGCGGAATTCGGAGTTCTCCCGGCAGGTGCAGGGGAGGCGGCTGGAACTGGACGGCACGCTCAACATCGCTTCCCAGGCCGTCCTGGAGAAGAGGCTGATCTACATCCCGGACGAGGGTGGGATCGACGGTGCCGCCCTCCATTCCGGCCGCGGCGCCCTGGCTGCCTCCCCGCTGATCGCTCACGGGCAGGCAGTGGGCGCGGTACTGGTCGACAACGCCTTGACCCGCAAACCGATCAACCAGGAACACCTGCGCTTCCTGCAGCTTTTCACCAACCAGGCCGGGATGGCCATAGAAAACTCGATGCTCTACAACAAGATCGAGGACGCGAACCGGCAGCTGAGCGAGGCGCAGGAGCATCTGCTCCAGAAGGAGCGTCTGGCCGCCATCGGCGAGATGGCCGCCGGCATCGCCCACGAGCTGAAGGGTCCGCTGGTCTCGATCGGCGGGTTTGCCGGCAGGCTCGCCAGGAAGCTCCCCCAGGAGAGCAGCGAGTGGGCCCACGCCGACCTGATCGTGCGCGAGGTGCTCAGGCTGGAGGGGATCCTCTCCGAGATCCTGCTCTTTTCCAAGAAGACCACCATCTGTTACACCCGGTGCAACCTCTGCGACATCGTCAGGGAGTCGCTCGCCGTGGTCACCCCTCCCCTGGAGGAGAAGCAGATCACCGTGAACGCCAAGTTCCCGCGGCAAAAGCTGGTGCTTTTGGGGGACGGGCAGCAGTTGAAGCAGGTATTCATCAACATCATCCTGAACGCCCTCGATGCCATGGGGACAGGCGGCTCGCTGAACATCCAGGTCTCCCCGGCCGAGTTGGACGGCAAGGACGCGGTCCAGGTTAAGATTTCCGACACCGGCGGCGGCATACCGCTGGAGACGCTGAACAGCATCTTCACACCCTTCTTCACCACCAAAGGAAGCGGCACGGGCCTGGGTCTCCCCATCGCCAACCGCATCATCACCAACCACGGCGGCAAGATCCAGGTCACCAACCTCCCCGGCCTCGGCGTCGAATTCAGGGTCGTGCTGCCCAAACACTGGTGAAGCACCTTTCTCCACGCCGCATATCCAGCAGCCCCTGCCGCTTGTCCTAGGACCCGTGGTCTTTTCGACCCGTGCCAGGGCGAGATTTCCGGATGCCGCCTGACCCTCGATGAAAAGCTTTCACTTTTTCTCCTCATTTCCTCCTCATTTTTCCTATATCCTGATACTTGAGGTAGTACCGGGAAATTGTTAGGCCAAAGGAGAACGGTCATGAGAAAACGAGTGAAAGCGCTGATAATTATCGCCATGTTGCCGCTGCTGCTCTCGGGTTGCATCATCTCGCCGTGGTATTACGATGACGGGCCTGGTTACCACCACGACCACGGCAGATGGCACGACCGAGGATACGACGACCGCGGGTATGGACGCCGCTAGTTTTTCAGTTTGTAGTCGTTGCACCGTCGAAAAGGGCTTTGGGGTTTCCAAGGCCCTTTTCCTTTAGCAGGGTTCCACCGTCACAGCCGTTTTCCCCTTAGGAGCTGCGACCTCATCGAGCGACGGGGCGACGGAGCAAGGATATTCACCTCAAATGAGGCAGCAAAAGAGATGATTTGCGGCGATGCAGTGGGGGGCGGTCTGTGGCCTCTTTTTTTTAAATGCCTGATTCCAACCGGTTACGCCATTTCTCAGCGGTTGGCACGTCATATGCTGAAGAGAGGTCATAATTCAACCCACTCCCAAAGGAGAATTCAAAATGAAAAAAGTATTGTCCTCCGTAGTCGCTGCTCTTGTTGCTGTTGCTTTCGCTGGCGTTGTCTACGCTGCTGACGCTGCCCCGGCTGCCGCTCCGGCTGCAGAAGTGAAGAAAGAAGAGAAAGCTCCGGTCAAGAAAGCCGCCAAGAAGAAGCATGCGAAGAAGCACGCCAAGAAAGCTGCCGTGAAGAAAGAAGAAAAAGCTCCCGCAGCTCCGGCTCCGGCAGAAGGCGCGAAGTAACAATCTCTCGCTTTCAAAGAGCACCTCAAAAAGCCGCGTCCGAATGGGCGCGGCTTTTTTTGCTTCCAGACTCTATCATTCAAGCTTTCCACTGATTTCCCGATAAGATGTGAGGATATATTACACGCGGAGGAATCAGCTATGCCTATTGTTGCTTGGGATGTGAGCTTGTCAGTCGGAAACAACGTCATCGATGAACATCACCGCCACCTGATCGCCTTGCTGAACAAGGCCTACGACGAGTTCTGTGACAAAAACTCCACGGTCGCCATGGGACCTCTGCTGGAGGAGCTGATCGACTATGCCACCTACCACTTCGCCCACGAAGAGAAGCTGATGAAAGCGACTTCTTACCCTGAAGCGGCGCAGCACCTCCAGGAGCACGAGCGCTTCGTCAAGCGGGTGACCGAGATGCAGAAAGACTTCGTCACCGGCGACGTCCCCTTCTCCCTGGAACTACTTTCCTTTATGAGAAACTGGCTGGTGAACCACATCTCGAAGGTCGACACCAAGCTCGGCGCCTACGCCAGCACGCGCCACTGAACCGGCGGCACAGCTGCGCTCCTTGCAATCCTGCGGAAATCGCTTAAGCTTTCCCGGAATTTATCTTTGATGCAGGAGGAAGAGATGCCTAAGGTGACATTTAAAGGAAACCCGGTGACGCTGGTTGGACCCGAACTCAAGGTGGGGGACGCAGCCCCCGACTTTTCGGTGGTGGACAACTCCATGGCTGCGGTTTCGCTCAAAAACTACCAGGGGATGGTCAAGATCGTCAGTGCGGTCCCGTCGCTCGACACGCCGGTCTGCGACACCGAGACGCGCCGCTTCAACCAGGAGGCAGCCAAGCTGCCGGGGGACGTAGTGGTGCTGACCATAAGCGCGGACCTGCCGTTTGCGCAAAAGAGATGGTGCGGTGCGGCCGGCATCGACAAGGTGGTGACCCTTTCCGACTACCGCGATCGCTCCTTTGCCCTTTCCTACGGCGTCCTTATCGACGAGTTGAAGCTCCTTTCCCGCTCCATCTTCGTCATCGACAAACAAAACGTCATCCGCTATATCCAGCATGTACCTGAGGTGACGCAGGAGCCCGATTACGAGGCGGCGATCAGGGCTGCGCGCGAACTCCTCTAGCGCCCCAAATAGTTCAAAAAAAAGGCACCTGCAGAATTCGCAGGTGCCTTTTTTTTGCTGCTGCAGTTAGTTCAGCAGGTTCTTTTCCTCATCATCCTCAACCCGAACATGCCGGTTAAACCCGCTGCCAATAAAAACAGGGTGGACGGCTCCGGCACTGGCGTAACATCGGCAAAGATATGGAAATCATAGGTCATCGTGTCAAAACCGACATCGACGCCGTTGTAGATATAGAGACCGTGGACATCGTAGCCGGAAAAATCCGGGATCGGTGCCTGAAAGCCGACACCCAACCCGTACTCCTCTCCGAACCACATGATCTGGCCCCATAAGGCATTCTGGAAATACATGGCGTTGAATTCGTTATAGTAATCTATTTCCGAACCGTATCTGTGCGGGGTGAAGGATCTCTGCATCATTGCAATCCAGTCCTCGGCAGCAAGGCCCCCGGCTGCCGGCACAAGCATGTTGAACTGAGCCGCACCCATTGGCGAGATCAGACTCACAGGGTTGTACTGCCCCGCGAAGATTTCACAAGATACCGGATCTCCCGCTGTAGCTTTCGGCCAATCGACTGTTCCACCTGCTTGCAGAACGTTGATCATGGTGGCCTGTGCAGGATATGAAAAAGCCATTAGCGAAAGAAGGAACAAGGACCTGACCAGATTTTTCATTTTGGTACCTCCTTTTGGTTATGGTTATCCGATTTGCAATATTTAATCCATTGCGAAGATGCGTGATTACGGGGACTTGCAAAAGAGCGTGTGTAGTCAATCCTGACATGCCGTCGGAACGCCTTACACTGTATCGGAGCCGTATCCGGCACTCCGGCAGTTTTTGTTTCTCGTGGACCTTGCAGGGTCACCCGTGGCGATGACCGCGCAGTCGCCTGAAGCACCGGAAAATGTCCTATCGATATGCAACTATGAAGATTTCTCTGGACCGAAATGCCTGTGTGATAGTAGAAATGATGCTGGTGCAACCTTGCTCCTGGAGAGTGGAACGATGAACACCCTGCAGATCAGTTACCTGCTGGCCGCGCTGTCCGTCCCCGTGGTACTGCATTTTCACCTCCTTCCCGCCGCTTTCGCGGGGCTTGCGGTGTACGTCCTGACCGCGAAGCTTGCCCCCATGCTTCCGCTGCGCTGGGGGAGCCTGACGCAGAAGGTCGCCCTGGCGGGAATCATCCTTTTCGTCATCGCCCTGGTCTCGAGCATCTGCCTCGGACTCTGGTCCTTTCTGCGCGGCCACCACGGCATGGCCAACCTGCTCAACATGTCGGCGGAGACCCTGGAGAACCTGAAGCGGACCCTCCCGGAGGATCTCACTGCGGCGCTCCCGGACACGGTCGAGGAACTGCGCGAACAGATCACAAGCATGCTGCGGGAGCATGGCAAGAACATCTCCTCGGTCGGCATCTCCGGGGTCAAGACCTTCGCGCACCTGGTGCTCGGCATGGTTGTCGGGAGCCTGGCGGTGCTGCACCGCTTCAACAAGGAAAACGGCTTCCCCCCACTGGCGTCCGACCTGCACGCGAGGCTGATCAACCTGGCCGACTCCTTCGACAAGGTGGTCTTCGCCCAGGTGAAGATCTCCGCGCTCAACACCATCCTCACCGCGATCTACCTGGCCGTGGTGCTCCCCATCTTCGGGATCTACCTCCCCATGGTCACCCTCCTCGTGCTGCTCACCTTCGTGGCAGGCCTCTTGCCGGTGGTGGGTAACCTGATCTCCAACTTCACCATCGTGCTCATCAGCCTCGGCGTCTCCCCCATGGTCGGTGTCGCCTCGCTGGGATTCCTTGTCGTCATTCACAAGCTCGAGTACTTCACCAATGCGCGCATCGTTGGGGGGGAGGTGAAGGCAAGCGTCTGGGAGCTTCTCTGCGCCATGCTCTTCATGGAAGCGATTTTCGGCATGGCTGGCCTCGTCGCGGCGCCGGTGGTGTACGCGTGGCTCAAGACAGAACTCAAGGCGAAACGGCTGGTATAAGCGACGGCAGGTAGGCATCCGCTGCATTTTTAGTATCATTAACGGATGCGCGCTACCATCTTCACATCCCCCACTACCCCCGGCAGGCGCTGCGGGGATTCCCGCGGCGCGGCCACGCCTTCATCCCCCCTCGCCCACCGCATAAGGCGCCTTGCCCGCTTCTGGCTTGCCGGCTGCCTGGCACTGCTCCTGCTCGTTCCCACTGCGCTCCACGCCGCCGATACCGCACCCGCCGCCACCCTCCACTTTTTCTGGGGCGTAGGCTGCCCCCACTGTGCCCAGGCGAAGCCCTTCATCGAGGATCTCAAAAAGAAGTACCCAACCCTGCGCGTCGAATCGTGGGAGGTTCTGGAAAAGCGCGAGAACATCCCCCGGCTGATGGCGATGGCCCGAGCCCGCCACAAGGAGGCGACCGGGGTGCCGGTCTTCATCATCGGCCCCGAGATGTTCAGCGGCTTCTCCCCTGAAACCGCGAAGGAGGTGGAACAGGCAGTGGCCTTAGCCGTGCAGCCGGTCGCGCCGCGCGAACCTGCCGCCCCCAAATCCGCCCCCTCCCCTGCGCTCAGGCTCCCGCTCCTGGGCCCTGTCGACGCGCAAAGCTTGTCGCTTCCAGTCTTCACCGTCGTGGTCGCCCTTCTCGACAGCTTCAACCCCTGTGCCTTCTTCGTGCTCTTCTTCCTGTTGAGCCTGTTGATCCACGCTCATTCGCGGCGCCGCATGCTGCTCATCGGCGGACTCTTCGTCTTTTTCTCCGGGCTCGTCTACTTCGTCTTCATGGCGGCCTGGCTCAACCTCTTCCTCATCACCGGCGGGCTTCCCGCCATCACCTTTGCCGCAGGGATCGTGGCGCTCTTCGTCGGCGCGGTGAACGTCAAGGACTTCTTCTATTTCGGGCAGGGGGTCTCGCTCAGCATCCCCGAACAGCAGAAACCGAAGCTCTTCGCCCGCATGAGGAAGCTCCTCAGGGCGGAAGCGCTCCCCTCCCTTTTGGCCGGGACCACCGTGCTGGCTCTCGCCGCCAACAGCTACGAACTCCTCTGCACCGCCGGCTTTCCCATGGTCTTCACCCGCATGCTCACCCTGAGGGAGCTCCCGGCCTACGGCTACTACGCCTACCTCGCCTTCTATTGCGTAATCTACGTGCTGCCGCTTGCCGTCATCGTCGGTATCTTCACCGTGAAACTCGGCGAGAGGAAGCTGACGCAGTGGCAGGGGCGGGTGCTGAAGCTGGTATCGGGATTGATGATGCTGGGGCTGGGGCTCGTGCTGCTCATCGACCCGTCGCTACTGAACAACCCGCTCGGGTCGGCGGCGCTTCTAGCCGTTACGCTGGCGGTGGCGGCGCTCCTGGCACTCTTAGCCAGGAAAAGGGGGGCGGGTTAGCGGTAGAGGGAATCGCTGCCGCGGGGACGCTCACCCCGACGGCGGCCTTGGCGGCGCCTGTTGACTCCGCAGGCCAATAAATTGTTATCTGCCAATGTTTTCATCCCACCCCAGGCGGCCGGGACGGGACCGGCGGCAGCGGAGTCAGCTAAATGAGCAAATTCGACATCGTGCGTGCTGCACTCCAGAAACGACTCGCGCTCCGGGTCGCAGACCGGTTCCTCGAAGAAGATCACCCGGCGACTGCCCGCCATTCGGGTCAACAAGTGCTGTGGGCGCTGGTAGACGAAGCTCCAGCGCAGGTGCGAAAATACGATGATCGCTCTGGGCATTGACCGAGTCTCCTGCCGGCGGATGTTTGTCTGGGGGTTAAGTCGCATGTCGATACACGGAGCAGGCTTTCCAGCGGAAGCAACAGTAAAGGATTCTAACAGACCGGTCTTGAAAGGGAAGAAACGCAACAAGCGGGGGTTAAAAAGAAGTCTGCCGGGGGCGCAAGTTGGCTCAAGTATCGGCCGCATCGTCCGAATAAGGTAAACAGGCTAACAGCCCGGATTCCCGGGCCTGATCAACCGCCTATTTCCATAAGGACAAACCGGAGATCTCATGAAATGGTTCGGCTCGGCAAACAAGGCCGTCGGCGACGAGCAAAGTGCTGAAATCAGCAAACTCACCCAGATGCTGGACAACGTGGACAACATCGTCATGCTCTGCGATGTCAGCAACGACAACAGGATCTTCTACATGAACCGCCGCGCCAGGGAGATGATGCAACAGCACAGAGGCGAGCTGAACGCGGGACTCAGGGGGGCCGACGTCGGCAACGCCGACGGCAACAGCATCCACCAGTTCCACAAGGATCCGGCGCGCATCCGCAGCATCTTCGGCAATCCCAGGGCAAACCTCCCCCATTCCGCCGAGATCCCGATCGGCACCGTCACCCTGCGCACCACCGCCTATCCGATCTGGGACAGCGCCGATCCCAACAAGGTCCTCTGCTACATGGCCTGCTGGAGCGACATCTCCGCGGAGAAGGCCGTGGCGCAGCACCAAAGGGAAGCGCTGGAGCGCAAGGACTTCCTCGAGTGCCGGGTTACCCAGATCGCGACCGCCATGGAAGAGATGAGCATGACGGTGAACGAGGTGGCGCGCAACACGGTCAACGCCGCCGACTCCGCCTCCAAGGTCGCCGGCAACGCCCGCGAAGGGCAGCAGGTGGTAAACCAGGCGGTGAGCGAAATGCGCAAGGTTGCCGAGATAGTGCGCGACTCGGCCCTCCTCGTCGGCAACCTGGGCCACAAATCGGAGAAGATCGGCGAGTTCGTCTCGGTGATCAACGACATCGCCGACCAGACGAACCTTCTGGCTCTGAACGCCGCGATCGAAGCGGCCCGTGCGGGGGAGCAGGGAAGGGGGTTCGCCGTCGTAGCCGACGAGGTGCGCCGGCTAGCCGACCGTACCGTCGGATCGACCAAGGAGATACGCCTCATGGTGGACGAGATCCAGAAGGAGACCATGCAGGCAGTAGAGTCGATCGAGAGGGGGAAGACGGAGGCGGAAGTGAGCGAGTCGCTTTCGCACCAGGTGGACCAATCCCTTTCCAACATCGTGCAGTCGATCGAGGAGATCGAGCAGGTCATCTCCCAGATCGCCACCGCTTCGGAAGAGCAGGCGGCGACGTCGACCACCATCGCCGGCAACCTGGAGGAGATCGTCAGATAACGCCTGGCGTTCAAGGCAGGCGCAGCATCAATAAAAAAGCCCCGCCGGATCCGGCGGGGCTTTTAACGTGCGGCTTTGGCGGCGACCGGGCGGGAAGTCGGATCCATTATCTGCAGCAAGAGATCGTACTCCGCCTTTTTCAACAGGACCGGGCGCATCTGGGTCGCAGGGCGGAACTCCCGGGGATTCCTGAGCCATTTCTCCAGCGCCGGGGTATCCCAGCGCTTCAGCCCCGCCGCCGTCAGGGGGTAGAACTCGGAAAAAAGCCCGGAGAGGTTGGGCCCGACGGTACCCCGCCCTACCCCGCCCAGAGCCGCGGTCAGCATCTTATGGCAGGGCCCGCACTTCTTCTCGAAGACGTTCTCACCTTTTCCCTCCGTCTCGAAATGCACCACCAGGGGCCTCTCCTTCCCCCTTACAGTGGCGCCCCTGGCGCCGGCCAATAAGGCGTTCACCAGGTCCGTTTTCGCCCCCTGCTCCAGCTTGAAATCGGGCATCTGCTGTGCGGGCGCCTCGATCGAGGCGAAGAGGTTTTCCGGCGTGGTCCCGGCCGGGAGCTGGTCCAGGTTGCTCGCCAGGCGGTTCCCCCTGCCGGCGGTATTGTGGCAGCGGCGGCAGGCAAAGGTGTCCAGAAGCGCGTTGCCGCGCGCAACCGGCGCCGAGCCAGGCACCCCCGACCAGGAGAAACGCGCCGCCACCAGCCCGTGATGCGCGACGCTCATGCGGTCGGACCGGGGATCTCCCCGGTGGCAGCCGGCACAGCTCCCCAGCTCGCGGTAGTGCGAGCGGTAGTGCGGCCGGTGACAGCCAAGGCAGGAGTCGGCCGCGTGCGCGCTCCCGCAGCAAAGGAGCAATAACACCGCCAGCGATGTCAGAAAGGCGCGACCAGTTGCCAATTGGGACCTCGAAAGAAGAGTGCGACCAGGGTGAGCGCCAGGACGGCCGCGGCCAGTGCCAGCGCGGTGACCGTCACCAGCCGTTGCTCCTTGGGAAACCAGGTTGCCTTGGCGGCGGGAGTGCCGATGGGGAGCCAGGGAAGAAAAAGAAACAGGGGAGTGAGCGCCAGCACCAGGTAGATCAGGTATTTGGAATAGCTGACCAGTTCCTGGATCCAGAGCAGGAACCAGGCGCTTTTCACCGGATTGGGGACGCGGGCGATGTCCGCCTGCTCCTGCAGGGGGGCGGGAATAAGCCAGGCGAGCCCGATCAACGCCGCGACGAGCAGGAGCATGGAGACCTTGACCGGCCGGAAGAAGTGCGGGGAACTCTTTACGTAGCCTCGTTTCATAGGTAAGGGAGCACCCCCTTGTTTTTCCTGACCCGGTAGAAATGCAGGGAACTCAAGAGCAGAACCGCCCCGGGAACTACCAGTATGTGCAGCACGTAAAAGCGCAGCAGCGACATCGGCTCCCCCACCCCGTCCGGCACCAGGACCGTGCGCAGCGCCGCCCCGAAAGGAAGGGTGTTGACCAGCTCCATCCCCGTCTGGGTGGCCCAAAGCGCCAGCTGGTCCATCGGGAGCAGGTAGCCGGTGTACCCCTCGAAGACGGCAAGCATCAATAGCGCACAGCCGGTGAGCCAGTTCAATTCTCTCGGCTTTGCGCAGGCGCCGGTCAGGATGACCCGGAGCGTGTGCAGCACGATGAGGACAAGGAAGAAGTGGCTCGCGAGCCGGTGCAGGCTGCGGAGGTACTTCCCGCCGTAGACGGAGGATTCGAGCAGCAGGATGGAGGGGTAAGCGGCAGCCGGAGTCGGCTGGTAGTAGAAAAGGAGCAGCGCGCCGGTCGCTGCCAGCACCAGAAACGAGGTGAAGGCGAGTCCCCCCAGGCAGAAGGTGTAGGTAAAAGTGAGATCCCTCTGCAGCACCGCCCTGGGAAAAAGATGTCTGGCGAAATCCTTGATCAATCCTCGGCCTCTCCTATCCTGTGAGCCCCCTTGCCGGGAAGCTCCCTGCGCAACGTTGCCGCCGCCTCCCTACACGAGCACCCTGTACCGATCCCCGTCAGCCTCCACCGCGTAACGCTTGAGCGGTCGGTCCGCCGGCCCTTCCAGCACCTTCCCCTCGCGGTCGAACCTGGAGCCGTGGCAGGGACAGACGAGCCCGGTCGGGGTGACGTTCACCGTGCAGCCAAGGTGGGTGCAGACGAGGTCGAGCGCATAGACGCTATCCCCGCGGCGCATCAGCGCCACCCGCGCCTCCCGGTACACCAGCGCACCGTCCGGCGGGAGCTCCGCCTTCGCCACGGTGAGGAGGGTATTTTTGGGCCGCAGCTTCGGGGTGAGGAACCTCCCGACGAGCCATCCCCCCGCCAAAAGGGAGATCAGCGCGGCGAGGAAGCTTCTACGTGATCGATCAGTTTGCGCCATCTTTCGAGGTAAGCCCTCCGATATGCGGGTGTCTTTCGGTTCAGCTCCCGGTAGCGGGCCGCCGGCAGGAACGATCCGTTTACCACCTTCTGCCCGCTTTGGTCCCAGAACGAGGGGAGCGTCATGCCGTCGGCCTGGAGCTGGTAGATCCTGTCCGCCGCAGGCTCGAAGAGGAAGCGGCGCGGGTTGTCATGGCACCCCTCGCACATCACGCTGCCGCGGCGCACGGTGTGGGGAAAGAACGCCTTCCACTCGGCCGTCATGAGCCTGTTCTCCTCCCAGATGGCCCGGTCTTGCCTGATGTCGGTGAAGTACCCGATGAACTGCGGCCTGATGGGGCTCACCTTGCCTCGGCCGTTCAACCCTAAAGGGGGAGCGTCCTGCTTTCTCAGGTAGGCGCTCTTCACGTACTCCTCGGAGGCCTGATCGCGCCGCACCCGGTACAACTCCTGCGACGGGCTGTCGCTGAAACGAAGGTAAAAGGTGCCGTACTCCTGCGCGGCCCAGGCGGAATGGCAGGCCCAGCATTCCATCTTCTCCAGGTGCGCCGCGATCCGGTGCTCCGGGACGCTCCTTTTGGGCTCGTGGCAGTCAAGGCACCCCTTGGAGGAAGGCCGCCCCGTGGCGAGGCTCGCCATGGAGTGGCAGTCGGCGCAGGAAAGCCCGGCTTCGGCGTGCAGATCCGGGGTCATCTTCAGGAAAGATTCGCCGTAGGCCGTGTCGCCGCGCTGGTAGCGCATGCTGTCCTCGCGCGGCGCCATCCCGTAGTAGTCGGTCCCGACGAAGTACCCCTTGTGGCAGGCGAAGCAGTCCCGGTCCCTGGGCTTCGCGATCTCGTGCCCCTTGCCGCCGTGACAGTCGATGCACCCCTTAAGGTGGCAGGAGCTGCAGTTCTTACCGAAGAACTCCGGGTCCCCTTTGCCGAAGCCCCTCGCCACGAAGGCGGTTTCCCGCTCGCGGGTCCCCATGGCGCGGCCGAAGAGGGCCTGGTACCCCTTGTGGCAGCCGACGCACCCAGCGGCGCGCGCGGAGGCCGCGGCCGGGTCCTTCAGCGTGTCGCTCTCGGAGAGGTGGCAGGAGAGGCAAGGGACGCCTGCGTGGACGCCGGAAAGCGCGATCTTATGGCAGTCGGTGCAATTCTCCCTACCCAGGGCTGCTGCCGCGCTAAGGAGCAGAAAGCAGGCGACGATGCAGAGCATCATTGAGCGCACGATAATCCAGCTCCTTTCGGTAGATAGGGTCTTTCGCCTTGTCGTGGCAGACCAGGCAGAGGTTCACCGACAGCGCCCGCCGCACCTCCGCGCCGTTTAGCGGCCGCGAGTTTTCCCTGGTGATGGCGGAAAAGGCGCGGACCTTCCCCTCCCTCAGGGTGAGGAAGCCGTCCAAAGGCTTGTCGGCGGACTGCTCGCAGATAAGGGTCCCCTCAATCTCCCCCCCCGCGACCACGTGCTGCCCGAAACCCAGGAAAGCGGGATTGCCGTGGCATTCGCCGCAGCCGATCGCCTTCTTCCCGGTGTTGTGCGAGTAGAAGGGGGCGAACCGGAGCTGCTGCTTCCCCTTGAACCTGGCGACGTACTCGTCTTTGGAGACGGAAAGGTCGGGCTCGATCACGGTGACGAAGGTCTGGCACCCGGGGGTGACCGTCGAGATCTTGCCGCGCTGGTTCAGGGCCAGCGGGAAGGGGTAGAGCATCCGGTAGTCTTCCTTCTCGCTGAAGCGCCCCGGTGTCGCCAGCTTGGCGATGTAATCCATCCCGGGTTTGCTCCTGTCGTAAGTCGTGTGGCAGCCGTAGCACTGGACCACGGTGCGGGAGTGGCAGGAGTAGCATTCCATCCTGCCGTGGCCGACCACGCTGTGCTCGGGGGTCCCGGTGATGACGCGGCTTTTGAAGAGCTTGCCGCTTCTTTTTCCCAGCACCCAGACGGCGCCGTCGCGGTAGAAGACGTTCGAGTATTTCCGCCCCTTGGCGGTGAGGATCATCTTCATCCCCGGACGCATCTGCATGGCGTAGCCGCGCGACTCGCGGATCGCCTCGTCCCCCTCGCCCGCTATCTGCAGGTAGCGTGGGGGTCGCGCCCCGCCGTGGCAGTCCTCGCAGGAGACCTCGGTCTGCAGGTACATGTTCTCGTAGCCGTAGCCGTCCCCCATGGTGTCCCTGGAGGTGTGGCAGTCGATGCACTCCATCCCGGCGGCGAAGTGGACGTCGGAGGCGATATGGGTCAGGTTGCGCCCCCCCGAGGTCATGACCGGCCCCGGCTGGCCGTTTCTGGTCGGCACCATCGAGTTGTTGCCGTCGTAGAGCCCCTGGTAGCTCAAAGCGATGCGCCCGCTTCGGTTGTGGCAGCGCGTGCAGACCTCGGTCCCGGGGAGCTTCTCCATGGCGTGGCTTGCCGCGTACGGCCCCTTCCCCTTCACCGCAGCGTCCTTTCCCTCATAGGTGGCGCGGTCGTTGTACGGGAAGTGGCAGGCGGCGCAGCCGGAGGCGTGGCTCGCGCCGTAGACCTCCCCGCTCTCGGTCGCCACGTGGCACTGCGAGCAGAACTTCCGGTACAGCTCCCCCGACACATGGTCGAGCTCCGCCACCGGTTTCAGCCGCCGCGCTTTCCCTTGCGGGTCGTATTCGTCCCCCCCCTTGCTGCTGTAGAGCCCCCCCGGTCCCTCCCAGGTGAGCTGGATGTTCTTGATCATCCCCGTGGTCGTGTACATGAGGTTTGAGCGCACCCGGTCCAGCTGGTAAAGGTGGCAGGAACCGCAGGTGTTTTCCCAGTGCTCCGGCGCCGCCGGGTTCCTGGGGCCGTGCATGGCGAGGTGGGAGGCGTGCTTGTTCTCGATTTTAGGGTCCCCGCCGTGGCAGGAGACGCAGTCTGGGTGGCTCTTCGACGCCTGCTCGATCCTGGGATGGCAGGAAACGCACTGGCTAGCCTTGCCGGCGCGGCTGCATCCCGCCAGGGCGAGGACAGCGAGCAGCAAGAGGAACAACGACGCTGACTTGTGGGTAGCTGCTGGAGTCATCCCGCCGATGGGCGTTTTTTCCGGAATCTGACTAGACATGATCTTCCGCCACGGCCGTACGTGATCCCCTTCCCCTCAAACCTTCCTCCAACCGCCTTCGCGGACCGAAGCACTACGGCGCCAAGGCCCGCCCTTAGGGCACCCTCTCCCAGAGGGGGAGGGAACTTACGGAGGATCGTCGCCAATTAGGTTTTGCAATTCGGTAGCGAATGTGCCGCACGGCAGTAGCTTGCGCCGGTAAGCACCGCGCGCATTATAGTAAAATTAACGGCATTATCCAAAGTGTTTCATGAATAGGCAAAAAAATAGCCGGCGTCGCGGGGACGCCGGCCCATTGCATCAAGTTTTTACGCCCGGTGGTACGCTGAAGCTATTTGCCGCTTTTGCTGATGCTGACAGTCTTGGTGAACTCCTTCCAGACGAACGGGTCGCTGTTGGGACTCCCGAACGGGAGGTAGGTGAGCTTCACCTCCACGTCCAGGTCGAAGGCCGACGGCTTCTCCAAGGTCTTGCCGTTTTCCTCGACCTCCGTCAGGGGGAACATGATGTCGAAGCGCTCCTTGACGAGCTTTCCGGGGGGAAGCCCGGTATCCTCGATCAGGCCGCTCTTCTCGTAGGGGCCGCGCCCCATCCGGTCGCCGCGTGCAAGCTGCTGCGGCACCGGCATGTAGATCTTCTCCTGGTTGAACACTTCCTTGCCGTCTTTCGTCTTTGCTATTACCGACAGAACCAGTCGGTTGGGGGTCGGTCAGCCATCCGGTATGGAGTGGCCTGCCTTGTTCACCATCTCTACCTTGACCACGGCCTTGGGCTTCACCTGGGCTCCGTCGCGCCAGTAGTAGCCGAAAGCCTCTGCGTGGAACTCCACAGCCTTGTCGGTCATCGCCGCATCCCGGTACCCCTGGATGTTGTGCCCGAGCTTGCTGTTCTTCATGTGGCAGTCCTGGCAGTTTTCCTGCCCCACCTCCGCCTTGTAGGCCCAGAGGTAGCTCCCGTAGGAGGTGCAGCACTGGGTCGGCTCGTCAAGCTCGAGGTTGGGTCCCAGCCCGTGGCACTGCCCGCACTGGATGGCCTGGTCCATGATCGGGCTCTGGGCCATCTTCGGGAACTTGTCGGAGGGGTGATCCCCAGCCTTCGTGCCGTAGACGACCCCGGCTTTGGGGTAGCCGTCCTGCCACTTGTGGGTGATGGCGTTACGGTTGTGGCAGATCAGGCAGTTGATGCTGACGCTTTTGAGTTTCTCCTCGAACTTCTTCGCCGCTTCCTTGTCCTTTTTCTTGCGGGCGTCGCTCCAGGCGTAGAGGGTGTTCACCAGTTCCTGGGCGACCGAATCCTCGGCGTCGGCCAGCTGCGGCAGGTGGCACTTGGCACACCCCATCAGGTGCTCCACCTTGACGTCCTTGCGGCTTTTCACCCCCGAGTACGGCTCTTCCATGAGGCCGTTCTCGATGGTCGTCATGATGGTCATGGCGGTGCGGCCGGTGCCGAAGACGGACCGGGAATGGATGGAATCCTGGGACTGCTTGTGCTGCTCCTCGTGGCACTCGACGCAGGAGCTCGAATCGTACATCTTGGCGAGCTCGGCGAGGGTCTTGGCCTTGCCCGACTTGGCGGCAATCCCCTCCTTCCAGCCGACCCCCGCCTTCTCCGCGTATGCGGAGCCGGCCAAAGCGCCCAGGACCAGCGTTGCCGCCAGGGCGCCCCTTACTGTTGCTTTTATCATCTCTTACCTCGTTCGTTCTTTGATGAAACGTACGACTGCCGGCCCTGTCCTAGCACCCCTGCAGTTCGTCGCCCTCGCACTCGGTCAGGGTCATCTTGGAGTCGACGGCGATCTTTGCCGCCTTGGCCTTGCTGAACTTCAGGGTAACCTCGTTCCCCTCGACCGCGACCACCTTGGGAGAGCCGCCGGCAGCGGTTACGTTTGCGCCTTTCTTGGCCCACGCGGGAACCGCCCCCTCGACGGTTACGGTGACCTTGTCGCCGTCCACCTTGGTAACCTTGCCGGATACCGGACCTGCCGCGAATGCTGAAACCGTGAGCGTTGCCGTCATGATCGCCGCCGCAAGCAGCGAGGTGAGTTTCTTCATGGTTTTCCTCCTTTTTAGGTCGTGCCAGCCCCCCCTCGCCTGCTACAGCGAGAGGGGGCTGGCACCGCCGGTGTCCCTTTTAGAAGATGAGCTGCAGCTGGGTGATGTAGGTCATGAAGTCTTCGGTATTCCCAGTACCGCCACCCTTGTTGAAGCCGGTGGAGTTCGCCTCGAAGGTGAGCTTCAGGTTCTGGCCGCGCAGGTAGTAGTTGAACCCGCCGCCGTACCAGTCGATCTTCTGGTCGATCACGCCGTTCAGCTCGGCAAAGCGCCATTTCTCGTACCTGACGAAGAACTGCAGCGGCATGGTGGGGAGCATGTAGCCCGCTTTCACGTAGTAGCCGTTCTTCTCGCCGTTGATGCCGGTCGCCATCGGGTCGACCGCGGTGCTACTCAAGTAAGCGTCGTCCAGGTCGATCTTCTCGTAGGCTGCCGATGCGGTGACGGTACCAACGCCTTCAAGCGGGTACTCGACAAAGCCGTCCACGGTCCAGGCCTTGTAGTCTTTCTTGTCGCTTCTCGCCAGCGTGTTGCCGTAGGCGACCTCAGGCTCGAACTGGTAGGCGGCGCCGATGGTGGCTACCTTCTTCTTGCCCAGGTAGGTCCCCTTGTAGCCGTAGTCGTTCTCCGGGTCCAGAAGCGTCACGTGGGCGCGCGCCGAGTAGCGGAAGTTGGAGGCAGGCGCGGTCACGCCGGAGACGGCCTTGCGCCCTTCCATAGCATCGACGCGGTACTGGAACATGTCGTCGAAGAGGTTGCCCCAGACAGCCACCCCGGTGTCGCGGGTGGTGGTGTAGGGGGCGCGTATGAAGAGCGAGCGGTCCAGGGTGAGCGGCATCTCGCAGGCTTCCAGGTTTTCACGGGAGAGGTTGTACTTGAACTTCCCGACGTTGATGCGGAAGGCGTCGTTGATCTTGAAGCGCATCACCGCGTCGAGGAGTTGGAACTCGGAACCCTGGTTCGTGTCCGCCACGGCCAGCGGGGTGACGTTGGCGTCGCTGATGTACTCGGTCTGGACGTAGAGGGACATGTTGTCGCCGTATTTTCCCATGAGCGCCAGGCGGTTTCTGCGGAAGTTGAAGTTCATGGTGCTGTCGTCGTTGTTCTCCCCGGAGCCGGTGTCGCGCACCGTCATCTGGAACTGGCCCTTGTAGTCGAGCTGCAGCGCCCCCTCGTCGTTGGGGCCGAAGACCATTTTCGGGCCGGCGAAGGCCGTCCCCGCCATCAGGGCTACCCCTAACGTCGCCCCGGCGACAGTCGATATCTTTGGCATATTCAGCATAGATTCACTCCTTTTCTTTGTAGGTCAGCCCCCGCAGGGGCGCGAAGTGTGCTTCCGGCTAGCAGCCGCCACCGCCGCTGCCGGATCCGCCAGCAGATGCCGGGCTTACCGTGCTGCGATAGGCCTTGTCTGCGGTCTCGATCTGGTTGCCGTCAGCGAGGCTCGGTTCCGCGGAGTAAAGACGCGACGAGTAGTCGATTACCGGTCGCGGGTTAGCATCAGTGCCGCTGATGGGGCGAATGTAGTTGAAAATCAGGTTATCCATCAGCGCCGTGGTATCCCATTCCGATCCGATTGCCAGCTTGCCCTGTACGTTCACCGTGGCGCCTACGACCCCGCGGATGCCGTTGGTGTCGACCGCGGTCCTGTCTTTGGCCACGAGGAGGTTCCACTGGCCAAGAGAGCCGTCATACCACTTCACGTCCACAGTGGGGTCGTTGTAATAGGCGATGCCGTCCAAGGCGAAGTAGCCAACCGAGGCATAGTTGCCGGCCCGGCAGAAGATGACGAAAGTCTTCGTGGCGTCGCGGGTTGCCGCCGTCATCGCGGTGGTGCCGTCGGTGCCGAGCGCCGCGGCAAGGTCGGCTTTTATCGTGGCGGCATCCTTGAAGGTGAGGCTGCCGTCGGGGGTGGTCATTTTAGGCGCGGAGTAGGAGTAGGACCCCTTGATGGCGCCGTCGAAGGGGGTGTATTTGGTCCCGTCAAGCAGGTCCGTCGTAGACGAGACTTTGGACGCGCCGCGCACCGTATCGATCAGGGTTACCTTGCCGGCGTTGCCTGCTACGATCCCTTTTACGTAGGCAATCATCTCGGGAAGCGAAACCCTGATGTCAGTGTTCACCCTGGTGGTGCCGTTTTGGGCCACGCCGAAGGTCGACTTGGTGATGGTAGGAACAGCTTTGGTGAGGTCGTAAGCGGCATCCCATGCTGCGTTGCCCCCCTGCAGGACCTTGAGCCGCTCTTTCGGGAAGCCCCAGTAACGGAAGGTGGTGTAGGCACGGGCGACGTTCACGAACCCTGCCGCGTTGTTGGTCAGGACGATGGTGGTATTGCCGTCGATGCCGGCATTCTGGATGATGCTGTCGATAGTGGCGCCGGTGCAGACCATGCTGCCCACGACCTTAAAAGGCCCCTCGGGCCGGGTGTTGTCCATGAAAGCCGCGGAGCCTGCCGAGATGAGCTGTGCCCCGGGAATATGCCCGACGGAGTTGTAGTTGTTGGTCCCGTCACCGTTGTCGTTGGACACGTCGAGGATGACTACCCTGTCATAACCGCCCGGCTTGTTAACCAGGCCGGCATCGATCCACCCCTTCAGGTCGGCGGCGGTGATCAGCGCGGTAGCGGTCTTGGTGGTAACTGTCTTCTCGGCGGGTGTGTCATAACTGGTGCCCCCGCAACCCCAGATGCTAAGAGCCGCAATGGCAACCATGCCAAAAAGCGCGGCCAGTAAAACTCTGCTCTTTTTCATCATCTTTTCCGACATACAACCTCCTTTGGATTAGGTGACTTTCGTTTTTTCCGAGCTGTGAGCCTTGCCCTCCTTTCCAATCATTTGCTCAATCAAATTATGAACCACAAGTTAAAAATAAATACAATTGCTGTCAAGCTTGCAGTGAGAGACATTATTATTGAGTATTAATTTAAAAATTGTTTTCGCGATAGACTGTCACGAGGACAAAGTGGAGAGAGAAACTGCATGTAGCTATAACTGCGATGTAATTGCACATACAGCATTTCAAAAAACTCCTGAGTTATCGTTGGATTCTGATTCGGGTTTATGACAGAATGCTTAAGCGAAAGTTTCGCATAGAGCCATGCGTTTAACGCATACCAATTATAGGTGGGCAATTTTATGCCAGTACACCTGAAGGTTGAAGCAATGCGCCCCTCCCTCCGTGAAACCCGCACGATTCGTGTTGCAATGCTATAGGAATAATTGCAATATACTCAAACGAAAGATTCTCATAAAATCATGACACTCTTGCATACCCTCTCCAGCGGAAAGCATTGAATGGATCTGGTAAACCTCAAAACGCTCATCGAGTCAGTGGAATGCGGCAGCTTTTCAAAAGCCGCCGAGACCCTGTGTGTGACCCAGTCCGCGGTTTCACGGCGCATAAAGATCCTTGAGGATCGTTACGGCCACCTGCTTCTTGACCGTAGCGGCCCGGTGCTGAAGCCGACACCTGTCGGGGAACTCCTTATCGAGAAGGCGCGCCAACTGTTGGAGCTGGAACAGGAGTTCGTGCACCAGATACAGGCGTTGAAACAGAAGAAAAAGATTTCCTTCTGCTGCACGCCCCCCTTCGGCATATCCTATCTCCCCGACATCTTCACCCGGTTCATGGCCGACAGTTCCCAGAACACCGAGCTGCAATTCGTGTTCGATATGCCCGAGGGGGCACTGAAGGGGCTCAGGGAACGGATCTTCGACCTGGTGCTCATCGAGTACTGCGAGGACCTGGACCTGCAGGAGTTCGATTCCTATCCCCTCCCAGACGACGAGATGGTCTTCGTCAGCGCCCCGGGGTACGGCATAGATGCCCCGCTGGTGGAGGTCGACGCCCTGCTTTCGCAGCGCCTTTACTGCAAGAAAAGCGGCTGCTGCGCGCGGCGCTTCCTGGAGAAGAGCATGCAAACTCTCGGGAGAGACGCGGCGGAATTCAGCAACACGGTGTTCTTCGACGACATCCCCTTCATCATCAGGGCAGTCATGGCCGGCGACGGCATCACCTTCATCTCCCGCAGCATCGTCGCCTCCTCCCTTGAGCGGGGCGAACTCATCTCGCATCAGGTCCAGGGGTTCGACCCCTCCCGCCCCCGGCGACTGGTGCTCAGGCGCGAATGCACGCTCGACCCCGCCCTCCTCGATTTCATCGAGGGGATCTTCCGGCATTTCTCCCTGGCGCCCCCGCCCCAGTTTTCCACCACGGTCTGAACCCCACCTGAATCAAACGCCCGATTCCCCCTTTTGCAGTACCCCTAAGCCTTGTCGCGCCCTTCACTTTAAAAAAATTAGTGATAGCATATTAAACTTCATTATTAACGAGTGCCCGTCATCCCCATGATGGGGCGAAAGCGGGTGGGCCATCTCTGACAAGGGGGAATGAGCAATGAGCGGAACCAGGAAAACCATGGACGGCAACACCGCGGCGGCGCACGTCGCCTACGCGCTGAGCGAGACCGCTGCCATCTACCCGATCACCCCCTCCTCCACCATGGGGGAGGTAGCCGACGAATGGGCGGCGCAGGGGCGCAAGAACGTCTTCGGGCAGGTGCTGAACATCAAGGAGCTGCAGTCGGAGGCGGGAGCGGCAGGCTCGGTGCACGGGTCGCTCGCGGCCGGAGCCCTCACCACCACCTTCACCGCCTCCCAGGGGCTTTTGCTCATGCTCCCCAACATGTACAAGATCGCCGGCGAGCAGCTCCCGGGCGTGTTCCACGTCTCGGCCCGCGCCGTCGCCACCCACGCGCTCTCCATCTTCGGCGACCATCAGGACGTGATGGCGGCCCGCCCCACCGGCTTCGCCCTGCTCTGTTCCTCCTCGGTGCAGGAGGTGATGGACCTGGCCCTGGTGGCGCACCTGGCGGCCCTGGAGGGGAGCATCCCGTTCCTGCATTTCTTCGACGGTTTCCGAACCTCCCACGAGGTGCAGAAGATCGAGGTGATCGAGTACGAGGAGATGGCGAGGCTTTTGAACCGGGAGAAGCTGGCATCCTTCCGCGCCAAGGCGATGAACCCGGAACACCCGGAGCTGCGCGGCACGGCCCAGAACCCCGACATCTATTTCCAGGGGAGGGAGCGGGCAAACCCCATGTACCAGGCGCTTTCCGCCGTGGTGACCCAGACCATGGACAGGGTGAGGCTTTTGACCGGCAGGCACTACCGTCTCTTCGACTACATAGGGCACGCCGAGGCGGACCGGGTCATCGTCACCATGGGCTCATCCTGCGAGACCGCCGAGGAGGTGGTGCGCTACCTAAACGGCGCCGGCGAGAAGGTGGGGCTCGTCAAGGTGAGGCTTTACCGCCCCTTCGACGCTGGGGCGCTCCTCTCGGTGATCCCGGCGTCGGCTGGCAAGATCACGGTGCTCGACCGTACCAAGGAGCCGGGGTCTCTGGGCGAGCCGCTCTACCAGGACGTCTGCACCGCCTTCATGGAGCGCGGCGGCGCGGTTCCCGAACTCTACGCCGGGCGCTACGGGCTGGGCTCCAAGGAGTTCCGGCCGGTGCACGTGAAGAGCATCTTCGACAACATGAACGGCTCGCCGGGCAAGCGCCACTTCACCGTGGGGATCACCGACGACGTGAGCCACAGCTCGCTCCCGGCGCAGGGGACCCTCGCCACCACGCCGGAGGGAACCATCCAGTGCCGCTTCTGGGGGATGGGTGCGGACGGCACCGTCGGGGCCAACAAGGCAGCGATCAAGATCATCGGCGACAACACCGACCTCTACGTGCAGGCCTACTTCTCCTACGACTCCAAGAAGTCGGGCGGGATCACCGTCTCCCACCTGCGCTTCGGCGAAAGCCCGATCCAGTCCACCTACCTCGTCGACGCTGCCGACTTCATCTCCTGCCAGAAAGCGCCCTACGTGCAGATCTACGACCTTTTGGAGGGGATCAAGGAGGGTGGGACCTTTCTGTTGAACTCCCCCTGGAACACGGTGGAGGATATGGAGCGGCACCTCCCCGCGAGCATGCGGCGAGACATCGCGAGGAAGAAGGTGCGCCTTTACAACGTGGACGCCATCCGCATCGCCTCCGCCGCCGGGCTCGGCGGCCGCATCAACATGATCATGCAGACCGCCTTCTTCAAGCTCTCTGGGGTGCTCCCCTTCGAGCGGGCCGTGGAGCTCCTCAAGGACTCAATCCGCAAGGAGTACGGCCGCAAGGGTGACCAGGTGGTCGAGATGAACCTGGGCGCCGTCGACCTCGCGGTGCAGAGCCTGGTGCAGATCGATTATCCGGAGTCCTGGCGCGACGCCGACGACCAAAACGGGCTGGACTTCCGCCTCTCGCAGCAGATGCCCGATTACATGCGCGAGATGGTATTCCCCATCCTGCGCCAGAAGGGAGACGACCTCCCGGTCTCCTCTTTCTCCCCCGACGGTGTCTTCCCCTTCTCCACCGCACGCTTCGAGAAGCGAGGCGTCGCCATCAACGTCCCGGAATGGATCAAGGAGAACTGCATCCAGTGCAACCAGTGCTCCTACATCTGCCCGCACGCGACGATCCGCCCCTTCCTCGCGACCGAAGAGGAACTCTCCCGCGCCCCGGGGAGCTTCGAGACCATCCCCGCGAACGCCAAGGAGATCAAGGGGCACGGCTTCCGGATCCAGGTTTACACACTCGACTGCATGGGGTGCGGCAACTGCGCCGACATCTGCCCGGCCAAGGTCCCCGCCCTGGTCATGAAGCCGATCGACACCCAGTCCGAGGTACAGGAGCAAAACCGCAGGTTCGCCGAGACCCTTTCCCCGAAGGGGCATCTGATGAAGCGCAGCTCCGTGATCGGGAGCCAGTTCCAGCAGCCGCTTCTGGAGTTCTCCGGCGCCTGCTCCGGCTGCGGCGAGACCCCCTACGCACGGATCGTCACCCAGCTCTTCGGCGAGCGGATGATGGTAGCCAACGCCACCGGCTGCTCCTCCATCTGGGGCGCCTCGGCGCCGGTCTCCCCCTACTGCGCCAACGCCGAAGGGCACGGCCCGGCCTGGAACAACTCGCTCTTCGAGGACGCCGCCGAGTTCGGCTTCGGTTACCACATGGCGATCTCCCAGCGGCGCGCGCTTTTGGCCGACCAGGTGCGCCACGCTGTCAACAGCCTCCCCGACGGGGAGCTCCGCGAGGAGCTTTCCGGCTGGCTGCAGGGGATGATGGACCCGGAACTCTCCCGGCGCCACGGCGACCGGCTGAAGGCGCTCCTGCCGCAGGCCGGCAACAACGAGCTTTTGCAGCAGATCCTGGCCTCCGCCGACCTCTTCACCAAGAAATCGATCTGGATCTACGGCGGCGACGGCTGGGCCTACGACATCGGCTTCGGCGGCCTGGACCACGTCATCTCCACCGGCGAGGACGTGAACCTCCTGGTGCTGGACACCGAGCTCTACTCGAACACCGGCGGGCAGTGCTCGAAGGCCACCCAGCTCGGCGCCATAGCGCGCTTCGCCGCGGCCGGAAAGCGGACCTCCAAGAAGGATCTCGGGCGCATGGCAATGACCTACGGCTACGTCTACGTTGCCTCGATCGCCATAGGCGCGGACAAGAACCAGACCCTGAAGGCGCTCGCCGAGGCGGAAGCCTACCCCGGCCCGTCGCTTATCATCGCCTACTCCACCTGCATCAACCAGGGGCTAAGGAAAGGGATGGGGAAATCGATCGAGGAGAGCAAGCTGGCGGTGAAGAGCGGCTACTGGCCGCTGTACCGCTACAACCCGCTTCTGAAGCTGGAAGGGAAGAACCCGTTCATACTGGAATCGAAAGAGCCGGACGGCTCCCTGGCCGAGTTCCTCTCGGGCGAGGTGCGCTACCAGGCCCTCGAGAAGCAAAACCCAGAGGTCGCGCGCGAGTTGCGCCAGCAGATGGAGCAGGAGGCGAGGGAGCGTTTCCGGGTGCTGAGGGAAATGGCCGACTGGCAGCCGAGCGCAGGCGACGTCCCGAAAGAGGGAGGGCGGAGCCACGACCATGTTCCCGCCGCGGCCGGGGCCACCGAGGAGCCAGCGCCGGTATGCGTAAGCGCCACCAGCGACCCCCGCTACAGCCGCCCCGGCCAGCCCGAGGACGAATGCGACGACGGCCGCGCCGGCATCGACAAGAAAATCAAGGAGTGAGGGATAGCCAGGATGATCAAACGGGAGCGGTCTTGCTCTGCGACTGACTTGCGCGGTCGCACGGAAAGCCGCTCCCGCAGGAATTTCAGCAAGTCGACCCGATGGCGCTCTTTTTCTCCCACGCCACGGTACTGGCAGCGAAGAGTCCAACTGCCGCCAGGCCAATCCAGCCGGCGGCGTAAAAGACGGCAGTGAGCCCGAAACGGTTCTGCAGCCATCCCCCCAAAAGCGGTCCAGCCACGAACCCGAGGTTAAGCGAGGTGTTGAAGATCCCGACTGCCAGCCCCGTCCCGTGACGTTCCCCCTGCTCCAAAAGGAGCGCGGTGCTGGCAGGCTGGGAGAGCACGCTGCATAGCCCTATCCCTCCCCCCAACACAAGTACCTGGTGGAAACCCTGTGCCACAGGAATCAGGAAGTAGAGCAACGACACAGAGACACCACCAATGAGCACCAGTGATTTGCGGGGAAGAAGGTCCGAGAGCCGGCCGACCGGACGCAGCAGCGAGGTGATCACCAGGGTACTTGAGGCGAGCACCATGCCGGTCTGGGCGCCGTTGAGACCAAGCCGCGCGTTCAGCAGGATGGGAAGGAACCCCGCCAGAAGCGAGATTCCGCACCCCCGGCCGAAGATGAAGACCAACAGCCCCCTCATGAGACGGTGGCGCGCCGCCTCAAGGGCGGCCGGCAGTGTCACGCGGATGGTTCGTTTCCCGGAGGGGATCGCCGTGCCGCGCAGGGAAGGGATACCCCCCAGCGCAACCGCAAGCGCCAGCAGGCACAGCAGCGCCAGGCTGGAGAAGATGCCGTAAAAGCCCCACTGGTCGTGCAGCACCCCGCCCAGAAGCGGCCCGACCCCGACGGCCAGGTAGAAGGAGATGTCGAAGGTCCCCGCAGCTCGCCCCTCCCCTTTTGTACTGCTCGCGGCCCCGACCAGGGAGAGCATCACCGGGCGGAACATGGCGCAGGCCACCCCCTGAACCAGGCGCAGCAGCGTGACGAGCGCCAGGCCCGAACCGAAAAGGTAGCCAAGTGAAACCAGCAGGTAGAGGGTAAGGCTCAGCGTCACGGCGGTCCTCGGGCCGAAGCGGTCCACACAGGCGCCCATTAAAGGACTGAACAAGATCTTGGAGAGTGAGAAAAGAAGGAGCGGCAGCCCCAGCAGGATTCCGCGCCCGCCCAGGCTGAATAGGTAGGTGGAGAAGAAGGCGTCCGCTATGCCGAAACCCAGGCTTGTAGCAAAATTTATCAGAAACAGCGACTTGAACAGATTTTCGTTCTTCATGCCGGGTTCCTCATTGGCTCGTGACGGCCGCCTGGGGCGCCCGAGGTGGAGGCAGCGCTCCGGCACTCCAGGTTGGGCGCCCTGCGTATCGCGCAGCGCAGGGCGCCCTTTCCACAGGCCTGCCTTACTTAGCTTCCTTGACATAGCGTGCCGCGTTGTTGCCGGCGATCCTGCCAAACACCACGGTATCGGTGATGGCGTTGCCGCCCAGGCGGTTCCAGCCATGCACGCCGCCGGTCACTTCGCCCGCAGCGTAGAAGCCGGTCATCGCTTTACCGTCCTTGCCTATTACCTGGGCCTCGGTGTTGATCTTCACGCCGCCCATGGTGTGGTGGCGCCCCGGCTTGACCCAGATGGAGTAGTACTTGGGTCCGTTTATCGCCCTGGGCAGGTCCTGGCGCTGGAACTCGGGGTCCTTCTTTGCCGCGAACGCCTTGTTGTAGGCGTCCACCGTAGCCGCAAGCGCGTCGGCGGAGACCCCCATCTTGGCCGCAAGGGCGGCCACGCTGTCCGCCTCCTGCACCAGGCCGAGCACGATGTAGCCGTCTATCTGAACGTTGCTCTTGCGGATCTCCTCGCCCAGCACCAGGAAGGCCGATTTCTCAGGCTGCGCCAAGATGGCGGCGGAGGCCTTGTCGCGGGTGGTCAACTCGTTCACGAAGCGCTTGCCGGCATGATTCACCAGGATCGCCCCGCTTCCGCGCACGGTCTCGGAGATGAGGACCTTGGTCTCGCCTCCCATGGTCGGATGGATCTGGATCTGCTCCATGTCGATCACCTTGGCGCCGATCTTTTCCGCCAGGGCGACCCCCTCGCCGGTAGCACCCGGCTGGTTCGAGGAGGCGGTCTCCTTGAACTGCGGCTTGTAGAAGCCGACCAGTTCGTTGTTCGCGGCAAAGCCTCCTGCCGTGTCGATCACCGCCTTGGCCTTGATGGTGTAGAGCCCGCTGTGCTTGCCCCTGACCTGGACGCCGGTGACGCGCCCCTGGCCGTCGGAGAGTATCTGCACCACCTCGGAGTTGACCCGGACATCGAGGTTTCTCTTGGCAGCATTGTCGCGGTACACCTTGATCAGGTGCGGCCCTACCGCCGCCCCACCGACCGGGCGGTGGGTTCGATCCACCGCGACGCCCCCCGAGCGCACCAGGTCGGTCATGTCCGCGCCCAAAGAAACCAGGAAGTCGACCGCGTCGGCAGAGTTGTAGGCGAGAACCTTAACCAGTTCGGGATCGTTTTTCTCCCTCCCCCCCTTCATGGTTTCCTTCACCATCTCGGCCGGGTCGTCGTGCATCCCAAGCCTTTCCTGGTAGCGGGTCCTGGCCGCGTTGATCCCGCCGGCAGCCAGCATGCTGTTGCCGCCGGTAATCGGCATCTTCTCCAAAAGGATGACCTTTGCCCCTGCGTCATGGGCGCTTATGGAAGCGACATACCCCGAGCCGCCCGCGCCGATCACGACCACGTCGGCGGATTCGGTCCGCGCCGATTTCGCTTCCTTTTTCTCCCGGGCCGTTTCCTGCACCCACTTCTTGTCGCTCGACTCCTTCTCGCTCCCCATCGCGGGGATCTTCATCGCAAAGCTGTGGCAGTAGTTGCAGTAGGCTTTGGAGGCGACGTGCCCCTTGTGGCAGGCGGTGCAGTTGGTATCCCCCAGGTGCGAGGCGTGCGGGTTGATGTGCCCCTTGGTTTTTGCCGCAAGGTCCTTGAAGCCGCCATGGCAACCCTTGCAGTTCTTGTTCAGAGCCGTTTCGTTGTCGTCTACAGTCAGGGACTTCCCGTGGCAGTCGGCGCAGGCTACCTTGTTTTTCTTGTGCATGCCGGCCAGGAAGGCTCCCTTCGCAGGCTCCCCCCCCCAGGCAGTGGGGACCGCGATCAGCAGGGCTGCCGATAAAAGCAGTGCGTTTACCATATTCTTGAGTTTCATTTTTTCTCTCCTGTAATTTTTGCTTTACCGCAGTCGGGGCAGGCCCTAGAAGAGCAGCTGCACTTGGGCGCGCGCCACCAGGTCGTCGGTCTTGGTCTTGTAGGTGTGGCGCCTGCCCACGTCGCCCTGGATCTTAAGGTTGTTGCCGTAGAGGAAGTAGTTGACCCCTCCCTGGATTTCCGAAACTTCGTCGCTGGCAAGCTCGCGGTTGGGATCCAGCCAGGCGTAGCGGACCGCAAGCTCCAGGCGCTTCGGTATCACGAAGTAGCCCCCCTGCACGTACGCTCCTTTCGCGATAAGTTCCTTGCCCGAGGCCTCGCCCTGCGCCTTGCCCCAGAAGTACTCACCCTGCAAGGAGGCGCCAAGCCACTTGCAGGCGAAGTCAGCTTCCCAGGAGTCGACGGAGATCTTCTCGGCAGCCGCAGTTCCAAAGTATTTCCCTTTCACCGCCGTGCCCAGCCAGCCGTTGCTGTCGGTCACGAAATTGGAATTGTTGTTGTCGATGGCGGAGGTCGCCGTGCTTCCGGTTCCGGAGACCGTCTTTTTCAAGGTGCTCAGGTAATAGCTGCTTCCCAGGGAAACCAGGGGTTTCTCGGAGTGCTCCAAGTCCCCCTCGCCGTACTTCATGTCGCCCAAGGGATTGAAGGCAAGCCTGAAGTTGTAGGCGTTGTCGTTGGTCTTGTTCTTGGTGTTCTGGCCGGCGCCTCCGAACAGGCCCGCATCGTACTTCACCACCCCCTTCCAGAGATCGCCGTGCAGGTTGATGCCGGTATCGTACCCCTGCATGAAGGCATTCCTTACGAAGGAGCCGTCGACGAACTGCTGGGCCGTATTGGAGGTGATCCACTGCCTGGAATACTGGATCTTCTCCTGCCCCAGCATGATCTGCAGTTCGTCTGCGACGCGGTACTTCATGTTCACTTCTTCCATGGCCTTGGTATTGTCCTTCACCACGTTGGCCCAGTTGTAGGTCGCCTTGTAGGTTAGGTCCTTGGTAAAGGCGTAGCCGCTCAGGAGGGTCTTGACGCGCCGCAGGTTGAACTGGCTCACGTCCTGCTTGTTGGAGGCTTCGTAGTTGTCGAATTCGTATTGCGCCTGAATCTGCCCGCCAAGCTGCACCTGGAACTTCTGGTCCGGCGAGGTGAAAACCAAACCTTTCCCCGGCTTGTAATCGTAAGGCTTAGTTTTAGACGCTTCCTTGTACTCCGCTTCAGTAATGACCCCTTTCTCTTTCAAGATGTCCTCAAGGCTCTTCGCCTGGACATCGTGCCCTACAGCCATCGCCGCCAGAAAACCTGCCATTGCCACTGCCGTATGCTGTCTCATGATCCTCTCCTTCGGATTTCAGGGCGCAGCCCTGTGATTGCTTTTGGTCTTAATTAGAGCAGGATCGGTACCAACGGAGAGCGAAAGGAATAACTACCTATAATTGCAGGACAATTGGACAAAACGGGGGAAGGGGCTGCGGATAAAGGGTATAGACCCAGGCTATGGGGGGTTGGGTGCTGCTGCTTCGAAATGCTGTGATTCCGGAAAGTTGGGGGGGGGTATTGCCGGAGTCTATAGCTATAGACTCCGGCAATAGGGGTTCAGCCGCGGGCGAGCTTCAGGCGTTTCCATAGGGATGGTTGGGAGATCCCCAACAGTCGTGCGGCCAGCGTCTGGTTGCCGCCGGAGCGGTTCATGGCCTCCTCCAGGAGGTAGTTGGCGGCGTTGGCGAAGGTCGGCAGAGGCTCGAAGCCTGCAAAGGGGTTCTGGTCTGGTACCCGCTCCGCAACGCCTCCGCCGGCGGCGCCGATCGCCTTTATAAAGGAATCCATGGAGAGCATGCGCTCCTTGTGGGTGCTGACCGCGTCGAACACCATCGCCTTGAATTCCCTTACGTTACCCGGAAAGCTGTAAGTGGAAAGGAGCTGCACCAGCCCAGGAGGCGGCGTAGGCTTCTTCTTCTCCAGCATCTTCGCGGCTTGCTCCAGGAACAGGTCGAGCAGGTACGGGATGTCCCCTTTGCGGCTGCGCAGCGGCGGTACCTCGACGTGGTGGGTGCGCAGCCGGTAGAACAGGTCGCGCCGGAAGCTCCCTTGCGCGACCTTGGCCTCAAGGTTCTGGTGGGTCGCCACCACGATGCGCGCCTTGAGGCGCCGGGGCTGGTCGCTGCCGAGCGGGAAATACTCCCCCTCCTGGAGCAGCCGCAGGAGTTTCACCTGCGATGCGATGCTCAGATCCCCTATCTCGTCGAGGAACAGGGTTCCGTTCGTGGCCGCCTCTATCATGCCGCGGCGGACCCCTTCCGCACCGGTGAAGGCGCCGCGGACGTGCCCGAAGAGGGTGTCCGCGAAAACGGTGTCGTCCAGGCCCGCCACGTTGACCGCCACCAGATCACCCCGGCAGCCGCTCAACCGGTGGGTGGCCTGGGCCAGGAGCTCCTTGCCGCAGCCGCTCTCGCCGGTGATCAAGAGCGGGAGCGGACTTACGGCCACAGCCTCGATATAGGCGAAGATGGCCTGCATGGCGCGGTCCGCCGTGCAGATGGCACGGAAGGCCTCCGGATGCTGCAGCTCGCAGGAGACGAAGCGCCGCGTCATCTCCTTGTTGTCGCGCTGCAGTTCCAGGTGCTTGATAGCGCGTTGGACGCCGCAGACGATCCGCTCCTCGTCGTCCGTCTTCACGTAGTAATCGTAGGCGCCCAGCTTCATGCAGTTCACCACCTTGCCCACCTGGTTCAGGCCGCTGACCACAATCACCGCCACCGCGGGAAAGCGCTCGGCGATCTGGATCAGCAGTTCCTCTCCAGAGAGATACGGCATGGTCAGGTCGAGGAGAACCAGGCCGGTCTCCCCCTGCGAGATGATCTCCAGCACCTTCCGGCTGTCGCTGCAGCACTCCACGTTGGTGATTCCGGAGCTGCTCTCCAGCGCCAGGGAGAGCGAGCGGAGCCAGGCCGGTTCATCGTCCACCAGCAGCACGCGGAAGGATGGGTAGAGCTCACTGTCCATTGTTGCTCCCTGCCACGGCACCCGGCAGGGAAAGGGTGACCGTGGTCCCCTCCCCTAGGCGCGAATCGAAGGCGATTTCGCCGCCGTGGTCCTTGATTATGTTGGCGGAGATGGAGAGCCCCAGCCCGGTTCCCCCGCTCTCGCGCTTGGTGGTGAAGAAAGGGTCCGTGAGGTGCTTCAGGTGCTCAGGCGAGATCCCGCTCCCCTGGTCACGGACCGTGAGCAGGACCCTGCCGTTCCCCGCATCGTACCCTGTCTGAAGCGCGATGGCGCGGCTGGGGTCGGGGAGAGCCTGCCCTGCGTTCATGACCAGGTTCACCACCACCTGCTCCAGCCTCTGTTCGTTTCCGAACACGGCAGGCAAAGCTTCGGCATAATCGACGCTGAAATTGTTGGTGAACTTGCGGATCGCGACGTCCACCAGGCGTACCGCCGTCTGCACCACCTGGTTGAAATCCAGCAGCTCCTTGCGGGCCTCGTCATCCTTGCGGGCGAAGTTCTTCAGATCCTCGACGGTCTTCTTGATCCGCTCGGCGCCATCCTGCATCTCGTCCAGCATCAGCGGCACTTCCTGCCGCACCCGCTGATACCGGATCCCCCCCAGGGTCAGCTCTCCCTCTTCCTCCTGGTAACGGTCGAGGATCAACTCCGCGTCGCGGAAAATCTTCTTCAGCGTAGGCATGTTCATCAGGATGATTCCGGTGGGGTTGTTGATTTCGTGGGCCACCCCTGAGACCAGGATACCCAGCGCAGCCATCTTGTCCGCCTGCACCAGCTGCTGCTGGTTTCTCTGCAGCTCCGCCAGGGCGTTGGAAAGCGACTCGGTACGCTGCGCAACCTGCCTGCGCAGCGAGTAGGACCAGAGCACCGTACCCAGCAGGACCAGGGAAAGGGGAATCACGACCAGCGCCGCGTACTTGGCCACGTCGAGCCAGGAGGTGCGCTGCGGCTCCAGCACCCCGATCCACCTGTCGTAGATCTCGTTGAATTCCCCCGTTTTCTTGAGAATAGAGAGCCCTTCGTTCATCTGGGCCACCAGCTCGGCATTACCCTTTTTCACCGCGTAGCAGTAGTACCGCTGCGGCGCCACGTTGGTGGCTACCGGCACCAGGTTAGAAAGCTTCTCTTCGCGGATGATATACATGGCGGGGAGCAGGGCCACTACGGCGTAGTCGCAGCGCCCAGCGGCCAGTTGCTGCAGCGTCTCCCGGGGGCTGCCGGTCAGCACCAGGTCCGCATCGAGGTGCTTATCCTGAAAGTAGCTGTGCATGCCGCCGCCGCTATGCACCAGCACCTTTTTCCCCTTGAGCTCTTCCAGGCTTTTCACCGCCGGCGTCCCTTTTCTGGCAAAGATGGCCTGAACTATTATGGAATGGGGGGTGGAGAAATCGTATTCCTGGGCCCTTGCATCGGAATACGAGAGCCCTTCCAGCATGTCAACCTCACCGCTGTCGAGCTCCTTGAGAATCTTGCCGAAATCGTCAAGGCGGATCTCGATCTGCATCCCCATTACCCTGGCGATGGCCCGTGTCAGGTCCACGATGAAGCCGCGAGGCTCGCCGGTTTTGTCCAGAAACTGGTACGGAGGATAGTTGCTGTTGCCGCCCACAACGATGACCCTGAGGTCGCGGCCGGGCGCCGGCCCGGCGTGCGCCGAGGAGACAATAAGGGCGAGAACGGCCAGCAGCAAAAGTGTTTTGATGGACATGGCAAGCGGCTCCTGAGACACAGCAGGTAACATCTATTGCCAAGCGGGAAACAGCACAAGGGAGTCTGGGGAAAGTTGCGCCACTTATAGCACCTGTGGCAACTTCGCGTCAACAAAGCATTTCCGCCAGCCATCAAGTGTCAGCACCTTCTCCGGCCCCTCCGACCCCACCGGGAAGGAGGTCATAAAAAGCACATGCCATATTAAAATGAATCCATATTGCTATAATGTTTCCTGGCCCGGCCATGGCAGCCGGGGAATACCAGGAAAGGGGCGCCGATATGGGAACTTCTGCAGGTGTTGGCCTCAGCCTTCACAAAAACCCGGCCGAAGCAGGTAAGGAAGCTGCTCTCCAGGCCATGGAACGGGGCGGGATGGCAAAACCCGATTTCGTCTTCGTCTTTGCCACGGTGGGTTACGACCAGAAGCTTCTGATAGGCTCGATCCGGGATGCCTCCGCCGGCGCCCCCTTGAGCGGCTGCTCCGGCGAGGGGATCATCACGGCGGGAGCCGCCGCCGAGACCAATTTCGGGGTCTGCGTGCTGGCGATAGCCTCCGACGAGCTCCGCTTCGCCAACGCCTGCGTCCAGGGGCTCGACGCGGGCTACGCCCGCGCGGGGGAGGAGTTGGCCGAAGAGGTCCGCCCCCTTCTGGAGGCAGACACCGTCGCCTGCTTCCTTTTTGCCGACGGCCTCCTCTTCGATTTCGATCCCTTCCGCGACGCCTTCGAGAGGACTCTAGGCCGCGACAGAAAGCTCCCCCTGTTCGGAGGCCTTGCCGCCAACAACCTTTCCACCCGGAAAACCTACCAGTACCACAACGACCGGGTGATCTCCGAGGGGATCTGCTGCGTCGTCATGTCCGGAAACGCGCGGCTCGCCTGGGGGGTCAACCACGGCTGCGTCCCGGTCGGGACCCGGCGCACCATCACCCGCTGCCAGGGCAACATCATCTACGAGATCGACGGCATCCCGGCCCTGAAGGCGTTGAAGGAGTACATCGAGAACGGCTCCGCCAGCGACTGGAACAGGGTCACCCTCAACCTTTGTCTCGGTTTCAAGACACCTGAACACCTGCGGCAGGAGTACGGCGAGTACATCATCCGCTACATGATGGACAAAAACGACGCAGAGGGGTGGGTAAGCATCCAGTCGGACGTGACCCAGGGAAGCGCCCTCTGGATCATGAGACGGGACAAGGAGCTGATGCGGGAAGGGCTGCAGGCGATATCGGAGCATATCCGGGAGCAGCTGGGGACGAGCCGCCCCAAGCTGGTGATGCAGTTCGAATGCATGGGGCGCGGGCGGGTGGTGTACCGCGAGCAGGAGAAGATCGAGCTGCTCAAGTCCCTGCAGGATGACCTGGGAGCGGGACTTCCCTGGATCGGATTCTACTCCTACGCGGAGATCGGCCCAGTCTCAGGCTACAACTGCATCCACAACTTCACGTCCGTGCTTTTGGCCGTCTATTAGGTTGCCAAGGATTGCTATGGAAAAAGCGACGCCCATCGAAAACCAGGGCCTGGAGCAGCAGTTGGCTGTCCTGCGCCGCGAGAACGAGGAACTGGCCCAACAGGTAAAAAGGCTGATCCGGGCGGAGGGGAAGCTCTACGAGTACCAGCAGGTGCTGGACGCCCAGCTGAACGAGTACAAGGGGCTCTACGACCTGAGCCGGAGGCTCAGCGGGAGCTTCGACATCGAGGCACTGTTCCGGGAGACCGTGCAGTACGTGGTCCAGCAGCTCGAGTACGAACGCGCCATCCTGCTGCGCCGCGCCGAAACCTTTACCTACCGCGTCTTTGCTCTGGACGGTTATTACGATCCAGAGGAAAAAGAGCAGATTGCCGCCATCACCATGAAGTTCGGGGCCCCCTGCCTCTCCCCCCTTCTTGCCGGCAGAGAACACGTCACCTGCGCCGCCTCCGGGAAGGAACCCGGGAACGGATGCCGGCGGCGCCTCTTGATGGACGAATTCCTGGTATACCCCCTGGGACACGACGAGGTCCCCCACGCCCTGCTGGTGGTCGGCAACACCGCTGCCAGCGCCACCTTCCACCGGCGGGTGGAGGAGAGCGAACCGGCCCTTTTGAGCATGGGGAACCTGGTCGGCCTGGTCTCCTCTCTTTTGGACACCCAGATCTTCTTCGAACGGATGATGGAGGCCCGCGAACAGGAACGGGTCGCCGAGGCGAAGTACCGCAGCCTCTTCGAGAACGCGGCGGAAGGGATCTTCCGCAGGACCCCCGAGGGGAGATACCTCGACGCGAACCCCGCCCTGGCTCACATGATGGGATACTCCTCGCCTGAGGAGCTGGTCGCCTCGGTCACCGACATCGGCTCCCAGGTCTACGTGGACCCGTCTTCCTACGCCGAGATGCAGAGGGTGCTGGCGGCGCACGGCAGGGCCGAGAGGTTCGAGACGCAGATCTACCGCAAGGATAGAAGCGTGATCTGGGTCTCCCTGAGCCTGCGTGCGGTGCGGGACAGTGAAGGGAAGGTGCTCTTCTACGAGGGGATGTCCGAGGAGATCACCAAGCGCAAGATCGCCGAGGCGGCGCTGCGCGAGAGCGAGCAGAAGTACCGGCAGTTGAGCGAGGCGCTCGAGCGGCGCGTGAAGCAGGCGGTCGGAGAGCTGCGCCAGAAGGACAAGATGCTGATCATGCAGGGGCGGCAGGCGGTGATGGGGGAGATGTTGAGCAACATCGCCCACCAGTGGCGCCAGCCCTTGAACATGCTGGCCCTGCTGGTCCAGGACGTCCAGTTGACACACAGGCAGACGGGATTGAGCGACCGTTTCATAGAGGAGAACGTCAAAAGGAGCATGGAGATCATCCGGCAGATGTCCCAGACCATCGACGACTTCCGGTATTTTTACCGCCCGGACAGGGAAAAGCTGGTCTTCACGGTGAGCGAACCGCTGGAGAAGGCGCTGGCCCTGCTGGACGGGAGCTTAAGGATGCACAGCATCGAGGTCCAGGTTCTAAAAATCGGCGAGCCCGCCATAAAGGGGTACCTAGGGGAGTTCGTCCAGGTACTGCTCAACATCCTGATCAACGCGCGCGACGCGCTCATCGCCAGCCACACCTCTTCGCCTGTCATCACCGTCAGGCTCTGCGAGGAGGGGGGGGAAACGGTGGTCAGCATCGCCGACAACGCCGGCGGCATACCCGAGGAGATCAAGGAGAAGATCTTCGAGCCCTACTTCACCACCAAGGGGCCCGACCAGGGGACCGGCATCGGGCTTTTCATGTGCAAGACCATCATCGAGAAGAGCATGAACGGCAGGCTCTGCGCCAGGAACAGCGGCGATGGGGCCGAGTTCGTCATCACTGTCCCCAAAATTCCCTGATGTCGCTCAGTATGGCTCCGGAGACCAGCTCGTTGGCCCCCGATTCGAACCAGTCACTCGGCATGGCGCTGCTGTACTCCTGCTGCAGGAAACGGTCGTCCATAAGGACGATGAGCCCGCGGTCCGTTTCCGAGCGGATCACCCGCCCCGCCGCCTGGATCGCCTTGGCCATGGCCGGGATGGTGTAGGCGTACTGGTAGCCGTTGCCGTAATTGCGCTGGTAGTACCCCCTCATCTCCTCCCGCTCCAGGTCGAAGTTGGGCAGCGGCGGCCCGACCACGAAAGCTCCGATCACCATCTCTCCCGCGTAATCCACCCCCTCGGAAAGAGAGCCCCCCTGGACCGCGAAGACCAGTGTCGGGGCGTCCCCGGCGCGCAGCCGCTCCAGGATCTCGGATACCCTCGCCCTGCTCATCTTCCTCTCCTGGAGCAGCACCTCGACCCCTTCCGGCGCCTGGAAGAGCTCCGCCACCCGCTCCAGGAAGACGAAGCTCGGGAAAAAGGCGAGGTAGTTGCCGCTTTTCAGCGCCACCACCCGGGCCAGGACCTCCGCGATCCGGTCGTAATTGCGCTCGCGCTGCGAGTACCTGGTCGAGACCTGCGGGATGATCATCAGCTTGCGCAGCCAGCTGGGAAAGGGGCTCTGGAACTCTGCGCAGCGCACCACCCCGGGGTCGAGCCCGGAAAGCTTCGCGTAGTACTCGAACGGCTTCAGGGTCGCCGAGAAAGCGACCACCTGCTGGTACTCCGCATAGCGGTCCGAAATCAGGGCGGAGGCGTCGCAGCAGGTGATCTTGACGCTCCCCCCGCCGGGACCCGGCTCGCAGGAGGTGAAAAACTCCTGCCGCTTGGAGCCTGCTGCAAACTCGAGGATCTCGGCAAACTCCCCCCAGTAATGGCAAAGCCTCAACACCGGGTCCTTTTGCCGGATCTCCACCTCCGCCTCGAGGTAGCGCGACAATAACGCCCGCAGCCTAGCGTCCAACTCCAGGAAAGGGGCGACAGGGGGCTCTATCCGCGCCGGGCGACCACCCTTGCCGCCCCCGCAGCAGGCCGCCACCGCCGCCAGGCACTGCTCCAAAAGCTCCAGGGCGTCGCGCCGGAATGGCTTGGGAAGCTCCGCCAGCTCGCCCCGCATCCCCTCCAGAAGCTGGCTGGAGAGCCTGGGGGAGTAGTAATCCATGGCGCGCGATGGGAGGTTATGGGCCTCGTCTATCACCAGGTTCGGCTTCCCGGCCTGCTCCACGGCAAGTGAGGCGGCCCGCCCCAGCGCGGACCTGGGGGCGAAGACGTAGTTGTAATCGCAGATCACCAGATCTGCCATCGGCACCGCCTCGATCTGCAGCTCGAAGGGGCAAACCTGGTACTTCTCACCCAGTTCCCGGAAGGTCCCCGCCTTCAGCTTCCTTTTCCTGGCCATGAGCTCCACAACGCCGTGCCGTGCCAGCTTCCCGTAGTAGTCGCGCGCGTACTCGCAGTACTCAGGGGTGCAGATCGGCTCGTTCATGAAACAGATCCTCCCCTTCGCGGTCACGGTGAGCGAACGCAGCCGCACCCCCGCGTCGCGGAAGCGCTCCATGGCGTCCTCCGCCACCTCGTGCTGGCTGTTTTTCGGCGTCACGTAGCAAACGGTCTGACCGCGCTCAAGCGCCTGCTTTAGCACCGGGTGCAACACCCCCGCGGTTTTCCCGAGCCCGGTCGGCGCCTGGATCAGCATGGGGCGTCCCTCCACCATGCCGCGCTCTATTTCCCCCATCAGCTCAAGCTGCCCGGGACGGGGGGCAGCAAAGGGAAAGGGGAAGTTTTTGGCCGCCTTCCTCCTCCTGTGGGCGCGTTTGGCCGCCTCTGCGGCTTCCAGCGCCAGCTGGTCCAGGCGCAGCTCCAGCCAAACCCGGTACGCCTCCAGATCAAGCTGCACCGGGAGGTCCTCACAGGCGCCGTTTCTGGAGGAAACGAGATGAAAGGAGAGGCCCGGCACCACGCCGTGCTCCAGCCAGTGGAAGTAGCCGTAGGTGAGAAGCTGCAGCGAGTACGGCTCGTCCATGCCGGAAGACGAGAGCCTGCGTTTTAGCTCCCACAGGTTGAAGCAGCTCTTGATTTCCTCGATGCATGGGGGGTCCCGCCGGAAGATGCCGTCCAGACGGCCGTTCACCTGGAACTGGAACCCTCCCCTTTCGAAGACGCGGCTGACCGGCACCTCGGCCTGGTAGCTGGGATCCGCCTGCGCCCGTTTTTTCTGGACCCGGAGATGGATCTCGCGCCCCTCCGCGCTGCTGCGGTCGTGGCCGGAACGCGCCTCGATGCTCCCTGTGCGGGGAACGGGAAGGGCGAAATCCCCAACCGGGATGTTGATGATAGTGGGTGCAGGCTTCATGGGAGAACTCTTGACGGGAGGATCGGGAGGACCGACCGGCTACTTCTTTGAAGTAGCGACACTTTCCGATGAATGACCTGCGCTTGTCAAGTTAAGAATGCCGGAGATTGCAATCCATGAGGAACCGGGTATCCTCTCCTCTGTGCATTCTCATTACTTGCCCAAAGGAGATCTCACCAATGAAAAGAATTCTCGCAGCTGTCGTGCTCTCCCTTTTCTGCGCCGGATTCGCCGCCGCATCCGACGACGCCGACGTGGTGCTTCCCGCGAAAAACGGCAACGTCACCTTCCCCCACAAGAAGCACCAGGACATGAAGGAGCTGAAATGCACCGACTGCCACGAAACCGACAAGGGCGGTAAGATAGCCGACCTCGGCAAGGATTGGGCTCACAAGACCTGCAAGGGGTGTCATACCGACAAAGGCAAAGGCCCCACCAAGTGCACAGAGTGCCACAAGAAGTAACCCCTCCCCTTTCTCCAAGGGCGAAGGCTGTCGCGGCCTTCGCCCTTTTTCGTTTCCCGCACCCCTTCCAGCCCCCTTCCGACCAATCTAATAACTATAAATTAAATGAACGCTAACATTGACATACTTTAATTTTTGTTGATAATGAACCTGCTCGTGGCAGCAGATCAAGCAGAGGATGGGCCGTGCGGCGCCGCGGCGCCGCGGGAAACCACCTGTCTCTAATGATCAATCTGGAGTTAGGAGAGGGCATCATGAGGGATCCGTTCCACGACCTTCATCACCAGGAAGCAACCATAACCTCCCACATCAGGCTCATATCTGAAGGAGGCAGTTCCCACGCCGGCAGCGCCGAACTGGTCTGCATCGATTCCATCCACGCCACCCAGACCTGCACCACCGAATCCCAGCACAGCGGCTATCGCTCGGCTACCGCCTGCAACGCGGCCACCCCCTTGGAAATATCGCTTTGCTCCATCGGCGTGGAACACGCCGAAGAGCTTGACGAAAAGCTGATCCCCGAGGTGCTCAGGCAGCGTCTGGAGCGGCTTGGCGACGCCCTCGGGGACGGTGCCAGAGTGAGCGTCAGACAACCCGGAGGGCTTTGGTCCCTGCAAGACGCGGAGCGCAAATTTTCAGTACGAAGGCTCTCCTCGCGGATAGCGGTCTACCGCGAGCCGGAGCCTTGAGTACTCTTCTCACCTCGCTTGCGTGCCGTGGATCGGTCCTTTACGCGCCAGGCCGCCACACGGTTCTACAGCGAAACGCTGTGATGAGCCCAGGGGCGGAAACAATATGAGCGATTATCACAGCTTCGAACAAGGCGGCGACAACTTCCTCTTCTTCTCACGCTCCGCAAGGCTCTACCAGCTAAGCGACCTGGCGTCCCGGATGTTTTCGGAGCTCCAGGCCCCGCAAGGGGTGGGGCGGACCGGGCCGGCTCCAGGTCCCCCCCCGCGCCCCCTTTCCGCAGCGGAAGCGCCGCTTTACGCCGAGCTTTGCGACCTGCTGCACCAGGAACTAGAGGTCCCGCTCCCAGTCTCCCGAGACCGGCAACCTAGGGCTGGGGAAAACTGCTTCCAGACCTTCTCCATCTACCTGGCCCAAAACTGCAACATGGCTTGCTGCTACTGCTGGAATCGCGGCGGAACTTTCGGCAAACCTGGGCACCTTATGGGGGAGAAGTCGGCGCAGCGCGCCCTGAAGCTCATTCTTGACCTGGTGGAGGCCTCCAGCGCCGACAAGATCTTCATCAACTTCTATGGCGGCGAACCGCTGCTCAATTTCCCCATTATGGCCAAGATCACGCTGGAACTGCTGCAGCACGAGGCGCGCCTGGGCAAGAACTTCTACCTCACGCTCGACACCAACGGCACTTTGCTGGAAGGCCCGGTGGCGCAGTTTCTTGCCCGCTACTTCACCCAGATCGGGGTCAGCCTTGACGGCAGCCAGAGGATCCATGACCTGCAGAGACCCGGAAAATACGGCGAGAGCACCTGGCAGCTCATCGTTAACAACATGAAATCCTTCCCCAACCCGAAGCTTCTGGGCATCCGCGCCACCCTGACCGCTTTCTCCGACAGCTACCTGGAGACATTCCTCGCCCTCACCACGCTGGGGGTGAGCCGGATCCAGCTGGAATATTGCCACGAGCCCGGCTACCATCAAAATCCCATCTACGAGCAGCTTAACGTGCCGGTGGAGCGGCAGCTCTTAGAGCTCAGGGAGTTTATCGACTACTACATCGATTACATCAGCCGGTACCAGGACACCCGCGACATACCCTTCGTCTCCAACATACTCGACCACATCACCAGAATCAGGCGCGGAAGCCGTTTCACCAAGCCCTGCGGCGCCGGGACCAACACCCTCGCCATCAACAGCCACGGGGAGATCTTCCCCTGCATCGCTTTCGTGGACCGCGAAGACTTCGCCATGGGCAGAGCCGGCGCCGACGCAGGTCTCTCCCTGCACGACACCCTTTCCGGCTTCGAGGTCGACGGCCAACTCCCCTGCCATTACTGCTGGCTGCGCTACGATTGCGCCGGCGGCTGCTACGCCACCCACTACGACATGACGGGAAATCCCCGGCATCCGCACCCGCATTACTGCGAGAGCATGAAGGGGCGGGCCGAGGTTTACTTCTACGCGCTGACCCAGATGCTGAACAGGTGCCCGTGGCACCTGCTACGCTCCTCCAACTCCGCTCCCCCCTAGCCCCCGCTGCTCCCACGCCTCCTTCATGAGTTTTTCCGTCTTGACAGCAGACCGCATCGGTAAGATGATTGATACGGCTCAGCCGTTAATGAGCCTTTGCGGAGGGCATCGTGGCCAGGAAGATCTTCATCGCGGCGTCGGGGCAGAACATAGGAAAAACCACCATCAGCGTCTCGCTTTTGCACCTGGCCCAGAAGAAGTACGGAAGGGTCGGGTTCATGAAGCCTTTGGGGCCAAAGCCTGCGCTCTTGCGCGGTGTGTCGGTCGACAAGGACGCAGCCCTGATCGCACAGGTGTTCGGGCTCGAAAAGGACCTCCGCTACATGTCTCCGGTAGTGGTCCACCCCGAAACCTCGCGCCAGGCCATCGACGGCAAGATCCCCCTGGACGAGCTCCCCGACCGTATCCTCTCCAGCTACGCCGAGCTGGAGAAGCACTGCGACTTCATCGTCATAGAGGGGTCCGGCCACCCTGGGGTCGGTTCCGTGCTGAACCTCTCCAACGCCCGCATCGCGAAGATGCTGAACGCGCCGGTCCTGATGGTGAGCGGCGGCGGGGTCGGCAACGTCATCGACACTCTGGCCATGAACACAGCTCTCTTCAAGCTGGAGGGAGCCGAGGTGCGCGGGGTACTGGTGAACAAGCTCTTTACCGAAAAGCGGGCGCAGACGCTGGATTACCTTTCCCGCGCCTTCGCCGGGAAGCCCTTCTCGGTCCTAGGCGGCTTCGACTACAAGCCCGTGCTCGCCAACCCGACGCTGAGCCGGGTGGCGCGCCTTCTGGATCTGCCACTGCACGGCAACCGCCGCGAGGTGCGTCGCATCATCCACCACGTGCAGATCGGCGCAGCCTCCACCCAGCGCGTCACCGAGATGCTGCGCGACTCGTCGCTCTTGCTTGTCACCAGCAGCCGCGACGAGCTCCTGGTCACCCTCGCCAACCTTTACCAGATGCCTGAATACCGTTCCCGCATCGTGGGCCTGGTCATCCCGGGGCTCACCGACGTCAGCGTCATCACCCAGCGCATCATCGACCGCAGCAACATCCCGTATTTCCGCACCGACAAGCTGAGCACGGCCGATCTTTACCGCATCATCACCGACGACGTCTCCAAGATCACTGCAAGGGATACGGAAAAGCTGCGCTTGATCAGGTCCCTGGCCGAGGAACGGCTCGATTTCGACGCCATAGACGAAATCTTCGCCACGCCGCCGCAGATCTGATCGCGTGCAAGGAGCCCCCCAGGTACAGGCATGGCAACTATTTTGCCGGCCCTATAGAAACCCCAAAAAAAAATGCCCCTCGCCGGTTGGAGAGGGGCATTTTTTCTGCTTTCAGCGAGGCGCCACTACTTCTTGTGGCACTCGGCGCACTTGGTCGGGCCTGCACCCTTGTCCGCGTGGCACCCCTTACAGGTCTTGTGGGCGAAATCCTTTCCGAAACCCTCTATCTTGCCCGGTCCTTTTTCGTGGCAGGCCTTGCAGTCTTTAAGGGTGTCCTGGTGTTTCTTGTGATTGAAGGTGATGTCCCCGTTCTTGGCGGGGAGGGTGATCACGTCCGCTGCCAGAACTGCCCCTGCACTGAAGATGACCATAGCTACTGCGGCGATTGTTTTTTTCATTTTGGTGCCCCTTTTCTTTTTGAGTTATTTGCTGCCGAACTGTGGTAAAAATAGCATCGGGCGCGCGCCACGGGTACCGACATCTATAGCAATATGACCCGATGTCGGGTTCCGGACACCCCTCATCGGGGTGGAAGCGGTGCTGAAAAGACGCCGAGGGAGCCGGCAGCATGATGGAAGCAAACGACAGATCCGACAAGTTGTCCGCTGCGAGCGTTGCCATAGACGGTACGCGGATACGGACGGTCCGCGAGGCGAAAAGGCTGACCCAGCTCTACGTCGCCAGCGTGGTCGGAGTCACCACCGACACCATCTCGCGCTGGGAAAACAACCGCTATCCCTCGATCAAGCGGGAGAACGCCCAAAAGCTCGCCGACGCCCTCGAGGTCCCGCTCGACGATATCCTGCGCCAGGAACCGCCAGCCCCTGAGGGTGAGGCTGACGCCGATTTGACTCCGCCTTCCCCGCGCCGAAAGAAGCTCCTTGTCCTCTTCGGTCTTTTCACGCTTCTGCTCCTTCTGGCGGTGGTAATCCTCAGCCGCCCCCCCTCTTCCGCCCCCATTGCCGTCCGCTGGCTGCCGCGCTATGCAGCGCCAGGCGAGATCATCCCGGTGCAGATCAAGGTTACCCGGCTCCCCAGCAAGCCCTTCGGATTCATCCTCAAGGAGAAGCTCCCCGACGGGATGCGGCTCGTAAGCTCCGTTCCCCCAAGTTCAGCCGCCGAACCGGCCCGGTCCAGCCTCAAGTGGCTCGTTCCCAGCGGGGGGAATCCCGTGGTCATCTCGTACTCGGTGCGCACCCCCGCCCCCTTCGCGCAAGGCAAGGAAGTCAAGGTAAAGGGAGAGATCGTGCTGCACGGGGAGGACGCGAACCGTACCGAGGAGGTGGGGGGCGGAAGCGATGTCCGCATCGGCCCCTACCACTGGGCCGACGCCAACGGCGACGGGCGGATCGACGACGACGAGATCATGCCGGCCTACTACATCTGCGATGAGATGAAGGGGCTGGGACTGGACTGGAAGACCATCGAGGCGATCTGGAGCGGCAAGGGGTACCGCTGGGATCCCAAGAACGGTTACACCGTCCTGAAATAACACCGCCACAATTTCACTCCCCCACCGGGTACTCTCCGCTCTACTTCACCATCTTTATTTTATTTAATAAAAGTGCTGGTAAACTTGATCTCCGTCGCTCAATCGCTAACCGCAGATACTAGCGGTAGCTTAACTAACACGGAGTAGAGGAGGAGTCATGAAAGCCCTGATCTTAAGCGCCGACAACTTCGAAGATACCGAACTGCTTGTTCCTCTTTACAGGTTGCGCGAGGCCGGCTATACGGTCGACGTGGCATCGGAAAAAGCCGGTTCCATACACGGCAAGCACGGCTACCAAGTGCCGGTGAACAAGCTTTTCAGCGAGGTGACGCCAGCCGATTACGCGGTCCTGGTCCTGCCTGGCGGCAAGGCGCCTGCAGCGATCCGCAACAGCCCCGCCGTCCAAGAGATCGCCCGCGCTTTCATGTCGGCGTCGAAACCGGTGGCCGCGATCTGCCACGGCCCGCAGATCCTTATTTCAGCCGGGCTGCTCAAGGGACGCAAGGCGACCTGTTACGAGACGGTGGCCCCGGAGATGCGCGACGCGCAGGCGCAGTACCAGGATGTCGAGGTGATAGTTGACGGCAACCTGGTCACCTCGAGGAAACCCGACGACCTCCCCGCTTTCTGTCGGGAGCTGGTGCGGATGATCAAGGCGGCTGCATAAAGGCAAAACAAGGCACTGACCACAGAGGACACGGAGGTCCACAGAGGAAAACCAGAAGCAAGGAAAAATCAAAAAGGTTTAAACTGTAAAAGTTTTTAGCTTTTCCTCTGTGATCCTCTGTGGTGAGTGTTTTCGACTTTGACTTAATGCTATGACGTAAAAAGGGCGACCCCATCCTGCGGGGCCGCCCTTTTTGGTTTTCTATCTCGTTACCTTTCTACTTCTTGAAGTTCTTCTTGATCCTCTCCACGGCCTCGACGACGTTGTCGCGGTTACCGAAGGCCGAAAGGCGGAAATACCCTTCGCCGCTCGGGCCGAAGCCGCTGCCGGGGGTGCCGACGACATGGCAGTCGTTCAGAAGCTTGTCGAAGAAGTCCCAGGAGGTGAGCCCGGCCGGGGTCTTGAGCCAGATGTAAGGGGCGTTGACGCCACCGTACACGGTGAGGCCTGCCGCGGTGAGCCCTTCGCGGATGATGCGCGCGTTCTCCATGTAGTAGTCGATGTTGGCCTGGGTCTCTTTCCACCCCTGCTCGGTGTAGACCGCAGCAGCCGCCTTCTGCACCGGGTAGGAAGCACCGTTGAACTTGGTGGTCTGACGGCGCAGCCAGAGCTTGTTGAAGCTGTACTTCTCGCCGGTGGAAGTCGTCCCTTCAAGCTCCTCGGGAACGACCACCAGGCCGCAGCGCACGCCGGTGAAGCCGGCGGTCTTGGAGAAGGAACGGAACTCGATGGCGCACCTCTTCGCCCCTTCCACCTCGTAGATGGAGTGCGGGATGGAGGGATCGGTGATGAACGCCTCGTAGGCCGCGTCGAAGAGGATGATGGAGTCGTTGGCCAGAGCGTAATCGACCCACCCCTTCAGCTGCTCCTTGGTCGCCACGGCGCCGGTCGGATTGTTCGGGAAGCAGAGGTAGATCATGTCCACCTTCTCCTTCGGATATGCCGGGAAGAAGCCGTTTTCCTCGGTGCAGGGCATGTAGACCAGCCCCTTGTAGTAACCCTTGTCGTCGGCGTCGCCGGTGCGGCCGATCATGACGTTGGTGTCGTTATAGACCGGGTAGACAGGGTCGCCGATGGCAACGGTGTTGTCGAGGGCGAAGATGTCGAGGATGTTGGCGCAGTCGCACTTGGAGCCGTCGGAGATGAACATCTCGGTGGTCTTCAGGTCTACGCCCAAAGGCTTGTAGGATTTCTCGATGATGGCGTCGATCAGGAAGTCGTACCCCTGCTCCGGGCCGTAACCCATGAAGGAGTTCTCGCTGGCGAGGTTGTCCACCGCGTCGTGGAACGCTTTGAGGATGGTCGGGGTAAGCGGCTGGGTCACGTCGCCGATCCCCAAGCGGATCACCTTCGCTTCCGGATTTGCGGCGGCGAAGGCGCGCACGCGGCGCCCGATCTCGGGGAAAAGGTATCCTGCTTTAAGTTTCAGGTAGTTGTCGTTAATTTTTGCCACATCTTCCTCCAGAAAGTTTTCTTATCTATCTCAGTCCCAGCACGTCCTGCATGTCGTAGACGCCCGGCTTTGCCGTTACCACCCATTTGGCGGCGCGCACCGAACCCCTGGAGAACATGTCCCGGGTGTGGGCGCGGTGGGTGATCTCGATGCGCTCGCCCATGCCGATGAAGTAGACGGTGTGCTCGCCGACGATGTCGCCGCCGCGCACGGTCTGCATCCCGATCTCGTCGTGGGTGCGCTCGCCGCAGATCCCTTCGCGATGGTAGTTGGCGACCTTGTTGTAGTCGCGCCCGAGCGCGTTGGCTACCACCTCTCCCATCCTCACCGCGGTACCGGAGGGGGAGTCCTTCTTCAGGCGGTGGTGCGACTCGACGATTTCGACGTCGAAGTCTTCGCCCAGGATCTTGGCGACGTCGGCCAGCACCTTGAAGCAGACGTTGACGCCCACCGACATGTTGGGCGCGATGATCACCGGGATATCGCGTGCAAGTTCCGCTGCCAGGGCCCGCTCCTCGGAGGTGAACCCGGTGGAGCCGATGACGATGGATTTGCCGTAGAGCGCGCAGACTTCGAGGTTTTTCAGGGAGACCTTCGGGGCGGTGAAGTCGATCAGGACGTCGCACGCCTGCACCACTGCGTTCAAGTCGTCGCTGATGGTGACTCCGATGGCGCCCAGACCGGCGTTGTAGCCCGCATCCTGCCCCACCATCGGGTGCCCCGGACGCTCCAAAGCGCCGCAGACCTCGACCCCTTCTGCTTCCTTGATGGCGGCGATGATGCGCCCGCCCATCCGTCCGGCAGCCCCGCAAACAGCTATTTTTACCATTAGGTTCATCTCCGTTTTTGAGAATTCCTGATTAATGTCCCAGCTCTACCCCCCTCGCCTAACGGGAGGGGGGCAGGGGTGAGGGAAAGGGAAGATGACTAGATGAGCTTGTATTCCTTCATGATGGCGGTCAGCTTGGCCAGGTTCGCCTCCATCAGCGGGGCCAGCGGCAGGCGGACTTCGGAGCTGCATTTGCCCATGAGGGAAACCGCGGCCTTGACCGGCACGGGGTTACTCTCGATGAACATCGCGTTGGAGATCTTCAGCAGGTAAAGGTGCAGCCTGCGCGCCTCTTCCATGTTGCCGGCGTTGAACGCGTCGACCAGGGAGGAGACTTCCTTCGGCATGATGTTGGCGGTAACGGAAATGACACCTTTGCCACCCGCGGCCATGATCGGGAGGGTGATGAAGTCGTCGCCGGAAAGGACGTCCAGCTTGTCCCCGCAAAGCGCCAGCACCTCGGAAGCCTGCTGTAGCGAACCGGTTGCCTCCTTGATGGCGACGATATTCGGGTGCACTGAGAGCCTCGCCACCGTTTCCGGCAAGAGGTTCACACCGGTGCGGCCCGGTACGTTGTAAAGGATCTGGGGGAGCGCCACGGCGTCGGCAACCGCCTTGTAGTGCCGGAACAGCCCTTCCTGGGAAGGCTTGTTGTAGTAAGGGGTCACCAGGAGCGCGCCGTCCGCGCCGAGCTCCTTGGCGTGCTGGGTGATCTCGATCGCCTCGTGGGTCGAGTTGGAGCCGGTGCCGGCGATGACCGGAACCCTCTTGTTTACCTGCTCGACCACGACCTGGATGACGCGGTCGTGCTCGACATAGCTCAGGGTGGAAGACTCGCCGGTCGTGCCGCAGGGAACGATCGCGTCGGTACCGTTCTCTATCTGGAATTCCACAAGCTCGCGCAGTTTCTCTTCGTCCACCGCTCCGTTTATGAATGGGGTGACGATGGCTACGATGCTTCCTTGGAACATGTGCTACCTCCTTGTATGACTGCTAATGGTTATCGAAAATTGTAAAAAGTCCCCGGCGCTACTGCTCTTTTGCCACGGCAGCACCAGCCGCTTGGAGCGCCGTGCGGCCCTGAGCCTCAAAGAAAGGACGGTACACGCTCGCCCCGGACCAGGTCCTCCAGCTTCTCCCGGTCGCGCACCACTTCGAACTTATCCCCGTCGACCATCACTTCGGCGGCGCGGGGGCGGCTGTTGTAGTTGCTGCTCATGGTGAAGCCGTAGGCTCCGGCGGACATGAACGCAATCAGGTCGCCCTGGCGGAAGTTCGGGAATTCGCGCTCTTTCACCAGGAAATCGCCAGATTCGCAGATGGGACCGACGATATCGCCTTCGATCATGCCGTCCTGGTTACGGAAGACCGGCCTGACGCCGTGGAAGGAACCGTAGAGAGCCGGACGGGCCAGGTCGTTCATCCCTGCATCCACGATGACGAAGTTTTTTTCCTCGCCTTTTTTAGTGTAGAGGCATTTGCCGACCAAAATGCCGGCATTGCCTACTAGGTTCCTCCCTGGCTCGAAAATTAGGTGCAGCCCGAGATCCTTGGTCTCTTCCTGGATGGATGAGCCGTAATCCGCAGGCAGCGGTGGTGCTTCGTCGTCATACTGGATGCCAAGACCGCCACCCAGGTCGAGATACTTGATGTCGATCCCCATCCCCCTCACGCCGTCCAGGAGCCGCTTCAGCTTCTTGATGGCGTCGACGAAGGGAGAGACCTTGGTGAGCTGGCTGCCGATATGGCAGTCGATGCCCAGAATCTCTATGTTGGCGAGCCCCTTGGCGCGCTGGTACTGCTCCAGGGCACGCTCGATGTTAATGCCGAACTTTGCTTTTTTGAGGCCCGTGGTGATGTAGGGATGGGTTTGCGGATCGACGTCAGGGTTGACGCGGATGGCGATGCCCGCTTTACGGCCGATACGTCCCGCGACTTCGCTGATGCGGTCCAGTTCCTGCTCGGACTCGATGTTGAACATCAGGATCCCGTTCTCAAGGGCGTAGGCGATCTCGTCGTCTCTTTTGCCGACGCCCGAGTAAACCACCTTCTTCGGATCCACCCCCGCGGCGAGAGCGCGGTACAGTTCCCCTCCCGAGACGATGTCGACCCCGCCACCAAGTTTGATGAAGGTCTTCAGCACCGCGAGGTTGGAATTGGCCTTTACAGAGTAGCAGATGGTGTGCGGGGCCTGGGCGAAGGCATCGTCCATGGCCCTGTAGTGTCTTTCCAGCGTCGCCTTCGAGTAGATATAGACGGGACTGCCGACGGCGGCGACGATATCCTTTATCGCGACGTCTTCTGCGAACAGCTCTTCACCTTTGTATTGGAAATGATGCATGTTCTGTCCCCCTTAGATCCTTTTCAAAATCTACGGCGTAAACAAAAAAAGTTTTTATTTCTAACATACAAAAGATGCAGTTGTCAAAATTATTGCTCCCGGAAGGGTTGAAGGATTCCGGGGTTCACGCAGAGCTTTCCGTTAGGCGAGGGAATAAGAATACTAAGGAAACACCTTTTTACTATGCCGAAATAACATCTGTGATTTGTGCAATAACTCTAATACAAATCACTACTCGTACAGGAGCGACTTCTCCCGGTTAAAAATTAAAACAGACTAAGCCACAGTTCACTCGGACCATTCGCTCCGAAGGTGATCCAAACACGTCACTCACTGCCGCTCAGACTCACCTGCCAGATGATACCGACCTTGCTCGACGACAGGTCGAGTCAAAAGAGCAGGAAAGTCTTCCGATCGCCTCACCGAGGCAAATTGCACAAAAATTAGGCTTTAAAAAAGGGGTCAAAAATCGCCGAACACAAACGAGCGCAACCGTCGCCCTGGCTTTTATCTTTTCGCCCTCTTACGGCCCTTTTTTGCTCATTAAATAAAACATTGGCAAATACTAATTCATTTTTTACCAATTACAACCAGCGATCTGGCGTCGCCGGTACCGGGAAGGGTAAAATCGATGACTTCGAGCACGCGGGCGCCGAGAGCGTCGAGTTTCGCCGAGGCTGCTTCCACCTCTTCGGTGGCGTTGCGACCCTTCATGGCCACGATCCGTCCCTCCGGTTTAAGAACCAGCAGTGCCATGGCGACGAAGGAAGGAATGTCGGAGAACGCCCTGGAGACGACCCAGTCGAAGCTGGCGGCATACTCCTGCGCCAGCGTCTCCGCACGTACATGCAGCGCGTTGAAGCCTGTGAGGTTCAGAAGCCGCACCGCCTGCTTTTGAAAACTGATCTTCTTGACCACTGCATCCACAGAAACCATATCCAGATCCGGCTGCACGATCTTCACCGGGATACAGGGAAAGCCGCCGCCCGAACCGATGTCCAGCAGACGCCCGGAGCCGCGCACCGCCTTCAGGAGGCTCAGGGAATCAACCAGGTGCTTGAGCGCGATGTCCTCGTCCCCTGTAATAGCCGTCAGGTTGATCTTCCGATTCCACTTTTTCAGCTCCTCGGCGAAGAGGTTCAGGCTCTCCAACTGCGCCGCGTCGAGCTTCACCCCAAGCTCAGCCGCACCCTTTTTCAGGAGGTCTTTCGCACTCTGTATCATCTGCCATACCTCGCTTTCAGCGCGATGGAGAGGATCGTTATACCGGCCGGCGTCACACCCGGGATGCGGGATGCCTGTCCCAGCGTGTCCGGCCGGAAGCGGACCAGCTTCTCGCGCACCTCGGCGGAGAGGCTGGGAACGGTGCTGTAGTCCATGTCCGGAGGGATCGTGGTGCTCTCCAGTTTTGCAGCGCGCGCGACCTGCTCCAACTGACGCTCGATGTATCCCTTGTACTTGATCTGGATCTCCAGCTGTTCGCGCACCGTTTCCGGCAGCTCCATGATCTCCGGGTAAATCCGGGAAAGGTCGCAGCAGGTGAAGTCAGGGCGACGCAGCAGCTGCTCGTAGCTGATCGCGTTCTGGATACCGACCAGATCCCATTCCTGCAAAAGCTCCTCGCCTGCCGCCGACGGGGTCAACCTTTCCCTGGAAAGCCGTTCCAGTTCGAAGTCGATCAACTCCTTCTTGGCCAGGAAGGATTGGTACAGGCTTTCCGGAACAAGCCCGATTTCGTGCCCCTTCTCCCGCAGCCTGAGGTCCGCGTTGTCCTCGCGCAGTAGCAGGCGGTATTCGGCGCGGGAAGTGAACATGCGGTACGGCTCCTTTGTGCCGAGCGTCACCAGGTCGTCGATCATGACGCCTATGTAGGCTTCGCTCCTCCCCAGAACCAACGGTTCCCTCCCCTGCACCCTGAGCGCCGCGTTGATTCCGGCCATCAATCCCTGTGCAGCCGCTTCCTCGTACCCAGAGGTGCCGTTGATCTGCCCGGCATTGTACAGGTTGCGGACCAGCTTCGTCTCCAGCGAGGCGTGCAGCTGGATCGGGTTGACGTAGTCGTACTCAATAGCATAGGCCGGGCGCATGATCTCCACCCGCTCCAGCCCCTCGATGCTGCGGTAAAAGGCCCACTGGATGTCGATGGGAAGGGAGGTGGACATGCCGCTGGGGTACACCTCGACAGTCTCGCGCCCTTCCGGCTCGATGAAGGTCTGGTGCCGGTCCTTCTCCGGGAAGCGGACCACCTTGTCCTCAATGGAAGGGCAGTACCTCGGGCCTATCCCCTCGATGATACCGGCGTACAACGGTGAGCGATCCAGCCCAGAGCGGATGATGTCGTGGGATTTGGGATTGGTGTAGGCAACGTGGCAGGGAACCTGCGGCTGTTCGATCCGTTCTGTCGAGAAGGAGAACGGGATCGGGTTCTCGTCACCGTGCTGAGCCTCAAGTCTGTCGAAGTCGATGGTCCTGCCGTCCAAGCGGGCGGGAGTGCCGGTCTTCAGCCTCCCCACCTCGAAGCCCACGTCCTTGAGTCCGTCCGAGAGGCCGATGGAGGGAAGGTCCCCTGCCCTGCCGCCGGGGTAATTGACAAGGCCGATATGGATAAGGCCGCGCATGAAAGTGCCGGTAGTGAGGACGACAGTCTTGCCCAGAAACCTCACACCGCCCTTAGTATCCACCCCTGCAACGGATCCTTCTTCCAGGTACAGATTGGTAACCTCGACCTGCTTCAGATCCAGGTTATCCTGCTGCTCCATGACGTGCTTCATGCGCAGGCGGTACAACTGCTTGTCTGCCTGCGCGCGGGAGGCGCGCACCGCCGGGCCCTTTTTGGTGTTGAGCACGCGGAACTGGATTCCTGTTGCATCGATGTTCCGCCCCATCTCCCCGCCAAGCGCGTCAATCTCCTTGACCAGGTGTCCCTTCGCCAAACCGCCGATGGCAGGGTTGCAGGACATGAGCGCGATGGCGTCCAGGTTGATGGTGAGCATAAGGGTGGGACGTCCCATGCGGGCGGCGGCGAGAGCAGCCTCACACCCGGCATGACCGGCACCGACCACAATTACGTCATATGTCTTATCGTAAACTATCAAACCTTACTCCATTGATACCTGAGACTTATTTACCGCAGAGGACACTGAGGTCACAGAGGGGTTAAAACCGGAGTGTTCCACGTGGAACATCAAACCTGGAGAACCAACCAGCGCATCTTCAGACTACGTAGCCCAAGTTGTCGGTCCGTCCGGAAGTTATAACAAGAACAAGCCGTTTGCAGCCATGTTTCACGTGAAACAACAGAGGAATCATGAGCCAAACCGGGATGTTATACAATATACAAAACTACTTGCCTATACAGAAGCTGGAGAAGATCCGGTCCAGCACGTCATCCACAGTGGTCTCTCCGGTAACCTCCCCTACCGCGTCCAGTGCATCTCGCAGATCCACAGGGAGCAACTCCATATTCACCCCTGCCTCCAAATTCTCTACGAAAGATTGCAGCGACTCCCTCGCCTTTAACAATGCATCGCGATGCCGCGCCTTGGAGAGTGCGACGAACTCGCGGCCGTCTATGGCGTGCCCATGCATGAAAGCGTTGGTGATGGCATCTCGCAGTTGAGGAACGCCCTCCCCGGTAAGGGTGGAGATAGCAACCGCAGGAGCGGTGCATTCAGCAGGAAGTTCCACAGCCAGCGGTAAGTCGGACTTGTTGCGCACCATGATGCAGCTCTTCGATCCGATAGCCTGCAGTATGACGGCGTCATCCTCTCCAAAAGAGGAAGATCCATCGATGACGAAGAGCACCAGGTCGGCTTTGGGAATGCGGTCTAGCGAAAGCCGCACGCCTTCCTGCTCTACCTGGTCTTCCGACTCGCGGATCCCGGCAGTGTCCAGTAGCTTTACCGGGAGGCCGTTGATGTTGACGACCTCCTCGATCAGATCCCTGGTGGTGCCGGGAACTGAAGTGACTATGGCGCGCTTCTCCTTCAGGAGAGTGTTGAGCAGACTCGACTTTCCGACGTTGGGCTTCCCGGCGATAACCACGGATACCCCGTCGCGGAGCACCCTTCCCTCGTCAAACCCTGCTATCAGTGCGTCCAGTTCGGAAAGCGCGGGAGACACTTTACCCAGAACGTCGGTCTCTACCGCTACATTCACGTCGTCCTCGGGGAAATCAATCAGTGCCTCGACGTAAGCCAGAGCATAGACGATTCCCTCTTTCACAGTCGATATGCGCCGTGACAAGAGTCCTTCGCGCTGGTGCTGGGCCAGGGCCAAAGAGGCGTCGGTGCGGCTGGAGATGACGTCCATGACGGCTTCTGCCTGCACCAGGTCGATACGCCCGTTGAGGAAGGCGCGCTTGGTGAACTCGCCTGGGTGTGCCGGCCGCGCGCCTTGGGAAATGACCAGCGACAGGATACGGGAGACCACCAGGGTGCCGCCATGGCACTGTATCTCGACCACATCCTCGCGGGTGTATGAGTTCGGGCTCTTCATGTAGACAGCCATGGCCTCGTCCACGAGGTCGCCGGTTTCTGGCTGCACCACTTCGCCATAAGAAAAACGGTGGCTTTTTAGGCCACCGTTCGATTTAGGATTGAAGATGCTTCGAGCGATCTGGAGGGATGCGGGGCCGCTGATCCTGACGATCCCTATGCCACCTTCCCCTACCGGAGTGCTGATTGCTGCGATTGTGTCGCGGACATACATTTGCTGTACCTGCTGCCGGTTAGTCTGCTACGGCTTTGTTGATATACATCTGCTGCGCGATGGTCAGCACGTTGTTCACCAGCCAGTAGATAACGAGGCCGGACGGGAAGTTCAGGAACATGAAAGTGAAGACGATCGGGAGCATGAGCATCATCTTCGCCTGGACCGGATCCATGTTGGTCGGAGTCATCTTCTGCTGGATGAACATGGTGGCACCCATGATGATCGGGGTCACGTAGTACGGGTCCTTGGCGGAAAGATCCGTGATCCAGAGGTAGAACGGAGCGTGGCGCAGTTCGATGGAATACATCAGCGCGCGATAGAGCCCGAAGAAAACCGGAATTTGCACCAGCATCGGCAGGCAGCCGCCGAGCGGGTTGACCTTGTGGGTCTTGTACAGTTCCATCACGGCGCGGTTCATGGCGTCGCGGTCGTTCTTGTACTTCTCCTTCAGCTCGGTCATCTTGGGCTGCAGCTTCTGCATGTCCTTCATGGACTTGTAGCTCTTGTGGGTGAGCGGGAAAAAGACCAGCTTCAGTATGAAGGTGATGATGATGATAGCGATACCGTAGTTGCCGGTGTACTTGTAGAGGAACTTCAACGAATGAATCAGCGGCTTCGCAATCGGTCCGAACCAGCCGTAATCGATGACCTCTTCGAGACGGTTCCCCTGTACCTTCAGGATGTCCAGATCCTTCGGACCGTAGTAGATGGCGTAGTTTACTGCAGAGCTTTGCCCGGGAGCCACGCTGACAGTGGGGGAAACGACGTCGCGCTGAAGGGCGTCATTGGTCGGGCGAGAGATGCGGACCTGGCTTATGCTCCCCTTCTCGGCAATGATCCCATCCATGAAGTACTTGTCGGCAAAAGCGGACCAGGCGACGTCCTTGCTGTACTGAACCGGGTTTTTCTGCACGTCGTCAAGTTTGTCTACTTTGACCTTCCCTTCGATCAGAGTAGACGGGGCATGAACTTCGTACCGCCCCTCTTTCTTCGCATCTACTACACGAGAAGTCTGTAGCAGGTGCATCGCTCCGGTCAAAGCCACATTGCCTGCGTTGTGCACTTCCTCGGTAAGACCGATGCGGTAAGCATCGCCGGAGAAGGTGTAGACCTTGCGGAAGGTGATCCCCTGGGGCGAGCTGGTGGCGAACTCAAGCGTCCCCTTGCCGCCGTCGGTGACCTTCAGTTCACCGGTGCTTGCAGTGTAAAGGGCGTTGGGGGAGATGCCGAATTCCCTGGAGTCGCTGAGAAGAGCATAGCGGTTGGGGGCGGTCTCGTTGACCAGCACGACATCCTTCCCCTGGGGCCCTGCGGTCTCCTTGTACTTCTTGAGGACGAACTTCTTCAGGCCGCCACCCTGCGTGGAGAAGACAGCGGTGTAAAGATCGGTATCTACGGTGACGTCCTTGGCAACGGCTGCGGCCTGACCTGCCTGGGGTGCCGGCACGGATACGGGCGCTGTGCCTGCGGTCGGTGCCGCTACTGCGGTGGGCGCAGGCGCCGAGGCGGAAGTCATGGCGGCCTGCTTGGCCCCGGGGACCGGTACGGGCTTGGGCGTCGGGAAGATGAAAGAGTAAGCGTAGAGGACCCCAATGGAGAGCACTACCGCTATGATGAGACGTTTTTCCATGAAATTCTCCTGAAGAGACTATTTAACCGGATCGTACCCGCCTGGATGGAACGGGTGGCACCTCAGTATGCGAGCGGCCGTCAGCCACAACCCCTTGACGGGACCGTACTTTTCCAATGCTTGTAAGGAGTAATGCGAACAGGTAGGGTAAAAACGGCAGGAAGGGGCCTTGAGCGGAGAGATGAACCTCTGGTAGAAGACTACAAGGCCTATGAATATCTTCTTAAGCATACTTTTTTCGCAGCCGCCCGAAGGCGGCTGCGAGCTCTGTTGAGATCTGGTGAAAGTCAAGCACGTCCGCCCCTTTCTTGGCTACGATGTTGATATCGGCCGAGATGAAAAGAGACTTGTTCTGCCTGTAAAACTCCCGCAGTCTTCTCTTGATACTGTTTCGGACTACGGCGTTCCCTACCTTCTTGCTCACGGTAAACCCAACCCTGGTGCCCGACCCTTCGCGCAGTTTCAACAGCACAAGGAAATGCTGCGTGTGCAGCTTCGTTGCGCCTTCGTTGAACTGCAGGAACTCGGGACGCCTCAAGAGGCGTTCGGCCTTGGGAAAATTGGAGCTGGTCAAACAGGAAAACTACTTGGTTGCGATGCTTACGGAAAGACGCTTGCGCCCTTTAGCCCTTCTCCTCTTGATAACGAGACGGCCGTTTTTGGTGGCCATGCGTACCAAGAAACCGTGGGTTCTTTTCCTGGAGGTATTGCTGGGTTGGAAGGTTCTTTTCAT